>NZ_CADFGI010000003.1:0-796745 GCF_902833695.1 Paraburkholderia sp. BCC1876 | reverse complement strand
GCGAAGAAGGCTGCGCCTGCCAAGAAGGCTGCCGCGAAGAAGGCAGCGCCTGCTGCGAAGAAGGCTGTTGCCAAGAAGGCTGCGCCTGCTGCGAAGAAGGCTGCTCCCGCTGCCAAGAAGGCCGCTCCCGCGAAGAAGGCTGCACCGGCGAAGAAGGCTGCCGCTCCTGCGAAGAAGGCTGCTCCTGCGAAGAAGGCTGTTGCCAAGAAGGCTGCACCGGCACCCGCAGCGACGTCCGTCACGAGCGCAGCACCGGCAGCGACGGTGAAGACCGCGCTGAACCCGGCAGCAGCATGGCCGTTCCCGACGGGCAGCCGTCCGTAAGTGGTAGCTTGAGCTTGAGAAGTACTTCGACACATCGCGCGATGTGTCCGATGATCGAGTGGCGCTTAAGGTAGGTTGAGAGCGCTACTCGGTCAGGGTCCCGTTGCCGGTTTCCGGCGACGGGACTTTTTTTTGCCTGGCGTCTGGACCTGAAACCTGCTGCCCGGCGCGCTGTGTTTGCCAGGCATCGCTGGCCAAAGCTGAAACCTGCGGGCGAAAAAAAACGCATGCACAGGGGAGGGCATGCGTGTGAGGTCGCCGCGGCGGTGGCCTGAGCCTTGCCGCGCGAGAGGGGAAACTTTAGTGCGTGACGCGCGTCACGCCGCCGCTCGACAGGAGTCGCACGCGGTCGCCGGCACGGAAGATCTCGCCGGTGGCGCTCTGCGTGATGGCGCGCATGTCGCCGTTATCGAGCCGCACGGTGATCTCGAGGCCGTCGTGGACCGCGACGCCGTTCTCGACCGCATTGCCGGCGACGGCACCCGCGAGGCCGCCGATGATGCCCGTGACGATCGAACCGCGGCCGCCGCCGAGCGCACTGCCGGCCACCGCACCCAACGCGCCGCCGCCGATTGCGCCGAGGCCGCTCGGCTGACCGTTGTTCGAACTGATCTTGACGGCGCGCACGCTGTCGACCGTGCCCATGCGGACCGTTTCTTCGCGCTGCGCTTGCGACGCCGTATAGACGTCGGCGGAACTGCTGTTATACGCACACCCCGACATGGCCAGTGAACCGGCGATCAAGGCGGCCACGACCAGGCGACTCGTTGTTCTCATTCCCTAACTCCAATAGCTTTCGGTATTACGGCAGGTCGTATCCGAACGCCTGCTTGAACCGTTCGTTGATCTCCGCCCGCGTGGGCGCGTAGTTTTGCGGGCCCTGGCATTCGATCTTCAGCGCGCCCATCAGGCTCGCCAGACGGCCGGTGGTTGCCCAGCCGAGCTTGTTCTCGATGCCGTACAGCAAGCCGCCGCGAAACGCGTCGCCGCAACCGGTCGGATCGAGCACTTGCTGTGCCTTGACCGGCGGAATGTCTTCGACGCCGCCGGCATGATGGATCTGCGAACCCTGCTCGCCGAGCGTGACGATCAGCGCTTCGACCTTGCCGGCGATCTCTTCGATCGACCAACCCGTTTTGTTGCTCACCAGTTTGGCTTCGTAATCGTTGACAGCTACATAAGTAGCAAGTTCAATCATGCGCCGCAGTGTCGCGCCGTCGAACAGCGGCAAACCTTGACCCGGATCGAAGACGAACGGCACGCCCGCCGCGGCCAGGTGCTCCGAATGCTGGACCATGCCGTCGAAGCCGTCGGGCCCGACGATCGCGAGCGTGATGCCTTTTGCTTCATCGGCGCGATTCAGATGCGACTGCATCATCGCGCCCGGATGGAACGCGGCGATCTGGTTGTTCTCGAGGTCCGTGGTGATCATCGCCTGGGCGGAGTGCGTGTCCGGCACCACCAGCACGTTTTCCGTCGACAGGCCGAGCGCCTTGAAGCGGTCCATGTACAACTGCGCGTCGACCGCGCCGAGCGTGCCCATGATGCGCGCGTCGCCGCCCAGCAGATGCAGCGCGTAAGCCATGTTGCCCGCGCAGCCGCCGAACTCGCGGCGCATGGTCGGCACCAGGAAGCTCACGTTCAGGATATGGACCTGCTCCGGCAGGATGTGCTCCCGGAAGCGGCCTTCGAAAGTCATGATGTTGTCGTAGGCGAGCGAGCCGCAAATCAGCGTAGCCAAGGCGAGGGTTCCTGTGAAAACAATAAAGAAAGCGCGCGACGATACGACAGCGCCGCGCATGAAGCGCGGCGCCGGGGTTCGTGCGCGAAGGTTTTACTTCAGTGCGGCGAGGGCTGCGTCGTAGTTCGGCTCGTCTTTGATCTCACCGACCAGCTCCGCGTGCACGACCTTGTCGTGCTCGTCGAGCACCACCACGGCGCGCGCCGTCAGGCCCGTCAGCGGTCCGCTCGTCACGTCGACACCGTACGCTTGCGCGAACTCGTGACCGCGGAACGTGGACGCCGTGACGACGTTCTCGATGCCTTCGGTCGTGCAGAAGCGCGACGCGGCGAACGGCAGGTCGCCCGACACGACGATCACGGCCGTGTTGGTCAGCTTCGCGGCGGCTTCGTTGAACTTGCGGGTCGACGTCGCGCAGGTCGGCGTGTCGAGGCTCGGGACGATGTTCAGCACCTTGCGCTTGCCGGCGAAATCGGCGAGCGACAGCGACTTCAGATCCTTGCCGACCAGCGAGAAAGCGGGGGCGTTCTGGCCCACCGACGGGAACGTGCCGGCTACGTCGATAGGGTTGCCACCCAGCGTGACTTGACTCATGTTCTTGTGCTCCGGAAATTCGTCAGTGTTGACGATAGATGCGACGGTGAATGCGCCCGATCATGGCCGGGCGCGTGAGGATGCGTTACGGATAAAAAATCTGTACGCGGAAATTGGAGGCGACCGCGTTGCCGGTGTCGAGATGCACGATCATCGTCTGTGTGCTGCGGGCCGGCAGGCCGGCCGCGATCGGAGTGCCGGGCGGGACGTAGTCTTGTGGCCACAGCACGCGGCGCACGGCGACGTTGTTCTGATCGTCGAGCAGCGTGAGTTCGATAGCGGGGTAGGCCAGCGCCACGTTGAAGCGGTTGCGCAGCGGCATCTTCAGTTCGAGCTTGTGCGGGCCGTCGATCTGCCGCAGATCGGACGGTTCGACCTGCAAGCCGTCGATGTCGTGCGGCGGCGTGACGAGGCAGCCGAGTTGCGCGCAGGCTTTCGCGTAGAGCGTCTGCGTCCTCGGGAAGTAGACCAGCACGGTTTCGCGTTGCCACCAGGCGAGTTGCGCGAGCAGCGCCAGCACCAGCAGCACGGCCACCACCGAACCGGCGATGATCCAGCCCAGGCGTCGCGGCTCGGCCGGGCGGGTTTCGCGAACGACCGGGAACGGATCGACGCCGTCGTTCACCGGGTGAACGGAGAACGGTTCGCCACTGGATGCGGCCGCCGCGCCGGAGAAGGCAGTCGGGTCGTCGGTTGCGGAGGTGTTGGCGGTCGATGCGCCGAAGCGCGCCGTCGTGCCGCCGTCGGCATCGGCATCGGCTTCGGCGATAGCGGCGCCGGCCGCCACGCCTGCACCAGCTCCCGCAGCAAAACTGGCCGCGTTAAAACGCGGTTCGTTATCCGGGATGCCATGCAGACTGGCCGACTCCGGCAGAACGGGTTCGTCCAACGAAGGTTCGGAGGACCGATCGGTCTTGTGCCAAACCCGCGGCGCGTCTTCAGCCGGCGGTTCGGTCCGGTAGGCGAACGGTTCGAGCGGCGCGTCGGCCAGCACTGGTTCGTCGTCAGGCGGAACCGGCGTGCTGAATGCGCTGGCCGGCAGATCGGGTTCGTGCGCGTGAGCGTGATGCGGCGTGACCGCTACGCCCGCGCTGGTGGAAACCGGCGAGAGCGGCACAGTGTGGGTGTCGTGCAGCAGGCGATTGTCGACCGCGGCGTCGGGCGTTGGCGCCCACGGATCCCACGCTTCAGCGCTGAAATCGGGGCTCCTGGCGCGAACGCCGGATAACGCTTCGATCGCGGCGGCGGCTTCGACGGGTTTGGCGGTGGAGAAGTCGCCGCCTTCGGTGACGTCGAACAGACTGCTCGAGGCGTCGAATACTTCATGGCAATGCCCGCAGCGCACGAGGCCGCGGCGCAGCGCGAGCTGCGCCGGTTGCAGGCGGAAGACGGTTTCGCAGAAGGGGCAACGCGTTGCCAGGAGCATATTGAGCCGATAAGCCGAAAGGCCGTTGGTTGGACAATACGCCTTATTCTAATGGCTTTCGCGGCGCGTTCCCGACAGACATACCCAACCTTCGTGTTCGCGCCATACGCCGATATCGATCCACTGCGCGTAGACCTGCGCGACTTCGTCCGCCTGGCGCGCCAGAATGCCGGACAACGCGATCTTGCCGCCCGGCTTGACCTTCGACGCCAGCATCGACGCCATCAGCTTGAGCGGGTTGGACAGAATGTTGGCGACCACGATGTCGAACTCGCCGCTCGGGCAGGTGTCCGGCAAACCGTACGTAACGTCCGCGCGGTTGCGTTCGCTGTTCTGACGCGCCGACTCGACCGCTTGCGGATCGATGTCGATGCCGAACACCGGATTCGCGCCGCATTTCTGCGCGAGGATCGCGAGAATGCCGGAGCCGCAACCGTAGTCGAGCACCGACTGCCCGGCCTGCACCGATTGCTCGAGCCATTCCATGCACAGACGCGTGGTGGGATGGCTGCCGGTGCCGAACGCGAGGCCCGGATCCAGTTCGAGCACGAGCGCTTCGGGGTCCGGCGCGTCATGCCACGACGGCACGACCCAGATGCGCTCGCCGATCTTGATCGGATCGAATTGCGACTGCGTGAGCCGCACCCAATCCTGGTCTTCGACTTCCCGCACCGTGAATGACGGCGCGTTCGCGAGGCCAATTTCATTAGCTGCGGCGGTCAGCAGCAGCGCCGGTTCGTGTTCCGGCGCGAGCAGAGCGATCACGCGCGAACGTTGCCACGCGCTGCGATCCGGCGTGAGACCGGGCTCGCCGAACAGCGGCTGCTCGTCGGGCGTATCGGCGTCCGCATCTTCCACCGACACGGACAACGCGCCCAACTCGAGCAGCGCGTCGGAAAACTCTTCCGCGTGCTCGCGTGCCAGCTCGACGATCAATTCCCGGTAGCTCATGGCTTACGCTTCTTCCGGTGCGGCCTGCTGCTTCGCGGCCAGCCGGTTTTCGAGGTAGTGAATGCTGGTGCCGCCTTCGACGAACTTCGCGTCCAGCATCAGCTCGCGGTGCAGCGGGATGTTGGTCAGAATGCCTTCCACCACCATTTCCGACAACGCGATGCGCATCCGGTTGATTGCCTGTTCGCGCGTCGCACCGTAAGCGATCAGCTTGCCGATCATCGAATCGTAGTTCGGCGGGACGAAATAGCCGTTGTAGGCGTGCGAATCGACGCGAATGCCGGGGCCGCCCGGCATATGCCACGAGGTCAAACGACCCGGCGACGGCGTGAACTTGAACGGATCTTCCGCGTTGATCCGGCATTCGATCGCATGACCCTTGAACACGATGTCGCGCTGACGGAAGGCGAGCTTCTCGCCGGCCGCGATGCGGATCTGTTCCTGCACGATGTCGACGCCCGTGATCAGCTCGGTCACCGGGTGTTCGACCTGCACGCGCGTGTTCATTTCAATGAAGTAGAACTCGCCGTTTTCGTACAGGAACTCGAACGTACCCGCGCCCAGATAGCCCATCTTCTTGCAGGCGTCGGCGCAACGATCGCCGATCCGTTCGATCAGGCGGCGCGCGATACCCGGCGCCGGCGCTTCTTCGATCACTTTCTGGTGACGACGCTGCATCGAGCAGTCACGCTCGCCGAGCCACACCGCGTTCTTGAACGAATCCGCGAGGATCTGAATTTCGATGTGCCGCGGGTTCTCCAGGAATTTCTCCATGTAGACCTGCGGATTGCCGAACGCGCGGCCGGCTTCTTCACGCGTCATGTTGACCGCGTTGACCAGCGCCGCTTCCGTGTGGACCACGCGCATGCCGCGGCCACCGCCGCCGCCGGCGGCCTTGATGATGACCGGATAGCCGACCTGGCGGGCAATCTTCACGATCTCTTTCGGATCGTCCGGCAACGCGCCTTCCGAACCCGGCACGCACGGCACGCCGGTCTTGATCATGGTCTGCTTGGCCGTGACCTTGTCGCCCATCATCCGGATCGTTTCCGGGCGCGGGCCGATGAAGGTGAAGCCGGACTGTTCGACGCGCTCGGCGAAGTCGGCGTTTTCCGACAGGAAGCCGTAGCCCGGGTGGATCGCTTCGGCGTCCGTCACTTCAGCCGCGCTGATCAGCGCCGGCATGTTCAGGTAGCTCAGATTGGAAGGCGCCGGGCCGATACAGACCGCCTCGTCGGCGAGCTTCACGTACTTGGCTTCCTTGTCGGCTTCCGAATAGACGACGACGGTCTTGACGCCGAGTTCGCGGCACGCGCGCTGGATGCGGAGCGCGATCTCGCCACGATTGGCAATGAGGATTTTTTCAAACATAGCGGTTTTTCGACTCATCAATGGGCGCCCGGCCGGTCACGGTGCAGGCTGCCTCAGAGGATCGGTCGCGCGCCCCGGGAGGGCGGACGCGCGGGCGGCAGGCGCAAAAAGCGCAAAGCGTGCCGCGTTAGCCGACCACGAACAGCGGTTGGCCATACTCGACCGCCTGGCCGTTATCGACGAGGATTTCCTTCACCACGCCGGCCTTGTCCGACTCGATCTCGTTGAGCAGCTTCATCGCTTCGATGATGCAGATCGTCTGGCCTTCCTTGACCGTGTCGCCCACCTGAACGAACGGCTCGGCGCCCGGCGACGGCGCGAGGTAGAACGTGCCGACCATCGGCGACGTCACCACGTGACCTTGCGGGACGACCGGCGCCGGCGTAGCCGGGGCGCCTGCTGCGGCCGCGGCAGGCGCTTCGCCGCCCGGGAACGGAGCCGGCTGCGCGTATTGCGGCGCGTACGAGGCGGACGGTTGCACGTAAACCGGCGGCGCGTTCTTGACGATGCGCACCTTGCCTTCGCCCTCGGTCACTTCGAGTTCGGAGATACCAGACTCCGAGACGAGGTCGATCAGAGTTTTCAGTTTACGTAGATCCATCAGGAAGCCCCTTTCAATGCGTAAAGTGCCGGCGCATACGCAGCCGGCGCAAATTAGACGTGTTTGGAATCAGCCGCGCGACGAACCGGCGGCGAGCCGGTCGAGCGCGAATTCGAGCGCGTACATATATCCCTTCCAGCCGAGGCCGCAAATCACGCCCTCAGCCTGGTCGGAGAAATACGAGTGATGCCGGAACGGTTCGCGACGATGCACGTTCGACAGATGAATCTCGACGAACGGGATGCCGACCCCCGCCAGTGCGTCCCGAATGGCCACGCTGGTGTGCGTGTACGCGGCGGGATTGATCAGTATGAAATCGGTTTTTTCAGTCCGGGCGGATTGGATGCGATCCACCAGAGCGCCTTCGTGGTTGCTCTGGAACGACGCCAGTTCGACGCCTGCGTCCGCTGCGCGGTCCGCCAGCGCCTGATCGATCTGCGGCAAGGTCACGCGACCGTAGACCTCGGGTTCCCGGGTGCCGAGAAGGTTGAGGTTGGGTCCGTGCAGTACCAGCAGTCGCGTCATGGTCGCTTCTTTTTCCGTGGAATTGGGCGCACTTTAGCGCTGATTAGAGAAACTTGTCTAGTTTCCCGCACGTAACGAGCGACGCGGGCGGCGATTTGCCGTCGCGCCGGGCGCCCATCTTCTCTCAAATTCATGCGATTTGCGCGTATTTTTGCGCGTACCGGCAGGAATCGAGCGTTAAAAGAATGTGAAATTTAAAGCGCGTCGAGGGTCTGCCGGAGCGCTTCCGGGTTGATTTGGCCTAATTTTGTCGAGCGCACATTGCCTTTGGCGTCGATCACCACGGTGAACGGCAGGCCGCCCGCGTTGTTGCCGAAGGCCCGCGCCAGGTCGGCACCGCCAAAGCCGGTAATGTAGATCGGGTACGCCACCTTCACCTTTTGCAGGAACGCCTGGACGTTTTTCTCCGAATCGACGCCAAGTCCAACGAATTGGATGCCTTTCTTCGCGTAATCGCGCTGAAGTTGCGACAGCGCCGGCATTTCCTCGACGCAGGGGCCACACCACGACGCCCAGAAGTTGACGACGATTGGGTGCCCTTTCAGCAAACTTAGCGACTGCGGCTTGCCGTCGACGGTGGTGACCGGCGCGGCCCACAGTTGTTCGACCGCGCTCGGCGCGACTGTGGTTTGCGCCGCGTGGGCGACTTCGCTGTCGCCGCTGAACCAGTGATTGGCCAGCACGCCGCCGCAGGCGGCAACGATCGCGACGAGCGCGCCTGTCAGAATCCGTCTCGTATTCATGGTTATCAGTCTAATTAGTAGAAGGGGTAGCTTCGCTGCTGGTGAGCAACGCTTGAACCGCTTGCAGATTGGCCCGGGCTGTGCGGCCGCGTGCGTCGGCGCGCACCGCGCCGCGCAGGTCGTCGGTTTCGTAAAGCGCGACGTGGATGCCGACCGGCTCCGCCTCGCGCCCTTCGTTTGCCGGACGCCACAGGAAGCTCAGCGTTTCGACGTAGCCGCGTCCGGCGAAATGCCGCGTTTCGGAGACGTCGTACTGGATGTTGGCGTTCAGGAAGTAGATCGCGACTTCTTTCGGGTTGTCGCAGAACACCTGCAGATGAACGTCCGAGTGCTCGCCGGCCGTGCCGCCGAGCACCGCGCCGGTCAGATACGGATTGAACGGCGCTAGCCGCTCCATCCAGTCGACCGCGACACGGCGGAAGCGCCGCAACAGCAGCGGCTGGCTGTCGCCCTGAAAGAGCGACTGGTATTCACGGATTTCTTCTTCGATCTGGTCGTTATCGGGCAGCCATTCGCCGGCAACACGGCTCTCGCCGACTACCTGCCGGGCCGCTTTGCGCTTGGCCGTGGCGTAGTCGAGACCGTCTTCGGCGATCATCCTGGCAGCCGCGATAGCGATTTCTTCGCGCACGCGCAGGGGATCGAAATGTGATTTGCGGACCATCCGGCAATGATACTAGAGATTGATGGCGCGACTTTCCGCCACCGGGCGCTACGCCCCGATGCTGGCCGAACGGCCGGCCCCGCATAGGGCGATCGGGAGCCGTCGGTTACAATAGCGTCCTTCGCAGACGGTCGCTTCGGCATCGTTCCGGCCGCTCTTCTGCACTCCCATCCCACGCAAAAAACGCCCGCGCGGCACGACAGGCTTATGCACATCCACATCCTCGGTATCTGCGGCACGTTCATGGGCGGTCTCGCGGTCCTCGCGCGCGGAGCGGGTCATACCGTGACGGGCTGCGACGCCGGCGTCTATCCGCCCATGAGCACGCAGCTCGAGGCGCAGGGCATCGGCCTGATCGAGGGTTACGACGCCGACCAGTTGAACGGCCTGAACGCGGATCTGTTCGTGATCGGCAACGTGGTCTCGCGCGGCAACCCGCTCATGGAAGCGATTCTCGACCGCGGCCTGCCGTATGTGTCCGGTCCGCAGTGGCTCGGCGAGCATGTGCTGAACGGCAAATGGGTGCTGGCGGTGGCCGGCACGCACGGCAAGACCACCACCAGTTCCATGCTGACCTGGCTGCTCGAAGACGCCGGCCTCAATCCGGGCTTCCTGATCGGCGGCGTGCCGTTGAATTTCGGTGTGTCGGCGCGGCTGACCGATTCGAGTTTCTTCGTGATCGAGGCCGACGAGTACGACACGGCCTTCTTCGACAAGCGCTCGAAGTTCGTCCATTACCGCCCCAAGACCGCGGTGCTGAACAATCTGGAGTTCGATCACGCTGATATCTTCCCGGATCTCGCCGCGATCGAAACGCAGTTCCATCACCTGATCCGCACGGTGCCCGGCATCGGCCGGGTTGTGACGAACGGCCGTGAAGACGCGTTGGAGCGTGTGCTGACGCGCGGTTGCTGGAGCGAAGTGGAGCGTTTCGGCGTGCAGGGCGGCTGGGAAACCCTGCCGGCGGAAGACGGCGTGCCGGTCGACGAGCGTTTCGCCGTGTATCACAACGGCGCGCGCGTCGGCGTGGTCGAGTGGCAGGTGCAGGGCGAACACAACCGCATGAATGCGCTGGCCGCGATCGCCGCCGCGCGCCATGTCGGCGTGCCGCCGGCGCAGGCCGCGCAGTCGCTGGCGAGCTTTCGCAACGTGAAGCGCCGCATGGAAGTGCGCGGCAGCGTCGACGGCGTGACCGTGTACGACGACTTCGCGCATCATCCCACCGCGATCGATACGACCGTGGCCGGCTTGCGCGCGCGCGTCGGCCGCGACAATACGCGGATTCTGGCCGTGCTGGAGCCGCGCTCGAACACCATGAAGCTGGGCGTGATGAAAGCGCAATTGCCGGCCAGCCTTGCCGACGCCGACCTCGTATTCGGCTACGGCGCGGCCGCCGGTCGCGACGCGCTCGGCTGGAACCTCGGCGAGGCGCTCGCGCCGCTCGGCGGCAAGGCGCAGGCTTTCGACAATCTGGACGCGCTGGTCAAAGCCGTGGTTCACGCCGCGCGCCCCGGTGACCAGATTCTGGTGATGAGCAACGGCGGCTTCGGCGGCGTGCATCAGAAGCTGCTCGACGCTCTTTCCGCGCGAGGCGCTTCGTGATTCTTTATCTGCACGGTTTCCGTTCTTCGCCCAATTCGTTCAAGGCGCGCGTGCTGGCGGCGCGTCTGGTCGAACTGGGTCGTAGCGACGAATGGTGCTGCCCGATGCTGCCGGTGTCGCCGCTTGAGACGGTGGCGCTGGTCGAATCGCTGGTGGCCGCGGCCGGCACGAAGCGCGTCACGGTGATCGGCAGTTCGCTCGGCGGCTATTTCGCCACGTATCTGGCGGAAAAACACGGCTGGCCGGCGGTATTGTTGAACCCGGCGGTGGTGCCGCAGCGCGACCTGAGCGCCTATCTCGGCGAGCAACCGTTGTGGCATGGCGGCGGCAGTATCGTCGTCGAGCCGCATCATCTGGACGAGCTGCGCGCGCTCGGTGTCGCGTCGATCACGCAGCCCGAGCGCTATTATTTGCTGGCGGCCACTGGCGACGAAGTGCTCGACTACCGCGAAATGCTCGCGCACTATCCGGGCGCACGCACTACGCTGATCGAAGGGAGCGACCACGCGATCAGCGAGTTCGCGCAATACGTCGATGAGGTGCTGGCCTTTTGCGGCGCGGAAGACGTCGAACCGCCGGCGCCGCGCGAGGCCGCCTGAGTCTGGACGGTCCGGCGAACCGGCGTGCGACAGTAAGCCGCCTGCCGCGTTGCACAAACAGTTTCAACAGGATTCAACCCAGCTTCAACCCGCCGGCGCGCGCATCGCGCCGCGGATCCACTACCACGAACACGTTGCCGTGCCGCGCACGCAAGTCACCGATCGCCGAACCGGGTCGGACGCGCCGGCAGATGCAAGTCAGAACGAGAGTATTGAGTGAACGTTTTCTTCGAGGAATCGGGCAGTTTCAAGGCGGGCAGCGTGCTGTCGCGCCAGGGCGATGCTTTTCAGGTCGAGTTGCCGGGCGGCCGGCGTGCCAAGGTGCGCGCCAAAGACGTGTTGATC
Organism: Paraburkholderia sp. BCC1876; assembly: GCF_902833695.1. Lineage (NCBI taxonomy): Bacteria > Pseudomonadati > Pseudomonadota > Betaproteobacteria > Burkholderiales > Burkholderiaceae > Paraburkholderia > Paraburkholderia sp. BCC1876. The sequence goes on along the minus strand of NZ_CADFGI010000003.1, from coordinate 785,259 downwards.
GAATTCGAAAAACCGAGCGCGGCCGAGCTGATGCAACAAGCCGACACCGCCGCGCAGGAGATCGATCTGGACTTCCTGTGGGAGTGCGCGCCGGAAGACGAATTCCCGTTCGCCGCATTGGGCGCGGAGTACTTCGGCGGAAGCTTTGGTGCGATCGAGCGTGCCGCTCTGGTGCTGCGCCTGCATGGTTCGCCGGTGTACTTCCGCCGCAAGGGCCGCGGCATGTATCAGCGCGCGCCGCAGGAACAACTGAAGATGGCGCTGGCCGGCCTCGAGCGCAAGCGTCAGCAGGCGCTGGTGCAAGCGGGCTACGAAGACGAGCTGAAGGCTGGCCGCCTGCCGGAAGGTTTCACCGGCAGCAAGGCGCTGGGGCTGCTCACCAAGCCTGACAAGAACACGATCGAATACAAGGCGCTCGAAGCGGCCGCTGCGGCGCGCGGCATTTCGCAGGCGCGTTTGATGCTGGACAACGGCGCGATTCCGTCGGCGCGCGCGCTGCACGAGGCGAAATTCCTGTCGGAGTTTTTCCCGCACGGCACGGGTTTTCCGCCGGTCACGGTCGGCAGCTTGCCGGAAGATTTGCCGGAAGCCGACGTGCAAGCCTTCTCGATCGACGACATCACCACCACTGAAATCGACGACGCGTTCTCCGTCGAGCATCTCGCCGACGGCCGTTTGCGGATCGGCGTGCACATCGCCGCGCCGGCGCTCGGCATTCAGCGTGGCGACGAGGTCGACGAGATCGCTCGCACACGCCTGTCCACCGTCTATATGCCGGGCGACAAGATCACCATGCTGCCCGACAGCGTCGTCGAAGCGTTCACGCTGGCCGAGGGCGGCTTGCGTCCGGCGTTGTCGCTGTATGTGATCGTCAACCGTGAGACCCAGGAGATCGTCGCGAGCGAAACGCGCGCCGAGCGCGTGTTCGTGAAGAACAATCTGCGTCACAACACGCTCGACGAACTCGTCACCGAAGAGGCGCTCGCCGCCGGCACCGGCGAGTATCCACACAAGGACGACATCGCCGTGCTGTGGCCGTTTGCGCAGGCGCTGTTCGAAAAGCGCCAGGCCGCGCGCGCCGTTTACGGTCTGCGCCGCGAGGTGCAGCGCAATACCGACTTCAATTTTTACGTGGAAGGCGAGCACATCACGATCACGCCGCGTCGGCGCGGTTCGCCGCTCGACACGATCGTCGCCGAACTGGCGATTCTCGCCAACTCGTCGTGGGGCGCGTACCTGCACGACCACGGCGTGCCGGGCATCTATCGCACGCAGCGCGCGTTCGGCGCGCCGACCGGCCCGAAGCGCACCCGCATGCAGACCAACGCCGCGCCGCACGAAGGCCTCGGCGTCACGCAATACGCGTGGAGCACGTCGCCGCTGCGCCGTTACGTCGACCTGGTGAATCAGTGGCAATTGATCGCGTGCGTGCAGCATGGCGTGACCGCGAAGCTGGCCGCGCCGTTCAAGCCGAAAGACGCCGATCTGTTCGCCGTCGTACAAGGTTTCGACGACACCTACAGCGCGTATGCCGATCACCAGCGTCGCATGGAGTACTTCTGGTGCTTGCGCTGGTTGAAGCAGGAGAACCGCAAGCAGGTGGTGGCGTCGGTGGTGAAGGGCGATCTGGTGCGCCTCGAAGAGATTCCGTTGCTGCTGCATGTGCCGGGTCTCGGCGTGCATGCACGCGGTACGCGTCTGCAGATGGAAGTCATGTCGCTCGACGAATTGACCGTCGAAGCGTCCGTGCGTCTGCTGCACGTGCTCGACGCGCCGGCCGTGACGAGCGGTAGCGAGGCTGAAGAAGCCGAGGAAGCCGACGAGAGCGAAGAAGAGATCAACGACGCGCCGGACGACAGCGCCGAAGGCGAAGCCGAGGCTCAGGCCGAAGCGGACCTCGACGGTGCCGAAGCGAGCGCCGAGGGCGACAGCGACGCGCAAAGCGCGGATGGCGCTGGCATGACCGACGCAACCGATGCCACCAATGCCGCCGCGGATCAGCACATCGCGGAGCCGGGACGATGAACTCGACCGATTCTCTCGATCGTTACGCGGTGATCGGCAATCCGGTCGGCCACAGCAAATCGCCGTTCATCCACGGGCGCTTTGCCGCGCAGACCGGCGAGCCGGTCGAGTACGGCCACCTGCTGGCGCCGGTGGATGCGTTCGTGCCGCACGTGCGCGCGTTTGTCGAAGCGCGCGGACGCGGTCTGAACGTGACCGTGCCGTTCAAGCTCGACGCGCATGCATTCGCCGACACGCTGTCGCCGCGCGCGGCTGCTGCGGGCGCGGTGAACACCTTGCGTTTCGACGCAAACGGCGTTTATGGCGACAACACGGACGGCTTCGGCCTCGTGCGTGACATCGAAGTGAATCTTGGCGTGTCGTTGAAGGGCGCGCGCATTCTGTTGCTGGGCGCGGGCGGCGCCGCGCGCGGCGTGGTGCTGCCGATGCTGGACCGCGCGCCGCATACGCTGACCATCGTCAACCGCACGGCGGCCAAGGCTGAAGCGCTGGTCGACCAGTTCGCGCAGGCCGCGCGCGCCGCCGCGTGCCGTCTGAGTGGCGGCAGCGCGCGAGCGATCGAGGCGGGCGCTTACGACGTGATCGTCAACGCGACGGCGGGCAGCCTGGACGCGTCGTTGCCCGAGTGCGACGACCGCGCGTTTGGCGGCGGCACGCTGGCTTACGACATGATGTACGGCGCGCAGCCGACGGTGTTCATGGAGCATGCGCGCAAGTTGGGTGCGCGCGGCGCGGACGGGTTGGGCATGCTGGTCGAGCAGGCTGCCGAATCGTTTTACGTGTGGCGCGGCGTGCGGCCTGACGGCGCGCCGGTGCTGGCCGAGTTGCGTGTGTTATTGAGTGCGCCATCGCACGCGTAGGGCGGGCGGTTCACTTTGCCGAATTCACCGATTCGAGGACGGGAAGCACGATGACAGCGACGCGGCACGTGAGCCGGCCAGGTCCGGTGCGATGGATGTTTTATCTGGGCATGGTGGTGGCGATTGCGTGGCTGGCGACGCAGGCGTTTTATTTCGCGCAGATTGCGGTGTGGAATTCCGTTAATCCTTCTTCGACGGCTTTTATGCGGTCGGATGCGTGGCGGTTGTCGCAGGATCGGCCGGATCTGGCTTTGCAGCATACGTGGGTACCGTATGAACAGATTTCGCACAATCTGAAGCGGGCGATTATTGCTTCTGAAGATGCGAATTTTGTTAATAACAATGGTTATGAAACCGATGCTATTTTGCAGGCTTGGGAGCGGAATAAGGCCAAGGGTAAGATTGTTCGCGGTGGTTCCACCATTACTCAGCAGCTGGCGCGGAATCTGTTTTTGTCTCGGGAGAAGAGTTATATCCGTAAGGGGCAGGAGCTTATTATTACCTGGATGCTTGAGACCTTGATGGATAAGCAGCGGATATTTGAAATCTATCTCAACTCCGTTGAATGGGGGAATGGGGTTTATGGGGCTGAAGCCGCGGCTCATTATTATTATAAAACTTCGGCCAGTAAGCTGACCGCCGGGCAGTCGGCCAGGTTGGCGGTTATGCTGCCGCAGCCTAAGTATTTTGATGAGCATCGAGGGTCAGGGTATTTGGCGCAGCGGTCCAGGGTTATTGCTCGGCGTATGGGCGCTGCTGAATTGCCCGATTAATCGGGGTTTTTGCCTGCGCGGCGCTTTGGTGGTGTTTTTTATGGCGTTGGCCTTTCCTTGCTTTGCTTCTGGTCTATTAGCGTTTGCCCTGTGCAGGCGGCACTTACTTTCTTTGCCGCCGCAAAGAAAGTAAGCAAAGAAAGCGGGCTCACACCGCTAATTCTTAAGCGGGTCTCCCGCACAGCCACGGTAGTGGCTCATCTGGAATCTGGGCTCTCGCGCATTCCGCGTTCGTGACACAGCAGTCATTCATCCGGCGGCGCTCCGCGCGCTGTCGCGGTTGTTCATGCACGGCCCCTGCTAAGCGGGGCCCTCGCGCAGCAGCGGTAGTGGCTCATCTGGAATCTGGGCTCTCGCGCATTCCGCGTTCGTGACACAGCAGTCATTCATCCCGCCTCGCGCTGCGCGCTCGCCGGAACGGTCCGCTGGAATAGTGGCCACGCTTGCGTAGCGAGCGCTCTCGATTTCGACTCGACGAAGCGCCGTGAATGTACTTGGCGTCTTATATTCGGCGCAAATGCACGTGCTTTGCGTGCAGAAGTCCGGGCGCACCTCACGCACCGGAAATGCCGGTGTCGGAGCGGTGTAGCTTCATCAACACGACAAATAATCTGCGCTTGAAATTGTGCTGCGTTAATACCGAAAGCGACAATGCACATTCAGCAAATCGGGCACCCCAAAAGGCGTGCCCGTCTGTGTTTTCGAGTGCGGTTCATGATCGCGGTTTTTTCCGTCGCGACGAAATTGCCGCGAGTCACTTTCAGTGCGTAACTACCGGACGCCGCGATGATGTTTTCGAGCGAACTCGCTTGCTCGGAATCGAACCGGTTGCAGAAGTACTCCCGCTAGCTTCCGATGCCTGTTGCGCGGCTTTTGTCAGGAGCTCCGTTGCGTGGCGCGTCGTAAGTTGCATTTGAGGAACACCCTTCGAATCAAGCGCGATGATGCCGTACAACTCACGGTCCACCTCGACCTCTTGACGATATTCCTCGGCGGTTTCGACCCAAAGTCCGAGTAGCGTTCGCTGGCGTGTTCTTTCGTCGAGCGTGATGGCTGGGTTCTGGTAAATCGAAGTCGCTAGCGTCGACAGTGTATTCAGTTGCGCTATTTGCCGTTCAACAAGCCGGAAAGCAGATAACGCCAGTTTCTCGTACTGAATCGCGTCAATACACGGCCGTGATGCGGTTCGAGAATTCTTGGGGGATTTGCTCATGTGCGATCTCCAATGCTGTGGAGTTCCACGTGCGACAGGCTTCGAAACCTGTTTGTCGTGACATGCACGACAAAACGAGTCTAAAACCTACGGCCCGTCGAGTGATCACCCGCGCAGGCTAAATAGAGCGCAACGGCCTCATTTCCGAAATTTCTCAACAGACTTGTCAGAGTTAAAGGTAATCAGCGATGCCGATTGAATCTGCGCTACTTGTGCGCGATTGCGATTGCGATTGCGATTGCTTGAGAGTTTGCGACAGCGTGCTTGCCGCTGTCTGAAAACTGACGTCGTTTCGACGCCGGCCGTTCCGGCGAGTGCGCAGCGCGAGGCGGGAGGAATGACTGCTGTGTCACGGCGCGGAATGCGCGCGAACCCCGATTCCAGATGCACCACTACCGCCGCTGCGCGAGGACCCCGCTTAGCAGGGGCCGTGCGTGAACAACCGCGACGGCGCGCGAAGCGCCGCCGGAAGAATGACGGCCTTGTCACGAGCGTGGAAGGTGCGAGGACTCAGATTCCAGATGAGCCACTACCGTGGCTGTGCGGGGGACCCGCTTAAGAATTAGCGGTGTGAGCCCGCTTTCTTTGCTTACTTTCTTTGCGGCGGCAAAGAAAGTGAGTGCCGCCTGCACAGGGCAAACGCTAATAGACCAGAAGCAAAGCAAGGAAAGGCCAACACTGCGAGAACCCAGCCCAAAACGAGCCCAAAGCACCAAAAAATCCCATTATATGAATCCAACACTCACATATTGGAGCTTTCCAAAAACCGCCCTAGAATCCACTCCAACACGCACAGCGGCGACAAAAAAGTCCCCGCCCAAGCGACAGCAACAAAAAAAACCGGAGACAAACCAAACCATGCCAACCAATCGAAGGCAGCCCCACCACGCCAGTGGCAAAGCGTGCAAAGCGGGCAAATCAGGCCACCTCTCCGGCCCCGCGCTGTAAGCGCAAAAAACCATCGAAAAGCGAATCGCCATGAACAAAGCGATGCCCCACGCCGCGAGCGCGTCCGAAGCTGACCTGGCGCTGCCAGCCGACCACGGAACGCAGGCTGCCGAGCGTGAGCCGATCACGGCCAAACCGCCGCACGCAGCCAGCAATGCAAACGCAAAAGCGAGCGCAAACGCCAGCCCAAAAGCGACCGCGCCCACCCAGCGCCCAGCAGCCGACGAAATCGCCCTCCCCAGCACGCTGCTAGACATCACCCCGCAACAAGCCGGCACACAAACACTGCTCCGCGGTCTCGCGATTCTCGAAGCCGCCGCCGCCGGCGTACGCGATCTGCGCACCTTCGGCGCCGCGCTCGGCACGACCCGCAGCACCACGCATCGGCTGGTCAGCAGCCTCGTCCAGGCGCGTTACCTGCGTCAGGTGCAAGGCGGCTATCTGCTCGGCCCGAAGCTGATCGAACTCGGCACCATCGCGCTCGAACAGATGCCGCTTACGGCGGTCGCGCGTCAGCATCTCGAATCGCTCGCGGAACAAACGCTCGACACGATTCACCTCGGCGTGCGCGACGGCGACGACGTGCTCTACATCGACAAAATCCCCGGCACCCGTGGCCTCGAAATGCGCTCGCGCGTCGGTCACCGTATGCCGCTGGCGTCGACGGGAATCGGCAAGGCGATGATGCTCGACCTCACGCCCGACGTCTGGCAGTCGCTGTTCGACGCGTCGCGTCGCGCGCTCGCCGGCGTCAGCTTCAAACCGGATAACCGTCCCGACGCGCAGACCTTCATGCAGCGCATGACCAGCTACGCAGCCGGCGGCTATACCTTCGATCTCGAAGAAAACGAGGCATCGATCCGCTGCGTCGCGGCGCCCGTGCGCGATGCGTCGGGCGCCGTCGTGGCGGCGCTTTCAGTGGCGAGCACGATTCCGTATATGTCGCTGGAACGGATGGATGAACTGATCCCGGTCGTGCAGCGCGAAGCGCGCGCAATCTCGGAGGAACTCGGCTGGCGTGCCCCGCAACCCGCAACTCGCAGGATCAAACGATGAAGTCAGCGGGTTCCTCCACACCGGCTAAACCTCCCGTCGCCGCACAAGCGGTAGAGGTGGCGGATGTCGTCGCGGCCAATTTCAGCCAGGCCGCGCTGATCGCGCTCGACTGGGGCACGACCTCGCTGCGCGCGTATCTCTTCGACGCAAACGGTCAAGTGCTGGCCACGCACGCCTCGACGGCCGGCATCATGAATCTGCCGCGTCCCGCTGAACAAGGCGGTTTCGACGCGGCTTTCGAAGACGCCTGCGGCGCGTGGCTCAAGCAGGCGCCCGGCGTGCCGGTGATCGCAGCCGGCATGGTCGGCAGCGCGCAGGGCTGGGTCGAAGCGCCGTACGTCGAGGCGCCGGCGAGTGCCGAAGCGCTGGTGGCCGGCATCGTCCGAGTGAAAGCGGCATGCGGCGTGACGCTGCATATCGTGCCGGGCGTGCTGCAACGCGGTGAGTTGCCCAACGTGATGCGCGGCGAAGAGACGCAGATTTTCGGCGCGCTCGGCCAGGAAGCGAACGCGGACAACGCCGCGAACACGGATACCGCCGCCAAACGCGCCCTGATCGGCCTGCCCGGCACGCACGCCAAATGGGCGATCGTGCACGCCAACCGCATCGAACGTTTTCACACCTTCATGACCGGCGAAGTATTCGCGGCGCTGCGCGATCACACGATCCTCGGCCGCACGATGCTGACGCCGGACCATGCGGACACCGCCGCCTTCCTGCATGGCGTGAAAATCGCCCGCGACCGGGGTCAGGCTGGTGTGCTCGCCACGATCTTCAGCACCCGCACGCTCGGTCTCACCGGACAACTGTCGCGCGAGCAGCAACCCGACTATCTGTCGGGCCTGCTGATCGGCCACGAACTGGCCGGCCTCGAAGCCGTGCTGATGCAGCAACAGAATTCGGTCGCGGGACAAAGCCTGCGTCTGATCGGCAATGAAGCGCTGTGCGAACGCTATCGCCTCGCACTGGCGCAATTCGGCTGCACCCAGGCGGAACTGGTCAAGCACGCCACCGAGCGCGGCCTGTGGCGCGTCGCCTCGCAGGCGGGACTGGTCAATCCGGCCGCCCACGCGGCGCGCGCCGGCTAAACGGCCACGCCGCCGCTCACGAAACAAGGAATCGACATGCAACCTCATATCAATTTGCCCGCACCGTATATGCCGCACGCGGGTCTGATCGCGGCCTTCGAGGCATGTCCGCTGATCGCGATCATGCGCGGCGTGACGCCCGCCGACGCGGCCGACCACGCTCAGGCGCTCTATGAAGCGGGCTTTCGCATCGTCGAAGTGCCGTTGAATTCGCCGCAGCCGTTCGACAGCATCGCGGCGATCCGCAAGGCGTTGCCGGCCGACGCGATCGTCGGCGCGGGCACCGTGCTGCATCCGAGCTTCGTCAACGAAGTGAAGTCGGCGGGCGGCGAGCTGATCGTCATGCCGCACAGCGACCCGGAAGTCGTGATCGCCGCGAAAGCGCAAGGCATGGCCTGCTCGCCGGGCGTCGCGACGCCGAACGAAGCCTTCATCGCGCTGAAGAACGGCGCGGACGTGCTCAAGATGTTCCCCGCCGAACAGCTCGGCTGCCAGGTCGTGAAAGCCTGGCGCGCGGTGATCGCGGCGCAGGTGCCGCTGGTGCCCGTCGGTGGCATCACGCCGGACAACATGGGGCCGTTTCTTAGCGCCGGCGCGAACGGTTTCGGCCTCGGCTCCGCGCTGTACAAGCCGGGCCAGAGCGCGGCCGTGACGAGCTCGCATGCGAAGGCGTTCATCAACGGTCTGCGGATTGCCCGCGCCGGGGCGAAGAAATGACACGGCTCGCCGGCAAAGCCGCGTTGATCACTGGCGCCGGGCGCGGCATTGGCGCGGCGATCGCGCTTGCCTTCGCCCGCGAGGGCGCGGCGGTCGTGCTGGCGGAGCTGGATCTCGACAGCGCGCAGCAGACGGCGGAACGCATCCGCTCGCAAACTGGTGCGCGCGTGCTCGCGGTGCGCACCGACGTCACTCAGTCCGCCTCGGTTCAGCACGCGGTGAGCGAGGGCGAACAGGCCTTCGGCCAACAATTGGACGTGCTGGTGAACAACGCCGGCATCAACGTGTTCTGCGACCCGCTGACCATGACCGACGACGACTGGCGCCGCTGCTTCGCGGTCGACCTCGACGGCGTGTGGAACGGTTGCCGCGCGGTGTTGCCGGGCATGGTGGAACGCGGCGCGGGCAGCATCATCAATATCGCGTCGACGCATTCGTTCAAGATCATTCCGGGCTGTTTTCCGTACCCGGTCGCGAAGCACGGCGTGATTGGCCTGACGCGCGCGCTCGGCATCGAATACGCGCCGCGCAATGTGCGGGTCAACGCGATCGCGCCGGGTTACATCGAAACGCAATTGACGCATGACTGGTGGAACGAACAAGCCGATCCGGCGGCGGCGCAGCAGGCCACGCTCGATCTGCAGCCGATGAAACGCATCGGTCGTCCGGAAGAAGTGGCGATGACGGCGGTGTTTCTCGCGTCGGACGAAGCGCCGTTCATCAACGCCAGTTGCATCACCGTGGATGGCGGTCGCTCGGCGCTGTATCACGACTGATTTTTGCAGCACTGTTGCATCGGTTTCGCAGTACCCAAATTGCGCTGGGGCGCAATGAGTTCACCGGACGACGCGCTGGCCGCGTGTGTCATACCCGGTACAAGAAGACGCGGCCAATAACCTTCTCGTTATCAATTAATTAGTCAGGAGACACGCATCATGAAACGTAGAATTTTCCTCACGCTGGCAGCAGCGGCGACGGGTGTGCTCTTCAACGCACCGGTGGCGCAGGCGGCGGACCCGGTCAAGATCGGCTTCCTTGTGAAGCAGCCGGAAGAACCGTGGTTCCAGGACGAATGGAAGTTCGCCGAAATGGCCGCCAAGGAGAAGGGTTTCACGCTGGTGAAGATCGGCGCGCCGTCGGGCGAGAAGGTGATGAGCGCAATCGACAACCTGGCCGCCCAGAAGGCGCAAGGCTTCGTGATCTGCACGCCCGACGTCAAGCTCGGACCGGGCATCGTCGCGAAGGCGAAGGCCGACGGCCTGAAGATGATGACGGTGGACGATCGTCTGGTCGACGGTGCGGGCAAGCCGATCGCATCGGTGCCGCATATGGGCATCTCGGCGTACAACATCGGCAAGCAGGTCGGCGACGGCCTGGCCGCGGAAATCAAGAAGCGCGGCTGGGACATGAAGGATGTCGGCGCGATCGACGTGACCTACGAACAACTGCCGACCGCGCATGACCGCACCAGCGGCGCGACCGACGCACTGGTCGCCGCCGGCTTCCCTAAGGCGAACATCGTGATGGCGCCGCAAGCGAAGACCGACACGGAAAACGCCTTCAACGCCGCCAACATCGCGCTGACGAAGAACCCGCAATACAAGCACTGGGTGGCCTACGCGCTGAACGACGAAGGCGTGCTCGGCGCGGTGCGCGCAGCGGAAAGCCGCGGCTTCAAGGCGGACAACATGATCGGTATCGGCATCGGCGGCTCGGACTCGGCATTGAACGAGTTCAAGAAGTCGACGCCGACGGGCTTCTACGGCACGGTCATCATCAGCCCGAAGCGCCATGGCGAAGAGACCTCGACGCTGATGTACGACTGGATCACGCAAGGCAAGGAACCGCCGATGCTCACGCTGACAACCGGCATGCTGGCTACGCGTGACAACGTCGCCGACGTGCGCGAAAAGATGGGCCTCGCGTCGAAGTAAGGCGTCAGCAAAATCGCAGCAAACGCAGTGCGATGAAGTGAACTGCCGGTGCGTCGTTTCTCCAGGGATTGGGCGCACCGGCAGCAGCAATACAAGATAAGCAGGATGAGTAGTTGAGACAAACAGAGGAGGCGGAAGTGTCAGCGACGCTACGTTTTGACAATATCGGCAAAGTCTTTCCAGGCGTGCGTGCGCTCGACGGTGTGTCCTTCGACGTCAACGTCGGCCAGGTGCACGGCCTGATGGGCGAAAACGGCGCAGGGAAATCGACCCTGCTGAAGATACTCGGTGGTGAATATCAGCCCGACTCGGGCCGCGTCATGATCGACGGCAACGAGGTGCGCTTCACCAGCGCGGCTTCGTCGATCGCGGCGGGGATCGCGGTGATTCACCAGGAACTGCAATACGTGCCCGATCTGACGGTCGCGGAAAACCTGCTGCTCGGCCAACTGCCGAACTCGCTCGGTTGGGTCAACAAGCGCGAAGCCAAACGCTTCGTGCGCGAACGGCTCGAAGCGATGGGCGTGGCGCTCGATCCGAACGCGAAGTTGCGCAAGCTCTCGATCGCGCAACGGCAGATGGTCGAAATCTGCAAGGCGCTGCTGCGCAACGCGCGTGTGATCGCGCTGGACGAGCCGACCAGTTCGCTGTCCCATCGCGAGACCGAAGTGCTGTTCAAGCTGGTGCGCGACCTGCGCGCCGACAACCGCGCGATGATCTACATCTCGCACCGCATGGACGAGATCTACGAGTTGTGCGACGCCTGCACGATTTTCCGTGACGGCCGCAAGATCGCGTCGCATCCCACGCTTGAGGGCGTGACGCGCGACACCATCGTCAGCGAGATGGTGGGGCGTGAGATCAGCGACATCTATAACTACTCGGCGCGGCCGCTCGGCGAAGTACGCTTCGCGGCGAAAGCGATCGAAGGCCATGCGCTCGCGCAGCCGGCCAGCTTCGAGGTGCGGCGCGGCGAGATCGTCGGCTTCTTCGGTCTGGTGGGCGCGGGCCGCAGCGAACTGATGCACCTGGTGTACGGCGCGGATCACCGCAAGGCCGGCGAAATCGTGCTCGACGGCAAGCCGATCAAGGTGCGCAGCGCGGGCGAAGCGATTCGCCACGGCATCGTGCTGTGCCCGGAAGACCGCAAGGAAGAAGGCATTGTCGCGATGGCGACCGTGTCGGAGAACATCAACATCAGTTGCCGCCGTCACTATCTGCGCGCGGGCATGTTCCTCGACCGCAAGAAAGAAGCGGAAACCGCCGACCGTTTCATCAAGCTGCTGAAGATCAAGACGCCGAGCCGTCGCCAGAAAATCCGTTTTCTGTCGGGCGGCAACCAGCAGAAGGCGATTCTGTCGCGCTGGCTCGCCGAGCCGGATCTGAAGGTGGTAATTCTCGACGAACCGACGCGCGGCATCGATGTCGGCGCGAAGCACGAAATCTATAACGTGATTTACCAGTTGGCCGAACGCGGCTGCGCGATCGTGATGATTTCGTCGGAGTTGCCGGAAGTACTCGGCGTGTCCGACCGGATCGTCGTGATGCGCCAGGGTCGGATTTCCGGCGAACTGTTACGCAAAGATGCATCGGAACAAACTGTGTTGAGCCTCGCGTTGCCGCAAAGCTCGACCGCACTACCCGGAACCCAGACCGCCGCTCAGCAGGCAGCCTGACCATCATTTGGACGAAAGTCCGGCAACCCGTGGGGAACGGGAGGAGTCTTCAACATGCAAGCTAGAGAAAACCTCGCGCAACAAGCCGTCAAAGGCGCGGCCGATGCGCTGATTCCGCAGACCACCGACAAGACGAAATGGTGGCAACACGTCACCGAGTACAGCCTGATCGTGATTTTCGTGGTGATGTTCGTCACGATGTCGCTCACGGTCGACCATTTCTTCTCCATTGAGAACATGCTCGGTCTCGCGCTGTCGATCTCGCAGATCGGCATGGTCGCCTGCACGATGATGTTCTGTCTCGCGTCGCGCGATTTCGATCTGTCGGTGGGTTCGACGGTCGCGTTCGCCGGCGTGCTGTGCGCGATGGTGCTCAACGCGACCGGCAACACCTTCATCGCGATTATCGCGGCGGTGGCGGCGGGCGCGGTGATCGGTTTCGTCAACGGCGCGGTGATCGCGTATCTGCGCATCAACGCGCTGATTACCACGCTCGCGACGATGGAAATCGTTCGCGGTTTCGGCTTCATCGTGTCGCACGGTCAAGCGGTCGGCGTGTCGTCGGAGACCTTCATCGCGCTGGGCGGGCTGAGCTTTTTCGGCGTGTCGCTGCCGATCTGGGTCACGCTGCTGTGCTTCATCGTGTTCGGCGTGATGCTCAACCAGACCGTGTACGGCCGTAATACGCTGGCAATCGGCGGCAATCCGGAAGCGTCGCGTCTGGCCGGTATCAATGTGGAACGCACGCGCGTCTACATCTTCCTGATCCAGGGCGCGGTGACGGCGCTGGCCGGTGTGATTCTGGCGTCGCGTATTACGTCGGGTCAACCGAATGCCGCGGAAGGTTTCGAGCTGAACGTGATTTCGGCGTGCGTGCTGGGCGGCGTGTCGCTGCTCGGCGGACGCGCGACGATTTCCGGCGTGGTGATCGGCGTGCTGATCATGGGCACGGTCGAAAACGTGATGAACCTGATGAACATCGACGCGTTCTATCAGTACCTCGTGCGTGGCGCGATCCTGCTGGCCGCAGTGCTGCTCGACCAGTTGAAGAACCGCGGTTCGCGGGATTAACTTACCTAGCTCTGAAAGGAATCGAACGATGTCGTCTCCGGCCAATGCAAACGCCCGTCTCGCGGACACCGCGTTCGCGCGCTATCCGAGTCTCGTCGACCGTACGGTGTTGATCACGGGCGGCGCGACCGGCATCGGCGCATCGTTCGTCGAGCATTTCGCGGCGCAGGGCGCCCGCGTCGCGTTCTTCGATATCGACGCGAGCGCCGGCGAGGCGCTCGCCGACGAACTCGGCGATTCCAAACACAAACCGCTGTTCCTGCCCTGCGATCTGACCGACGTCGACGCGCTGCAAAAAGCGATCGCCGACGTCAAAGCCGCGCTCGGCCCGATCCAGGTGCTGGTGAACAACGCGGCGAACGACAAACGCCACCAGATCGGCGAAGTCACACGCGAGTTTTTCGACGCGGGTATCGCGGTGAATATCCGTCACCAGTTCTTCGCGGCGCAAGCGGTGATGGAAGACATGAAGGCTGCCAACAGCGGCTCGATCATCAATCTCGGCTCGATTAGCTGGATGCTGAAGAACGGCGGGTATCCGGTCTACGTGATGTCGAAATCGGCGGTGCAGGGTTTGACACGCGGCCTCGCGCGCGACCTTGGGCACTTCAATATTCGCGTGAATACGCTGGTGCCGGGCTGGGTCATGACGGAGAAGCAGAAGCGCCTGTGGCTCGACGACGCGGGCCGTCGTTCGATCAAGGAAGGCCAGTGCATTGACGCGGAACTGGAACCGGCCGATCTGGCGCGCATGGCGCTTTTCCTCGCCGCCGACGACAGCAAAATGATCACCGCACAAGACCTCATCGTGGACGGAGGCTGGGCGTGACGGCGAGTCCGCGCACGCAGCCGGCCGCGCTGCTGCTCGACACGCAATGCGCGCTCGGCGAAGGCGCGACGTGGTGCGCGAGCACCGGCCGCTTTTACTGGACGGATATCGAAGGCGCCTGTTTGTGGCGCTACGACCCGAGCGACGGCGACACGACGCAATGGAGCATGCCGGAGCGGCTCGCCACGTTCGCGCTGTGCGCGGACCCGCGCTATCTGCTGCTGGGTCTGGCCACGCATCTGGCGTTTTTCGATCTGACGACGGGCAAGACGCGCCGAATCGTCGACGTCGAACCCGGCATGAACACGCGCGTGAACGACGGTCGCTGCGACCGCCAGGGGCGCTTCGTGTTCGGCACGAAAGACGAAGGCTCGCCGTTGCAGGCGGTGGGCGGGTTTTATCGGCTGAATCACGATCTGTCGCTGGAGCGTTTGCCGTTGCCGGCGCCAGCTATTTCGAACAGCATCGCGTTCAGTCCCGACGGCGCCACGATGTACTACTGCGATTCGCCGACGCGTGAAATTCGCGCCTGCGACTATCGCGCCGACGGCAGCGTCGCGAACGACCGTCTGTTCACCACGCTGACCGACGCCACCGGCGAACCCGACGGCTCGACCGTCGACCGCGACGGCGGATTGTGGAACGCGCAGTGGGGCGGCCGGCGCGTGGTGCGCTACGGCCCCGACGGCGTGGAAACGGAGCGCGTCGACGTGCCGACCGCGCAGCCCAGTTGCGTCGCGTTGGGCGGCGCGTCGCAGGGAACGACCATCGGGCGCGCGCAGCTCGACACGCTTTACGTCACCAGCGCGCGCATCGGTCTCGATTCTGCGGCGCTCGCGAACGACGCAGGCGCGGGTGGCGTGTTCGTCGCGCGTGTCGAAAGGGCGGGTTTGCCGGAAGCGGTGTTCCAAGGTGCGCCCGCATAGCGCAGAATGACGCAGCCGCTTTTTCAGGGCGGCGGCTTGGGGCGGTAGCGTCGATTGCCGCTCAGGCATCTCGTCGCACGTACCAGGCTTTACGCATCACGCGTTACGCAGTGACCTTGAAATCGATTCAGCCGTAAATGCCGCGATCCCAGTGCCCGCAAATTATTAGCCTGCATTGCAGGACCCAGAGGCGACCGGTTCAAGAAAATCGCCCAACAGCATCCGTCAGCGATGACGGCCATGTCCAACGCCTCTCGATGGAGTCAGCTATGACTGTTGCGAATCTTGTTTCCGCCGCCCCGCCGACCTCCCAGAGCCGGCGCTCGCGACTTGCCGCGGCGGCCAATCCGGTGCTGCCGGGGCCGAGCACGTCGGCGGTGGCGGTCGGCGAAAGCAGCGGCGGCGAGCTCGCGTGCATCACGCTCGCCAATACCCATTTGCGCCTCGACGTCGCGCCGACGCTCGGCGGCGGCATCACCCGTTTCGACTGGCGCAACGACGGCGCGCTGACGCCGATTTTCCGGCGCTGCCGCCATGTCGCGGCCGATACACAACCAAACCAGTTGGCCTGTTATCCGCTGTTGCCGTATTCGAACCGCATCGGCGGCGGTCGTTTCGATGTGGCGGGACGGCGCGTGGACGTGCCGCGCAATCGCGCCGACGAACCGTTGCCGATTCACGGCGACGGCTGGCTGTCGGCGTGGCAGGTGGCCGAGTCGGCGCGCGAAAGCGTGCGCCTGACGCTCGATCGCCACGACGGCAAACCGTACGCGTTCCGCGCGGCGCAAACCTATACGCTCGATGGCCCGACGCTTGCCGTCACGCTCGAAATCGAAAACGCGGGGCGCGAGGCGCTGCCGTTCGGGCTCGGCGTGCATCCGTTCTTTGTGCGCGACGCGGATACCGAGTTGTCGGCGGCGGCCGGCGGCCTGTGGCTGTCCGGCGACGACTGGCTGCCGGTGCGCCATGTGCCGGCGCCGCCGGCGTGGCAATTCGGGGTGGCGTATCCGTTGCCGGATACCGTCGTCAATCATGCTTTTACCGGCTGGAGCGGGCAGGCGGCCGTGGTGTGGCCGAAGCGCCGACTGTCGCTGAATATCTCCGCCGACACCGACTACTACGTGCTGTACACGCCGACGGGCGAAGACTTCTTCTGCTTCGAGCCGGTGGATCATCCGATCAACGCGATGAACCTGGCCGGCGGCGCGTGCGAAAACGGCATGACCTTGCTGAAGCGCGGCGAGCGGCTGACGCGGACGTTCCGGTTTACTGTCGAGCGGACGGGTTTGCGTTCGATGCCGGGCGCACGTGGAACGAAGCGGCGGCAATAACGTTTGGGCGAAGCGGTGGCGGTAACGCACCGAGCGAAGCGGGCGCGATGGCGAGCGGGGTGTCGCGGTGACCGTAGTGCTCGCGGCGGGAGTTCAACGCCGGGAAACCGCGCCGCCGCGTGCAAAGCACGCCCCGCGTCGCGGCCCCTTGCGCAGGACGGGTAAAATACGCGCCACTTCCGTTCACCTGCTCGCCGCGAGACCTCCATGTCCCATTTCATCCCGACACTCAACGACGCCTGGCAGCGCACCAACTCGCTGCTGTGCGTCGGCCTCGATCCCGAGCCCAGCAAATTTCCGGGCGCGCTCGCGGGCCGCCCCGAAGCGATTTTCGAGTTCTGCCGCACGATCGTCGACGCCACCGCACCGTACGCGTCGTCGTTCAAGCCGCAGATCGCCTACTTCGCCGCGCATCGCGCGGAAGACCAACTCGAGCAACTGATCGCGCACATTCACGCGAATCATCCGGGCTTGCCGGTGATTCTGGACGCGAAGCGCGGCGACATCGGCAGCACCGCCGAACAATACGCGCGCGAAGCCTTCGAGCGTTATCAAGCCGACGCGGTGACGGTCAATCCATACATGGGGTTCGATTCGATCCAGCCGTATCTGGAGCACGAAGGCAAGGGCGTGATCGTGCTGTGCCGCACGTCGAACCCGGGCGGTTCCGATCTGCAATTTCTGGAAACCGGCGGCCGTCCGCTGTATCAGGTCGTCGCGCAGCTGGCGGCCGACAAGTGGAATGCGAGTGGTCAGCTCGCGCTGGTGGTCGGCGCGACGTTCCCGAAGGAAATCGAAGTGGTGCGTGGGATTGTCGGCGATATGCCGCTGCTGATTCCGGGCATCGGCGCGCAAGGCGGCGACGTGCAGGCGACCGTCAACGCGGGCCGCACCGCGAATGGCACGGGCATGCTGATCAACTCGTCGCGCGCGATTATCTACGCGAGCAAGGGCGACGATTTCGCCGACGCCGCCGCGAAAGCCGCGATGGAAACGCGGGATCGGATCAACGCATTCCGGTGAGGTTTTCGGCGAGGAATGTGCTGCGGTTTCTGATGGCGGCGCGTTTCTGCTGAGACTGTTCCACCGCAATTCTCCGGAGCGCTGTCTACGCGCTCCGCTCAAGCAAGGCCGGCTAAACCGCCGGCCTTAGTTTTTCAATGAAGCCCTCATGCTGAGGATGCCGCGCCTTCAACGCGTCGACATCCGCCAGTTCGAACTCGCTGAATTCGAATCCCGGCGCGACGGTGCAGCCCACCAGCGCGAACGTCGACGGATCGGCGCACTCCGCGGCGAACCACAAGCCCGCCGGCACCACGGCCTGAAACACGGCATCCGGATGCGTCAGCGCATTGCCCAGCTTGTGGGTGATCAGCGCACCGTTTTCATCGAGCACGTGAACGTTCAGCGGCTCGCCGGCGTAGAAATGCCAGACTTCGTCGGACTTGATCCGATGCCACGCCGAATGCGCGCCGTCGCATAACAGGTAATAGATCGCGGTCGACGCCGAGCGCGTCTGCGCCGGCTCACCATCGCGCATCACGCGCCCGGCCGACCGGTACGTCTCGCTGAAAAATCCGCCCTCGGGATGCGGCTTCAGATCGAAGCGGCGGATCAGTTCGTCTTTGGCCGTGGCGGCGCGTGATTCGGACATGGTTTCGCGGCTCCCCAATGCTTAGCTTTGACGAACCATCAATGCTCGCGTTCATCGAGCAACGCCAGCACGCCGCGCAGCGCATGCGTGGCGGCCTGCACGCGAATCTGTTCGCGATCGCCCTTGAAAACCTTCGTTTCCACCGACGTATGCAGCCGGTTGCTCCAGCCGAACGAGACCATGCCGACCGGCTTGGTCTCGGTGCCGCCGCCCGGACCGGCGACGCCGGTGATCGACACCGACACCTGCGCGCGACTGTTGCGCAGCGCGCCCTCGGCCATGGCGCGCGCGACCTGCTCGCTGACAGCGCCATGCTTCTCGATCATGTCGGCCGGCACGCCGATCATCTCGCTCTTCGCCTGATTCGAATACGTGACGAAGCCGCGTTCGAACCAGCCGCTGCTGCCGGAAATGTCGGTGATCGCGGTCGCCACCATGCCGCCCGTACAGGATTCGGCGGTGACGAGCATCAGGCGTTCGTCGCGCAGGCGGTTGCTCACGCGAATCGCGAGCTGGTGAACCACGGAATCGGTAGGCATGGCGTCAATCCGGAAAACGGGGGCCCGCGGGCGAGGTCCGGCGGCACAGAGGGCCGGCCACCGGCGAGGATTAAACCGACATGCGCCAGAGCGCAATGACGAGCAGCGTGAAAAATGCGGCAACCAGGTCATCGAACATGATGCCAAAGCCACCTTTCAGACGGCGATCGAAATAACCGATGGGCGGCGGTTTCACCATGTCGAAGAAGCGGAACACGATGAACGCCCACAATTGCTCGGTCAGCGTGGCGGGCGTGACCATCAGCAGCACCAGCCAGAACGCGACGATCTCGTCCCACACGACCGGCGACGGGTCGTCGATGCCCAGCCTCTTCGCGGTAAAGCCGCACAGCGCGATGCCGCCGACAAAACCGAACGCGATCAGCAGACCCCATTCGGTCACGGTCAGATAGCGGCTCAGAACGATGAACGACGCCCACGCGAACAGCGTGCCGAAGGTGCCTGGCGCGATGGGCGACAAGCCGCTGCCGAACCCCAACGAGAGCATGTGCAGCGGATGCGACAGCATGAACCGCGCGCTCGCACGGCGCGGCCGTGGGCGCGGATTGGGCGCGTTAGGCTCTTTCGGCGGCTGGCCGTCGATGAGTTCGTTGGCGGGGCCGAGCGGGGGATCAGTCTGCATGAAAGTGGTCGAAGCCTTGCAACGTCAGAGTGAGCGGCGCGCCGGCGGCGTCGCGCCAGCCGATCGCCGGGCGGTCGGCCGCCGTTTGGAGAGCGCTTATTGTACCGATGCGGGTGACCGGCACGGCCGCCTCGCGACCGGCGTTTTGCACCGCGGCGCGCGCGGAAGTCGGCGCGGTGAAGCACAGTTCGTAATCGTCGCCGCCGGCCAGCGTGCAGCGCTGCTGGATGGCCGGCGACAAACGCCGCAGCGCGGCCGAGCGCGGCACCGCGTCGATGTCGACGGTGGCCTGCAAGTTGGAGCGTTCGAGAATGTGCAGCAGATCGCCGGCGAGCCCATCCGACAGATCGAGCGCCGCGTGCGCGATGCCGCGCAGCGCCAGGCCGAGCGCGACGCGCGGCTCAGGGCGTTCGAGGGCGCGACGAAACGTCGCAGCGTCGTCGGCATCGGCCTGCCACTCGCCGCGCTGCACGCCGAGCCCGGCGCGTGCGTCGCCGAGGGCGCCGGAAATCCAGATGTCGTCGCCGGCTTGCGCGGCGTCGCGGCGCAGCGCTACTTGCGGCGGCACGCTGCCGAACACGGTGATGCACAGATTCAACGGGCCGCCAGTCGTATCGCCGCCGATCAGCGCGCAATCGTAGCGTTCGGCCAGCGCGAAGAGTCCTGCGCTGAAGGCGGCGAGCCAGGTTTCGTCGGCTTTCGGCAACGAGAACGCTAGCGTGAACGCCTGCGGCCGCGCGCCCATTGCCGCGAGATCCGACAGATTCACCGCGAGCGCTTTGTGACCGAGCGCTTGCGGATCGACGTCGGCGAAAAAGTGGCGGCCTTCCACCAGCATGTCCGTCGAGATCGCCAGCATTTCGCCGGGGCGTGGCGCGAGCAGTGCGCAGTCGTCGCCGATGCCGAGCGCGCCGCTCTCCGCGTCAGACGGTTGGGCGGCGGCGCGGCGCGCGAAGAAACGATCGATCAGCGAAAACTCGGAGAGCATGGCGGCGGTGCGTAAACAGTAAGTGAGCGGTGGATGAGCGGTAGCTGAGCCGTAGTGAGCGATAGTTGAGGCAATAAGCGCCGCGAACGTCGGCTAACGGCGCGCATTGTACGAAGCGGCCACTGGTTCAATCCGGGTTCAATCCCTAATGCGCCGGCAACGCCCAAGCGAGTAGGCTGTACGGCACGTCAACACTGCATTTCGACCGATGCACATTGCATCGACCTTTCGCACTGTTTCGGTCGCGGCAGTTGTACCCGTTTTGAACGAATTGAGCCGGCAATTGGGGCTACAATGCCGTCGAACATCTATTCTAATCCGCACTTCGAAGCCCGCCTTATGTCGACTCCCGTCAATAGCAAACTCCGCGAAGCCGCCCTCGATTACCACGAGTTCCCCACCCCGGGGAAGATCGCGATCGCCCCGACCAAGCAGATGATCAACCAGCGCGATCTCGCGCTGGCGTATTCGCCGGGTGTCGCGTTCGCGTGCGAGGAAATCGTCGAGAATCCGCTGAACGCCGCGCGTTTCACCGCGCGCAGCAACCTGGTCGGCGTCGTCACGAACGGCACCGCGGTGCTGGGTCTGGGCAACATCGGGCCGCTCGCGTCGAAGCCGGTCATGGAAGGCAAGGCGGTGCTGTTCAAGAAGTTCGCCGGCATCGACGTGTTCGATATCGAGTTGAACGAGTCCGATCCGCACAAGCTGGTCGAGGTGATCTGCGCGCTCGAGCCGACCTTCGGCGGGATCAACCTGGAAGACATCAAGGCGCCGGATTGCTTCATCGTCGAACGCGAATGCCGCAAGCGCATGAAGATTCCGGTGTTCCACGACGACCAGCACGGCACGGCGATCGTCGTGGCGGCGGCCATCACCAATGGGTTGAAGGTGGTCGGCAAAGACATCAAGTCGGTCAAGCTGGTGTCGTCGGGCGCGGGCGCCGCGGCGCTGGCCTGTCTGGATCTGCTGGTCGATATCGGCCTGCCGCTCGAAAACATCACCGTCACCGATCTGGCCGGCGTGGTCTACAAGGGCCGCGTCGAACTGATGGACCCGGACAAGGAACGCTTCGCGCGTGAAACCGACGCCCGCACGCTCGCTGAAGCAATCGGCGGCGCGGACATTTTCCTGGGTCTGTCGGCTGGCGGCGTGCTGAAGCAGGACATGGTCAAGCAGATGGCGGACAAGCCGCTGATTCTGGCGCTCGCCAATCCGACGCCGGAAATTCTGCCGGAACTCGCGCTCGAAGTGCGTCCGGACGCGGTGCTGTGCACGGGCCGCACCGACTATCCGAACCAGGTGAACAACGTGCTGGTGTTCCCGTTCCTGTTCCGCGGCGCATTGGACGCGGGCGCGACGACGGTGACGCGGGAAATGGAAATCGCGGCGGTCAACGCGATCGCCGAACTGGCGCGCCAGGAGCAGAGCGATATCGTCGCGACCGCTTACGGCATTCAGGATCTATCGTTCGGGCCGGCCTATCTGATTCCGAAGCCGTTCGATCCGCGCCTGATCGTCAAGGTCGCGCCGGCCGTGGCGAAGGCCGCGATGGATTCGGGCGTCGCCGAGCGTCCGATCGAAGATATGGACGCGTACGAACAGCATCTGCAGCAGTTCGTGTATCACAGCGGCACGACCATGAAGCCGATTTTCCAGGTGGCGCGTGGCGTCGAGCCGGAGAAGAAGCGCATTGTGTTCGCGGAAGGCGAAGAAGAGCGCGTGCTGCGCGCCATGCAGATCATCGTTGACGAAAAGCTGGCCAAGCCGATTCTGATTGGCCGTCCGGCGGTGATCGAGCAGCGGATCGCGCGCTACGGTCTGCGTCTGATCGCGGGTCAGGACTACACGGTCGTGAACACCGACCATGACGAGCGTTATCGCGACTTCTGGCAGGAATACTTCAAGATGATGTCCCGCAAGGGCATCACCGAGCAGATGGCGAAGCTCGAAATGCGACGCCGCACCACGCTGATCGGCGCAATGCTGGTGAAGAAGGGCGAAGCGGACGGCATGATCTGCGGCACGGTCAGCACGACGCACCGTCACCTGCACTTCATCGATCAGGTAATCGGCAAGAAGGAAGGCCGCAAGGTCTACGCGGCGATGAATGGTCTGGTGCTGCCGAATCGGCAGATTTTCATCGTCGATACGCACGTGAACGTGGACCCGACGCCGGAGCAACTGGCCGAGATCACGATCATGGCCGCCGAAGAAGTGCGCCGTTTCGGTATCGAGCCGAAGGTCGCGCTGCTGTCGCATTCGAACTTCGGTTCGAGCAATGCGCCGACCGCGCAGAAGATGCGCGACACGCTGGCGATCCTGCGCGAGCGCGCGCCGGAACTGCAAGTGGACGGCGAAATGCACGGCGACGTGGCGCTCGACGCCAATCTGCGCCGCGAAGTACTGCCCGATTCGACGCTGGAAGGCGACGCTAACCTGCTGGTGCTGCCGAACATCGACGCGGCGAATATCTCGTACAACCTGCTGAAGACCGCCGCGGGCAACAACATCGCGATTGGTCCGATGCTGCTGGGCGCGGCTCAGCCGGTTCACGTGCTGACGGCGTCGGCAACGGTGCGCCGAATCGTCAACATGACGGCCCTGCTGGTCGCGGACGTGATCGCGGCGCGCTGATCGGGCCTGCATCGAGTCTGTTGATCGAACCTCGTGTGGCGCAGGGGATCCTCGCCACACGAAAACGGGAAAAAGCGGAAAAAAAAGCGTGCCCGCAATGGGCACGCCTCGGGTGAACTGGGGAATAGTCACCCTGAAATGGCAAACCGCACGATCCAGCTTCCAACGAATTTAGCCCTCCGGGCACGCGCCAGAAGGCGGCGCGCCCAGGCTGGCCGCATGCTGAACCTCGCGCAATCAGCGTGCGATTGCTAGATCGAGCTAAAGTTTAGCTTGACTAAGCTAACAATTCTGTCAAAAGTCGTCAAAGCCACTCTGGTGGGCGTTTTCGCTTGACTGATAGCGAACGTCAGCCGGGTGAACGTTGATTCCAAAGGCTATTAGCGATACCCTTACGACTTTCATGGTCGTCAAACTCGTGATTTAACAGCGGGAACCCTGGTACATGGCACGCAAGTGGCTGCGCATGAAAGGCGTGCTGATCGGTGCTTTAACGCTGTGCGTGTTATCCGGTTCCGTGCCTGGCGCGTTGGCGCGCGACTACACGGCGCCCGCCGATGCAAACGCACAGGTGCAGGGCGTCGTCGCGCTGGCGCAGTTGCCGCGCGAAGCGGTCAATACATTGAACTTGATTGCTGCCGGCGGGCCTTACCCGTATGAGAAGGACGGCATCGTATTCGGCAATCGCGAACGGTTGCTGCCGGCCCATCGGCGCGGCTATTACCACGAATACACCGTTCCCACGCCTCGCGCGCGTAATCGCGGGGCGCGTCGCATCGTCTGCGGTGGTCCGCTACAGCGAACCGACAATTGTTACTACTCGGACGACCACTACACCAGTTTTAATCGTATTGTTGAATGACATCGGGATGAACGGCATGAGCGACAACGTCTACGCGCACGACTCCGGAGTCGCGACGGATCTTTTCGCGGCCGGCGACGGCAATTTGTTCCAACGCGTCATGCAGATGCGAGCCGGCGATCAGGGCCGCGAGAACCAGAGCGAAACAGGCACTGTGGTTTCATCGAACGAGGAGCCCATGAGTCTTTTCAAGACCGTACGACCGAACATCGTACAGTCGATCCGCGCGTTCCGCGTGCAGGATCTAGCTGACGAGGCCGAGCAACTCGGCCAGCATTTCCTCTATGCGTATTGCGCGAACGCGCAGTCCAAGCAGGAAGTGCTCGAGACTATCGCGACATCGTTCCTGTTTCCGAAGCACTTCGGCAAAAATTACGACGCGCTCTACGATTGCCTGACCGACCTGGTTCATAAGGCCGGAACGCAACCCGGCTTCGTGATCGTGCTCGAACAGTTGCCGGTCGCTCAGAAGTTCGACAAGGAAGGGCGCGAAACGCTGCTGGACGTGTTCCGCGAAGCGGCCGAGTTCTGGGCCGAGCGTAAAGTCGCGTTCCGGGTGTTCTACTCGTTTGCGTAACGTTTGGCCGTGCAGCGCAGTCGCTGCGTGAGGCTAAGAAATGAAAAAGGCCCGCCGATTGGCGGGCCTTTTGCTTTTAGTGCGCGGCGTTGAGTGAGCCGTCGATGTCGGCTTACCACCCACCCCAGCGCGCGGCCAACGCGGAAAGCACCGCGATCCCCGCCGTCTCGGTGCGCAACACGCGTGGGCCGAGCCCAACCGCGGTAAAGCCGTGATCGGTCGCGGCGGCTTCTTCGGCGGCGGAAAAACCGCCTTCCGGGCCGACCAGCACGGTCACGCGGCCGAGCGGCGGCGTGGCGGGCAAGGCCGTAAAGCTGATGCTCGCGCGCGGCGACAGCAGAATCCGCAGTTCGCCGTCTTCCGGCGTGGGCGGCAGCGCGCCGAGCCAGGTCGCGATTTCGCGCACCGGCATGACTTCCGGCAGACGATTGCGGCCGCACTGTTCACACGACGCGCGCACGATCCCTTGCCAATGCGCATGCCGCCGCTGCGCGCGCTCGCCGGACAGGCGCACGACGCTGCGCGTGGTGGTCAACGGCATGAAACACGACGCACCGAGTTCGACCGCTTTTTCGATCAGCCAGTCCATCTTGTCGCCGCCGGCGATGCCTTGCGCGAGCGTGAGGTGATATGGCGCTTCGATTTCGATGGCGCGGAATTCGCGCACCACGACCTTCACCGAGCGGCGTTCGACCTCGACGAGTTCGGCGCTGTACTCGCCGCCTTCGCCGTTGAACAGCACGATCGAGTCGCCGGGTTGCAGGCGCAGAACGAGGATGTGACGTACAACGTCGTCCGGAAGCGGCAGGATGTCGTCGGAGTTGAGCGCCGTATCGACGAAGAAGCGAGGCATCAGAGAAATACTCATTGGTTCAGGAAAGGTGGCGAGCGAGCGCCCAACGGTAGCCGTCCAGGTCTTCGACCTGGGCGAAGCGGTCGCCCCAGAACTGATCCTGTGGCTCGCTCAACGATTTGGCGCCGGCGGCCAGCGCCCGCGTGTAAACCGCGTCGACGTCGTCGACATAGACATAGAACGATTGCGGCGCGATTGCGCCCGCACTTTTTGGGGTTTTCGCCGCGGACCCGAAGGCGCCTTCCGGCGCGAACATCACGATCAACTGGCCTTGATAGGTCATCTCGACATGCATGACGACGCCGTCGTCCTGCACGCTGTCGCGCACTTCGAAGCCAAACGCTGCCGAGAAGAACGCGCTCGTGGCGCCTGCGTCGCGTACTGTCAGATAGGGGGTCAACCAGGGCACACCGGCTGGGCGGGAGGCGGTCATGGGGTTCTCCGGATCGAGAGGGGTTGGCGGGACGCAGGCTGCGCGGTCAGCGGGACGACTGCGCAATCGGTGTGTCGATTGTGCGGCCCGGGCGAACCGTGCATTGTGCCCACGCTTCAGTGTGTTGACGTTAAGAATTGACTTAGTTTATCGCGCACGGCGCGCGATGCCGAGAACAGTCCCGCGTGCAGGGCCGGGTCGTAATGCCTCAGCGAAGCGGGTTCGAGCCGGCGCGTGGCGAAACCTGCGGCGAGCGTGTCGGCGTCGAGGGCCGTGGGGTCGAGCGTGTCGCTGGCGGTGGCCATCATCCACAGCGAGCCGTACAGCGGGATAAAGGCGCTCATCGTGCGGACAATCGCGAATGCCGCGCGCAAGCCGTCGAGCAGGCCGGCTACGCGCTGCGCATGAAAGTACGGCGAGCCGAGATGCACGGAGAGCGCGGCGGTTGGGGTCATCGTCCGTTTGAGCTGGGTGTAGAAGGCTTGCGTGTACAAGCCCGCTGCGGGTGAGTCCGGCGGCGTCAGGTCGAATATCACCAGATCGAACCGTGTCGCCGCCGATGCTGCCGTCGCCGCGACGTAATCGGCGGCGTCGCCGATTACCAGTTCGACGCGCGGGTCGTCGAAAGCGCCGCCGTGTACGTCGGGCAAATGCTCGCGCGTCAGGCGCACCACCTCGGCGTCCAGCTCCGCCACCACGATTCGTTCGATGCCGGGATGCTTCAGTAATTGCCGCGCGGCGCCGCCGTCACCGCCGCCCAGCACCAGCGCAGACTTCGGCGCCGGATGCGTGAGCGCGGCCGGGTGCACCATGCATTCGTGATAGATGAACTCGTCGCCGACGGAGGTCATCGGACGGCCGTCGAGCGTAAAGAGCCGGCCGAGCTGAGGCGTGTCCCACACCTCGATACGCTGATACGGCGAGTCGACACAAGCGATCCGTCGTGCGTGCGGAAATCCGTAGACGGCGTCGGGACTTGGGTGGAACAGCAGCGGAGCGCTCACGGCGGACGGGCTCCGTCGGGAGCGCGGTAGGTTCAGGTTGTCCAATTGTAAACCGCGAACCGAGCCGAACCGAGGCGAACCGCAGCACACCCCAGCGCCCACGTGCGGCCTCGGGCCATGCGGGTTTCCGCTCGGGAGCCGCGCAACGTTCTGCTAGAATGTCACGCTTTCAGCCTTGTCCGTTTGCTCTGCCCGTTTCGCGTCTCCTGGCGCCGCACCGTGCGCCGAAGCGAACTGGCCGCCGAGCATCCGGGACTCAAGCGCACACCGCTTTCTGACTCTGTCTCCGGACTCGACATGACGACCCCGTCTCCCGCACCCACCTCCCTGATGGCCAACGCAATCCGCGCGTTGTCCATGGACGCCGTTCAAAAAGCGAATTCCGGTCACCCCGGCATGCCGATGGGCATGGCCGAAATCGGCGTGGCCTTGTGGTCGCGTCATCTGCGTCACAACCCAACGAACCCGCAGTGGTCGGACCGCGACCGCTTCGTGCTGTCGAACGGCCACGGCTCGATGCTGCTGTACTCGCTGTTGCATCTGACCGGCTACGATCTGCCGATCGACGAGCTGAAGAACTTCCGCCAGATGCATTCGAAGACGCCGGGCCACCCGGAATACGGCATCACGCCGGGCGTCGAAACGACCACCGGTCCGCTCGGCCAGGGTCTGGCGAACGCGGTCGGCATGGCGCTCGCCGAGTCGCTGCTGGCCACCGAATTCAACAAGCCGGACGCGACGATCGTCGACCACCACACGTACGTGTTCGTCGGCGACGGCTGCCTGATGGAAGGCATCTCGCACGAAGCCTGCTCGCTCGCGGGCGTGCTGAAGCTGAACAAGCTGATCGCGTTCTACGACGACAACGGCATCTCGATCGACGGCGAAGTGGTGAACTGGTTCCACGACGACACGCCGAAGCGCTTCGAAGCGTACGGCTGGAACGTGGTCCCGAACGTGGTCGGCCATGACGTCGACGCGGTCGACGCGGCAATCAAACAGGCGAAGCTGTCCGACAAGCCGACGCTGATCTGCTGCAAGACCGTGATCGGCGAAGGCGCGCCGACCAAGGCCGGCAGCCACGATTCGCACGGCTCGCCGCTCGGCGACAAGGAAATCGCGGCCACGCGTGAAAAGATCGGCTGGAAGTGGGAGCCGTTCGTGATTCCGCAGGAAGTCTATGCAGCGTGGGACGCGAAGGAAGCGGGCGCGCGCATCGAATCCGAGTGGGACAAGGCGTTCGCGGCCTACCAGGCCAAGTATCCGCAGGAAGCCGCCGAATTCACCCGCCGTATGGCCAAGCAGTTGCCGGCCGATTGGGCGGAACAGGCGAAGGCGATCGTCGCCGGCGCGAACGAACGCAAGGAAACCATTGCTACGCGTAAGGCGTCGCAACAGGCTATCGAAGGTCTGTCGGCCGTGCTGCCGGAACTGCTGGGCGGCTCCGCCGACCTGACCGGTTCGAACCTGACCAACTGGAAGGCCGCCAAGCCGGTGCGCGTGAACGCGGAAGGCCGCGCTGCCGGCAATTACGTGAACTACGGTGTGCGCGAGTTCGGCATGAGCGCGGCGATCAACGGCATCGCGGTGCACGGCGGCTTCAAGGCCTTCGGCGGCACGTTCCTGACGTTCTCCGACTACAGCCGCAACGCACTGCGCGTCGCCGCACTGATGAAAGCGCCGTCGATCTTCGTGTTCACGCACGACTCGATCGGTCTCGGCGAAGACGGCCCGACTCACCAGTCGATCGAACACGTCGCGAGCCTGCGTCTGATTCCGCATCTGCAAGTGTGGCGCCCGGCCGACACGGTCGAAACGGCGGTGGCCTGGACCCACGCGGTCGAACATCACGGCCCGTCGGTCCTGATCTTCAGTCGTCAGAACCTGCTGTTCTCGGAACGCACGGACGCGCAGATCGCCAACATCGAGAAGGGCGGCTACGTGCTGCGCGACTGGAACGACGAAATCCCCGCGCGCAAGATCATCCTGATCGCCACCGGTTCGGAAGTCGAACTGGCGCTGAACGCGGTCGAGTCGCTGGCGCGTGAAGGCATCGGCGCCCGCGTCGTGTCCATGCCGTCGACCACGGTGTTCGACAAGCAGGACGCCGAGTACCGCGAACGCGTCTTGCCGCAAGGCGTGCGCCGCGTCGCGATCGAAGCAGGTGTCACGGATTTCTGGCGCAAGTACGTGGGTCTGGAAGGCGGCGTGGTCGGCATCGACACGTTCGGCGAATCGGCCCCGGCTGGCGTGTTGTTCAAGCATTTCGGCTTCACCGTCGAGAACGTGGTAGCGACGGCCAAAGCGGCACTCGGCTGATCTTCGGCAAGTCTGGCCGCATGCGTTGCGGTCAGACTGGGAAGCGCAGACGAATAGAGACGAATTTTTTTCAGCCATCAGGAGATAGACCATGACGATTCGCGTCGCAATCAACGGCTACGGCCGGATCGGCCGCAACACGCTGCGCGCCTTCTATGAAAACGGCAAGAAGCACGATATCGAAATCGTCGCCATCAACGATCTCGGCGATGCCAAGACCAACGCTCACCTGACGCAATACGACACCGCGCACGGCAAGTTCCCGGGCGAAGTGTCGGTGGACGGCGACTACCTGGTTGTCAACGGCGACAAGATCCGCGTGCTGGCGAACCGCAACCCGGCCGAACTGCCGTGGGGCGAGCTGAACGTTGACGTCGTGCTGGAATGCACGGGCTTTTTCACGACCAAGGAAAAGGCGAGCGCGCACATCAAGGGCGGCGCAAAGAAGGTGATCATCTCGGCGCCGGGCGGTAAAGACGTCGACGCAACGATCGTCTACGGCGTGAACCACCATGTGCTGAAGGCATCGGACACGGTGATCTCGAACGCATCGTGCACGACGAACTGCCTCGCGCCGCTCGTCAAGCCGCTGAACGACAAGATCGGCCTCGTGAACGGTCTGATGACCACGATTCACGCTTACACGAACGACCAGGTTCTGACGGACGTGTACCACGAAGACCTGCGCCGCGCACGTTCGGCCACGCATAGCCAGATCCCGACCAAGACCGGCGCTGCGTCGGCGGTTGGCCTGGTGTTGCCGGAACTGAACGGCAAGCTCGACGGCTATGCGATTCGCGTGCCGACGATCAACGTGTCGGTGGTCGACCTGTCGTTCATCGCCGCGCGCGACACGACGGTCGAAGAAGTCAACGCGATCATGAAGGAAGCGTCGGAAGGCTCGCTGAAGGGCATTCTCGGTTACAACGAGGCGCCGCTGGTGTCGATCGACTTCAACCACAACCCGGCTTCGTCGACGTTCGACGCGACGCTGACCAAGGTGTCGGGCCGTCTGGTGAAGGTGTCGAGCTGGTACGACAACGAGTGGGGCTTCTCGAACCGCATGCTGGATACGGCTGTGGCGCTGGCCAACGCGAAGTAAGGTCGACAACGCATCGCGCTGCCGGCTTTGAGTCGGCGGGGCTGAAGCGTCGGAGACAAAGAAAAGCCGCTCTTCGGAGCGGCTTTTTTACGCCTGCGTTCTGCGCCTGCGCGTTTGGCATGGCTGACGCATCTGCTTGGTCTATCGCGTCTACCTCTACGTTCGCGTCTGCGGCGTCGGGAAATACACGCCGGCGCGCTGCGCCGCGTTCGAGATATGCGTCTCGATCGCCTGGCCCGCCGCGATGGAATCGCGCGCCTTCAGCGCATCCAGAATCACACGATGTTCGATGTACGTGGACAGCACCAGCTCGCGTCGGTAAAACGGCATGCGCTGGCTTTCCTTCATGATGTCCGCGCTGCTGCTCAGAATCGATTCGATTGCCGCGTTGCCGGCAATATTCACGATCCGCATATGGAAGTCGTAGTCGAGGCACGCGGCCTCGTCGAGTTCGTCGCACGCGAGCGCCGTTTGCATGGCCGTGATGTTGTCTTCGAACCAGGCGAGGTCGGCCTCGCTGACGGCGAGCGCCGCCATGCGCGCGATAAAGCCTTCCAGCGCATAGCGCATCTGGTAGGTATCCGGCAGCGACGATTGCTCCGAGAAGCGCCACGATTGCGCGGCCACGGCCTGCGCGCTTTCCACGTAGACGCCCTTGCCGGGCCGGATCATCAGCAGGCCGAGCGCTTCGAGCGTGGACAACGCCTCGCGCAACGAAGCGCGACTAATCTCCAGTTCCTCGGAAAGCTGACGCTGCGCCGGCAGCAAACTACCTACCGGATAGACGCCCGCTTCGATCCGTTCGCGAATGGTCGCGATGGCGGCGTCGGTGACGGTGTGCGGGGCGTTTTTCATCGTAACTCACTTGAAAGCGTGGTCAGACCAGCATTGTATTACGCGTGTCGAACGCTCATACGGCACATCTTTGCGCATTCGCGATACGGCCCGAAAAGGCGGTAAAAACAACGGGTAAACACTGTTCCTTGAAACCTTGACGTCAGTATATCGGCTTCCTACTATCTGCCATAACAGCACTGGTCGGACCAGTCTGAACAGATCAGCATCTCAACCAGGAGAAAGCCGTGTTGAAGTTTTTCAATTCGCTGTTTGGCCGGGTCGTCATAGCGCTGGTGGCCGGCATTGTGATCGGCGCCGTGTATCCACATTTCGCCCAATCGCTGCGTCCGCTCGGCGACGGCTTTCTCAAGCTGATCAAGATGGTGATCGGACCGATCGTGTTCTGCGTCGTGGTGAGCGGCATGGCGCACGCCGGCGATCTGCGTAAAGTCGGCCGCGTCGGTTTGAAGGCGGTGGTCTACTTCGAGGTCATGACGACGATCGCGCTCGTGATCGGCGCGGTGCTCGCGTATGCCACACGTCCCGGCGTCGGCATGAACATCAATCTGCATTCGCTCGATCCCGCTTCGCTGGCCACGTACACCGAGAACGCCAAGAGCCTCAAGGACACGGCGGGCTTCCTGCTGAAGATCATCCCCGACACGGCGATCAACGCGTTCGCGACCGGCGACATCCTGCAGATTCTGGTGTTTTCGGTGCTGTTCGGCTCGGCGCTGTCGCTGCTCGGCAATAAAGCGCAGCGCGTCAGCAGCCTGATCGACGAACTGTCGCAAGTGTTTTTCCGCGTGATGGGTTTCATCATCAAGCTCGCGCCGCTCGGCGTGCTCGGCGCGATCGCTTTTACGACGGGCACCTATGGCGTCGAATCGCTGAAGCAACTCGGCCTGCTGGTGCTGGTGTTCTACGCGAGTTGCTTCGTGTTCGTGGTGGTGGTGCTGGGCGTAGTGATGCGGCTGGCCGGCTTCAGCATCTTCAAGCTGATCCGCTATCTGCGCGAAGAACTGTCGATCGTGCTTGGCACCGCTTCGTCCGACGCCGTGCTGCCGCAGATCATGCGCAAGCTCGAATGGATGGGCGTGAAGGATTCGACGGTCGGGCTGGTGATACCGACCGGCTACTCGTTCAATCTCGACGGCTTCTCCATCTATCTCACGCTCGCGGTGATCTTTATCGCGCAGGCCACCAACACGCCGCTGTCCTTGCATGACCTGATCGTGGTGGTGCTGGTGTCGCTGGTGACGTCGAAGGGCGCGCACGGCATTCCCGGCTCGGCAATCGTGATTCTGGCCGCGACGCTGTCCGCGATTCCGGCGATCCCCGTGCTCGGCCTCGTGCTGATTCTGCCGGTCGACTGGTTCGTCGGCATCGCCCGCGCGCTGACCAACCTGATCGGCAATTGCGTGGCGACCGTGGTGGTCGCCGTGTGGGAAAACGATATCGACCGGGTGCGCGCGCATCGCGTGCTGAACCGCGATGCGGCGCTGCGCTACGTGCCGGCCGGCGAAGATTCGAGCGATGAACGGGCCGCGGGCGAACACGCACCGGCGGTCTGATTTTCTGCCGACTCCCGAATGCCGCGCGCCGACGCAGCGCGCTTTCAGCCTCGGCGGATGACGACAATCCGCCGACACTCCATCACTTTTTCGTTGCCTGACCGAGACTATGGCCAATCCGATCCTCGACCCCAACGCCCCCGCTTTTACCCGTCGCTATATGAATCTCGCCGACCCGCGACTGGGTGCGAAAGCGCTCCATGCCAGCGACGAATTCTTCGCGCCGAAGGACCGCATGCTGGAGCCGCAACCGGCGGTGTTCATCCCCGGTAAATACGATGACCACGGCAAGTGGATGGACGGTTGGGAAACCCGCCGCAAGCGCACCACCGGTCACGACTATTGCGTGATCCGCCTGGCGCGTCCGGGCGTCGTGCATGGCGTCGATCTGGACACGAGCCACTTCACCGGCAATTTCCCGCCGGCTGCGTCGATTGAAGCCTGCTACGCGGACGGCGACGTGCCGCCCGATAACGCCGACTGGCAACGCCTCGTGCCGGCCACCACGCTGCAAGGCAACCAGCACCATTACGTCGAAGTGAGCGACGCGCGCGCGTTCACGCATCTGCGGGTGAATCTGTATCCGGACGGCGGCCTTGCCCGTTTGCGCGTGTACGGCCAGCCGAAACGCGACTGGGAGCGGGTCGATAGCGGCACGCTGCTGGATCTCGCCGCGGTCGAGAACGGCGCTTATCTGGTCGCGGCCAACAACCAGCACTTCGGGCCGGCCTCGCAAATGCTGATGCCGGGCCGCGGCGTGAACATGGGCGACGGCTGGGAAACCCGCCGCCGTCGCGAGCCGGGCAACGACTGGGCGATCGTCGCGCTGGCGCGGCCGGGCGTGATTCGCAAGATCGAAGTCGACACCGCGCACTTCAAGGGCAATTACCCCGACCGCTGCTCGCTGCAAGCGGCCACGGTG
This sequence comes from Paraburkholderia sp. BCC1876, assembly GCF_902833695.1. Classification (NCBI taxonomy): domain Bacteria; kingdom Pseudomonadati; phylum Pseudomonadota; class Betaproteobacteria; order Burkholderiales; family Burkholderiaceae; genus Paraburkholderia; species Paraburkholderia sp. BCC1876. The sequence goes on along the minus strand of NZ_CADFGI010000003.1, from coordinate 751,871 downwards.
ACGGGCGGCACCGACGATTCGCTGATCACGCAGGCCATGTTCTGGCCGGTGCTGCTCGGCGAACAGAAGCTGCAGATGGACCACGTCCACACCTTCGCGGACGGCATCGCATCGCTGGGTCCGGTCACGCATGTGCGTTTCAATATCTTTCCGGACGGCGGCGTGTCGCGCCTGCGCTTGTGGGGCGAAATCGCGTAACGGAGCCCGTCGATGAAAACATTGCAGATGGAGCGCCTGACGCGGACGGCCTTCGCGCCGTTCGGTGATGTGATCGAACTGGACGGCGCGCGCCACTTCGCGATCAACGGCGGTACGACCGAGCGCTTTCACGACCTCGCCAGCGTCGACGTGACGGAGCAGGGCGGCCGGCCGCTGATCAACCTGTTTCGCGCGCAACCGCGCGCGCTGCCGGTGGAGATCGCGATGATGGAGCGGCATCCGCTCGGCAGTCAGGCTTTCATTCCGTTGACGGCGGGCCGCTATCTGGTGGTGGTCGCGTCGGCGGGCGAATTCGACCCAGCGCGGCTGCGCGCATTCTGGACCGACGCCTGGCAGGGCGTGAACTACGCGAAGGGCGTGTGGCATCACCCGTTGCTGGCGCTCGATCGGGTGAGCGATTTCGTGGTGGTCGATCGCGGCGGCGAGCAACCCAATTGCGATGAATTGTCATTAGCCGAGCCGTGGCGGCTGGTATTCGAAGCGAGCGCGGAGTTGGTCGATTAGGCCGTGCGCGCGCTGCGGATAGACTGCCCCACCTCAGCGCAGAAGCAAAAAGACCCGGCCGATTCGCCTCGGCCGGGTCTTTTTTTGCCTACCTGCCGGACCGCGCACCCCGACGCGGCCGACTCTCGCTCACTACGCCCGAAGGCGCGTCAATGCTTGCGATGCGGGCAATTTTCTTTGGTGCACGCACCGTACAGCGCCAGCGCGTGTTCCTGCAGCTTGAAGCCGCGTTCCTTCGCAATGGATTGCTGACGGCTTTCGATCTCGGCGTCGAAAAACTCTTCGACGAGCCCGCAATCGAGGCAAACGAGGTGGTCGTGATGCGAACCTTCGTTCAGTTCGAACACCGCCTTACCCGACTCGAAGTTGCTGCGCGACAGCAGGCCAGCCTGCTCAAACTGCGTCAACACGCGATACACGGTTGCCAGGCCGATATCGAGTTCTTCGTGCAACAGGTTGCGGTACACATCTTCGGCGGTCAGGTGACGCACCGGGCTGTGCTGGAAAATCTCAAGGATTTTGAGGCGCGGAAGGGTCGCCTTGAGCCCGATATTCTTGAGATCGGTTGGATTGGTCATGACAAGGGATCCCTAGAGTACAATGCTGGGCTCTCATAGTAATGTGTTTTTGCCGTTCTGGTCATCTTCGATGGAATGAAACTCGCGCGGCTCGTCCACGGGCCCGCACGGTGAGTGAAATGATTTCAAAATCTCAATTGATCTACCGGGGGAGCCGCATGCGGGGTACCTTGATCGCTGTTGCGACTGTCGCGGTTCTTGCCGGATGTTCCACTTACGACAGCCTGACACAGCGCGTTGCCCAAAGCATCACGCCGTACCGCATCACGGTCGTGCAGGGCAACTTTGTTTCGAAAGAAGCGGCTGCACAGATGCAGGCCGGCATGTCGCGCGCGCAGGTGAAGCAATTGCTCGGCACGCCGCTGTTGACCGACATGTTCCACGCGGACCGCTGGGACTACGTGTTCTATTTCAAGCGCGGCTCGACCAACGTCGTGCAGCAGCGCGATTTCGTGGTGATGTTCTCGGGTGACCGTGTCGCGAGCTGGAGCGGCGGCGAAGATCTGCCGTCCAACCTCGAGTTGCTGGCTGAAATCGACGGCGACAAGCTCGGCAAGAAGAAGGCCGCGGCGTTGCTCAGCCCGGCTAGCGGCGCGAGCGCGCCGGCAGCGGCCGCTGCTGCACCGGCATCGTCGGCGGCAGTTGAAGGCGCTGCCGCGGCAGCCGTGCCGTCCACGGACGCCAACGCGGAAGCGGCGCAAGCCGCCAATCGCGCGACTAACGCGGTGTCGTCGGGCGGTGGCCTGCGGCCGTCGGTGCCTAGCGCGCCGACCGCCAGCGGTGGTGGTATCCCGTCAACGGGTCCGACGGCTGCGGGTCAGCCGCAGTTCCAGTTCCACCGTCCGCCGCCGCCGCAAAATCCGAATACGGACAACAGCAATCCGGTCGGCCCGACGGGTCCGCAAAGCAGCAACGGCGGCCCGACGCACAACGCACCGCTGACCTCTTCTCCGTCGACTTCGGGAACGGGCGGCTAATCCCGCTGTCCGTGTCTTAAGACGGGCACAGGATCGGGCACCGCGCACGCGCCATCGCGTTGTGTGCGCGGCGCCGGTCCGGTTCTCTGCATTTTTCAGTGATGCGCGGCGCCCGGGCGTGCTGCTCGCCGCCGCTTCCCCCCGCATTTGCCGGGGTTTTTGCTTTTTCCGAACCCTCGAAGCCATGAAAATTGCCATTGCTGGCGCATCGGGCCGTATGGGCCGCATGCTCATCGAAACCGTCCTCAACGATGCCGACGTCACGCTGTCCGGCGCGCTCGACCGGGCGGGCGCTCCGCAACTCGGTCAGGACGCCGGTGCGTTTCTCGGCCAACAGACGGGCGTGCTGCTCACCGACGACATCGAGCGCGTATTCGCCGAGTCCGACTACCTGATCGACTTCACGCGCCCCGAAGGCACGCTGATGCATCTCGAAGCGGCGCAGCGCCATAACGTGAAAATGGTGATCGGCACGACCGGCTTCGACAACGAGCAGAAGGCGCAACTGCGCGCCGGCGCGGAGAAGGTCGCCATCATGTTCGCGTCGAACATGAGCGTCGGCGTGAACGTCACGCTGAAGCTGCTGGAGTTCGCGGCGAAGCATTTCGCGACCGGCTACGACATCGAGATCATCGAGGCGCATCACCGTCACAAGGTCGACGCGCCGTCCGGCACGGCGTTGACCATGGGCGAAACGATCGCCCACGCGCTCGGCCGCAATCTCGACGACTGCGCGGTCTACAGCCGCGAAGGCGTGACCGGCGAGCGCGATCCGTCCACCATCGGTTTTTCGGCGATTCGCGGCGGCGATATCGTCGGCGATCATACGGTGCTGTTCGCGGGCATCGGCGAGCGGATCGAAATCACGCACAAATCGGCGAGCCGTCTGTCGTATGCGCAAGGCGCGCTTCGTGCTGTGCGTTTCCTCGAAGGTCACGCAACCGGCTTTTTCGACATGCAAGACGTGCTCGGCCTGCGCGACGCAAGTTAAGCAAGCCACGCGAGCAGGCTGCAGGGGCAATGCTGCCCCTGTCGCGCCCCTGAAATCACTTTCTCCCGGCGAGGTCAGATGGCAGGCAGCAGCGGCATCATCCATTACCTGCAAACCAGCGACGCGATCACGCATGGCGTCGCGTATGTGCTGCTGGCCATGTCGATTGCGAGCTGGTGCTTTCTGATCGTCAAAAGCTGGATTCTCACGCGCGCGAAGCGTCAGGCGAGCCGCGCGATCGCTCAATTCTGGCAAGCGTCCACGTTGTCCGAAGGCGTCGCGGCCTTAAAGCGCGTGGACCGTGAGCGCGTGTTCACGCCGCTCGCCGAAGCAGCGCTGCATGCGGCCGAGGTGGATATTCCGGGTGCGTTGCTGGCGCGCGTCGAACGCGGTGAGCGGGTGTTGCGGGCGTTGCGGCAGGCGCTCAATGCGTCGCAACGGCGGCTTGAATTCGGTCAGGTGCTGCTGGCCTCGGTCGGTAGCACGGCGCCGTTCGTCGGTCTTCTCGGCACCGTGTGGGGCATTTATCACGCGCTCGGCAGCATTGCCGCGAGCGGCCAGGCGCAGATCGAGAATGTCGCCGGTCCGGTCGGCGAGGCGCTGATCATGACCGCGTTCGGCCTCGTGGTCGCGATTCCGGCCGTGCTCGCGTACAACGTGCTGGGGCGGATGGTGCGGCAATTGTCCGAGGAACTCGACGGCTTCGCGCACGACCTGCACGCGTACGTGTGCGCGCCGGCCGAGCAGCGCGAAGCGCCGGCGCGAGTCCAGCAGACCTCGACTCACTAACTCACTGATCCACCGTTCCACCGGCGCGCGTCACGCGGCACTCAGGCAGAAGGAGGCGACATGGCATTCGGCGGACTCGAGAAAAAGCAGACGGCCGCGCCGATGGCCGAGATCAACATGACGCCGCTGATCGACGTGATGCTGGTGCTACTGGTGATTTTCATCATTACCGCGCCTTTGTTCACGCATGCGATCCGGCTGGATCTGCCGAAAGTCGCATCGGCGCCCGCGCGGCAGACGCCGCAGACCATTTCCCTTTCCATCGATGCCGCCGGCAAGCTCTACTGGAACGCGAAGCCCATCACGCTGGAGCAGATGCGCGCCCAGTTCACGCAGGCGGGAAAGCAGACGGACCAGCCGGAAATCCAGCTACGCGCGGAGCGCTCCACGCGTTACGAAGTGATCGCGCAGGTCATGGGCGCGGCGCAGCAGGCTGGGCTCGAGCGGATCGGTTTCGTGACGGACCCGCCGCCGCCGGGCGGATTGCCGCAGGGCGCCGCGCACTAGTCGCCTACCCGGCACACACCAGGCGCGTACTCAGTGCGTACTCAGCGCACACCAAGCGCGCCGGAGCGCATCACCGCGCCTGACGCCGCGCGGCGTACCCGCTCGCGAACGGTATAATCAGCCCTTTCCCCCGCAGAAGGGGAACGACGCCATTTCATCCAGCAGAGCACCAAAGCGGCCGGTGCGAAAGCACCGAACCCAGCGATCCCATCACACCATGCACGAAAAATACGTTCCCTCCGACGTCGAATCCGCCGCGCAAGGGCAATGGCGCGCCATCGACGCGTACAAGACTTCGGAAACCACCGAGAAACCCAAGTTCTACTGCGTCTCGATGCTGCCGTACCCGTCGGGCAAGCTGCACATGGGTCACGTCCGGAACTACACGATCAACGACGTGATGTACCGCTATCTGCGGATGAACGGCTACAACGTGCTGATGCCGATGGGTTGGGACGCGTTTGGCATGCCGGCGGAAAACGCGGCAATGGCCAACAACGTGCCGCCCGCGAAATGGACCTACGACAACATCGCTTACATGAAGAAGCAGATGCAGTCCATGGGCCTCGCGATCGACTGGTCGCGTGAAGTCGCGACCTGCAGCCCCGATTACTACAAATGGAACCAGTGGCTGTTCCTGAAGATGCTCGAAAAGGGCATCGCGTACAAGAAGACCGGCACCGTGAACTGGGACCCGATCGACCAGACCGTGCTCGCGAACGAGCAGGTGATCGACGGCCGCGGTTGGCGTTCGGGCGCGCTGGTCGAAAAGCGCGAAATCCCGATGTACTACATGCGCATCACGCAGTACGCGGACGAACTGCTGAACGACCTCGAAGGCCTCGGCTGGCCCGAGCGCGTCAAGGTCATGCAGCAGAACTGGATCGGCAAGAGCTTCGGCGTGAACTTCGGCTTCCCGTACGAGATCGACGGCGAACAGAAGCTGCTGCGCGTGTTCACCACGCGCGCCGACACGGTCATGGGCGTCACGTTCTGCGCGATTGCCGCCGAGCATCCGCTCGCCACGCGTCTCGCGAAAGACAAGCCGGAACTGCTGCCCTTCATCGAAGAATGCAAGCGCGGCGGTGTGGCTGAAGCCGACGTCGCGACCATGGAAAAGAAGGGCATGGGCACCGGCTTCTACGTCACGCATCCGCTGACGCAGGAACAGGTCGAAGTGTGGATCGGCAATTACGTGCTGATGAGCTACGGCGAAGGCGCGGTAATGGGCGTGCCGGCGCACGACGAACGCGACTTCGCATTCGTGAAGAAATACGGCCTGCCGATCAAGCAGGTGGTGGCCGTGGAAGGTAAGGAATTTTCCACCGAAGCCTGGGCAGAATGGTACGGCGAGAAGACCGGCACGCTGATCAACAGCGGCAAGTACGACGGCCTCGCCTACGAGCCGGCGGTCGACCAGATCGCCGCCGACCTGAAGGAACTCGGTCTTGGCGACAAGCAGATCACGTGGCGTTTGCGTGACTGGGGCGTGTCGCGCCAGCGTTACTGGGGCACGCCGATTCCGATCATTCACTGCCCGAAGTGCGGCGACGTGCCGGTGCCGGAAAAAGATCTGCCGGTGGTGCTGCCGGAAGACCTCGTACCGGACGGCACGGGCAATCCGCTCGCTAAATCCGAAGCGTTCGTGAACTGCACCTGCCCGACCTGCGGCAGCGCGGCCAAACGCGAAACCGATACGATGGACACCTTCGTCGATTCGTCGTGGTACTTCTACCGCTACGCGTCGCCGAATGCGAAGACCATGGTCGACGAGCGCACCGATTACTGGGCGCCGATGGACCAGTACATCGGCGGTATCGAGCATGCAATTTTGCACCTGTTGTACTCGCGTTTCTGGGCGAAGGTGATGCGCGACCTGGGTCTCGTCAAGTTCGGCGAACCGGCGAAGAACCTGCTCACGCAGGGCATGGTGCTCAACGAAACGTACTACCGCGAAAGCGATGCCGGCAAGAAGACCTGGTATAACCCGGCCGACGTCACAGTCTCGTTCGACGACAAGGGCCGCCCGGTCGGCGCGATCCTGAACGCGGACGGCCAGCCGGTCGTGCTCGGCGGCGTCGAGAAGATGTCGAAGTCGAAGAACAACGGCGTCGATCCGCAATTGCTGATCGACCAGCATGGTGCGGACACCGCGCGTCTGTTCGTGATGTTCGCCGCCCACCCCGAGCAGTCGCTCGAATGGTCCGGTTCGGGCGTGGAAGGCGCGAGCCGCTTCCTGCGTCGCGTGTGGAGCTTCAGTCAGGCGAACGAAGCCGCGTTGCGCTCGGGCGGCACGTTCGACGCCGCCAAACTCGGCGACGTCGACAAGACGCTGCGCCGCGAGATCTACAGCGTGCTGAAGCAGGCTGACTTCGACTACCAGCGTTTGCAGTACAACACGGTGGTGTCGGCCGCGATGAAGATGCTCAACGCGCTGGATAGCGCGAAGGGCGCCCAGCCGGCCGTATTGCGTGAAACGTACAGCGTGATGCTGCGCGTGCTGTACCCGGTGGTGCCGCACCTCACGTTCCAGTTGTGGCAGGAGCTCGGTTTCGCCGACGTCCACGGCTCGCTGCTCGACGCGGCATGGCCGAAGGTCGACGAGCAGGCGCTGGAACAGTCGGAGATCGAACTCGTGCTGCAGGTGAACGGCAAGGTGCGCGGCGCGATCACCGTGGCGAAAGACGCCACGCGTGAAGCGATCGAACAGCTCGCGGCCGCTCACGAGATGGTCGCGAAGTTCAGCGAAGGCAAGGCCCCGAAGAAGATCGTCGTGGTGCCGGGCCGACTCGTGAACGTGGTCGTTTGACACGCGACGAGAACATGGCAGCGGACAGGGGCGGTCGCGCACGGTGGCGCCTGTCTCTCGCTGCGGAATCTACTGCGAACCAGGAGCCAATGTGACTCGCAGAATGGTATTGACGCTGGCTTGCAGCGTGTTGATGTTGTCCGCTTGCGGCTTCCAGTTGCGCGGCCAGCAGGACTACGCGTTTAAACGCCTGTTCATCTCCGGCGGTTCGGCGTCGGCCGCCGCGCGGCTTACGCGCATGGTGCAGGGTGGCAGCGATACGGTGGTGGTCACTTCGTACACGAACGCGGACGCCACGCTGCAAATCTCCGAAGGCCGTGGCGTCAGCACGCTGACGCTGAATTCGCTGGGCGTGGTCGAGGAGTATCAGATGAACCTCTCGATGAGTTACTCACTGGTCGGGAAAGACGGCACAGTGCTGATTCCGTCGAGCGTGATCTCGTTGAACCGCGCGATGACCTATAGCGACCAGTATTCGCAAGCCAAGGCAGCGGAAGCCGACATCCTGTTCGCCGACATGGAAAACGACGCGATCGACCAGCTCACGCGCCGTCTGTCGATCGTGCGCTCGCTGCATCCGGCGCCGGGTCAGGAAGTGCCGGCGGTGTCGCCGCGCGCGCCGTTGCCGCCGCCGCCGCTGTGACCGTGGTGCTTCGTTCAACTTCGCCGGACGGTCCGCATGCAACTGCGACTTGACGCGCTCGAAGCGCATCTCGCCAAAGGACTCGCCGGCCTGTACGTCGTGTTCGGCGACGAGCATCTGCTCGCGCAGGAAGCGTGTGATCGCATTCGTGCGACGGCGCGCGCGGCCGGCTTCACCGATCGCTCGGTGTTCACCGTCGAGCGCGGTTTCGACTGGAGTTCGCTGCTGGGCGCGAGCCAGTCGATGTCGCTGTTCGGTGACCGTCAACTGGTCGAATTGCGGATTCCATCGGGCAAACCAGGCAAGGAAGGCGCGGATGCGTTGAAGGCGCTTGCCGCTGCCGTCAACGACGACGTGCTGACCATGGTCACGCTGCCGCGACTCGACGCGGCCACGCAGAAATCGGCGTGGTTCATGGCGCTGGCCGATGCGGGCGTCGCGTTGAAGATCGATCCGGTGGAGCGCGCGCAGTTGCCGAACTGGGTCGGCCAGCGGCTCGCGGCGCAGGGACAACGAGTTGCGGCCGGTGAGGAAGGGCGGCGCGCGCTGGCCTTTATCGCCGAACGGGTGGAAGGCAATCTGCTGGCGGCGCATCAGGAAATTCAGAAGCTCGGGCTGCTGTATCCGGCGGGTCCGTTGAGTTTCGACCAGGTTCAGGACGCGGTGCTGAACGTCGCGCGTTACGACGTTTTCAAGCTGAACGAGGCGATGCTCGCCGGCGATGTCGGCCGTTTGTCGCGCATGCTCGACGGGCTGCGTGGCGAAGGCGAGGCGGCGGTGCTGGTGCTGTGGGCGGTTGTCGAAGAGGTGCGCACGCTGCTGCGGATCAAGCGCGGCGTCGAGGCGGGCAAACCGCTTGCGATGCTGGTGCGCGAGAACCGTGTATGGGGACCGCGTGAGCGGCTGATCGGGCCGGCGCTGTCGCGCGTCAGCGAAGGCGCGCTGGAGAAGGCGCTTGCTTTGGCGGCCAAGCTGGATCGGCAGGTGAAGGGTTTGTCCGGCGGTACGCGGGGGGATCATCGTAACGATCCGCCGCCTGATCCGTGGGACGGTCTGTTCGAACTGGCGATGACAGTGGCGTCGCCGAAAACGGCGGCTGTGCCGCCGCCGCGGGCTCGAAGCGGAGCCGCCGCGCCCGCGCGCCGGCCAGTTTGAGCGGCCTGAGCGCCCCTGATTCGCTCAGACCGCCGCCTCAAGCAAATCACCTCCACCCGTCTTACAATCTTTTGATGTTTCGCTAATTCTGTCCGTCCGCTGCGCCTGAGCGTGCGCGGCACCAAGAGAATCTCCATGGATATCGACCAGTACATGACCGACCTCGGCCGCCGCGCCCGTCACGCATCGCGTGCAATGGCGCGGGCGTCGACGGCGGCGAAGAACGCCGCGCTCGCGGCTGTCGCTCACGCGATCGAACGCGATGCCGCGCTGCTGAAAGAAGCCAACGCGCGCGACCTGGCCAAGGCTCGCGACAAAGGGCACGACGCGGCGTTCATCGACCGTCTTACGCTGTCGGACAAAGCGCTGAAGACGATGGTCGAAGGTCTGCGGCAAGTTGCCGGCCTGGCCGATCCGATCGGTGAGATCAGCAACATGAAGTATCGGCCGAGCGGCATTCAGGTCGGCCAGATGCGCGTGCCGCTGGGCGTGATCGGCATCATCTACGAATCGCGGCCGAACGTGACGATCGACGCCGCCGCGCTTTGCCTGAAATCGGGCAACGCGACGATTCTGCGTGGCGGTTCGGAAGCGCTTGAGTGCAATACGGCGCTGGCGAAGCTGATCGGCGAAGGGCTGGAAGCGGCCGGGTTGCCGCAAGACGCGGTGCAAGTCGTGGCCACGGCGGATCGCGCGGCGGTCGGCAAGCTGATCACGATGACCGAATATGTCGACGTGATCGTGCCGCGAGGCGGCAAGAGCCTGATCGCACGGTTGATCGAAGAAGGCCGCGTGCCGATGATCAAACACCTCGACGGCATCTGTCATGTGTATGTGGACGACCGCGCGGATCTGACGAAAGCGCTGACCGTCTGCGATAACGCGAAGACGCACCGTTACGGCACTTGCAACACGATGGAAACGCTGCTGGTCGCGCGTGATATCGCGGCTGAGATGCTGCCGGCGTTGGGCAAGCTGTATCGCGCGAAGGAAGTCGAGTTGCGCGTGGATGCGGCGGCGCGGGCGGTGTTGTCCGACGCGGGCGTGACGCCGCTCGTCGATGCTACCGAAGAAGACTGGCGCACCGAGTATCTCGCGCCGGTGCTGGCGATCAAGGTCGTCGATGGTCTGGATGCGGCGATCGAGCACATCAACGAATACGGCTCGCATCACACCGACGCCATCGTCACGGAAGACCACGATCGCGCGATGCGTTTCCTGCGCGAAGTGGATTCCGCGAGCGTGATGGTGAATGCGTCGACGCGTTTCGCCGATGGTTTCGAATTCGGCTTGGGCGCGGAAATCGGCATCTCGAACGACAAGCTGCATGCGCGCGGGCCGGTGGGTCTGGATGGGCTGACGTCGCTGAAGTACGTTGTGCTTGGGCACGGCGAAGGCCGTCAATAAGCGCTGCGCCGCCTCGGCGGGCGCATGACACAAGTGCGGCTGTGCAATGCGGTCGCGCTTGTTCCCCAATCAACGCAGTCAACAATCGCATAGCCACAGGTACCGCCGATGCTCTGGGTCAAAACGTTTCACATCGTCCTGATTGCTTCCTGGTTTGCCGGCCTGTTCTATTTGCCGCGCATCTTCGTCAATCTGGCGATGGAAACGGAGCCCGCCGCAACGGCGCGTTTGCTGATCATGGCGCGCAAGCTGTTTCGCTTCATGACGTTCATTGCGGTGCCGGCGCTGGCCTGCGGGATCTGGCTGTGGCTGGTGATCGGCATTGGCCGCGGCCAGGGCTGGATTCACGCGAAGGTCGGCGTGGTGGTGTTGTTGATCATCTATCACGCTTACTGCGGTGTGTTGCTGCGGACTTTTGAACGTGGCGAGAATAAGCGTTCGGATAAGTGGTATCGGATGTTCAATGAGTTGCCCGTGCTGGGCATGCTGGCAGCGGTAGCGCTGGTGGTGATCAAGCCGTTTTAAGCTTTTGGTGGGAGCGCAACGCTCCACACTGTTAGACGTTATGCACCGACCCGAGAGTCGTATGTGACGACGCGACACGCCAGGTATCGCCACGTCGCACATAGAGGTCGGTGAACGCGTAATCGATCGTTTTCAAACCCGATGCCGGCGTGTAGTGATTGACGCCGGACACCATCGCGACATTTCCCAAAACACGCACTTTCAGATTGCCGAGCGACTGCGCGGCGCCGGGTGGTAGCGCGGGCGCGAATAGCACGTCGGCTTTGCCGCGGCGCGCGCCGTTGGGCATGGTTTCGATGAACGAGTTGTCGAGTAGTTCGTCGAGCAGGACGCCGTCGCCCTGAAGGGCGGCGTTGACCCATGTTTGTTCGAGCGAAGCGAGCGTTGTTTCGACTTGGACCTCGGTGTGGAGGCCGATGGCTAGCACACAGGTGGATAGGCCAAGAGTGGCCAGGAAGGCTAAGCGTTTCACGATCATTTCCTCATTGGATGGATGGCTTGTGCAGTTGCGCGAGCAAGAATCCTGTGGAAATGATGCTCTGATATGTCGCGCGTGCGGCACGGGGTTGCCCGTGCGCTTTAGATTTCTAGCTGTGCTGCTTACTTCTTTGTTCGCTCTGGTTATGCGATTACTTGCGCGTCATTTGTGCTGAGACGGCACGCCAACCAGTTTCTCTGCGGACGAAAACATCGGTGAACGAGTAGTCGCTTGGCTGGGCGTTCGCGCCTGGATTGAAGTGATTGGTGCCAGTGACAATGGCTGTATCGCCGTTCACGCGGACTTCGAGGTTCACTAGGGTCTGCGTCGAACTCGGCGGTGGAGGCGGCGCGAGAAGCACGTCGCTCTTGCTACGGCGCGTGCCGGTTGGCGTGGTGTCGATGAATGAGTCGTCGAGCAGCTTGTCGAGCGTAACGCGATCGGTGTTCGAGGAGGCGGTGATCCAGGTTTGTTCGAGCGACTTCAGCCTGTCTTCGTCGTGGTCAGCGGCATGAGCTGGGAATACGGTCGAAAGAGTGAGGGTAGCGACAGCGGCTAGCCGGATAAGGGGCTTCATGGCGATTCCTTTGGAACGTAATTAGCTGGGTTGTCTAACCACAGTTGCCGGATTTCGTCCGGAATATTCGTTTGTGATTTGGTGAATGGCGATGATTCGGTATATGGGTCGGATCGATTTCGCTATCCCGGTTGATTGACGATAATTTTAAGAGTCATTTCCTGGATTTTATCTGGGAAAAGTCTTATTTAGACGAGGTTAATGCTAGGAATGATCCTAATTTGCGAAGTCGCTTTTGGATTGTTGACTGATTTGGGGCGATACATTTAGAGCGTGTTAGGAGCTTTGAAGTACCGGCGCTGCGTGAACGAGCGTGAGCATGGCGAATACGACGAAGTGAAGACCGGCCAGTGTCTCAGGCAGTCGCTCGTAGTCACGTGCCAGACGCCAGAAGCGGTTGAGCGCAGCCGAAGCTGCGCTCAACCACCCACCGCCGTGGCAACAGTACAAAGCCCTTTTTCGCCTCGGACAACTTGATGACCTGCAATGCGATGCATTCATCAAGTGCGGCCTGCGCGGGCTCCTTGCCGGGGTATCCCTGATCTGCAAATGCCACCTTGACCGTGTTTGCCGTCACCTGCCGGACCTGATGCGCGAGTTCCGCGACCTGTGCGCGCTCCTGTTCGTTGGCCGGCGTCACATGGACCGCCAGCAACTGTCCGAGTGTATCCACCGCCATATGCACCTTGCCGCCACGCTTGCGTTTGTAACCGTCATAGCCCGCACGCGGACCGCTTTCGGAAGTCGACTGGATCGCGCGACCGTCCAGAATGACCGCGCTGGGCTGCCCCTGCCGTCCCTGTGCCACGCGTATCACCGAGCGAAGGTCGCTGACCATGCTCTCAAACAGCCTCCCTGTAACCAGCGTTGGGTCTGCTGATACAGCAACTCCCAAGGTGGAAAATCATTGGGCAACATCCGCCACGGCGCACCAGCGCGCGCCATCCAGCGCGGCCCATCAAACAGGTCGCGCAGTTCATATTTGCGCTGCGGCGCCATCACGTTCATCAGCGTCAGATACGGTGCCGCGAAGCTCCATTCTTCTTCGGAAACATCGCTCGGATACCCTTTGCGGTCTACTCTTTTCATGCCGCCAGAATACCAGGTCCTTCGCCAAGTTCTTAACACGCTCTAGATAGATAACGCTGAATCAGGGTAGGCCGCTGAAGTCACACGTCGATTGTTGCGCCGTTCGGTTCTGCATCGCGCAATCAGGATTTTTTTGATCTTGAATTTTCCTAAATAAATTGGGTGGTTTCTTTGAAAAATGAGGATTTTTCTTAGATGTTTTCGATTTTTAAGAATTATCCCATTAAGGCGCGGGACGCTTAAATCTACATTTATGTCACTAGCCGAAGGGTGAGTGATGTGGTCCGGAAGTTCTCATTCGTACGATCGCTTTTTCATTCCCTCGGTGATCGACTGATATGCGTGAAACGCCAACTTGGTCGCCCGAAAAACAGAACCAGTTATCACACTTTCTAGGATGAAATAGTGAACAAGTCTTACAAATCCGTTTGGAATGAAAACACCGGGACCTATGTGGCTGCATCGGAAGTGGCGAAAAGCCGGGGGAAGAAAAGCAAGAGTAAGAAGGTGTTTGTTGCTGCAATGCTGGCAGCGGGCGCTAGCGCTTCGATGAATGCAAGTGCCAGTGGGTTGGACGGTGGCGCAGTGGTCAAAAGTAGCCAGGTGGCCATCGGTACGAACGCACAGGTGACCGCAAATACAAACGATGGCGGCACAGGTGTGGCCATTGGTGCGGATTCCCTTTCGTCGGGGGGCTATGCTACTGCATTGGGAGCTCTGGCCACCGCATCCGGTGAAGGGAGTGTGGCTGTCGGTGAGGGGGCGAACGCTTCCGGGAAGTGGAGCGATTCGTTCGGTTATCACGCGACGGCAAGTGCCAATTATGGTTTAGCGTTCGGGACGGGAGCGCTAGTGAATGGGTATAGTGGGGTGGCGGTAGGCCACAATTCAGTGACCGGTGGTACTAACGCAGTGGCGCTCGGAGATTCAGCGGTGGCAACGGCAACGAACTCGGTGGCCTTAGGGGCAGGTTCGACGACAACGGCGAACCTGTCGGCAGCGGCCTACAACCCGGGCGCGAGCGTGTCGTCAGGTGTCGCCACGGCGGCGAATGGCGAAGTTTCGGTGGGTTCGGCGGGCGCAGAGCGTCGTATCACGAATGTCGCTGCCGGTTCGGCAGCAACGGATGCGGTGAACGTGAGTCAGTTGAAGTCGGAAGACGCGAAGGTAAGCATGGGAGGCACGACGACGGCAACAGCGCTCGGTGGTGGCTCGACCTACGACACGACGACGGGCGCGATCAACGCGCCGACCTACACGGTGCAGGGCCAGACGACCAGTGACGTCGGCACGGCATTGTCGAAGATCGATAGTGCGACCACGAAGAACACCGGTGACATCACGACGATCAACAGCAACATCAACAACTTGCAGAAGGATTCGCTGCAGTGGAACGCTACGGCAGGCGCATTTGACGCCAAGCACGGCACGTCGGCCACGAACAAGATCATCGACGTGGAAGCGGGCACGCTGAGCGCCACCAGCAAGGACGCGGTGAACGGCTCGCAGCTGTACGGCGTGGCCAGCAGCGTGGCAAAGGATCTGGGCGGCGGCGCGAGCGTGAACGCGGACGGCACCGTGAGCGCACCGAGCTATGTGGTGCAGGGTGCGACGAAGTCTGATGTGGGTTCGGCGTTAAGCGCGCTGGACACGGCGACGACGAAGAACGCGGGCGACATCACGACGCTGAACACGACGGTGAACAACATCAGTAACGGCACGGTTGGTCTGGTGCAGCAGGACGCGACGAGCAAGGCGATCACGGTAGCGGGCAAGACGGCGGGCACGACGGTGGACTTCACCGGGACGGTGGGTGCGCGTCAGTTGAAGGGAGTGTCCAGAGGCACGGCTGACACCGATGCAGTGAACGTGGCGCAACTGAAGGCCGTAGGTCTGAGCACGGACACGTCGGGCAATGTGACGAACGCGTTCGTGGCGTACGACAGCACGACGAAGGACAAGGTAACGCTGACGGGCGGCGCAACGGGCACGACGCTCACGAACGTGAAAGCGGGCGCGCTGTCGGCGTCGAGCACTGATGCAATGAACGGTTCGCAGCTGTTCGCGACCAATGCCAACGTGACGACCGCACAGAACACGGCGGACGCAGCGAAGACGGCAGCGTCGACGGCGCAGACGACGGCGGATGCGGCATCGACGGCGGCAGCGAACGCGGTGCAGTTCAGCGCGACGGGCGGTAATGCAGACGTGAAGAACAAGAGGCTGGTGAACGTGGCGGCGGGTACGTCGGACACGGACGCGGTGAACATCAAGCAGATGAAGGCCGCAGGCCTGAGCACGGACATGTCCGGCAACGTGACGAACGCGTTCGTGGCGTACGACAGCACGACGAAGGACAAGGTGACGCTGGGTGGTGGTGCAACGGGCACGACGGTCACGAACGTAAAGGCAGGCGCGCTGTCGGCGTCGAGCATGGATGCGGTCAATGGCTCGCAGCTGTATGCGACTAACCAGAACGTGAGCAATGTCACCAGCACGGTGACCAACATCACCAACGGTGGTGGCATCAAGTACTTCCATACTAACAGCGCGCTGGCCGATTCCACCACGAAGGGTGCGGACTCGATTGCGGTTGGGGGCGGTGCAAGCTCGGACGGCAAGTGGGGCGTGGCGCTCGGTACGAACTCAAGTGCGACGGGCGACAACAGCGTCGCACTGGGCAACGGCTCAGTGGCCGATCGTGCGAATACGGTATCGGTGAGCAACGCCAGCGCGCTGCGCCAGGTCGTGAACATGGCCAAGGGAACGGCTGACACCGACGCAGTGAACATATCGCAACTCAAGGGCGTGACGGGCGCACTGGGCGGTGGCTCGGCAGTCAATGCTGACGGCACGATCAAAGCCCCGACCTACACGGTGCAGGGCCAGACGGCGACTGACGTCGGCACGGCGTTGTCGAAGATCGACGGCGCGACCACGAAGAACGCCGGTGACATCACGACGATCAACGCCAACATCAACGGTTTGCAGAAGGATTCGCTGCAGTGGGATGCGGCGGCAGGCTCGTTCAGCGCCAAACACGGCACGTCGGCGACGAATAAGATTGCGAACGTGACAGCGGGCACGGCAGCAACCGATGCGGTCAACTTCGGCCAGCTGACGGCAGCATCGACAAGCGAAGCGGCAGCACTGGGCGGCGGTTCGACGGTGAATGCCGATGGCACGATCACCAAGCCGAAGTACAAGGTCGGCGGCAAGGACGCAGTGGGTGTCGACGGTGCGGTCACCGCACTGGACGGCCGTATCGACGGCGTGGCTGGCGATGTCAGCACCATCACCAACAACATCAACAACGGCACGACGGGTCTGGTGCAGCAGGCATCGAAGGGCGCGAAGCTGACGGTTGGCAAGGCCACCGACGGTTCGATAGTGGACTTCCTCGGCACGGCCGGCGCACGTCAGTTGACGAACGTCGCGAAGGGTGCGGTGAATGCCACGAGCGTTGACGCGATCAATGGCTCGCAGCTTTACGGCACGGCACAAAGCGCAGCCGACGCATTCGGCGGCGGCACGACCGTTGACGCGAATGGCAAGGTCACGAAGCCGAAGTACAGCATCGGCGGCACCGACTACAACAACGTCGGCGACGCGCTAGGCGCCGTGCAGTCGACGGCCGCTGGCACGGATGAGATGGCGGTCAAGTACGACACCGCAGCCAAGACCCAGATCACGCTGGCAGGTCAGGACGGCACGACGCTGGCCAACGTGGCGACCGGCAAGGCCGACCTGGACGCGGTCAACGTTAAGCAGTTGAAGGACGCAGGCGTCCTTGACGGCGACGGCAACTCGGTGAAGGCGGTGCTGTTCAACGGTCTGAACGGCGAAGCTAACGTAGCGGGCAAGAAGATTGTGAACGTGGCAGCCGGCACAGCCGCAACAGATGCGGTGAACTTTGGTCAACTGACGGCAGCGTCGACAAGCGAAGCCGCAGCACTGGGCGGCGGTTCGACGGTGAATGCCGATGGCACGATCACCAAGCCGAAGTACAAGGTCGGCGGCAAGGACGCAGTGGGTGTCGACGGTGCGGTCACCGCACTGGACGGCCGTATCGACGGCGTGGCTGGCGATGTCAGCACCATCACCAACAACATCAACAACGGCACGACGGGTCTGGTGCAGCAGGCATCGAAGGGCGCGAAGCTGACGGTTGGCAAGGCCACCGACGGTTCGATAGTGGACTTCCTCGGCACGGCCGGCGCACGTCAGTTGACGAACGTCGCGAAGGGTGCGGTGAATGCCACGAGCGTTGACGCGATCAACGGCTCGCAGCTTTACGGCACGGCACAAAGCGCGGTAACGGCCTTGGGCGGCGGTTCGGCAGTCAACGCTGACGCCACGATCAAAGCCCCGACCTACACGGTGCAGGGCCAGACGGCGACTGACGTCGGCACAGCATTGTCGAAGATCGACAGTGCGACCACGAAGAACGCCGGCGACATCACGACGATCAACACCAACATCAACGGCCTGCAGAAGGATTCGTTGCAGTGGGATGCGACGGCAGGCTTGTTCAGCGCCAAACACGGCGTGTCGGCGACCAACAAGATTGCGAACGTAACAGCCGGCACAGCCGCAACAGATGCGGTCAACTTTGGTCAACTGACGGCAGCGTCGCAGGCCGAAGCCGACGCGCTTGGCGGCGGTTCCACTGTGGACGCTAACGGCAAGGTCGCGAAGCCGAAATACAAGCTTGATGGCAGCAAGACGAATGCGGACAACGTTGGCGATGCGATCACCAACCTTGACGGTCGTACCACCGACAACAGCTCGGCGATTACTAACATCACCAACAACATCAGCAACGGTACGGTAGGTCTGGTGCAGCAGGCGTCGAAAGGCGAAAAGCTGACGGTCGGCGAGAACACCGACGGCAAGGAAGTGAACTTCATCGGCACGGCGGGCGATCGCATGCTGACGGGCGTAGCGGCTGGCACGGTCGACAACGCGGCGGTCAATCTCGGTCAACTCAAGGGAGCGGTTGACGGTCTGGGCGGTGGTGCATCGATCGACCCGACCACCGGCGCAATGACGGGCCCGACGTACAACGTGACCAATATCGACGGTACGACCACGGAAGTGCACAACGCAGGCGATGCGATCTCGACCATCGACGGCCGAGTGACCAACATCGACGGTCGCGTGACGAATGTGGAAGGCGATATCACCAACATCATGAACGGCACGTCCGGTCTGGTGCAGCAGGCTGCCGCAGGCGAGAAGCTGACGGTGGGCAAGGACACGGACGGCAAGGAAGTCAACTTCACCGGCACGGCGGGCGACCGCATGCTGACGGGCGTAGCGGCCGGTACGGTCGACAATGCAGCGGTCAATCTCGGCCAGTTCAAAGCTGCGGTAGACGGTCTGGGCGGCGGTGCATCGATCGACCCGACCACCGGTGCGGTAACAGGCCCGACGTACAACGTCACCAATATCGACGGCACGACGACCAAGGTGCACAACGCAGGCGATGCGATCTCGACCATCGACGGCCGAGTGACCAACATCGACAGCCGCGTGACGGAGAACACCACGAATATCAGCACGATCAACAACACGCTGAACAACATCACCAACGGCGCAGGTATCACTTACTTCCACGCCAACTCGACGCTGGCGGATTCGCAAGCGCTGGGTATGGAGTCGGTGGCGATCGGCGGTAACGCGCAGTCGCGGGCAGCGAACTC
Source organism: Paraburkholderia sp. BCC1876 (assembly GCF_902833695.1). NCBI lineage: Bacteria > Pseudomonadati > Pseudomonadota > Betaproteobacteria > Burkholderiales > Burkholderiaceae > Paraburkholderia > Paraburkholderia sp. BCC1876. The sequence goes on along the minus strand of NZ_CADFGI010000003.1, from coordinate 732,918 downwards.
GGTTGCATTGGGTTCGAACTCGGTGGCTGATCGTGCGAACTCGGTGTCGGTGGGCGCGGCAGGTAACGAACGCCAGATCACCAACGTAGCGGCGGGTACGGCTGATACGGACGCCGTGAACGTCGCGCAGTTGAAGGCGTCGGGCATCATCAATCCGAACGGTACGACGAACACCGCGGTGACGTACGACAAGAATCCGGATGGTACGACCAACTACAACAGCATCACGATGGGTAGTGGCGTTGACGGCGGCACGACGATCCACAACGTGGCAGCAGGTGCGACCGGCAACGACGCGGTCAACGTGAGCCAGATGAACCAGGCGATCTCGAGCGTCACGAACATGGCTCAAGCGGCGAACAATCCGATGTTCTCCGCCGACGGCAACCGTGACACGGAAGGTGCGATCGCATCGGGTTCACACGCTACGGCGATGGGTGCAAACGCCAAGGCCAACGCAGCTAACTCGGTGGCGATGGGTGCGAACTCGGTGGCGGATCGTGATAACGCGGTGTCGGTGGGTTCTTCCGGTAACGAACGCCAGATCACCAACGTCGCGAACGGTACAGCGGCGACCGATGCGGTCAACGTGGGGCAGATGAACGACTCGATCGGCGCGGCTGTCGGCAACCTGCCGGGCGGCGTGACGGCCAAGGACTACACGGACCAGCAGGTCAAAGCTGTGCAGTCGGGCGTGAATCAGGTGGCGCGAGGTGCATACAGCGGTGTGGCAGCAGCAACCGCGTTGTCGATGATTCCGGATGTCGACCTGGGCAAGACCATTGCAGTCGGTGTCGGCACCGCGAACTACAAGGGCTACCAGGCTACGGCGATCGGCGCGTCGGTTCGTGTCACGCAGAACCTGAAGGCCAAGCTCGGCGCGGGTATCAGCGCAGCGGGCACCACCATCGGCGCGGGCGCATCGTACCAGTGGTAATGGCTAGGACGGGACTTCGGTTCCGTCCGCCCACCGACCTGATCGGACTCAACGGGAAGCGCGCCTTTTGTCGGCGATTCACGCCGCAAGGTGCCGCTTCCCTCAACTGAATATCTGAAAATGAACGCGACTCTGCTTAACTATCTCCGCGCGCCGTTGCTCGGTGCGTTTGTGGGTTTCCTTGCTGCGTGTACCTCGCAGTCCGGCCCGACCTACACGCTTCACGCGATCACCGTAGCGAACCAGAAAGTACCCGTCTACCGCGTCAGCTGTGACGGACTTCTGGAAAGCTCGAATAGCTGTGCCCGCGTTGCTGAAGAAACCTGTAAAGAAAATGGCGTGACGCTGCTTGAATCGATCGACCGCGTTGACGCTACCGTACCGAAGGCGGATCCGCGCGAATTGACCTTCATGTGTGGCAAGCCGGCCGTGCAACACCCGGCCTCGAACGACACGGCTGAAGGCCGCGCACAGAACCGCCGTGTCGAAGCCAGCGTACCTGTCGAATAAATCGCAGCACACATCGTTTTGACCTCAAAGGCCTGCCATCGAGCAGGCCTTTTTCATGTCAAGTTCCTTAAGCTTCGCCGTCGATCCTCAACCGCCCAATCACCCCTTTCGCTTGCCCCAGCCGCTCCACAAGCTCGGGGCCGCGACTCAGCGCCACGCCCACCGCCAGAATGTCCCCAATCGCCAGATGCGACATGCGCGACGTCATCGGCGAAAACACATCGGTTTCTTCCACCACGTTCGAGAACAGGCAGATCGTCGCCACTCGCGCCAGCGGCGAGCTGCCGTGCGTAATCGCGATTACTTTCGCGCCACGAGCAAGCGCCGAGCGCGCGGCTTCGATGATGTCGCGTGTGCGGCCGGTGTTGGATACCGCCACCACGACATCGCCAGGTTCGAGCAACGCCGCCGACATCGAATACGTATGCGGATCGGAATACGCGACGCTCGGCATCCCGAGCCGGAAGAACTTGTGCTGGATATCCTGCGCGGCAATCCCTGATCCGCCCGCGCCGTAGAACTCGATACGCGCCGCATTGGCGAGCAGTTCCACTGCCGCGTGAACACTATCCGGCGACAGGTTATTGCGCACCTCGATCAAGGTCCCGATAGTCCGGTCGAACACTTTCGCAATCAGTCCCGGCGCGCCTTCATCCGGCCGCACGTCGCGATAGACGGTCGGCACGGCCGCCGCGATCCCCTGCGCCAGCCGGATCTTGAACTCGCGAAACCCCGAAAACCCCAGCGCATGACAAAACCGCGCGATAGTCGGCTGACTCACGCCCGCGCGCGCGGCCACCTCGGTCATTGACAGATCGAGCACCTCACGCGGCGCCTCGATGATGTAATCGGCCAGCTTGCGTTCGGACGGCCGCAACTGATCGCGCATCTCTTCCACCTGGGACAGCATCATCGGAAAACTCGCACTATGCTGAAGAATGCGTGGACTATAGCTGATTGCCACAAAAGGTACAAAAACTACAAATCATCGCGTAGGTGTAATCCCTAACTTTCACCGATTCCCCGCATACGGGCCACCAGTATGGCTCAACGTATATCGGCAAGATGCGGCGGCGCAGCAAGACATCGCATTGCGATCGTGTAGTTTTTCTACTAAGATGACGTGGGTCGGCTGATCCGACATCCCCTGCGATACCTACCTGGCACGGCGCGCATGCGCCCCTCAAAGCCAGCGACGAAGGAGCTCCGATGGTTTCCCCGCATTCGCAATTGTTGAAAGTCACGCAACGTGTGATCGAGCGCAGCAAGCCCACGCGCGAGGCCTACCTGGCCCGCATCCATCAGGCGCAGGGCAAGTTCCCGGCGCGCGGCGCGCTCTCATGCGCCAACCTGGCTCACGGCTTCGCGGGTCTGGAAGGCAACGACAAGCTCGTCATCAAGCAGATTCGCGAGCCGAACATTGGCATCGTGTCCTCGTACAACGAGATGTTGTCGGCCCACGCGCCGTACAAAAACTACCCGGACATCATCAAGCAGGCCGCGCGTGAAAACGGCGGCGTCGCGCAATTCGCGGGCGGCGTGCCGGCCATGTGCGACGGCATCACGCAAGGCAACGCGGGCATGGAACTGTCGCTGTTCTCGCGCGAAGTGATCGCCATGAGCACAGCGGTCGCGCTGACCCACAACATGTTCGACGCGGCGCTGTGCCTCGGCATCTGCGACAAGATCGTGCCGGGTCTGCTGATCGGCGCGCTGCAATTCGGCCACCTGCCGACCATCTTCGTGCCGGCCGGCCCAATGGGCAGCGGCCTCTCGAACGACGACAAAGCCAAGACGCGCCAGCTCTTCGCCACCGGCCAGTGCGGCCGCGACGCGCTGCTCGAAGCGGAGGCCGCCGCGTATCACAGCCACGGCACCTGCACGTTCTACGGCACCGCGAACAGCAATCAGATGCTGATGGAAGTGATGGGCCTGCATCTGCCGAGTTCGGCATTCGTGCATCCGCACACGCCGCTGCGCGACGCGCTGACCGCGCAAGCCGCGCGCCGCGTGCTCGATCTGACGGTGGAGCGCGGCAACTACACGCCGATCGGCCATGTGGTCGACGAGAAAGCGGTCGTCAACGGTATCGTCGCGTTGCTGGCCACGGGCGGCTCGACCAATCACACACTGCATCTGGTCGCGATTGCACGCGCGGCGGGCATCGTGATCGACTGGGACGACTTCGACACGCTGTCGCAAGCGGTGCCGCTGCTCGCCAAGATCTATCCGAACGGCAAGGCGGACGTAAATCACTTCCACGCTGCGGGTGGCGTCGCCTTCCTGGTGCGCAATCTGCTGGAAGGCGGCTTGCTGCACGAAGACGTGAACACCGTCGCGGGCAAGGGCCTGCATCACTACACCGAAGAGCCGAAGTTGCTCGACGGCAAGCTCGAATGGGTGCCGGGCGCGCAGGTGAGCGAAGACGCGACCGTGCTGCGCGGCATCAAGGAGCCGTTCCAGCCGGACGGCGGGTTGCGTCTGATGCAAGGCAAGCTCGGCCGCGGCGTGATCAAGATTTCGGCGGTGGCGGCGCAGCATCGCAAGGTGAAGGCGTCGGCGATCGTGTTCGATTCGCAGGAAGCGGTGCAGGAGGCCTTCGACAAAGGCGAACTGAAGCGCGACTTCATCGCCGTGGTGCGCTTCCAGGGCGCACGCGCAAACGGTATGCCTGAGCTGCATCGTTTGACGCCGCTGCTCGGTGTGTTGCAGGATCAAGGTTTCCACGTCGCGCTGGTCACCGACGGCCGCATGTCGGGCGCGTCGGGCAAGGTGCCGGCGGTGATTCATCTGTCGCCGGAAGCGCTGCTGCAAGGGCCGATCGGCAAGGTACGCACGGGCGACATGCTGGTGATCGACGCCGACGCCGGCGTGCTCGACGTCGAGATCGACGCAGCCGAATGGGCCGCGCGTCCGAATGCCGTGCCGCAGCATCAGGCGGAAAACGAAGTCGGCTTCGGCCGTGAACTGTTCGGTGTGTTCCGCGCGGCGGCCGCGCCGGCGGAGCAGGGCGCTTCGGTGTTCGGCGCAATGGTGGGCGAGCGTCCGGCCCATCAAACCGCCCACGCGAAAGCGCACAGCGAAACCCACACAAGCACCACTCAAGCCAGCTAACCGCTGCAGAAACAAGGAGTCTGACTATGACGTCGAAAACAGTAAGCGATATCGTGCGCCTCGGCCCGGTGATTCCGGTGCTCGCATTCGACTCGGCCGAGCAGGGCGAACACGTGTCGCGCGCGCTGCATGCGGGCGGCGTGAAAGTGCTTGAGATCACGCTGCGTACCGCGGCCGGCCTGGCCGCGATCGAACGCGCGAGCCAACTCGCGGACGACATCGTGGTCGGCGTCGGCACGATTACGAAACCCGAGCATTGCGCGCAGGCGAAGAAAGCGGGCGCGCAGTTCGGCGTCTCGCCGGGCCTGACCAAAGACATGCACAAGGCCGCGCAGGACGCTGGCCTGCCGCTGCTGCCGGGTGTGATGACGCCGAGCGACATCATCCAGGCGCTGGAACTGGGCTACGAGATCGTCAAGTTCTTCCCGGCGCAGCAAGCCGGCGGCGTGCCGATGCTGCAGGCATTTCATGGCCCGTTCCCGACGCTGAAGTTCTGCCCGACCGGCGGCATCACGGCTGAAACCGCGACGCATTTCCTGTCGCTGCCGAACGTGGTCTGCGTGGGCGGTTCGTGGCTCACGCCGAAGGCCGCGCTGGCCGCGCAGAACTGGGACGAAGTCACCCGTCTCGCGCGTGCCGCGAGCCAGCTGGCCGCGCCGGCGCATTAAGCTCACCGGACCGCTCGCGCTTTAGTCCGCTCTCCAGGCCGACACAAAGGAGCCTCGTCGATGCAGCCAGTCAGGCTGTCGCGGCGAGGCTCCTTTTCGATATCCGCGCCCGATTGGCGGGCGTTTTGCGGCAACAGACAGTAAAATTCAGCGTCCGCGCGGTCAGCCCGGTTTTCAGGCGTCGCGCAGGTCGCCGTGAGACGAGGTGCCGGCCGCTTGTCCTGCACTCAGAATGAATAACGCAAAGGAGGAGCTTCATGGGAGCTACCCACGGCAGCCTGCTGCTGGTCTTCGGCGTGATCGCCATCGCCTTGCTGATCTTGCTGATCACGCGCTACAAGGTCTATCCGTTCCTCGTCCTCATTATCGTGTCGCTGCTGCTGGGGCTCGCCTCCGGCATGCCGATGGCGACCATCGTCAAATCGTTCGAAACCGGTAACGGCAACACGCTCGGGCACATTGCGATCGTGGTTGGTCTCGGCACCATGCTCGGCAAGATGATGGCCGAATCCGGCGGCGCCGAGCGCATTGCCACGACGCTGATCGACTGGTTCGGCGAGAAGCATATTCACTGGGCGATGATGGTCGTCGCGATCATCGTCGGCTTGCCGGTGTTCTTCGAAGTCGGCTTCGTGCTGCTGATTCCGATCGCTTTCAACGTCGCGAAACGCACCAATAAATCGCTGCTGCTGGTCGGCCTGCCGATGGTTGCGGGCCTTTCAGTCGTGCATGGTCTGATTCCGCCGCATCCGGCTGCGATGCTCGCGGTCCAGGCGTATCACGCGGATATCGGCAAGACGATTGCCTACGGGCTGATCGTCGGCATTCCGACCGCGATCGTCGCGGGTCCGCTGTTCGCGTTGCTGATCAGTCGTTATATCAAGCTGCCGAAAGAGAACGCGCTTGCCGCGCAGTTTCTCGGCGGCGCAGGTGCGGTTGCAGGCGCAGGTGCTGGCGCGAACGACACCGCGAAAACCGGCGCACAGAACACCGCGCCGAAACGCGAACTGCCGAGCTTCGGCATCACGCTGTTCACGGTCCTGTTGCCGGTGATCCTGATGCTGATCGGCAGTTGGGCCGATCTCATCACCGCGCCGAAGACGCTGCCGAACGATCTGCTGCGTTTCGTCGGCAATTCGGATGTCGCGCTGTTGATCGCCGTGCTGGTCAGCTTCTGGACTTTCGGTGCGAGCCGTGGCTTCACGCGCGAGCAGATCCAGAAGTTCTGCGGCGACTGTCTCGCGCCGATCGCGGGTATCACGCTGATCGTCGGCGCGGGCGGCGGTTTCGGTCGCGTGCTGATGGACAGCGGTATTTCCAAAGAGATCGTCAATGTGGCCACGTCGGTCCATATGTCGCCGTTGCTGTTCGGCTGGCTGGTCGCCGCGCTGATCCGTCTCGCGACGGGTTCGGCCACGGTCGCCATGACCACGGCCTGCGGCATCGTCGCGCCGATCGCGGCGGCGGGTGGCGTGCAGGTTCAGCCGGAATTGCTGGTGCTGGCCACCGGCTCGGGTTCGCTGATCTTCTCGCACGTGAACGACGGCGGCTTCTGGCTGATCAAGGAATACTTCGGTATGACGGTGGGGCAGACCTTCAAGACATGGTCGCTCCTCGAGACCATCATCTCGCTGATGGGGTTGGGTTTGACCTTCGCACTCGCGGCGGTCGTGTAAGGAGTTTTTGATGATTCTGATCGCAATGGGCGTGTCGGGCGCCGGCAAGACAAGAATTGGCGAAATGCTGGCGGAACGCCTGCAGTGCCCGTTCACCGACGGCGACGCGTTTCACAGCGCCGCCAACAAGGAAAAGATGCACCACGGCATTCCACTCACCGACGAAGATCGCTGGCCATGGCTGCAAACCATCCGCACCGCGATCGTGGAAAAGCAGACGGCGGGCGAGACGGCGGTGTTCACGTGTTCGTCGCTGAAGCGTTCGTACCGGGACGTGCTGCGCAACGGCGATAAAGACGTGTGCTTTGTCTATCTGAAGGGTTCGCGCCAGGTGCTGGAAGAGCGGCTGACTACGCGCACCGGGCACTTCTTCGATCCGTCGCTGCTGCAGAGCCAGCTCGATACGCTTGAAGAACCGGGCCCGGATGAAGCGATCACGGTGAGCATCGAGCTGACACCGGAACAGATCGTCGAAGAAGTGTTGAAACAGGTGGAGGCGCGCTAAGTTTGTCTATCGACACACCGCCGCATAGCTGAAAAAAAGACGCTCCGAGGAGCGTCTTTTTATGCCTCAAACGACGAGGCTATGATCAATCAATGGCGGCGGGGCTCAAGCAATCCGCTTCGCCAGTTCCACGGCCATGCCGATATACGAACCCGGCGTCATCGCCAGCAAACGATCTTTCGCGTCCTGCGGAATCGCCAGACCGCTGACGAATGTTTGCAGCGCCTCACGCGTAATGCCCTTGCCGCGCGTCAGTTCCTTCAACTGCTCGTACGGATTGTCGATGCCGTACACGCGCATCACCGTTTGCACCGGCTCCGCCAGCACTTCCCAGCAATTGTCGAGGTCTTCGTTCAGACGTTGCGCGTTCACTTCGAGCTTGTCGAGACCGCGGATCAGCGAGTCGTACGCGAGCAGCGAGTAACCGAACGCGACGCCGATATTGCGCAGCACCGTCGAGTCGGTCAGGTCGCGCTGCCAGCGCGACACCGGCAGCTTGTCGGAGAGGTGGCGCAGCGTAGCGTTCGCCAGGCCCAGGTTGCCTTCCGAGTTTTCGAAATCGATCGGGTTGACCTTATGCGGCATCGTCGACGAACCGATTTCGCCGGCCTTCGTGCGTTGCTTGAAGTAACCGACCGAGATGTAGCCCCACACGTCGCGGTCCAGATCCAGCAGGATCGTGTTCGCGCGCGACACCGCGTCGAACAGTTCGGCCATGTAGTCGTGCGGCTCGATCTGGATCGTGTACGGATTGAACGTGAGCTTCAGGCGCTGTTCGACCACTTCGCGCGAGAACGCTTCCCAGTCGAACTCCGGATACGCCGACAGATGCGCGTTGAAGTTGCCGACCGCGCCGTTCATCTTGCCGAGCAGTTCGACCTTCGCGATACGGTCGATCGCACGTTCCAGACGCGCGGCGACGTTCGCCATTTCCTTGCCGAGCGTGGTCGGGCTGGCCGGCTGGCCGTGCGTGCGCGACAGCATGGGCTGTTCAGCGTGCGCGTGCGCCAGCGCGACGAGGCGCTGATGCACCGAGCGCAGCGCCGGCAGGATCACGTGTTCGCGGGCGCCGGCCAGCATCAGGCCGTGCGACGTGTTGTTGATGTCTTCAGACGTACATGCGAAGTGGATGAACTCGCTCGCGCGTTCCAGTTCTTCCTGACCCTTGACCGATTCCTTCAGCCAGTATTCAACAGCCTTCACGTCGTGATTTGTCACGCGCTCGATGTCTTTGATGCGCGCGGCGTCGTGCGCGGTGAAGCGCTCGGCCAGTTGCAGCAGGAACTGTTCGGACGCTTCGGAAAAGCGCGGCACTTCGGCGAAACCGGCGCGCGACAACGCGATCAGCCAGTGGATTTCAACCGTGACGCGATTGCGCATGAAAGCGGCTTCCGAGAGCCATTCGCGCAGGGCTTCGGTTTTCGACGCGTAACGACCGTCGAGCGGGGAGAGCGCGTTCAGCGCGAAGAGGGTGTCGGGGCGGGTGTCGGACATGATGGGGGCCGGGTCGAAGCGTTGAGCGCTCAGGGAGCGGATCGGGAACGGAGGGAACCGCGAATTTTACCACTGTGCGAAGGCGACCCTCAGCCGCACCCACTAGAATGCTGACTTCTTCCCACTTGCCGGCAGCAGACCTCGCATGGAACTGAAATGGCTCGAAGACTTCGTTTCGCTCGCGGAAACGCGTAGTTTCAGCCGCTCGGCCGAATTGCGCCACGTCACGCAGCCGGCTTTCTCGCGACGGATTCAGGCGCTCGAAGCGTGGCTCGGCACCGAACTGATCGACCGTTCGGTTTACCCGACGCGGCTGACGGCCGCCGGTCAGGTGTTCAACGAGCAGGCGCTCGCGATGCTGTCGCAGTTCCACGAAGCCCGTGCGCTGCTGCGCGGTCACACGGCGACGCCGCAGGCGACCATCGAATTCGCGGTGCCGCACACGCTGTCGCTGACGTACTTTCCGCGCTGGCTGCAGCGCATCGAAGCGCAGATGGGTCCGATCCACACCCGGCTGCGGGCGCTGAACGTGCACGATGCGGCGCTGGCGCTGGTGGAAGGCGGCTGCGATCTGATGATGGGTTATCACCATCCGAGCCACCCGGTCGCGCTCGACCCGGGCCGCTACGACATGCTGACGCTCGGCAACGAGCCGATCAGCCCGTTCTCCGCACCGGGCCGCGTCGGCCGGCCGCGCTACACGCTGCCGGGCACGCCCGAGATGCCCGCGCCGTACCTCTCCTATACGCCGAACGCGTACCTGGGCCGCATGACCGAGGTGATTCTCGCCAACGCGCCGGAGCGTCTGCATCTGGACCGACTCTATGAAACCGACATGGCCGAAGGACTCAAGGCGATGGCGCTGGCCGGCCACGGCATCGCGTTCCTGCCGCACAGCGCGGTGGAAGACGCGGTCGCCGACGGCAAACTGATCCGCCTCGATCGCGCGACGCGCGGCACGCCCGAGGGGCAGCTCACGCTGAGCATGGAGATTCGCCTGTATCGCGACAAGCTCGCGGCGAAGAGCGACGACGCGCGGCAGATTCTCGTGCGACAACTGTGGGACGTCGTCGCCGAAGAGCTGACGCAGCGTAGCGCCTGAGCTCCCGCGGTCCTGCCTCCACGCGACGCGAATTTGCGGCTTCTTGAGCGTTATGCACAAAAAACATAACGGGATAATGAAACGGCATTGGATTTCAAATCGGCGTTTTTCCACAATGCTGCTATTCGATCAACGCCGGAGCGTTCATGTCTTCCCAGCAACAAATCGCACAATCCGCATCAACGTTGCAGTCGGTTCCCTCCTACCTGAATAAAGACGACCTCGGCCCGTGGGGCAACTACCTGCGCCAGGTCGACCGCGTCGCGCCGTACCTCGGCTCCCTGTCCCGCTGGCTCGAAACCCTGAAGCGCCCAAAGCGCATTCTGATCGTCGACGTGCCTATCGAACTCGATAACGGCACGGTCGCGCATTTCGAAGGCTATCGCGTGCAGCACAACGTGTCGCGCGGTCCGGGCAAGGGCGGCGTGCGTTATCACCAGGACGTGACGCTGTCGGAAGTGATGGCCTTGTCGGCATGGATGTCGGTGAAGAACGCTGCGGTGAACGTGCCGTACGGCGGCGCGAAGGGCGGTATCCGCGTCGACCCGCGTACGCTGTCGCGTGGTGAGCTGGAGCGCATGACGCGCCGCTATACCAGCGAAATCGGCATCATCATCGGACCGAATACCGACATTCCCGCGCCGGACGTGAACACGAACGAGCAGATCATGGCGTGGATGATGGACACGTACTCGATGAACCAGGGCCAAACGGCCACGGGCGTCGTGACCGGCAAGCCGATCATCCTCGGCGGTTCGCTGGGCCGTCGTGAAGCGACGGGCCGCGGCGTGTTCGTGGTCGCTAGCGAAGCGGCACGCCGCATCGGCGTCGATATCGAAGGCGCGCGGATTGCGGTGCAGGGCTTCGGCAACGTCGGCGGGATCGCCGCGCGTCTGTTCCAGGAAGCGGGTTCGAAGCTGGTCGCGGTGCAGGATCACACCGGCTCGCTGTACAAGTCGACCGGTATCGACGCAGTTGCCTTGCTCGATCACGTCGCTAAGACGGGCGGCGTGGGCGGTTTCCCGGAAGCGGACGCCGTCACGAACGAAGAATTCTGGAACGTCGAATCGGACATTCTGATTCCGGCTGCGCTGGAAAACCAGATCAACGAGAAGAATGCGGCCAAGATCAAGACGAAGATCGTCGTGGAAGGCGCCAACGGCCCGACCACCACGGCTGCGGACGACATCCTGCACGATCGCGGCATTCTCGTGATTCCGGACGTGGTGGCCAACGCCGGCGGCGTGACCGTGTCGTACTTCGAATGGGTGCAGGATTTCTCGAGCTTCTTCTGGACGGAAGACGAGATCAACCAGCGTCTGGAACGCGTGATGCGCGAAGCCTTCGCCGCGGTATGGCAAGTGTCGAGCGAGCAGAAGGTGTCGGTGCGGACCGCGGCGTTTATCGTCGCGTGTAAGCGGATTCTGGAAGCGCGCGAACTGCGCGGCCTGTATCCCTGATCGTTCTGCGTGAAACGGCGGACTTGCGTACTCGCGGGTCCGCTGGACGTTTCAGCTTCAGTTTCAGCGTCAAATCGTTAGCTTCAACGCGGTCCACAAGACGGCGTGTTTGACCCGGCGGGCGGCATCGTATCGATGCCGCCCGCCTTTGCATGTCCGGCAGCGGCGTAACGCCGCTGCCGCAAACGCCGCGAAACCGTAGCGGCGTAGGCACAACACCATGGTTTATCGCCATACTTTCAAAATAATTACTTTGCTAAACTGGCGCCGGTTCTTGCCAAGGAGATCACCACATGAAGGTTAAAAAAGCTGCGCTGCTGCTCGCGACTCTCGGACTGTTTACCGTTGGCGCGCATGCGCAAGACGCGGGTACGCTGAAAAAGATCAAGGACACGGGCGTCATTTCGCTGGGTCACCGCGAATCGTCGATCCCGTTCTCGTATTACGACGACAAGCAGAACGTCATCGGCTACTCGCAGGAATTCGCGCTGAAGGTGGTGGAAGCCGTCAAGCAGAAGCTGAACATGCCGAACCTGAAGGTGAAGCTCACGCCGGTCACGTCGCAAAACCGTATTCCGCTGGTGCAGAACGGCACCGTCGACATGGAATGCGGCTCGACCACCAACAATGCTGAACGTCAACAACAGGCCGCGTTCTCGAACACGATCTTCGTGATCGGCACGCGTCTGATGACCAAGAAAGACTCCGGCATCAAGGACTGGGCCGACCTGAAGGGCAAGACGGTCGTGACGACCGCCGGCACCACCTCCGAGCGCCTGCTTCGCAAGATGAATCAGGACAAGAGCATGGGCATGAACATCATCAGCGCGAAAGACCATGGCGAGTCGTTCCTGACGCTCTCCACCGGCCGTGCCGCTGCCTTCATGATGGACGACGCATTGCTTGCGGGCGAACGCGCCAAGTCGAACACCCCGACCGACTTCGTGATCGTCGGCACGCCGCAATCGCACGAAGCGTACGGCTGCATGATTCGCAAGAACGATCCTGAATTCAAGAAGGTCGTGGACGACGCGATCGCGAAGGTCGAAACCTCGGGCGAAGCCGATGCGATCTACAAGAAGTGGTTCGAATCGCCGATTCCGCCGAAGGGCCTGAACCTGAACTTCCCGGAAAGCGATGACATGAAGGCGCTCTTCAAGAGCCCGAATGACAAGGCAATCGATTAAACCTTAGCTGTTTTTTTGAAACGCTGAACGGAACGGAAGGGGCCACGCGCTTCTTCCGTTTCTTTTTGCTGGAGTCTTGGTCATGTCATATCACTGGAACTGGGGCATTCTGCTGAGTCCGGTCTCCACCGGCGAGCCGACCACCTACCTGGGCTGGCTGCTGTCCGGCTTCTGGGTGACGATTACCGTGTCGCTGTCGGCATGGGTGATCGCGCTGATCGTCGGATCGTTTTTTGGCGTGCTGCGTACGGTGCCGAACAAATGGGCGTCGGGCGCCGGCACGGTTTACGTCGCGGTTTTCCGCAATATCCCACTGATCGTGCAGTTCTTCATCTGGTATCTGGTGATACCGGAGTTGCTGCCCGTATCCATCGGCAACTGGTTCAAGCAACTGCCGCCGGGCGCGCAGTTCTTCTCGTCGTCGATTCTGTGTCTCGGGCTGTTCACCGCCGCGCGTGTTTGCGAGCAGGTGCGCTCGGGCATCAACGCGTTGCCGAAGGGGCAGCGCGCCGCGGGTCTGGCCATGGGCTTCACGCAATGGCAGACCTATCGCTACGTGCTGCTGCCGGTCGCGTACCGCATCATCGTGCCGCCGCTCACGTCGGAGTTTCTGAACATCTTCAAGAACTCGGCGGTTGCTTCGACGATCGGTCTGCTGGATCTGTCCGCGCAGGCGCGTCAGCTGGTCGATTACACGTCGCAAACGTATGAGTCGTTTATCGCGGTCACGCTGGCCTATGTGCTGATCAATCTGGTCGTGATGCAACTGATGCGCTGGGTCGAAGCCAGAACCCGGTTGCCTGGCTATATCGGAGGCAAGTAATGCACCATTTCGACTGGAGCGGTATTCCGGGCGCACTGCCTACGCTGTGGACCGGCGCGATTGTCACTTTCCAGATCACGTTGATCGCGATCGTGTTCGGTATCATCTGGGGCACTATTCTCGCGATGTTGCGGTTGTCGTCGTTCAAGCCTTTCGTGTGGTTCGCGAAGGCTTATGTGACGATCTTCCGTTCCATTCCGCTGGTGATGGTGCTGCTGTGGTTCTTCCTGATCGTGCCGCAAGTGCTGCAGAACGTGCTCGGGTTGTCGCCGGATATCGACATTCGCCTTGCGTCGGCCATGGTCGCGTTCTCGCTGTTCGAGGCGGCCTATTACTCGGAGATCATCCGCGCCGGCATTCAGGCGGTGCCGCGCGGGCAGGTCAACGCGTCGTTCGCGCTCGGCATGAACTATTGGCAGGCCATGCGTCTCGTGGTGCTGCCGCAGGCTTTCCGCGCCATGGTGCCGCTGCTGCTCACGCAAGGTATCGTGCTGTTTCAGGATACGTCGCTCGTCTACGTGATCAGCCTCGCCGACTTCTTCCGCACCGCCACCAATATTGGCGACCGTGACGGTACGAATATCGAAATGGTACTGTTCGCGGGCGCATGTTACTTCGTGGTCTGTGTGATCGCGTCGAGCCTCGTCAAAGGTCTTCAGAAAAAGGTCGCAAGATGATCTCAATCAAGAATGTTTCGAAGTGGTACGGTCAATTCCAGGTGCTAACCGACTGCACGACGGAAGTCAAAAAAGGTGAAGTGGTGGTGGTGTGCGGACCGTCGGGTTCGGGCAAGTCCACGCTGATCAAGACCGTCAACGGCCTCGAGCCGTTCCAGAAGGGCGAGATCATCATCAACGGCCAATCGCTGACGGATAAGAAAACCAATCTGTCGAAACTGCGTTCGAAGGTCGGCATGGTGTTCCAGCATTTCGAGCTGTTTCCGCATCTATCGATCGTGCAGAACCTGACGCTCGCGCAGGTGAAGGTGCTTGGCCGTTCGAAAGACGAAGCGAACGCGAAGGGCCTGAAGCTGCTCGATCGCGTGGGCTTGCGCGCGCATGCGGATAAGTTTCCGGGGCAGTTGTCGGGCGGTCAGCAGCAGCGGGTGGCCATTGCGCGCGCGTTGTCGATGGATCCGATCGCCATGCTGTTCGACGAGCCGACCTCGGCGCTCGATCCGGAAATGATCAACGAAGTGCTCGACGTGATGGTCGAACTCGCGCAGGAAGGCATGACCATGATGTGCGTCACGCACGAAATGGGCTTCGCGAAGAAGGTCGCGCACCGCGTGATTTTCATGGACCAGGGTTTGATCGTCGAAGACGACCGCAAGGAAGACTTCTTCGCGAATCCGAAGTCGGATCGTGCGAAGGATTTTCTGGCGAAGATTCTGCACTGAGTTGCAGACGGGCCGCGCGGGTTGGATCGCGCGCGGCTTCGTTGGCTGGAATCAGAAACAGAAAAGCCGCTCCTGGGAGCGGCTTTTCTGTTTCTACGTCTATTCGGTGCTTAGCGATCAGGACTCGAACGCGGCCGTATCGTCCGCGGCTTCGAGATCGAGTTCGGCCAGGGCCGGCTCGTTCGCATCGTCGGTCGCGGCAATCGTCGTGGCCGATGCCGATGCATCCAGCGCCGGGTTCCGCAACTTCTCAAGCACCGAAGCCGGCACCGGCACGTTGACGCGGCCGATCACTTCGCCGTGCTGGAACATCATCAGATCGCCCGGTTTGAACGCGGTCCAGACTTCGTTGTCGGTCAGCGGCTTGGTCGCGATTACCGCGACGCGGTCTTCCGGCGTTGTGTATTTAGCGAAGTCGATCGACACGTCCGCGTCGACCAGATGAGCGGTGGAAAACGGCCAGCGCCGCACGATGTAGTGCAGATGCGTCGAGCAATGCGAGAACAGCGCCTGACCGTTCGACATCAGGAAATTGAACACGCCGAACTGCGTGATTTCGCGCGTGAGGGTTTCGAGCGCGGCGAACAGTTCGTCGAGCGGTGGCTGTTGCGCGCCGGGAAAGGCCTTACGCAAACCTTCGAGCAGGGCGCAGAAGGCGAGTTCGCTGTCGGTCGTCCCGACCGGTTGATACACGCCCGACAACACCGGCGAATAGTCTTTCAGATCGCCGTTATGCGCGAAGATCCAGTGACGCCCCCACAATTCGCGCATGAACGGGTGGCAGTTTTCGAGCAGGATATGCCCTTGCGTCGCCTTGCGAATGTGCGCGATGGTGTTCTTCGATTTGATCGGATAGCGCTTGACCATCTCGGCGATCGGCGAGGTGGCCGACGATTGGTGGTCGATGAACAAACGGCACGCTTTATCTTCGAAGAAGGCGATGCCCCAGCCGTCGGCATGGTGATCGGTGACGCCGCCGCGGGCCGCAAAGCCGGTGAACGAGAACGTGACGTCCGTCGGCGCGGCGCAGTTCATTCCGAGAAGTTGGCACATGTTGCGGGTAAGCCTGTGAACGGGGCGAGCCGTTACAATGATGATTTTCCAAGCATATCACCGAGCCAGAAGCGCCAAATAGCAAAATTGACGTGGGTTTGTGCCGCAAATGACGGTTTGACCGCATCAATTGGCTTTTTTCGCTGAGCCTCGTCCCCACTCGCCATGACCGCATCCAACGCTTCCATCGACTCCATCACGCTCGCCCGCCCGGACGACTGGCACCTGCATGTTCGCGACGGCGCCATGATGGCCGCCGTTCTGCCGGACACCGCGCGCCAGTTCGGCCGCGCGATCATCATGCCGAATCTGAAGCCGCCGGTGACCACCACGGCCATGGCTGCGGCGTACCGCGAGCGGATCGTCGCCGCGATTCCGGAAGGCGCGAAGTTCGAACCGCTGATGACGTTGTATCTCACCGACAACACTCCGCCCGACGAAATCCGCCGCGCGCGCGAAAGCGGTTTCGTGCATGGCGTGAAGCTGTATCCGGCGGGCGCGACGACCAACTCGGACGCGGGCGTCACCGACGTCATGAAGTGCGCCAAGACGCTTGAAGTCATGCAGGAAGTCGGCATGCCGCTGCTGGTGCATGGCGAAGTGACGGATGCGTCGATCGATCTGTTCGACCGCGAGAAGGTGTTCATCGACCGTGTGATGACGCCGCTGCGCGCCGCGTTTCCGGCGCTGAAGGTGGTGTTCGAGCACATCACCACGAAAGACGCGGTCGACTATATCCGCGAAGCCGGCGTGGCGCCGGGGCTGCTGGGCGCGACGATCACCGCGCACCATCTGCTGTACAACCGCAACGCGATCTTCCTGGGCGGCATTCGTCCGCATTACTACTGCTTGCCGGTGCTGAAGCGCGAAACGCATCGCGTGGCGCTGGTCGAGGCGGCGACGTCGGGCAATTCGCGTTTCTTCCTCGGCACCGATAGCGCGCCGCATCCGAAGGGCTTGAAGGAACACGCGTGCGGCTGCGCGGGTTGCTATACGGCGCTGCACGCGCTCGAGCTTTATACGGAAGCGTTCGACAACGCCGGCGCGCTAGATAAGCTCGAAGGCTTTGCGAGCTTCTTCGGTGCGGACTTCTACGGCCTGCCGCGCAGCACTGAGCAGGTCACGCTGCGTCGCGAGGAGTGGACGCTGCCGGCGGAGTTGCCGGTCGGCGATACGCCGGTGGTGCCGCTGCGTGGCGGCGAGTCGATTGGTTGGCGCCTGGTCTGAGCTTGCCGGCGTTGAGTTCCATGCAGGTGAGCGAGGTTCAGCGCGCGGGCTTCGCCGGGATCGACTGGTCGATGCCGTGGTTCGCGCAGTTTGCCGGGCGCGGCGAGCGTTGGCAGCAGGCCGCGCTAACGAGCTACGCGGCATTGCTTGCTGAAATGAACGCCGACGCCGCCGTGATGGGGCAAACCACGGGGCGCGGCGAGCGCCTCGCGTTCATCGCGCAAGACGATCTGCCGCCCGGCGCGTCATACGAGGCGCATATCTCGGCGACGGGCTGCGTGCCGACGCGCCACAATCTGCACGACTTCTTCAACGCGTCGATGTGGTTTGCGTTTCCGCGGATCAAGGCGGCGCTGAACGCGCGGCAGTCGGCGGCCATCGACGTGTTGGGCGTCGGTCCAACCCGCGGCGGCGTGCGCGATACGCTGACTTTGTTCGATGAAAACGCGTTGCTGTTTGCATGTGCCGATCCGGTGTTGAGCAACGCGCTGCGAGGTTTCGACTGGCAGACGCTGCTGGTCGCCCGGCGTGACGCGTGGGGCGCTAGCTGCGAAGTGCGCTGCTTCGGTCATGCGTTGCTGGAAAAACTGATCGCGCCGTTCAAGGCCTGCACGGGGCACGCGTGGATCGTCGACGTGCCGCCCGAGTATTTCGATTGGGACGTCATAGAGCGAAACGCCTGGCTGGACGCATCAGTCGGCACGGCGCTGCTGAACACCGAAGCGTTGACGAGCCGTATGTTCGCGCCGCTCCCTGTGCTGGGCATTCCGGGCTGGTGGCCTGAAAACGAAGCGCCCGCGTTCTACGACGACGCTTCAGTATTTCGTTCCGGACGACGAATTCGTTAAATCCAAATGCGTGGTGTGGCGTGGTAACGGACGTCGAAAATGTCCGGCGACGCCGCGAAAGCGCGCCCGTGTGGCCTTGTCCACCCGGCTATTTCAACCGCCGATGCGGAGCATCAGCCCCACAGGTGTTAAAATCCCGCCCAGCAAAGTAGGCTAGGCAGTCGCGGCCTCTGCGGCTTCGGCCAAAGAGGGCGAGGAAAGTCCGGACTCCACAGGGCAGGGTGATGGCTAACGGCCATCCGTGGTGACACGCGGAACAGGGCAACAGAAAGCAAACCGCCGATGGCCCGGCGCAAGCCGGGATCAGGTAAGGGTGAAACGGTGCGGTAAGAGCGCACCGCGGCTGCTGCAAGGCAGACCGGCACGGTAACCTCCACCCGGAGCAATTCCAAGTAGGCAGGCTAGCATCTTCGAGATGCAGGGCGGTGCCCCCGTCACGTCTGCGGGTAGGAAGCTTGAGCGCGTCAGTAATGGCGCGCCTAGAGGAATGACTGCTACGCGCGCGGCGTTTTCGGACGTAGCGCGTGCACAGAATCCGGCTTATCGGCTTGCTTTGCCACCCAAACAAAAAATGCCGGCGTCCGTCAGGACGTCGGCATTTTCTTTTGCGGCGCGGGTTTTACCCGCTCGCCGATCCGGCGGTCAGCGCACGGTGCGGGTTTGCTCGTGCTGCACTTTTACGCCGCTGCGCCGAGTTCGCGCTCAGCCCGCGACGATGTCGAACGAGTGCGTCAGTTCAGCGGTCTTCGCGATCATGATCGACGCCGAGCAGTATTTATCGTGCGACAGATTGATTGCGCGTTCCACAGTGGCCGGGTTCAGGTTCTTGCCGGTCACCGTGAAGTGAAAATGAATCCTGGTGAAAACCTTTGGATCTTCGCTGGCGCGCTCGGCCTTCAGCGTCACTGAGCAGCCGGCGATTTCCTGGCGGCTTTTCTTCAGGATCATCACGACGTCGTACGCCGTGCAGCCGCCCGTGCCGAGCAGCACCATTTCCATCGGACGCGGCGCCAGATTGCGGCCGCCGCCCTCGGGCGCGCCGTCCATGGCCACCAGATGGCCGCTGCCCGTTTCGGCCGCGAACGCCATGCCGTCTTGCCCCATCCAGCTTACTTTGCATTCCATGCCGTGCTCCACCGCGCTGCGCAATATCGAGACGGCATTGTAGCCCGGGGTTTGCGGATTCGCCCGAGGCGACTTTGGCCGGGACTTATGCGTAATGACGGCTTGCGTGTTGCGCTGCCGCATGTTCAGCCGATTCGGGAATGCCCTGATCGTTTTAGGGGTTTTACTCTAGGCGACGTCTGTTCGAAACGAGGGGTGTGAGCGGTTAATCTATTGATTTATAAGGGAATTTTGAGATTTTTATTGTTGTGGCTCAATTGTCACACTGTGAAATCGCGTTTCACAATGCAAATGTTCTTGCGTCGCACAAGGGTGCCTCATATAATCGTTTCCATCGGTTGCAGCAGTTGCTCAACCTCCGCTGTCTCCTCCACCTCCTCCTTTGGTGGATTAAACCCGAACCGCTCGTTCGGGTTTTTTTTCGCCCGTGTTTTGCGCTCGGATGCCTGCCCCATCCTCGCGCCGTTTTGCTCGGATAGACGCCAAAGCGCATCAAATCACGCCGGTCTGGCCCGCAAATCGACGGATATTTCCGGCAAACTCCCGCACGTTTTGACTTGCGGAAGGAAATTCCATTATAATTCAAGGCTTTTCCGCATCCGCGCCCGCGGAGGAAGAACTAGGGAGAGCCTGCACGCGCCTCGATGCGCACACTACAAGCAGGAAAAAACACATTGGGCGCAGCATTTTTTTTGGATCGATCATGAAGACGTTTTCCGCAAAAGCCCATGAGGTTACGCGTGAATGGTACGTGATTGACGCGACGGATAAGGTTCTCGGGCGTGTCGCCAGCGAAGTGGCACTCCGTCTTCGCGGCAAGCACAAGCCTGAATTCACTCCGCACGTCGACACCGGTGATTTCATCATCGTTATCAACACGGGTAAGTTGAGAGTCACGGGCAACAAGGCTACTGACAAGAAGTACTATCGCCACTCGGGCTACCCGGGCGGTATTTATGAAACGACGTTCAGCAAGATGCAAGAACGCTTCCCGGGCCGTGCGCTCGAGAAAGCGGTCAAGGGCATGCTGCCGAAGGGTCCGCTCGGCTACGCGATGATCAAGAAGCTGAAGGTCTACGCTGAAGCAACGCATCCGCATTCGGCGCAACAGCCGAAAGCGCTCGAGATCTAAGGGGAGCCCACATGATCGGTAACTGGAATTACGGCACGGGCCGCCGCAAGAGCGCCGTCGCACGCGTCTTCATCAAGGCAGGCAAGGGCGACATCATTGTGAACGGCAAGCCTATCGCCGATTACTTTTCGCGCGAAACGTCGCTGATGATCGTGCGTCAGCCGCTGGAACTCACGAACCACGGCGTCACGTTCGACATCAAAGTTAACGTGAACGGTGGCGGTGAAACGGGTCAAGCCGGTGCGGTTCGCCACGGCATCACCCGCGCGCTGATGGACTACGACGCAACGCTGAAGCCGGAACTGTCGAAGGCTGGCTTCGTGACGCGTGACGCTCGTGAAGTCGAACGTAAGAAGGTCGGCTTCCACAAGGCACGTCGCCGGAAGCAATTCTCGAAGCGTTAATCGTTTCGAGTGCGAGCCGGCTCTCGGGCCGGTGCGCTGCAAAAGCCGCCAACGCTTTCGCGAAGGCGGCTTTTTTTATAGCTTCGCCGTTTGGTGGTTTCTTCGTTGGGTGGCTCCGCGGCTCCGTCGCGCCGTCTGGTCGCAGCAAGTTGGGCTGCCGCGCTGCGGCGCTTTGCGCGATTCGAACCGGGTGGCGACGCCAAGCCGCGCTCCCGCTCGATTCCTCGGGAAGAACCCATTGATTCTGTGGGGTTAAGCACGATATTGAGATCAGCCCTACAATAGCGGCTAGAAGCTTTTTGGAGAGTCCGAATGAACGCAGTCACCGAAACACCCGTGACCGAAATGCCCGCCCCCTTCGTTTTTACCGACGCAGCGGCTGACAAGGTCAAGCAACTGATCGAAGAAGAAGGCAATGCGGAGCTGAAATTGCGCGTGTTCGTGCAAGGCGGCGGCTGCTCGGGCTTTCAGTACGGTTTTACGTTCGACGAAGCCGTCAACGAAGACGACACCGTCATGAACAAGAGCGGCGTCCAGCTGCTGATCGATTCGATGAGCTACCAGTATCTGGTTGGCGCTGAGATCGACTACAAGGACGACATCAACGGCGCGCAGTTCGTCATCAAGAACCCGAACGCTTCGACCACCTGCGGTTGCGGCTCGTCGTTCTCGGTGTGATGGCTGCGGCCTGAGCGCGAGTTGTACGAATAAAAAACGGGGCCTCGGCCCCGTTTTTTATTGTCTGCGCCTAAGCATACGTGTGCGCTACACCGCCGCGTCGATTTGCGCGTACGCAATTCAGCGCGGGTAGATCGCGCCCAGCACGCGTTCTGCTGCCGCGCCGGTGACCGCCGGCAGGTTGCCCGGCAGCCGCGCCACGCAGCGCATGGCCAGCCACGCGAAGGCCAGCGGCTCGACCTGGCTCGGCGGGACGCCGAGCGCGTCGGTCGTCATCACCGGGACGCCGCTCACGCCGCTGTCCTCCAAGGCCTGCTGCAGCGCTTTCAGAATCTCAGGATTGCGCGCGCCGCCGCCACACACATAGACCGCCTTGGCATCCGATGCATGCCGTTCGATTTCACGCGCCACCGTCACCGCGGTCAGTGCGACGAGCGTAGCCTGCACATCGGCCGGGGCGAGCGAGGCGAACGGCTGGAGCTTCGCCTCGAGCCATTCGGGGTTGAACAGGTCACGCCCGGTACTTTTGGGCGGTTGCTGCGCGAAGAATGGCTCATCAAGCAGCGCATTCAGCAACGTGCGATCCACCTGGCCGCCGGCCGCGAAATGGCCGTTTTCGTCGAAAGGCTTGCCGAGATGGCGCTGCGCCCACTCGTCGAGCAGCGCGTTCGCCGGCCCGCAGTCGAAGCCGCGCACGCTACCCGTCGCGTTGAGAACCGTGATGTTGCTGATCCCGCCAAGATTGCAGACCACCCGGGTTTCGTTCTTCGCGCCGAACACCGTGGCGTGAAACGCCGGCACCAGCGGCGCGCCCTGGCCGCCGGCCGCGACGTCGCGGCTGCGGAAGTCGGCGATCACGTCGATATGCATCATTTCCGCGAGCAGCGCCGGGTTGTTGATCTGCCGCGTATAGCCCTTTTCCGGCCGATGCCGCACCGTCTGCCCGTGTACCCCGATCGCGCGCACTTCCGTGGCGGACACGCGGCTTTCGCGCAGCAGTTCGTGGCAGCACACCGTGTAGCGGGTGGCGAGCGCGTTGGCGGCCAGGGCTTCACGTTCGATCTCGTTGTCGCCGGGCTGCTGCAGCGCGAACAACGCGTCGCGCAGGCCCGCTGCGAAGCCGACGAACGCCTCGGCCAGCACCACGGGCGCCTTGCCTTCGGCAAATCTCACGGCCACGCCGTCCACACCGTCCATGCTCGTGCCGGACATCAATCCAAGGTAGACGCCGTCTGCGGTGTCTTGCGCCACGTTGCTGCTCCTGTCGAGGTTCGTTGCGATTGGTTGTAGCAGATTATCCCGCGAAGCGCGGTCGAATATAAAGCGCAGTGACGCCAACAGCCGGGCCCGCCGCGCGGAAAATGTGCATAAATCGCGCACCGCCGGGCCGCTTGCGACGGCGTCAGTGGGCGCGGCGGCGCGCATCTATGGGACAATCTCTTTTTTTTCGCGACTTCAAGTTTCCAGCATGAGCACCGAGTCCACCAAGCCTAACCCCGCTGCCGTCCTTCCGCTCACCGACGAAGTTCGTCACGCGCTCGCCGTCACCAAACGCGGTGTCGACGAACTGCTGATCGAAGACGAATTCGCGCAAAAGCTCGCGAAGAGCGCCGCGAGCGGCAAGCCGCTGCGCATCAAGCTCGGGCTCGATCCGACCGCGCCGGACATCCATATCGGCCATACGGTCGTGTTGAACAAGATGCGCCAGTTGCAGGATCTCGGCCACACGGTGATTTTCCTGATCGGCGATTTCACGTCGCTGATCGGCGATCCGTCGGGCCGCAACGCCACGCGTCCGCCGCTCACGCGCGAACAGATCGAATCGAACGCGAAGACGTATTTCGAGCAGGCCGCGCTGGTGCTCGATCGCGATAAGACCGAGATCCGCTACAACAGCGAATGGTCGATGCCGCTCGGCGCCGACGGCATGATCAAGCTCGCATCGCGTTACACGGTGGCGCGTATTCTCGAGCGCGAAGATTTCACCAAGCGCTTCCAGGGCGGCGTGCCGATCTCGATCCACGAGCTCCTGTACCCGCTGATGCAAGGCTACGACTCGGTCGCGCTGAACGCCGACCTCGAACTCGGCGGCACCGACCAGAAGTTCAACCTGCTGGTGGGCCGTGAGTTGCAGAAGCAGTACGGCCAGGAACAGCAGTGCATTTTGACCATGCCGTTGCTCGAAGGGCTCGACGGCGTCGAAAAGATGTCGAAGTCGAAGAACAACTACATCGGCATTAGCGAAAAGCCGACAGATATGTTCGGCAAGCTGATGAGCATTTCCGACGTGCTGATGTGGCGTTACTTCGAACTGCTGTCGTTCCGCCCGATAGACGAGATCGCCGGCTTCAGGAAAGAGATCGAAGCGGGCCGCAATCCGCGCGATTTCAAGGTGATGCTCGGTCAGGAGATCGTCGCGCGCTTCCACTCGCAAGCGGATGCCGAGCGTGCGCTCGAGGACTTCAACCATCGCGCGAAGGGCGGCGTGCCGGACGATATCCCGGCGGTGACGCTCGCGGGCGCGCCGCTCGCCATCGGCCAGTTGCTCAAGCAGGCGAACCTGGTGCCGTCGACCAGCGAAGCGCTGCGCAACATCGAGCAGGGCGGCGTGAAGATCGACGGCGCGACCGTGTCCGATAAGGGGCTGAAGGTCGACGCGGGCGAGTACACCGTGCAGGTCGGCAAGCGCCGTTTTGCACGCGTCACGCTGACGGCCTGATCGCGCTCGATCGGAATCACTCAGCAATGACACGAACGCTGCTGCAGCGCGAGTCAAACCCAAAGTCGGAGTCGCGCCGATGATCGCGCTGATCCAACGCGTGCGGCGCGCGGAAGTGCGCGTGGCCGACCGCGTGACCGGCGCGATCGAAGCGGGCTTGCTCGCGCTCGTGTGCGCCGAACGCGGCGACACCGAGGCGGCCGCCGACCGACTGCTCGCCAAGGTGCTCGGCTACCGCGTGTTTAGCGACGCGGCCGGCAAGATGAATCTCTCTGTGCAGAATCTGGACGGCGCCGGGCGCGCGGGCGGCTTGCTGCTCGTGTCGCAGTTCACGCTGGCTGCGGACACCAACAGCGGCCTGCGTCCCAGCTTTACGCCGGCCGCACCGCCGGACGAGGGCAAGCGCCTCTTCGATTATTTCGTTGCCGCCGCGCGTGGCAAGCATCCGATCGTCGAGACCGGCGAGTTCGGCGCCGACATGCAGGTGTCGCTCGTCAACGACGGCCCGGTCACGTTCTGGCTGCAGACCAACGCCTGATTTACCGGCAGTTTTTGTCCCTGGCAACACGGCGGCGCGTTTGCGTTCACCTCTCCCTCCAGCCGCTTTTTGCGACAATAGCGGTTCGGCATAACCGGCGAATGGCGCCCACTTTCATCCCATGACCACGCAGATTCTGTTCATCCGGCACGGCGAGACCGATTGGAACCGCATCAAGCGCATTCAAGGTCACATTGACATTCCACTGGCGACGACCGGTCTGGCCCAGGCGCAACGTCTCGCGCGTCGTATGGCCGACGAGGCGAAGCAGGGCGCGCGACTCGACGCGATCTATTCGAGCGACCTGCAGCGCGCGCAGCAAACCGCGCAGCCGATCGCCGACGCGCTCGGCCTGCCCCTGCAGCTTCGCGAAGGTCTGCGCGAGCGCTCGTACGGCGCGTTCCAGGGCCATGACAGCGACGAGATCGCGCTGCGTTTCCCCGACGAATATGCGCACTGGCAAACACGCGACGCCGGCTTCGCGCCGCCGGACGGCGAGTCGCAACGCACGCTTTACCACCGCGTATTGCATGCGATCGAACCGCTGGTCGCCGCGCATCCCGGTGGACGGATTGCGTGTGTCGCGCATGGCGGCGTGCTGGATTGCGTGCGCCGTTTCGCCTGCGATTTGCCGCTCGACGCGCCGCGCGATTACGCGTTGCTCAACACGAGTGTGAATGTGGTGGATTTCGACAGCGGCCGCGCGACGATCGTGTCGTGGGCGGACGTGTCGCATCTCGACGCGCCGAGTTCGGACGACACCTTCAAGAAGGTCCCGGAACCGGGACGTTAAGCGTCGGCGTGCAGCGAGAACTGCGCGCCGGGTTGATGCCCCAGCTCAGGTCGCAGCCGAATTCCAGATACCCGGCAACGCGCTCGACGAATCCGGCGCGGCCAACCCGAAATGCCGGTACGTGAGCATCGTCGCAACGCGGCCGCGCGGCGTGCGCTGCAGGAAACCTTGCTGGATCAGATACGGTTCGAGCACGTCTTCGATCGTGTCGCGCTCTTCACCGATAGCGGCCGCCAGATTGTCGACGCCAACCGGGCCGCCGTCGAACTTGTGCAGGATCGCTTCGAGCAGCTTACGGTCCATCAGGTCGAAGCCGACCGCGTCGACGTCGAGCATTTTCAGCGCGGCGTCGGCCACTTGCGCGGTGATGTTGCCGTCGGCTTTCACCTCGGCGAAATCACGCACGCGACGCAGCAGGCGGTTCGCGATCCGCGGCGTACCGCGTGCGCGCCTGGCGATTTCGATTGCGCCATCAGGATGAATCTGCGCGTTCAGCAGCGACGCCGAACGCGTGACGATGCGCGCCAATTCCTCGGCGTTATAAAACTCGAGCCGTGCGACGATCCCGAAACGGTCGCGCAGCGGATTGGTCAGCATGCCTGCACGGGTGGTCGCGCCGACCAGCGTGAACGGCTGCAGGTCCAGCTTCACGCTACGCGCGGCTGGCCCTTCGCCGATCATGATGTCGATCTGATAATCCTCCAACGCCGGGTACAGAATTTCTTCGACAACCGGCGAGAGCCGGTGGATTTCGTCGATGAACAGGACGTCGTTGGCTTCGAGATTGGTGAGCAGCGCGGCCAGATCGCCGGCGCGTTCGAGCACCGGACCGGACGTTTGCCGCAGATTGACGCCCATTTCCCGCGCGATGATGTGCGCGAGCGTGGTCTTGCCGAGGCCCGGCGGCCCGAAGATCAGCACGTGGTCGAGCGATTCGGAGCGGCGCTTGGCGGCCTCGATGAAGATTTCCAGCTGGCCGCGCACTTTTTCCTGCCCGACATATTCGTCGAGCTGGCGCGGACGCAACGCCCGCTCGAACGCTTCTTCGTTCGACGAGACGGGCGTGGGCGCGATGATGCGCTCGGCGGCAAGTTTGTCGGTTTCGATCATCTGGTCATTGTACCGCGCTGGCCTCGTGGCGAAACCCGGCCGAACGGCCAGGGTGCGCTAAGCCCATGGCCTGTGCGAAGCTGTACCGGTCGCATGCAAGGCCTAGGTCCGGAGCGCAGCGTCAGCCCTTGGACAACGCTTTCAGCGCGAGCTTGATGCCCTCGGAAACGCCGGTGCCGGCCGGCACGTTCTTGACGGCCGCCAACGCTTCTTTTTCGGAGTAACCCAAGGCGAGCAGTGCGTTCAGGATATCGGAGGCGTGGTCGGAGGCCGACGCCGCGCCCGCCATCGCGCCCAGGTCGGCGCCGAGCTTGCCCTTCAGTTCGAGCAGCAGGCGCTCGGCCGTTTTCTTGCCGATGCCCGGCACGCGTGTGAGGCGAGCCGCGTCCTGCATCGTTACGGTTTGCGCCAGTTCGTGCACGCTCATGCCGGACAGCACCGCGAGCGCCATGCGTGCGCCGATGCCGGAAATCTTCAGCAGTTCGCGGAACGTGGCGCGTTCGTCGGTGGTGCCGAAGCCGTACAGCAGATGCGCGTCTTCGCGCACGATCATCTGCGTGAGCAGCACGACGCGTTCGCCGGTCGAGGGCAGGTTGTAGAACGTGCTCATCGGCACGTCGACTTCATAGCCGACGCCGTTGCAGTCGACGAGCAGATGCGGCGGGTTTTTTTCCAGCAGAACGCCGGCAATGCGACCGATCATGGCGGATTCGATTTCGAGAGAAAGGGCGAGTGTAGCGTAGCGGGTGGGGCGCGCGCGATGCTGGCGGGTAATGGCGGTCGTAACCGAAAGGGCGGCCTCGAGTGCAACCGCATGGATAGCCGTAACCGCAGCGGCAAGGTCAGCCGCAACGGCGGTTGACCCGCGCGATCTGCCCCAATAGACTGAGATCCCTTTTGGCGGGTTCTCGCCCGATTCAACCAGAAGGAGCTTCCATGCTGAGTCTCACCACCCTCGCGCTGTTCGCTGGCGCGTGTCTCGCGCTCACCGCCACGCCCGGCCCCGACATGTTGCTGATCGCTTCACGCAGCGTGAGCCAGGGTCGCGCGGCCGGCTTTGCTTCGCTGGTGGGTATTCAAGCCGGCACTTACTGCCACGCGTTGGCAGCCGCGTTCGGTTTGTCGCAACTCTTTCTCGCGGTGCCAATGGCCTACGACATCGTGCGATTCACGGGTGCCGCGTATCTGTTGTACCTCGCGTGGAAGACCTTCCGCGCGCAAGGCACGATGCTGTCGCCGGATGCGACGATGAATCGTTATCCAATTGGCCGGATTTTCCGTCAGGGCCTGTTCACGAATCTTCTGAATCCGAAAATGGCGCTGTTCGTACTCGCGCTGTTTCCGCAATTCGTGCGGCCTGAAGCGGGGTCGGTCGCATTGCAGATCATGCTGCTTGCCACCGTGCTGAACCTGATCGGGCTGATGGTGAACGGCGCGGTGATTCTGACGGCGAGCAAGCTGAGCCGTAAGCTCTCGGCGGGGCGCCGGCCGTCGCGCGTGCCGCAGTATGTGTTGGGGACGGTGTTTGCTGGCTTGGCTTGCCGATTAGCGTTGGCCAGCCGGAATTGAGCGGACCTGGCGCGAAACCGGCCAGCAACTGTCTGCGCGCCTAGCCCACCAGCCGCCCGCGTCTCACGCGCAAGCCCTTCTTCGCGAGCGCCGGTGCAATACCGCCCAGCGTACTCAGCGTCGCACCGCTGTGCGCATGACAGATCGCCATGCCGAGCGCGTCGGCGGCGTCGGTGCCGGGCACGCCCGACAGGTTCAGCAGCCGCACCACCATCTGCTGCATCTGCTCTTTGGTCGCGCGGCCGTAGCCCACCACGGCCTGCTTCAATTGCAGCGCGGTGTATTCGGCCACCGGCACGCCGCCCGCGACCAGTCCGCAGATCGCCGCGCCGCGTGCCTGACCGAGCAGCAGCGTGGACTGCGGGTTGACGTTGACGAACACCTTTTCGATCGCCGACTGATCCGGCGAGTGCTGGCGAATCAGCGTCGAGATGCCTTCGAAAATGGTGCCCAGACGCGAGGGCAGATCGGCGTCGGCGGTTTTGATGACGCCGCTCGCAACGTAACTGAGCGTGTGGCCGCTTTGATCGATCACGCCGAAGCCGGTCACGCGCAAGCCGGGGTCGATGCCGAGAATTCTCATGAGGTGCCGCAAATGCCGTAAAAACCAGGTGCTTGCGATACTACAACACGCACACCGCGTGACGGCCGGCAGGCGTCGAGATCGGCGGAATAAAAGCGGCAACGTGTGCAGTTCAGCGGCGAGGACACGATCGCATTCGCGGAGACAAAAGAAAACGGCCCGGCGGGAAATCCCGCCGGGCCGTTTCACTGAACTTGAGCTAGTCATCCAGGGCGAGCTGCCTTACCACGAGCCTACCAGGCCGCCGCCGCCACCGTCAGACCGGCCAAAAAATCAATGCCGGAAGTGACGCACACCGGTCAACACCATCGCGATGTTGTGCTCATCCGCCGCGCCGACCACTTCGTCATCGCGCATCGAGCCGCCCGGTTGAATCACGCAGGTCGCGCCTGCCGCCACCACCACATCCAGACCGTCGCGGAACGGGAAGAACGCGTCCGATGCCACCGCCGAACCCGTCAGCGTCAAACCGGCGTTCTGCGCCTTGATGCTGGCGATACGCGCCGAGTCCACGCGGCTCATCTGGCCGGCGCCGACGCCCAGCGTCATGCCGTTGCCGCAGAACACGATCGCGTTCGACTTCACGTACTTCGCCACGCGCCATGCGAACAGCAGGTCGTCCATTTCCTTCGGCGTCGGGTGACGCTTCGTGACCACGCGCAATTCGTGCGGCTGCACGTTCTTCGAGTCGAGCGATTGCACCAGCAGACCGCCGCCCACGCGCTTCAGATCGAACGCGTTGTGGCCGTCGCCCAAAGCGATTTCCAGCAGACGCACGTTCTGCTTCGCCGTGAACACCTGGCGCGCTGCCGTGCTGAACGACGGCGCGATCAGCACTTCGACGAACTGCTTGGCCACCGCTTGCGCCGCCGCTTCATCCACTTCGCGGTTGAACGCGATGATGCCGCCGAACGCCGACGTCGGATCGGTCTGCAGCGCCTTCGCATACGCTTCGTGCGCGTCCGCGCCGATCGCCACGCCGCACGGGTTCGCGTGCTTGACGATCACGCAGGCCGGCACGTCGAAAGTCTTCACGCATTCCCACGCTGCGTCGGAATCCGCGATGTTGTTGTACGACAGTTCCTTACCCTGCAACTGGCTGTAGTTCGCCAACGCGCCGGCCGGCACCGACAGATCGCGGTAGAACGCCGCGCTCTGGTGCGGGTTTTCGCCGTAGCGCAGGTCCTGCACCTTGTCGAAGGCCAGGTTGAACGTAGCGGGGTACGTGTTGCGCGACGCGTGTTGCAATTCGTCGGTCAGGCTGGTCAGGTAGTTCGTGATCGCGCCGTCGTACTGCGCCGTGTGCGCGAATACCTTGGTGGCGAGGCGGAAATTCGTCTTGTACGACACCGCGTTGCTGTTCGCGCGCATTTCGTCGAGCACGACCGCGTAATCGGTCGGATCGACCACCACCGTCACATCGCGGTGATTCTTCGCCGCCGAACGCAGCATGGTCGGGCCGCCAATGTCGATGTTCTCGATCGCGTCTTCCAGCGAGCACTCTTCTTTCGACACGGTCTGCACGAACGGGTACAGATTCACGACCAGCAGGTCAATGGTCGGAATGTCGTGCTTTTCGAGCGCTGCCATGTGTTCCGGCAGATCGCGGCGCGCCAGAATGCCGCCGTGTACCTTCGGATGCAACGTTTTCACGCGCCCATCGAGCATTTCCGGGAAGCCCGTGTAATCGGCGACTTCGGTGACGGGCAGACCTGCGTCCGCGAGCAGTTTCGCGGTGCCGCCGGTCGACAGGAGCTTGACGCCGAGGTCGGACAGCGACTTGGCGAAGTCGACGATGCCGGACTTGTCGGAAACGGAGATGAGCGCTTGCTTGATCATGATGAAGACGAAAAGCCGAAGGGAAACGTGGCAGGGCGCGAGAAAACTACAACGAACTACAACAAACCGTGCTGTTGCAGCTTCTTGCGCAGCGTATTGCGGTTAATGCCGAGATACTCGGCGGCCAGCGACTGATTGCCGCCGGCCTGCTCGAGCACCACTTCGAGCAAGGGTTTTTCTACGCACGAAATAACCATGTCGTAGACGTCGTGCGGATTGGAGCCGTCGAGATCCTGGAAATATATCCCCAGGCTGTCGCGGACAGATTGTTCGATATTGTTCTTGCTCATGCTGCTAGTCGGTCGGTTGGGTCCGGCTCGCCGTTCTCGTTGAGCGTTTCGTCGACATAGACAAGGCGGTCGGAGATCGCCTTTTGTGCGTCGAAGAACTCGTTGACGGCGAGGAGTTGTTCGCGCGTGGTGTCCAGCGTATTCATGCGATGCCGGAACACGTTGGCGCCAGAAAGGCCGCGAGTGTACCAGCCGATGTGCTTACGCGCAGTGCGCACGCCGGTAAATTCCCCGTAGAACGCGTAGTGATCTTCGAGATGCTCGTTCATCACCTGCTGGATTTCGTCGATGCGCGGCGGCGGCAGCAACTCGCCCGTTTTCAGAAAATGTTCGATCTCGCGAAACAGCCACGGACGCCCCTGCGCGGCGCGGCCGATCATGATCGCGTCGGCGCCGGTGGCGGCGAGCACTTCGCGCGCCTTGTGCGGCGACGTAATGTCGCCGTTCGCGACCACCGGAATGCGCACGGCGGCTTTGACGGCGGCGATGGTCTCGTATTCGGCGTCGCCGTGATAGAGATCGGCGCGGGTGCGGCCGTGCACGGTCAGCATGGCAATGCCGGCGTTTTCGGCCAGATGCGCGACGCTCAGCGCATTCTTGTTGTCGCGATTCCAGCCGGTGCGGATTTTCAGCGTGACGGGCACCGCGTCGGGCCCGATGCCCACCGCGCCGACCACCGCCTCGACGATGCGCTGCACTAGCGGTTCGTTTTGCAACAGCGCCGAGCCGGCCGCGACATTGCAGACCTTCTTGGCCGGACAGCCCATGTTGATGTCAATGATCTGCGCGCCGTTCGCGACGTTGTGGCGCGCGGCTTCGGCCATCATGAGCGGATCGGCGCCGGCGATCTGCACGGAGATCGGCTCGACCTCGCCGGTATGGTTGGCGCGGCGCATGGTCTTCTCGCTTTTCCACAGCTGCGCGTTCGAGGCGACCATTTCCGACACCGCATAGCCCGCGCCCAGCCGTTTGCACAGTTGCCGGAACGGCCGGTCGGTCACGCCCGCCATGGGAGCGACGAACAGGTTATTACGCAGATTGTGGGAGCCGAGAGTGGGCATAGCGTGGACGCGCGGCGCGGCCGATTGCGCAAATTCTGTCAATCGGAGCGTTCGCGAAATGCGAGAGAAAACCACCATTTTAGCGTTAACAGATAGCCGGCACCCGACATGCGTGTGTCGTAACCCATTAAATCTTCTATGAAAGTGGTCCGATTCATAGAACCGGCATCTCACAGACGGTGCGCGCCGCGCCGCGTAAAAAGACCGCGCGGCGCGAGCGGGCGGCGCGTCTAGCGACGCTGTCCGAACATCATTTGACGCGCCAGCGCGGTTTTCACCGGCGGCACGAATTCGAGCGCGGTGAGCGCGAGACCGCGCACGATCGCGAGTGGGGCGAAGTCGACGGTGAACAGGCGCGCGAGCGTGTCGGTCGCGCCGATCGTGAGGCGCCGGTCGAGCGCGCGGCGTTGGGCGAAGGTGGCGAGCGCGAGCGGCGTGGGGCCTTCCGCGGACAACGCGTCGGCAAGCGAGTGCGCGTCGCGCAGACCGAGGTTCAGCCCCTGGCCGGCCACCGGGTGCAGGGTTTGCGCCGCGTTGCCGATCGCGACGACGCGGCCCTGAACGAGCGTCTCGACCGCGTTGAGGCCCAACGGGAACGACGCGCGGCCTTTGATCTGCGTGAAGCGGCCCATGCGGTCGCCGAAGGCCGCGCCGAGTTCGCGCAAAAAGTCCGCGTCGGAGAGTTGCGCGCGGCGTGCGGCTTCTTCCGGCGCGCAGCACCAGACCAGCGCGTAGTCGGCGCCGCGCACGCCGCCCATGGGCAGCAAGGCGATCGGACCTTGCGACGTGAAGCGTTCCCAGGCCACATGCGGTTGCGGCGAGGAGACAGTCACCGTGCCGACCAGCGCGGTTTGTCCGTAATCGCGCGAAGCACTGTCCTCGCCGGTTCGTTTGCCGGCCTTCTGATCGCCGAACAACCCGCCTTCGGCATTTACCAGAATCCGCGTGCGCAACGACCGCGCGACACCCGCCGTTTCGATCGGCAGCGTCACGCCGTCATGCTCCTGGGTCGGCGCGGCGGCCGAGGTCGAGCGGAACCAGTGCACCGGGCTCGCATGCACCGCTTCGGCGAGACCATGCACGATCGACCCGTAACGCAGCACATACCCCAGCGCCGGCAAGCCGTGCTCGGCATGATCGATCAGCGTGCGGCCGAAGTGTCCGCGCTGCGACACGTGAATGCGCTGGATCGCGGTGGCGTCGGCGGGCCAGCGCAGCGGCTCCAGAATCATCCGGCTGCCGTGCGAGACGGCGATTGCGCGCGGATCGGCGATCGAATCCTCCGGCTCGCGCGCGTCGACCAGCGCGATCTTCAGCGCCTGGGTCGCGCTGCGGCGCGCCAGCCAGCCGGCCAGCGCCAGCCCGACCGGTCCGGCGCCGACGATCGTCACGTCAAAGTCGTACGGATGAGCGGCCGAGGCGGGCTTCAGAATCACCGTCGACGGGGAAACATCGTTCATTGCGGATTACTTCCTTGTTTCGTGGGCCGCGCGGGCTTCCTGCATCAGCGCCTCGATCTCGTCGGCGGCGACCGGCACGTCGCGCGTGATCAGCTCGCAGCCGGTCGGCGTGACGATCGCGTCGTCCTCGATACGGATGCCGATATTCCAGTAGCGCTCGGGCACGCCCTCTGTCGGGCGGATGTACAGGCCGGGCTCGATGGTCAGCGTCATCGACGCCTGCAAGGTGCGCCACGGCAACACGCCCGCTTCGTCGCGCGCCGCGCCGCGTTCGCGGTAGTCGCCAACGTCGTGCACGTCCATGCCGAGCCAGTGGCCGGTGCGGTGCATATAGAAGGGCGCGTAGGCGCGCTCGGCGATCACGTCGTCGACCGAAGCGAAATTCGCGCGGTCGATGATGCCGGTGTCGAGCAAGCCCTGCGACAGCACGCGCACGGCCGCCTGATGCGGATCGTCGAAAGTGGCGCCGGCGCGGGTGGCGTCGACGGCGGCCTGCTGCGCGGCCAGCACGATGTCATACAGCTCGCGCTGCGCCGGCGTGAAGCGGCCGCTGGCGGGGAAGGTGCGGGTGATGTCGGACGCGTAGCCGTCGAGTTCGCAGGCCGCGTCGATCAGGATCAGATCGCCGTCTTGCGCCACGGCGTTGCCGGCCGGGTAGTGCAGCACGCAGGCATTGGCGCCCGCTGCGACGATCGACGTATAAGCCGGCGCCTGTGCGCCGAATTTGCGGAACGTGTAGAGCAGTTCGGCTTCGAGTTCGTATTCGCGGATGCCCGGATGGCACGCGGCCATCGCGCGGCGATGCGCCTGCGCCGAAATCTGCCCGGCGCGGCGCATGACGGCGAGTTCGTGGTCGTCTTTGACGAGCCGCATCTCGTCGAGCAGCGGGATCAGATCGCCGGCGGCGGTGGGTGTTGCGACGCCGCTGCGGCCTTGCGCGCGCACCGTGTCGAGCCAGCCGCGCACCTGTTCGTCCAGTTGCGCCGAGCTGCCGAGCGCGTAGTGCAGCGACGGCTTGTCGGCGAGCAGCCGCGGCAGTTGCACGTCGACGTCGCCGATTGCGAACGCGGCGTCGAAACCGAACGCCGTGCGCGCACCCTCGGGACCGAAGCGGAAGCCTTCCCACGTTTCGCGCTCGACGTTCTTCTCGCGGCAGAACAGGACCGACGCCGGTTCGCCGGACGCGGCGCTGGCGTCGAGCACCAGCAGCGCCTCCGGTTCGGTGAAGCCGGTCAGGTAGTAGAAATAGCTGTCGTGCCGGTACGGATAATCGGCGTCGCGGTTGCGCAGCGCTTCCGGTGCGGTGGGGACGATGGCGACGCCGCCGCCCGTCGCGCGCAGCGCGGCGAGGACGCGCTCGCGGCGCGTTCGGTAGACGTCGATGGCGAGGGTGGGTTCGGTCGGCTGGTTCATCGTGCGATTGTAGCGCCCAATGCACGGACTTATTTTGCGCGGATACTGGTCGCAGCGTCGCCGTGCCGCTGTTGCAATCCATCCACAGCGAGTCTGCATGCGGCTTGCGAAGAGGCGCCGGTACACTCGCGAAGGCCGCCAAGCACTTATACTTTCGCCGGATTCAGACAAAGGCAGATGGTAATGATGAAACTCATCGGTTCGCTCGGTAGCCCGTATGTGCGTAAAGCGCGGATCGTGCTGGCCGACAAGAAGATCGACTACGAACTGGTGCCCGAGAACGTCTGGGCGCCCGACACCACGATTCACACCTTCAATCCGCTCGGCAAAGTGCCGTGCCTCGTGATGGAAGACGGCGAAGCGGTGTTCGACTCGCGGGTGATCTGCGAATACGTGGATACGCTGTCGCCGGTCGGCAAGCTGATTCCGCAGTCCGGCCGTGAACGCGTGGAAGTGCGCTGCTGGGAAGCGCTCGCCGACGGTATTCTCGACGCGGCGGTGCTGATTCGCCTCGAAAGCACGCAGCGCGCGCCGGAGTTGCGCGTGGACGCGTGGGTCGCGCGCCAGCAACGTAAGATCGACGAAGCGCTGATCGCGATGTCGCAGGGTCTGGGCAGCAAGACGTGGTGCGCGGGCAATCACTACACGCTCGCCGATATCGCCGTGGGATGCGCTTTGGGTTATCTGGATTTCCGCATGCCCGAGTTGAACTGGCGCGAACCGTATCCGAATCTGGATAAGCATTTCCAGAAGCTCTCGCTGCGGCAGTCGTTTATCGACACGGTGCCGGCGAATTGAGTCGCGAATTGAGTCACGCTGGCTGGGAAGTTTGAGTATTGCAAAATGCTGTCAATCAAGCTTCCAGAATAATGAATTAAAGCTTACGTTTGTGGTAAAAATGCGCCTGCCCGTCAGGCGCATTTTTTTTGTCTGTCGCGTGGCGCAATGGCTTATGTGGTTTATGCAATCAACATATTCGGTGAATTGGCCGATGAATTGCAGCCATTGCGAATAGGCGCCGTATGAGAGAACGCGCCGCTCAAATCAAACAACTTCGCACAGAGACTTCCACCATGAAACCTTATCGCTTTGTCATTGCCGCTTCCGCCTGCGCATGGTTTGCGGCCTGCTCGAATGTCGGCACTGTCGATCCGTCCGCGTTGATCAAGTCCGGCCAGATGGCCACCCAGGCCGCCACGCTGAGCGACGCCGACGTGCGCGCGTTGACCGACAAGTCCTGCGCGCAACTGGACGGCGAAAACAAGATCGCCGCCGCGAACAGCAAGTACCAGAAGCGCCTGAACAAGATCGCCACGCAACTGGGCGACAACATCAACGGCACGCCGGTCAACTACAAGGTGTACATGACCAAAGATGTCAACGCATGGGCCATGGCCAACGGTTGCGTGCGCGTCTACAGCGGCTTGATGGACATGATGAACGACAACGAAGTGCGCGGCGTGGTCGGCCACGAAATGGGTCACGTGGCGCTCGGTCACACGAAGAAGGCGATGCAGGTTGCTTATGCGACGTCGGCGGTGCGCGGCGCGGCGAGCTCGGCGGGTGGCCTGGCGGGATCGCTGTCCGGCTCGCAACTGGGCGACTTCTCCGAGAAGCTGATTAACGCGCAATTCTCGCAAACCCAGGAAAGCGCCGCCGACGATTATTCGTTCGATTTGCAGAAAAAGAAGAAACTGGATCCGTCGGGACTGGTGACGGCATTCAACAAGCTCGCGCAACTGGATGGCGGTCAATCGAGCATGTTCAGCTCGCATCCGTCGTCGCCGGAGCGCGCGCAACATATTCAGCAGCGGATTGCTTCGAATCAGTAACAGCCCATGAATGAAAAACGCGCGCTCTGGAATGCCAGCAGCGCGCGTTTTTGTTTCCGGGCGTTATGTTTTGTGCGGCGATCAATCTAATCGCATGGCTTAAAACATCATCGCCGGGTAAGGCGTTTTAGGACGTTTTACGGCGTCGGGTAATGCCCGGCCCAAATGCAAATCCAAATGCCAGCAGCAGCAACGACACCGCCAGCACCGTGTTATTGCCGCTCGTCACATACGGCGTGCTGCCGGACGTGCCTTGCACCGTCACGTCGAGCGAGCCGATCGTGAACGGCTTGAGGCGGCCGAGCACTTTGCCGTTCGCATCGATCGCGGCGGTCATGCCGGTGTTGGTGGCGCGCAGCATCGGCCGGCCGGTTTCCAGCGAACGCATGCGCGCGATCTGCAGATGCTGGTCCAGCGCGATCGTGTCGCCGAACCAGGCAAGGTTGGTCGAGTTCACCAGCACGCCGGCCGGCGTGTCGCTTTCGCGAATGCTGCGGGCAATCTCTTCACCGAAGATGTCTTCGTAGCAGATGTCGACCGAGACCGGCTGGTTGTGCACCATGAACGGCTTCTGCACTGGCGCGCCGCGGAAGAAATCGCCGAGCGGAATGTTCATCAGATTGACGAACCAGCGGAAGCCCCACGGCACGAACTCGCCGAACGGCACGAGGTGGTGTTTGTCGTAGCGGTACACGTCGCGGGAACCGGGCGTGACGCCGAACAGGCTGTTCGTATAGTCGGTCAACTGGCCTTCCGGCGTGACCGTGCCGCCGAGTGCGCCGAACAGGATGGCGCTGCCGGTCGAGTCCGAAAAACGGCGCACTGCCGACGCGAACGGCGCTGGCAATTGCTGGATGAAAACCGGAATCGCCGTTTCCGGCGTGACGATCAGATCGGCGGGCTTCGACGTGATCATTTGCTGATACATGTCGATCGCGGCGCGCATGCCGGATTCTTCGAACTTCATCTCCTGTTTGACGTTGCCTTGCAGGAGACGCACGGTCAGTGGCGCGTTGGCGGGGACCGTCCATTGCGCGAGCGGCAGCAGCAGACCGGCCGCGATCAGCGCCAGCGCGATGACGCCGGGCAGGGCGGCGCGGACGCCGCCGGGTTTGCCGTTTGGTTGGCCGCCGTCAGCGGTGTTCCGGTTATTGCCGCCGACATCGCCGACACCACCGGCAGCGCTCCCGCTCGCCTGGCGCAAAGCCGTCAATTGCATCAGCGCCTGCACGATCAGTGCGGCCACCAGCGCTAGTACCCAGCCCACGCCATACACACCCGCCACCGGTGCAAAGCCGGCGAACGGGCCATCCACTTGCGCATAACCGCTCGCGAGCCACGGAAAGCCGGTGAACACCGTGCCGCGCAGCCATTCGCCGATCGCCCACGCGCTCGCGAACGCCAGCGCGCCATGCCAGGTCGGCGAGAACGGCGTGCGGTCATCCGCGGCGCCGTTGCGCGCATGACCGGCGCAGAACGACCACAGCGCAGCGGCGAATGCCGGATAAATCGCCAGATACAACGAAAACAGCACGACCGCCGCGCCAGCGAGCGGCGCGCTCATGCCGCCGTAGAAATGCATGCTGACATACAGCCACCACACGCCGCTGACGAAGTTGCCGAAGCCGAACGCGCCGCCCGTGAGGGCCGCGCTTTTCCAGCCGGTGCTGCGCGTGAGCCACGCGAAGTAAAACGCGAAGATCGCGAGTTCGAGCCAGCCGCCATGCGGCGTCGGCGCGAATGAAAGCGTATTGGCTGCGCCGGCGACGACGGCAACGAGGTAATGCCAGCGGGGCAGCGCGCGGCCGCGGACGTCTTGAGCGGCAGAAGCGCTCACGCCGCGGCGCGAACGGGAAGTTATCGGGTCGGCCATTGTTGCGCGGTCGGCGTGAGGTGTTGAGGAAGCGAAGAAAGCGAGCCCGTGAGGGCCAAGCTCAGGTCTGCACGTGCTGCGCTTCGCGCTCGCGCTGGCCGGCCAGCGGATCGCGGCGCACCAGCAGCATGTGGATCTGGCGGGCGTCGCCGCGCAGAATCTCGAAGATCAGATCGTCGAGGCGAACCTTCTCGCCGCGATGCGG
This sequence comes from Paraburkholderia sp. BCC1876, assembly GCF_902833695.1. NCBI lineage: Bacteria > Pseudomonadati > Pseudomonadota > Betaproteobacteria > Burkholderiales > Burkholderiaceae > Paraburkholderia > Paraburkholderia sp. BCC1876. The sequence goes on along the minus strand of NZ_CADFGI010000003.1, from coordinate 694,291 downwards.
CACGCGGCCGAAATGATGCGTGACGAGTCCGCCGATCGTATCGACTTCGTCGTCCGGGTAATCCGTGCCGAAGGCTTCGTTGAACTGCTCGATCTCGGTCAGCGCACGCACGCGGAAACGTCCGTCCGGCGACGCGATGATGTTGCCGCTTTCCTCGTCGAAGTCATATTCGTCTTCGATATCGCCGACGATCTGTTCCAGCACGTCTTCGATCGTGATCAGGCCGGCCACGCCGCCGTATTCGTCGACCACCACCGCGAGGTGATTGCGATTCACGCGGAAGTCGTGCAGCAGCACGTTCAGGCGCTTCGATTCGGGAATGAACACGGCGGGGCGCAGCATGCCGCGCACGTCGAACTCTTCTTCGGCGTAATAGCGCAGCAGGTCTTTCGCCAGCAGCACGCCGATGATGTTGTCGCGATTGCCCTCGAACACCGGATAGCGCGAGTGCGCCTTTTCCAGCACGTAGGGGATGAATTCGGCGGGACTGTCCGCGATGTTGATCGCGTCCATTTGAGCGCGCGGCACCATGATGTCGCGGGCGCTAAGCTCGGAGACCTGGAAGACCCCTTCGATCATCGACAGCGAGTCGGCGTCGATCAGGTTGCGCTCGTGCGCGTCCTGCAGGATTTCCAGAAGTTCTGCGCGCGAGTCGGGCTCGGGCGAGATGAAGTCGGTAAAACGCTCGAGGAGTGAGCGCTTTTCTTGCGGTTTGTCGAGTTGGCGTCGACTGGGATACGTGTCGTTCATGGTAGTGCGCCCGGCGAGTCTGGGCGCGCTGTTGCAGAGCATTAAGGATACACCAGGCACATGGCAGGACCGTGTCCCGCCGGGCCGGGCGAAGAGTGAAGCAGGGGTGAGGCGCGGTAAACGCACTGCGCCGCAAGGGCGCGAGTGGGTCAATCCTAACTGATTACGCGAACAACGGCGTTTTGAAGCAAAAAAGTACACGTGATGGCCGACATGCGCGACGCCATGGCGGCCGTTGCTAGCGGATTAGATGATGTGCGGCAGGGCACTGGCGCTGACTACGCCCGCCGGCCGGCGCTGTCCGGGCGATCGGCATCGAGGCCGGCTTCGCGGCTTTCTTCGCGGCAGCGTTCCAGCAGCGCTTCGAGCGCGCGATCCGGCATGCCGCTTTCGCGCAATGCGTCGACAGTGCGGCTGACGTAATCGAGCGTGGTGCCGTAGCGGCCGCACGCGCAGCCGAACACGGTCTTGACGACGTCGTCGCGCAGTTTGCCGGTGTAGCTCGCCACGTCGCGGCGCATCACGAACGCCAGCGCGTCGACGCGCCGGCCGTCGGCGAGTACGCACGGCAGCCACGCCGGGCGGTACGAGCCCATGGCCATTTCGCGGCGCCACAAGGCTTCCAGATGCGGCATCGCGCCGTCAGCCGCGACGCGAAACGCGATGCCGGTGCACGAGCCGCCGCGATCGAGCGCGAGCACGAGGCCCGGTTGCTCGGGCGTGCCGCGATTCACGCGCGACCACAAATACAGTCCGCGGTGATAGCCGTGCACTTTCGAGCGGCTGGCTTCGGCAGTGGGCAGGCCGGGATTCCAGATCAGCGAGCCATAGCCGAACAGCCATAGATCGCTCTTCCGGTCCCAGTCGCGCAGTGTGCATTCGAGCGACGCGCGCAATTCCTCGTCCGTCAGCAGCCTCGATTCGCCGAGCGCCGGCGGGTAATCCGGGCAGGGTGTGCGGGTCGCGGCTTCAGGGGATGAGGTACTCACGGCGTGCTTTCGGCGAGATTAAATGGGGTGGCTACAGGTAAGGATCCGGAAAGCCGAGCTTGCCGAGAATCTCGGTTTCGATCGCTTCCATTTCCTCGGCTTCTTCTTCGACTTCGTGGTCGTAACCCTGCGCGTGCAGCGTGCCGTGTACCAGCAGATGTGCGTAGTGCGCGAGCAGCGGCTTGCCCTGTTCGGCGGCTTCTTTTTCCACCACCGGACAGCACAGGATCAGGTCGCCCGTGACCGGATCGTCTTCCGTTTCGGCATAGGCGAAGGTCAACACATTGGTCGAGTAATCCTTGCCGCGATAGCTGCGGTTCAGCGTGCGGCCTTCTTCGGCGTCGACAAAGCGCACCGTCAGCTCGCCGTCCGCGAACAGCGCCGCCTTGATCCAGCCGGCCACCGTGGCGCGTGGCAGCAGCGCCTTGTGTTCCGGCCAGGTCTTGGCGGCGGGGAATTGCAGATTCAACGTCAGTTTCGGGGCGCGGCTCATGCTGATTGGATGTATTGCGGTTTTTGCAGCGGCATAAAAGAACAACTCAGAACAATGCAGTTCAGCGCGAATCAACGCGAATCCGCCGGACCGGCAGTTTTCTGCGAATGCGCATCGTACGCCTCCACAATCCGCGCGACCAGCGGATGCCGCACCACGTCCGCGCTGGTAAAGCGCGTCATTGCGATGCCGCGCACATCCGACAGCACCTGTTGCGCTTCGTTCAGCCCGCTCTTGTGGCCGCGCGGCAAATCGACCTGGGTCGTGTCGCCGGTCACCACGGCCTTCGAGCCGAAGCCGATCCGCGTGAGGAACATCTTCATCTGTTCGGGCGTGGTGTTCTGCGCCTCGTCGAGGATGATGAACGCGTGGTTCAGCGTACGGCCGCGCATGTACGCGAGCGGCGCGATTTCGATCATCTGCCGCTCGAACATCTTGGCGGTTTTGTCGAAGCCGAGCAGGTCGTACAGCGCGTCGTACAACGGCCGCAGATACGGGTCGACCTTCTGCGCCAGATCGCCCGGCAGGAAGCCCAGACGCTCGCCCGCTTCCACGGCCGGCCGCGTCAGCACGATGCGTTTGACCTGATCGCGTTCGAGCGCGTCCACCGCGCAGGCCACCGCGAGGTAGGTCTTGCCGGTGCCGGCCGGACCGATGCCGAAGGTGACGTCGTGGGCGATGATCTGCTTCAGATACTCGCGCTGCGCCGGCGTGCGGCCGCGCAGATCCGCGCGCCGCGTGTACAGCTTCGGGCCGAGCGCTTCGAGGTCGTCTTCGGCGCCGTCTGCGGGCTGGTCGAACGGATGGTCGGGATTGCCCGGGAAACGCGGATCGCCCGCTTCGTCGCCGTTCGTGCCGCTACCGTTGCCGTTCGGCCGATGCCGCGCCGGATGCCGCACCTCGATGAGCGCGAGCTGGATGTCGTCGATCGACAGCGGCGCGCGCGCCTTCTCGTAGAAGTTTTCAAGCGCGGTAAGCGCGAGTTTCGCGCCACGTCCGCGAATCGTGATGCGGTGGCCCCGGCGTTGCAGCGTGACGTCGAGCGCCTGCTCGATCTGCCGCAGGTTTTCGTCGAGCGGTCCGCAGAGGTTGGCGAGCCGCGCGTTGTCGTCGCGCGGTGCGGTGAATTCCAGTTGCTGCTGAGTGGTCTTCAAGGCGGTGGTTCGATCCTGTCGGTTTCGATACGCGGAGTGGGCGGCGCGGTTCGCGCAGCGGGTTATTTACTGTCGCTCAGTGGGTCGTGGCGGGCGCGTCGTCATGCACCAGCACCAGTTCGCCACGTAGCGAATGGGGGTACGCATGGACGATTTTCACGTCCACCATCTGGCCGATCAGTCGCGCGTGCGACGCAACCGGCGCCGGAAAATTCACCACCCGGTTGTTTTCGGTGCGGCCCGCGAGTTCGTTCGGGTCCTTGCGCGCCGGGCGTTCGACCAGAATGCGCTCGATCTTGCCGACCATCGAATCGCTGATGCGCTGCACGTTTTCTTCGATCGTAGCCTGCAGATGTTGCAGGCGCTTGAGCTTCACTTCGCGCGGCGTGTCGTCGTGCAGATTCGCGGCGGGCGTGCCGGGACGCGGGCTGTAGATGAACGTGAAGCTGGTGTCGTATTGCATCTCGTGCACGAGCGCCATCATCTTGTCGAAGTCTTCTTCGGTCTCGCCGGGGAAGCCGACGATCATGTCGGTGGACAGCGACAGGTCAGGGCGGATCGCGCGCAGCTTGCGGATCACCGATTTGTATTCGAGCACCGTGTAGCCGCGCTTCATCGCCATCAGAACGCGGTCGGAGCCGTGCTGCACCGGCAGATGCAAATGGCTGACGAGCTTCGGCACCTTCGCGTAGGTGTCGATCAGGCGCTGCGTGAATTCCTTCGGATGCGACGTGGTGTAGCGAATCCGTTCGATGCCCGGAATATCGGCGACGTATTCGATCAGTTGCGCGAAGTCGGCGATTTCGGTCGAGCCGAGCGTGATGCCGGCACGGTACGCGTTGACGTTCTGGCCGAGCAGCGTGACTTCACGCACGCCCTGGTCGGCGAGGCCGGCGATTTCGGTCAGCACGTCGTCGAGCGGACGCGACACTTCTTCGCCGCGCGTGTACGGCACGACGCAGTAGCTGCAGTACTTGCTGCAGCCTTCCATGATCGACACGAACGCGCTCGGACCGTCGACGCGCGCCGGCGGCAGGTGATCGAACTTTTCGATTTCCGGGAACGAGATGTCGACTTGTGCGCGGCCAGTTTCACGGCGCTTGTCGATCATTTGCGGCAGACGGTGCAGCGTTTGCGGACCGAACACCAGATCCACGTAAGGGGCGCGCGCCACGATCGAGGCGCCTTCCTGGCTTGCCACGCAACCGCCCACGCCGATGATCAGATTCGGGTTCGCTTCCTTCAACTCGCGCACGCGGCCGAGTTCGGAGAAGACTTTCTCCTGCGCTTTTTCGCGCACCGAGCAGGTGTTGAACAGAATCACGTCGGCATCTTCCGGCGTGTCGGTCTTGACGAGGCCTTCAGCCGCGCCGAGTACGTCGACCATCTTGTCGGAGTCGTACTCGTTCATCTGGCAGCCATACGTCTTTACATAAACTTTCTTGGTCATCGATTTTCGCCGGTCGCAGTGGTTAACCTGGGGGCGTCTTTTAAAAGGTGGAGTGGGGGCAGAACAGGCAGGCAAGGCGCTGCGTAACTCAATATTATAGCCCTTCAACGGCCGGGCTTTCCGCGCCCGCGTTGCCGCCCGGCCGCTCCGGCGGCAAGCCCAGCAGGCTTTCCAGTTCGCCTGAGACCTGCGCGAAGCGCTCGCTCAGGAAATCCAGCAGCACGCGCACGCGCGGCGCCATGAAGCGGTTGCGGTGGTAGAGCGCGTGCAGCGGCGCGTCGGGATAGCGCCAGTCGGGCAGCAGTACTTTCAGGCCGTCGGCGCGCAGATCCGCTTCCACGTCCCACATCGACTTGATCACGATGCCGTAGCCGCGCAGCGCCCATTCGCGGGCGACGGCGCCGTCGTTGGTCTCGCGGGCGGTTTCGAACGGCACCGTGTAGTGCTGCGTTTCGTCGCCGCGCGTGAAGCGCCATTCGTTCGCGAGGCCGGTCGCGGTGCCCAGCACGATGCAGTCGAAATGGGCCAGATCGAGCGGATCTTTCGGTTCGCCCTTGCGCGCGATGTAATCCGGCGACGCGCACAGCACGCGCCGGTTCGGCGCCAGTTTACGGGCCACCAGCGAACTGTCTTGCGGCACGCCGAAGCGGATCGCCAGATCGATGTCTTCCTGCACCAGATTCGACAGCGAATCGGACAGCGTCAGCGCGAACGTCACCTCCGGGTAAAGCGCGTTGAACTCGTCGAGCCAGTGCATCAGCAGATTGCGGCCGAAATCCGACGTCGCCGAAATGCGCACCTTGCCGCGCACCACGCCCTGGCCCGCTTGCAGCGCGGCTTCGGCGTCGTCGAGCGATTGCAGCGCCTGGCGGCAACAGTTCAGGTAGAGGCGGCCTTCGTCGGTGAGCCGGAGCTGGCGGGTGGTGCGCTCGAACAAGCGCGCTTTCAGCCCGGCTTCCAGTTTGGCGAGGCGTGCGCTGGCGGCGGCCGGCGTCAAACCCATCTTGCGGCCCGCCGCCGACAGGCTGCCCTGCTGCGCCGCTTCGACGAAGAGGCGGATGTCACCGAGGTTATCCATCGCGTGGCTTTCAAAAATAATTTGATAATGCTTCAAATGCTACGCCAATTATCAAACCGTCGCTCAGCGCCGACAATCCACTCCTCGAAAACCCTAATGCCTTGCGCTGAGGCGTTCACACCATGCAACTCGATCACGCAACGATCGTCACCGCCGACCTCAACACTGCCCGACGTTTTTTCGTCGACGTCGTGGGCCTGGTCGACGGCGCGCGTCCGCCTTTTTCGGTCGATGGTTACTGGCTGTACGCGAACGACGGCCGGCCGGTGATCCATCTGATCGACGCGACGGTGCCCGCCGTGACCGGCCGAGCGGCGCCGCGTATCGACCACATCGCGTTCCGGCTGGAGAGCGCCGCCGAGTGGCAGGCGTTGCTCGGGCGTCTGCACGCCACCGGCGTGGATTACCAAAGCGCGCAGGTGCCGCAGATGGGACCGCAACCAGCCGAACTGCAGCTCTTCGTGGCGCTCGCGCCGGGCGTCGTCATCGAATTCGTGACGGCGCTGCAGCACGCTCAAACTTGATTCATGGAGTCTTAAAAAATGCCCATTCCATTACTCGCGCTAGCCATTAGCGCATTCGCGATCGGTACGACCGAATTCGTCATCATGGGCTTGCTGCCCGACGTCGCGCGCGATCTGTCTGTCTCGATTCCGTCGGCGGGTTTGCTGGTGAGCGGCTATGCGCTCGGCGTCGCGGTCGGCGCGCCGCTGCTGGCGGTCGTCACCAGCAAGATGCCGCGCAAGCTCGCGCTGCAACTGCTGATGGGCGTGTTCATCGTCGGCAATACGCTGTGCGCGATCGCGTCCAGCTATTCCGTGCTGATGATCGCGCGGGTCGTGACCTCGTTCGCGCATGGCTCGTTCTTCGGGATCGGCGCGGTGGTGGCGGCCTCGCTGGTGCCGGCTGAAAAGCGGGCCAGCGCGATCGCGCTGATGTTCACCGGCTTGACGCTCGCGAACGTGCTCGGCGTGCCGTTCGGCACTTTCGTCGGTCAGGAATTCGGCTGGCGCGCGGCGTTCTGGATTGTCAGCGTGTTCGGCGTGCTGTCGCTGGCAGGCGTGTCGCTGCTGGTGCCGAATCGTCACGACGCTGGTCCGGTCGGTCTTGGTCATGAAGTGCGCGTGCTGAAGGACCCGCAGGTCTGGACCGCGCTCGCGATGACCGTGCTCGGCTTCGGCGGCGTGTTCGTGGTGTTCACTTATATCGCGCCGATTCTCGAGCAGGTGAGCGGTTTCTCGCCGCGCGGCGTGACGTTGATTCTGGTGCTGTTCGGTGTGGGGCTCACGATCGGCAACACGGTGGGCGGCAAGCTCGCGGATCGCGCGCTGATGCCTTCGCTGATGGGTATTCTGGTTGCGCTCGCGGTGGTGATGGCGATTTTCGCGCGCACCAGTCACTCGCAGGTGGCGGCGGCGATCACGATCTTCGTGTGGGGTATCGCGGCGTTCGCGACGGTGCCGCCGTTGCAGATGCGGGTGGTCGAGAAGGCGGCCGCGGCGCCGAATCTGGCATCGACGTTGAACATCGGCGCGTTCAATGTGGGCAATGCCGGCGGCGCGTGGCTGGGTGGGTTGGTGATCAACCACGGGTATTCGCTGGATACGTTGCCGTGGGTCGCGGCTGCGGTCAGTGTGGTGGCGTTGCTGTTGACGTGGTTTGCCGCGCGGAGGGATGCGCCGGGTTCGGCGGTGGCGCAGCGGGCTTAAAAACTGGCGCGGCGGCGCATATGAAAAATTCGCACAAGCTTTGCGAGAATCGTCCTCCGCAATGCTGATAACAGTGTGAAGATAACTTCGTTGGGCGTGGCCAATCGCGATGCTATCTTGCTTCCACTAACTGCTTGCCCGCCGTCCGGCGGCGCTCCTGGAGGCAATCATGCATTCCCCGCTTGCGCTGGTTCGCGATCCCGCGGCTGATACCGCAGCGTCGCCGCGTGCCGCCGAACCTTTCGATGCACTCGAACATCTCGTCGGCGTGAATCTGGCCCGTTTGCGCGCCGAGCGGCAACTGTCGCTCGACGCGTTGGCCCGCGCTTCCGGCGTGTCGCGCGCCATGCTCGCGCAGATCGAATCGGCGCGCAGCGTGCCGTCGATCAAAGTGCTGTGCAAGGTCGCGGCCGCGTTGAAAGTATCGGTCGCCGCGTTTCTGCGACGCCATGCGACCAACGGTTTTGAACACTTGCCGGCCGAGCGCTCGTCGCGGCTCGTCAGTGCCAACGGTCGCTATTCGGCGCGACCGCTTTATCCGGATGCCGAGCCGACCGTCGCCGAGTTTCACGAGTTGCGTATCGCGGCGTTGCATACCGAAGCCGGCACGCGTCGCGCGCCGGGCACCACGGTGAATCTCGTGGTCAGCGAAGGCACGCTTGAAGTCAGCGTGCACGACCAGCGTCAATTGCTCGCCACGGGCGACGCGATCGTGTTCGACGCCGACCAGCCGCACAGCTTGCGCAATCCCGGCGACACCGAAGCGCGCGCATTTCGCGTGACGTTGAAGGCTGAAACGCCGCCGCGTTGGGACGTGCCGGCGTCGCACGAGACCGTGCGTGAAACCACGACGCACGCCGCCACGCGCGACACCGCACATGAAGCGCATGACGCCCATGAACCGGTCCGCGAGGCCGCGCCAGTTTGACCGTAGTTTCAGAACGGACGCGCTCCACACCGACTACGTGGCGTTCTCCATCCGTTCAGTAGGGGTTGCGCTGCAGACCCGGCGTGACTGCTGTATGCTTTGCCAGCCGGTCGTTTCCGGCAAATCAGTGCGTCTTCAGGGCGGGGCGAAATTCCCCACCGGCGGTATGCCGGCAGCGCGAAAGCGTGAGCCGGCGAGCCCGCGAGCGCCCGCATCGCGCGGTCTTTCGAGTCGGAGAAATCGCAGCGGGGTCAGCAGATCTGGTGAGAAGCCAGAGCCGACGGTCATAGTCCGGATGGAAGAAGATGTGCAGATAGTCATGTTCGTTTCCGTGACGCCGCTCGCAGTTTTGAGCGGTGCGCGAGCGTCGCTTTGCGCGGCGTTCAACGGCGCGTCTTTGTCTGTTTGCAATGCCCTGAAACGTTTTTCGCCCAACTTTTGCGATGAGCGTTTCAATCATGACCTTTGCTACTTTTCCTGTTCCGTCGACGATTGCGGATGACGCATTCCTCGATCTCCCGTTGCTCGCCACCGAACCCGTTCCGCCGCGTATCGCCGCCGCGTTGCAAGCCATGCGCGATGGCCGCGCCGTGGTCCTGCAAGACGACCACGATCGTGAGAACGAGGCCGATCTGATCGTCTCGGCCGAGCGTCTTTCCGTCGAAACCATGGCGTTGCTGATCCGCGAATGCAGCGGCATCGTCTGCCTGTGCCTGCCCGACGAGAAGATTCGCGCGCTCGAATTGCCGCCCATGGCAGTCAACAACGAAAGCCGTCACGGCACAGCGTTCACGGTATCGATCGAAGCGCGCGACGGTGTGACGACCGGCGTGTCCGCGCTCGATCGCGTGACGACGATTCGTGCCGCGATCGCCGATAACGCGAAACCTGCCGACATCGTGCGTCCAGGTCACGTGTTCCCCTTGCGAGCGATGCCCGGCGGCGTGCTGGCGCGTCGCGGCCATACCGAAGGCACGGTGGACCTGGCGGTTCTCGCGGGTCTGAAACCGGCCGGCGTGCTGTGCGAACTGATGAACGCCGACGGCACGATGACGCGTGGCGCGGAGGTGGAGCGCTTCGCCGCGCAACACAATCTGCCGATGCTGACGATCGCGGAACTGGTGAAGTTTCGTCAGGCGCTGGCGCAGGCACGCGAGTGCGTGGCTGACGAGGCATGATGAGGTGACGCTGCGCAGGATGACCTGATCGCGCGTGCGTCGCCAGTGCCAGTAGAAATGCAAAAAGGCCGGCTCTCATTGAGAGCCGGCCTTTTTTCTGGGCAACCGCAGGCGCTTACGACTGCTGGTCGCCGAACTCGCCGCGCACGCCGGCTTCCACCAGCGCGGGCAATTCATCCATGTGCTTCATGATGCGCGTCATGCCCATCTTGCGCAGCGCGTCTGCATAGCCTTCCGGAATATGGCTCGCGCCGACGAACGCGATCGTCTTCATGCCCGCCGCGCGCGCGGCGTTCAAACCCGCGACACTGTCCTCCACCACGACACAACGCGACGGTTCCACGCCCAGCGTTTGCGCGGCGAACAGATACACGTCGGGATAAGGCTTGGGTCGCGCCACCTGTTCGGCGCTGAAAATCCGCTCGCCGAAAATCTGCTGCAAACCCGCGCGCCGCACCGACGCATGCACGCGCGCCATGCGGCTGTTCGACACGACGGCCGCCGGCAAGCTGACGCGCTGCAAGGCCTCGCGTACGCCGTTGATCGGGCTGAGCGACGCCGCGAGTTCGAGCTCGACGTTGTGTTCGACGGTGTTCAGGAAATTCGCGGGCAGCGTAATGTCGAAGGACTTCTCGATGCCTTCGAGAAAGCGCGACATCTGCTGGCCAAAAGCCGTTTTGACGACGGGTTCGAAGTCGAGGCCGGGGAAGGTCGCGTTGAGCGTGGCGAGCATCACGCGGTCGGCGATGATTTCGCTGTCGACGAGTACGCCGTCGCAGTCACAGATGAGGTGGTCGATCATGCTTGGGAACGGAAAGCGGAGCGCGCGTTGGCAAGACAGTTGCAAGCCCGTGCGCGCAGATTGAAAGCATCATGATACGTGCTTTGGCGTCGTCTGCGCGACGCCGCTGCGTGCCACTGCGTTCCGCTGTGGCCGGGACGGCCCTCGGAGGTACATCGTCCCGGCTCGGGCCCGCTGTGTCGCGAGCTTAGTGCATGGTGTGCAGGAACATGTACAGCGCTGTGGCCGCCGCGCCGCCCAGCAGCGGACCGCAGACCGGAATCCATGCATAGCTCCAGTCACTGCCGCGCTTGCCCGGAATCGGCAGCAGCGCGTGCATCAGACGCGGCGACAGATCGCGCGCCGGGCTCATCGCGTAACCCGTCGGGCCGCCGAGCGAGATGCCGATACCGAGCACCAGCAGGCCGACCGGCAGCGCGTCGAGCGCGCCCAGACCGACTTGCGGCGACGCCAGATACAGCACGCCGAGAATCAGCACGAAGGTGGCGATCATTTCGGTGAGCAGGTTATGCGGCACGCTGCGAATGGCCGGCGCGGTGCAGAACACGCCGAGCTTCACGTCGGCATCGGCTTCCTTCTCGAAGTGCTGACGATAGGCGATCCACACGAGCAGCGCGCCTGCCATCCCGCCGAGCATTTGCGCGGCCACGTAGCCGGGCACCTTGGCCCATGCGAATTTGCCGGCCAGCGCGAGGCTGATGGTCACGACCGGGTTCAAATGAGCGCCGCTGAACGATGCGGTGACGTAGACCGCGATGAACACGGCCATCGCCCAGCCCATCACGATCACGATCAGGTCCGCGCCCTTGCCCTTGGTGCGCGCGAGCAGCACGTTGGCGACCGCGCCGTTGCCGAGCAGCACCAGAAGCGCGGTGCCGATGAATTCCGCAATGTAAGGAGACATGATTTGGTATCCGAAATATAGTTGTTAGGGAAGCCGCTGGATAAGCGGCTTCTTTATGTCGAAAGTTTGTCTGGTGGAGGGGTAACGCTACGCTCAGGGCGTATCGGCCCACACCTTGGCGGCGCGGATCGCGCGCTGCCAGCCGTCGAGGTTGGCCTTGACCTCGGCGTGCGGCAGTGCGGGCGTGAAGCGACGGTCGAGCGCCCACTGGCTTTGCAACTCGTCCACGTCTTTCCAGTAGCCGACCGCGAGACCGGCCAGATACGCCGCGCCGAGCGCGGTCGTTTCCGACACCTTCGGGCGCACCGCATCGACGCCGAGAATGTCGGCCTGGAACTGCATCAGCAGGTTGTTCGCGCATGCGCCGCCGTCCACGCGCAATTCGCCGATGCGAATGCCGGAGTCGGCTTCCATCGCCTTCAGCACGTCGAGCGACTGGTAGGCGATCGAATCGAGCGCGGCGCGGGCAATGTGCGCCGAGCTCGTGCCGCGCGTCACGCCGAACAGCGTGCCGCGAGCGCGGGCGTTCCAGTGCGGCGCGCCGAGGCCGGCGAACGCGGGCACAAGATACACGCCGTCGGTGTGCGGCACGCCGCGCGCCAACGTTTCGATTTCCGCCGCGTTCTTGATGATGCCGAGGCCGTCGCGCAGCCATTGCACCACCGCGCCGCCGATAAAGATGCTGCCTTCCAGCGCGTAGTTGATCTTGTCGCCGATCTGCCAGGCAATCGTGGTGACGAGGTTGTTCTTCGATTCGATCGGTTTTTCGCCGGTGTTCATCACGAGGAAGCAGCCCGTGCCGTAGGTGTTCTTCACCATGCCCGACTGCGTGCACATCTGGCCGAAGAGGGCAGCGTGCTGATCGCCGGCGATGCCCGCGAGCGGAATCTTCGAAGCGAATACGGTGGTCTTGGTCGGGCCATACACTTCCGACGAAGGACGCACTTCCGGCAGCATGTTGCGCGGAATGTCGAGCGCTTCGAGCAGTTCGTTGTCCCACTGCAGCGTGTGGATGTTGAACAGCATGGTGCGCGACGCGTTGGTCACGTCAGTGACGTGCAGGCCGCCCTTGGTGAAATTCCACACTAGCCAGCTATCCACCGTGCCGAATGCGAGGCGGCCTTGCCTGGCTTTTTCGCGCGCGCCTTCCACGTTGTCGAGAATCCAGCGGATCTTGGTCGCCGAGAAATACGAGTCGATCGGCAGGCCGGTTTTCGCGCGGACTTTTTCTTCGAGACCCTGCTCCTTGAGCTGGTCGCAGAAATCGGCGGTGCGGCGGTCTTGCCAGACGATCGCGTTGTAGATCGGGTGGCCGGTTTCACGATCCCACACGATGGTGGTTTCGCGCTGATTGGTGATACCGATCGCCGCGATCGACGTGCCGTTCATGCCGGCGCGCGTGACCGCTTCGGCGGCGACGCCGGCCTGGGTCGACCAGATTTCCTGCGGGTCGTGTTCGACCCAACCCGGACGCGGATAGATTTGCTGGAATTCTTTTTGCGCCGTCGACACGACATTACCGAGCCGGTCGAACAGCATGGCACGCGAGCTCGTCGTGCCCTGGTCGAGGGCGAGAATGTACTGATCCTGCATTGTCTCTTCTCCATGCGTTTTATGAATCGCCGGACTCTTGAACGGCGACGGGAACGGCTTGTTGTTTTAAGCGGGCTGCAACAGCAACAGATGTGGTGGTGCGTCCCGGCTTGCTTCAGCCGAGGGGTGAAAGGAATCCGGTTTGCCGCGAGCAGCGAAGGCGCTGCTCGCTGATGTGCCTGACTACGCGCTCTGTCGGAACGGTTCGCGGACGAACCATGCATCGATTTCTTGCGTGATCGAATCGAGCGTGCCCGGTTCGACGTGCAGGCCGAGTTTCGAACGGCGCCACAGCACGTCCTGAGCGCTGCGGGCCCATTCGGTGTCGCGCAGGTAAGTCAGTTCGGCTTCGTAAAAACCTGGCGCGAAGGCGCGGCCGAGGTCTGCAATCGAGTGCGCGTTGCCGATCACGTGCTTGACGCGCGTGCCGTACGCACGGGCCAAACGGTGCGCGAGGTCGGCCGGCAGCCAGGCGTGCTGCTGCTTGAATTCGGTCAGGAAGCGCTCGAAGTTCGCGTTCGGCATGTCGCCGCCGGGCAGTGGCGCGCCGGCCGTCCACGAAGCTGCGCTCTTGTGCAGCGCGTGCGTGAGTTTGTCGACGGCTTCTTCCGCAAGCTTGCGGAAGGTGGTGATCTTGCCGCCGAACACCGACAGCAGCGGGGCTTCGCCCGCGGGCGAATCGAGTTCGAGCGAGTAGTCGCGCGTGACCGCCGACGGATTGTCCGCGCCTTCTTCCTCGAGCAGCGGACGCACGCCCGAGTAGGTCCAGCGCACGTCGGCCGGCGAGATCTTCTGCCTGAAGTAGCGGTTGATCGAGTCGCACAGGTACTGCGTTTCTTCCGGCGTGATCGCCACTTGCGACGGGTCACCGCGGTATTCGATATCGGTGGTGCCGATCAGCGTGTAGTCGTGTTCGTACGGAATCGCGAAGATGATGCGCTTGTCCGGATTCTGGAAGATGTACGCGTGATCGTGGTCGAACAGGCGCCGCGTGACGATGTGGCTGCCTTTCACCAGGCGCACGCTGTGCGACGCTTCGCGGCCGAGCGCACCATGCAGCAGCTCGCCGACCCACGGGCCCGCGGCATTCGCGATCGAAGCGGCGCGCACGTCGAGAATCGTGCCGTCCGCGCGCTTCAGTTGCGCGCGCCATTCGCCGCCGGCGCGCACCGCGCTGACCAGCCGCGTGCGGGTGAGAATCTTCGCGCCGCGCTCTTCGGCGTCCAGCGCGTTCAGCACGACGAGGCGCGCGTCGTTGACCCAGCCGTCCGAATACACGAAACCGCGCTTGATCGAATCGACCAGCGGCGCGCCTGCGGGATGGTTGCGCATCACGATGCCGCGCGAACCCGGCAGCATTTCGCGTTTGGCGAGGTGGTCGTACAGGAACAGGCCGGCGCGGATCATCCACGCCGGGCGCAGATCGGGCATGTGCGGCATCACGAAGCGCAGCGGCCACATGATGTGCGGCGCCGCGCGCAGCAGCGTTTCACGTTCCTGCAGCGCTTTGCGCACCAGGCCGAACTCGCGGTATTCGAGGTAGCGCAAGCCGCCGTGAATCAGCTTGGTGCTGGCCGACGACGTATGCGCCGCCAGATCGTCCTGTTCGCAGAGCAACACCGACAGGCCGCGGCCCGCCGCATCGCGAGCGATGCCTGCGCCGTTGATCCCGCCGCCCACGACGAGCAAATCGTATCTCGAGCCTTGCGTCACCTGCTGTGTCCCCTGCGTCTGTTTTCGGAAAGCCGTTAGGAAAAACTATCGAACCGATAGTGTTCGTTTTCGAACTTTAATGAACATATTCGAAAAAGTAAAGTTCGCTTGTCTTAGGGGAACCTCTAACTCGGTGGTCGAGGTGGTGGCGCAACGCGCGGCCACGGACGATACTCTCGGCAGCAGCCATTTCGAGGTGAATTCATGCGTGGACTTTTGATGATTGGCGCCGCCGTACTGCTCGCGGGATGCGTCAGCTCGCCGAGCCTGAGCGGCACGATGGGCGCACCGTCGTTCGTGTCGTTGCAGCAGATGTGCAGCGCCCAGACGGTCGACTACGGCAAAGACGCGCAAAGCGTTTACGACGCGCTGTTCGATGCTTATGTGGCGAACCGCCACGGCAAACTGTCGAAAGAGGATTTTTGCGGATTTCAGGCTTCCATCGCGCAGCGCTTTGCGAGCCAGGGTTTGAGTACGGATCCGCAGGTGCGCAATCAGTGGGTGGCGTTCTTTATCGATCAGCGGGCCAAGGCGTTGAGCTGGCGCGCGGCGGCCGATCCGACTTTGCGGAACGGTTGAGGCGGGGGCGCTGCGGGAACGGTTGGGGTGTTGGCCGGTCGCTTGAGTGGGCGGCGTGAGTTGGTGCTTAAGACCGGGCTGTGCGGCGGCTATGGCTGTGGCTGAGCGCCGCGCCACAACATCCGGCGAAGCTGGGCGAGCACCGCTTCCCGCGTCGGTGCCGTATGCCCGGCCGGTTGCTGCGCCTCGGGCAACGGCAACTGATTGGCGAGCGCGAGCATCGTGAATCCGTGCAGACTTGCCCAGTACGCATAGCCAATCAACTGCGGATCGCCTTCCAGAAGACCTGCGTCGACCAGCTGTTCGAAATGCGTGGTCAGCATTTCCTGCGCACGCAGCGCCGCAGCGGCGAGATCCGGATAGCCGCCTTCCGGCTGATTCACATCGAACATCAAACGGTACGCGTGCGGTTCGTCGAGGGCGAACGCGACGTAGGCGTCGCTCACCGCCAGACGATTGTCGCCGGACGCGTTCCCCGCGGCGGCTTCGAGGTGCAGCGCGAAACGATTGAACGCGGCGGCGCGGACCATCGCGAGAATGTCGTCCTTGTCGCGGAAATAGCGGTAGGGCGTCATTGCACTGCAGCCCAGCTCTTTCGCCAGTTCGCGCATCGTCACGCCCTGCGCGCCGCGCGTGGCGAACGCGTTCTCTGCTACGCGGCGCATCGCTTCGCGGAATTGCTGGATGTCGTCGGCGGAAAGGGTTTTGGGCATGCGCGAGCGGTGGAAGTCCGTCGCGTCAATTTACTGTGTAAATGCGTTGCGCACAACAAAAGCGGGCGTTCGGATGAACGTCCGCTTTCATTCAGGGTAATAAGGCAAGCCTGCCGTCCGACTGACGCTACGAAAAACGTTTGATCGCCCGCAATGCGCTGTCGCCGATTTCAGTCACGCGCCATTGTTCGTTGCCCGACGCGAGCCGTTCGAGTTGGACCAATTGGCGTTCCAGCAGGGCGTCGAGTTCTTCTCGCTCCATGTCGACTTGATGGGGAGCGTCCTTGACGAGCAACAACGTGGCGAATTCATGCGGACTTAGCATTGTTCTCTCCATGTCAAGCAAACGCGGACAGCCTTGTCGGCAACTGGCCAGGTGCCAGTGAAGTCCGCTAGAGGATCAGGCGGGAAGTACGGTTCACACGACAGATTCACGCAGCCGCCGCTACGCAAATTGCGCAACAGACGCCGGGGAACTGGAGTGTAGTCAACCGCACGTTAAACACCAAAGGGGCCCCAGTAAATTTTCCCTTTGACAATCCGGTGCTGCCGAGGCGGTTTGGAGCCTCGGCTAAAAGCTTGATTTCACTCGAAGTTTCGCGTGCGGTGCAGCATGGCGGAAAACGCCTGGGCGGGGTGGGTGGAGCAGGGGAAAATTGGGCACGACGCGGCGGCAAGTTGTCGTCGGCTGGGAGGCGACGCAACCGCAACTGGGAGGCGACGCAATCTCGACTCAGCGCCAACCCACCCGCCGCACCTAACGCCACTTACTCGGCGATATACACCTGGCAATTCGCCGCGATCAGCGTCTCGGCCATTTCCGCAGGCGGCGCGGCGTCCGTAAAGAGTGCGTCGATCTGATCCAGATGCCCCTGACGAACCAGCGCCGGTCGGCCGAATTTGGAGTTGTCGGCGGCCAGAAACACCGTGCGCGCATGCTCGATGATTGCTTCGGCCACGCGCACTTCGCGGGTGTCGAAATCGCGCAGCGTGCCGTCCGTTTCGATCGCCGAGGTGCCGATGATCGCGAAATCCACCTTGAACTGGCGAATGAAATCGATTGCCAGTTCGCCCACGATGCCTTTGTCCCACGGCCGCACGATCCCGCCGGTGACCAGCACCTCGCAATCCGGATAGCCGCTCATCATGCTGGCGACGTTCAGATTGTTGGTAATCACGCGCAGCCCGCGATGCCGGTTCAGCGCGCGGGCCACTTCTTCGGTCGTGGTGCCGAGGTTGATAAACAGCGACGCCTGATCGGGAATGTGAGTGGCCACTAACGCCGCGATGCGCCGTTTCTCTTCGTGGAACATGCGCTGACGCGCGGTGTACGAGACGTTTTCGGAACTGGTCGGCAGACTCGCGCCGCCGTGATAGCGGCGCAGCAGATTCATGTCGGCGAGCCAGTTGACGTCGCGGCGGATCGTCTGCGGCGTCACGTCGAAGTGGGCCGCGAGGTCGTCCACGGTCACGAAGCCGTCGCGTTGCACCCACTCCAGCAGTTCCTGTTGCCGGGCATTGAGAGTCAGGCGGGGGTCTCGGGTCATGTGTCTCGGTTCGTGGGTTTTTTGTCGGCGCCGGCCGCCACCGACGCTGCAAGCTAATCTGGAACGCGGCGGAGGCGTGAACGGCGATAGGGCTATTGTAAGACCATCGCCGGGGTTGTCTGCCAGGTTGTGCGACATCCATAAGATACCGGACGACTTACCCTCGATCCATTCAGGCCATTTGCGCATTTATTCATTTGATAAATGAATTTGTTTTTTGGGCCAGATCGCGCTGCAATCCGAGGTCCTGCGCTGTCTGTATGTGATCCGCATCTGATCCGACGTTGATTCAATTCCCCCTGGTTGCCGGCCGCTGTCACGAGCCGGAACCGCGCTTTCGAGAGTGTTCGACATGACTGGCTTCAACTGGCAAAACCCTTACCCGACGCCGCGTCTGCCCGTATTCGCGCGCAACATCGTTTCGACTTCGCATCCGCTCGCCGCGCAGGCGGGACTGCGCATGCTGTGGAAAGGCGGCAATGCCGTCGACGCGGCGATCGCCGCGGCCGCCGCCATCACGGTGGTCGAGCCGGTGTCGTGCGGCCTTGGCGGCGATGCGTTCGCACTGGTGTGGGACGGCAAGAAACTGCATGGTCTGAACGCGTCCGGCGTGTCGCCGGCGGCGTGGAACGTCGACTACTTCAAGCGCAAGTACGGCGAGGAAAACGGTCTGGCGAAACAACCCAAGCGTGGCTGGGACGCGGTGACGGTGCCCGGCGTGATCGCCGGCTGGGAAGCGCTGCATCAGAAGTTCGGCTCGCTGCCGTTCGCCGACCTGATGGAACCGGCGATCGAAATCGCCGAGCGCGGCCACGCGGTGGCCAGCATCGTCGCCTATAAATGGGCGGCCGCCGTGCCGGAGTTGAAGGATCTGCCGGGCTTCGCGCAAACCTTCATGCCGCGCGGCCGCGCGCCGGAAGTGAGCGAACTGGTGCGCTTTCCCGGCCACGCGAAGACGCTGCGCAAGCTCGCCGAGCAAGGCCCGCGCGCGTACTACGAAGGCGAGATCGCCGAACAGATTGCCGCGTTCGCCCGCGAAGGCGGCGCCGCGCTGACGCTCGACGACCTGCGCAACTACCGCGCGGATTGGGTCGAGCCGATCGGCAAGGAATATCGCGGCCACACCGTGCATGAGATTCCGCCGAACGGCCAGGGCATCGCGGCGTTGATCGCGCTGGGCATCCTCGAAAAATTCGACGTGAAGGAACTGGCGGTCGACAACGTCGAGTCGCAGCACTTGCAGATCGAAGCAATGAAGCTGGCGTTCGCCGATGTCTACCGTTACGTGGCCGATCCGCGTTCCATGGACGTCACGCCCGAGCAGATGCTCGACGACGCTTACCTCACGTCGCGCGCGAAGCTGATCGATCACAAGCGCGCCACGCAGTTCGACTTCGGCATGCCGAAGGCGGGCGGCACGATCTACATGTCGGTGGCGGACGAGCGCGGCATGATGGTCAGCTTCATCCAGTCGAACTACATGGGCTTCGGCTCGGGCATCGTGGTGCCGGACAGCGGCATCGCGATGCAGAACCGCGGTTGCGGTTTTTCGATGGACCCGAAGTCGCCGAACGTGGTGGAAGGCGGCAAGCGGCCGTTCCACACGATCATTCCGTCGTTCCTCACGCAGCAGGTAGACGGCCGCCAGGAAGCGGTGATGAGCTTCGGCGTGATGGGCGGCGACATGCAGCCGCAAGGCCATCTGCAATCCATCGTGCGGATGCTCGACTACGGCCAGCAGCCGCAGGCCGCGTGCGACGCGCCGCGCTGGAAGGTCAATCGCGACTTCACGATCGACATCGAATCGACGCTCGATCCGCGCACCGCCGAGGCGTTGCAGAAGCTGGGCCACACGATCAAGTCGGTAGACGATCCGTACATGGATTTCGGCTCCGGCCAGTACATCTGGAAGCTTGATCGCAACGAACCGGAGCGCGGTTATGTGGCGGCGAGCGATAGCCGTCGCGACGGCCTGGCGGCCGGCTTCTGATTCCGTCACACAGGCGAAGCGGCGCGGTTCAGGAGGTTCAGGACGCCGCGCTGTTTCGCGTTTGACTCACGGGTAGTACCGGAGACGACGCGGGTTCGTGCGGGGCTTCGGTGCGTTTGTGGGGTATGCATTAAGCATGGTTAGTGGCGCTTCAGGCCCATCACGGTTCAGACCGGTATCAGACAAGGTAGAGACATCATGCACACCCCCGCGTCGCCTTCGGCGGCAGTTTCCCCTCTTGCCGCGCCCGCACCGCTTTCCAAAGCCATGGTGCGGCGAATCGTGTTTTCCTCGTCGGTTGGCAATGCGCTCGAGTGGTTCGACTTTCTGGTCTACGGCTACTTCGCGACCATCATCGCCAAACAGTTTTTCCCGATGCAGGACGAGTGGCTGTCGACGCTGCTCGCCATCGCCACCTTCGGCATCTCGTTCCTGATGCGGCCGCTGGGCGCCGTCGTGCTCGGCACGTACGGCGACCGCAGGGGCCGCAAGGCGGCGCTGACGCTCGCCATCGCGCTGATGATGGTCGGCACCTTCACGATGGCCGTGATGCCGCCGTATGCGTCGATCGGTCTGGCGGCGCCGGTGCTGATCCTGCTCGCGCGGCTCGTGCAAGGTTTCGCGGTGGGCGGCGAGTTCGGCAGCGCGACGGCCTTCATGGTCGAACACAGCGCGTCGCGTCGCGGCTATTACGCGAGTTGGCAGTTCGCGAGCCAGGGGCTCGCGGCGATCACCGCTGCGGCCTTCGGCTCGCTGCTGACCGCGTGGATGCCGCCCGAGCAACTCAATAGCTGGGGCTGGCGTCTGCCGTTCATGTTCGGCTTGCTGGTCGGGCCGGTGGGCTATTACATCCGCTCGCACCTCGACGAAACGCCGGAGTTCCTCGCGCTGCACAAAGCGCGTGAAGCCCGCGAGGCGGCCGGCCTTCGCCCCGTCGCGAACGATCAAGAAGCGAACGGCGCCTCGTTCTCCAGCCAGTGGGTCAATCTGCTGCTTGCCGTGGGCATCGTGGCGCAATCCACGGTGGGCGTGTACGTGCTGCAGTTGTACATGCCGATGTACGCGGTCAAGCAGTTGCACATGCCGGCGGCGGCATCGTTCGGCGTGGTCGTGCTCAACGGTGGCCTGCAGTTTCTGCTGTCGCCGGTCATGGGCGCGCTGTCGGATCGCATCGGCCGGATTCGCATCATGCTGACGACGTCGGTGTTGATGGGCACGCTGATCTATCCGATGTTCGCCTTGCTGCAGTCGCATCCCACCATCGGCTGGTTGCTGCTGCTTCAAGGCACGGCGGGTATTTTCAAAGCCGCTTACTCCGGACCGATGCCCGCGCTGATGTCCGAGATCTTCCCGACGCAAGTGCGCTCGACCGGTCTTTCCATTGGTTACAGCATCGGCGTGACGATTTTCGGCGGCTTTGCGCCGACGATCGTCGAGACCTTCATTCACGTGACCGGCGACAAACTCGCGCCAAGTTATTACGTGCTGATCGCCGCGGTGTTGTCGGGGTTGTCGCTGGTGGTCGTGGCGTTTCGCATGCGCCGGGTGCGCCTGATGCAGGCCGTTCAGCCGGCCTGAGCGGATCGATCCACGCCTTCGCTTAGCCCGTCATGGGCCGATTCGAAGCCGCTCGAAGTAGCTTCTCCCAAAGCAAAAGCCAGCTCGTCGAGCTGGCTTTTTTTGCTTCATGCAGGCTGAGTTTTTGTCAGACCGAAGAGTTCGACTACCCGCGAATTGGAACTGTAACGACCCGGCATGGTCTGTGCTGGGTTATCTGCAGAGTTGCGAAACACCGGCTAAGATGCAAGATACAAGGGGTTAACTCTAATTCAAAGTGCTGTATCTGACACGGCGGACCGTCCTGCGAGAGCCGGCGGTTGCGGGCATGCTTCACGAGTCGATACAGCTTTCGGAGCAAGACAAGATGCACACAGAGCTGAACCACGTCATGCCTTGGCGGATCGAGGATATCGACCTCACCCGCATTGACCGGCAGAAGGCGGTTGCCAATGAAGATCTGTTGCTGCTGTTGTGCGCCGCTTCGTTTATCGAAAGCGGCACCGACCTTTATACAAGCAATCTGAGTACTTTTTTTGACGGCGATCCGGAAGTGTCGGCCTGGCTCAACAACGAGTGGGAGCCGGAGGAAATGCAGCATGGCCGCGCGCTCAAAACCTACATCGCTTATGTGTGGCCCGAGTTCGACTGGGACAAGGCGTTCAGCCAGTTCATGGAAGAGTACTCGCTGACCTGTTCGATGGAGGATTTCGAAAAGACTCGCGCGCTCGAAATGGTGGCGCGCTGCGTGGTGGAAACCGGCACGGCCACGTTGTATCGCGCGATCGGCGAATGCTCGGACGAACCGGTGCTCAAAGAGATCACGGACAACATCCGCGTCGACGAAGTCCGTCACTACAAGCACTTTTTCCGGTTCTTCAAGAAGTACAACAAGATCGAAGGCAACGGCCGTCTCGCCGTGCTCGGCGCGTTGATGCGCCGTGTGATGGAGATGAAGAACGAAGACTCGGAAATCGCGTTGCGCCATGTGTTCGCGGTGCGTTATCCGGAGCGCGTGCATGACTCGGCGTATAACCGCGAACGCGCGGCGCGGATCAATGCGTTGGTGCGGCGTAATCTGTCGGCCGATATGTGCGTGAAGATGCTGCTCAAGCCGTTGGATCTGCCGGCGCGTATTCAGCCCGGCGTGCATTACCCGCTGGCGAAGATCACGCATTATGTTTTCTTCCGCTGATTGACTGGTTGCCTGATCGACTGGTCGACGTAAAAGTTTGACGATGCAAATGGCCCGCTGACGCGGGCCATTTGCTTTTCGAGGCATGATGCGGACTTAGCTATTTCTTGTCATCGGAGCGGCACGACCATGAGCGATTCTCCCGCACCCGAACGTTCGCTGGAACAGACCGTGTTCGATGAATGGCCCGACGCCGTGCGCGCGTTGTTCGACGGTTCGTCGCTGGCGAGCAAGATGGGCTTCACCGCGTCGCTGTTGAGCGTCGATGCGAACGGCCATATCCGCAGCTCGCTGCTCGGCGTCGGCGAGTTGTATGCGCCCGATTCGCGTACGCTGTGCATCGCGTTGTGGCCGCAGGCAAGGGCGACGCGCGCGATCACGCAAAGCGGGCGCGCGGCGCTGAGCTTTGTTTGCGATGAGGTGTTCTATCAGGTGCAGTTGCGCGTCAAGCCATTAGCGAGCGCGGCAGGCGACGATAGCGGGCTGGTCTATCTGATCGGTTCGATCGACACAGCGGAGGCGCAGAGCGTGCGTTATGCGCGTCTGACGAGCGGCATTACGTTTGAACTGGCAGGGGAGAGGGAGACGGTGCTCGATCGATGGGAACGGCAGATCGAGCACCTGAAGCAGGCGGCGGCTGGAGCCGGACGCCTTGACGCGTAATGCAGCTTGAAGCTTGACGCGGCTTAGCGCCCGCGCTGACCGCTGCGCGACGGCTGGCCGCCACGCGGTCCATCATTACGCGGCTTCGCGCCACCCAGCAACGCGCCCGGATTGCCGCCTTGCGGCTTGTTGCCCTGCGGCTTGCGCGGCGCATGCTGCGCGCCGCTGCCTTCATGCGCGACCGCGCGCGGACGGTCGTCCTGACGCTGACCGTCACGGCGCGGCTGACCGCCGTTGCCGGCCGGCTTCGCGCCTTGCGGCTTCGGCTGTTGCTGGCCACCGGCCGGGCGTTGACCCGAGCGTTGCGCCGGCTTCGCGGCACCCGCGCCATCGCGCTTCGGCGCGCCTTGACCCTGACGCGGCGAACGTCCGCCACCACCACCGCCGCCACCCTGGCCGCGACGCAGAATCGGCTCCGGCTTCGCGGTCGGATCCGGTTCGAAACCGGCGATCACTTCCTGCGGCACCGCACGCTTGATCAGCTTCTCGATGTCCTTCAGCAATTGCAGTTCGTCGACGCACACCAGCGAAATCGCTTCGCCGGTCGCGCCCGCGCGGCCCGTACGGCCGATGCGGTGCACGTAGTCTTCCGGCACGTTCGGCAGATCGTAGTTGACCACGTGCGGCAACTGATCGATATCGATACCGCGTGCGGCGATGTCGGTCGCCACCAGCACTTGCAGCGTGCCGTCCTTGAACTCGGCGAGCGCGCGCGTGCGTGCCGACTGGCTCTTGTTGCCGTGAATCGCGAGCGAGCTGATGTCGTCTTTGGTCAATTGCTCGGCCAGACGATTCGCGCCGTGCTTGGTGCGCGTGAACACCAGCACCTGGAACCAGTTGTGCTGCTTGATCAGATGCGTGAGCAGCTCGCGCTTCTTGTCGCGGTCCACCGGGTGAATCTTCTGCGCGACCGATTCAGCCGTCGTGTTACGGCGCGCGACTTCGATCAGCGCCGGCGAGTCGAGCAGATTGTCGGCAAGTGTCTTGATTTCGTCGGAGAAGGTCGCCGAGAACAGCAGGTTCTGACGCTTCGGCGGCAGCTTTGCGAGCACGCGCTTGATGTCGTGGATGAAGCCCATGTCGAGCATGCGGTCGGCTTCGTCGAGCACGAGAATCTCGAGATGCGACAGGTCGATAGTCTTCTGCTGCATGTGATCGAGCAGACGGCCCGGCGTCGCGACGACGATGTCCACGCCGCTGCGCAGCGCGCCGATCTGCGGATTGATGCCGACGCCACCGAACATCACGGTCGACTTCAGCTTCAGATACTTGCCATACGCGCGCACGCTTTCTTCGACCTGGGCGGCGAGCTCACGCGTCGGCGTGAGGATCAGCGCGCGCACGACGCGCTTGCCGGAGGCCGTCGTTACGCCGGGCATGCTGTTCAGGCGCTGCAGGATCGGCAGCGTGAAGCCGGCGGTCTTGCCGGTGCCGGTCTGCGCGCCGGCCAGCAGATCGCCGCCGTTGAGCACGGCCGGAATAGCCTGGGTCTGGATCGGAGTCGGGGTGGTGTAGCCGAGTTCGTGTACAGCGCGGACCAGCGGTTCGGACAAGCCGAGGGAATCAAAAGACATAAAAGCTCTTTGCAATGCAGTTTCGCGAACGGCACATAGGGGCCCAAACAGGCATGAACGCGGCATCGACACACCCGCATGGCGTGTTCGAGGCCCCGAGCCCAGTTCCGGTCGCAGAGAAATCGGCGGCACGCGGGACACGCATGCCGAATGCTTCAACGCGCTATCAAGACACGTTGACTGGCCTTAAGTTGCATTTCGCCGCCGTGGGCGTGTCACGCGACGTAGCGCGCGACACTGACGAATTGACACAGACTGCCCGCCAGTACGAACAGGTGCCAGATACCATGTCCGTGCCGGATGCGCTCGTCGTTGATGAAGAAGTAGATGCCGGCGCTATAGATGATCCCGCCGGCCACGAGCCAGGCGGTACCCGCTGCCGGTAAAGCTTGCACCAGCGGGCGGACGGCAACGAGCGCGAGCCATCCCATCAACACATACAGCACCATCGAAACGCTGCGGGTGCGTCGCCCGAGCGTCAGTTCCTGCACGATGCCGAGAGCGGCAAGCCCCCAGCTTACGCCGAATAACGACCAGCCCCACGGCCCACGCAACGTGACAAGCGTGAACGGGGTGTAGCTGCCGGCGATCAGCAGGTAGATCGCCGAATGGTCGCATTTCTGCAGAACCGCTTTGACACGCGGGTTGCGCACGCTGTGGTAAAGCGTCGAGATAGCATACAGCACGATCAGCATCGCACCGTAGACACTGAAGCTGACCACCTTGTACGCGTCGCCGTCGAGCGCGCCCATCGTGACGAGCGTAGCCAGCCCCGCCACCGACAGCACGGCGCCGACGAGGTGGGTAATGCTGTTGAAACGCTCACCGACATGCACGGCTCTTTCCTCCTGCGCGGTTTCATCGGACTAAAAGTGCCCATATGATACCGGTCCTGAAAAAACGAAGGGCGCGGCCGCGTTTTCCGCAGGCCGCGCCCAGGGTGCGACGAACGCTGCTTAGTCGAGCGGCGCCGAACGCAGATCGGACACTTGCTGCGGCGACACCGCCGTGCCGTGGTTGCCCCACGACATACGGATGTAGGTCACGACAGCTGCGACTTCCGTGTTCGACAGGGCCTGCGCGAACGGCGGCATGCCGTACGGATGCGGGTTGCCTTCCGTGCTCGGCGGATAACCGCCGTTCAGCACCATACGGATCGGATTGACCGCCGACGGCATCTGGATCGACTGGTTATTCGCCAGCGGCGGGAACGACGGCGGCATGCCGAGGCCGTTTTCCGCGTGACACTTCGCGCAGTTGTCAGCGTAGATCTTCTGACCTTGCTTCAACAGTTCGCCGCCGAACTTTTCCGACGTTTCGAGCTGCAGCGCTTCCGGTGCCTCGCTCTTCTGCGGAATCGTCTTCAGGTACGTGGCCATCGCGTTGATGTCCGTGTCCGACATGTACTGCAGGCTGTTGTGAACCACTTCGGCCATCGGACCGAACACCGCGCCGCGGCTCGACACGCCGGTCTTCAGCAGATCGGCGATGTCTTTGGTTTCCCAGTCGCCGAGGCCGGCTTCCTTGTTCGACGTCAGCGACGGTGCGTACCAGTTCTGCAGCGGGATCAGACCGCCGGCAAATGCCGCCGAGCTGACCGGGCCGCCCATGGCGTTGATCGACGTGTGGCACATGCCGCAATGGCCGAGGCCTTCGATCAGGTAAGCACCGCGATTCCATTCGACCGACTTGGTCGGATCCGCCTTGTACTCGCCTTCACGGAAGAACAGCGTGCGCCAGCCGATCAGCATGTTGCGCTGGTTGAACGGGAATTTCAGTTCGTGCGGACGGCTCGCCACGTTGACCGGCGTGACCGAACGCAGATACGCGTAGATCGCGTCCGAGTCGGCGCGCGTGACCTTCGTGTAGCTGGTGAACGGGAAGCCCGGATACAGCAGGCTGCCGTCTTTCGACCGGCCGGTGTGCATGGCGCGGTAGAAGTCGTCCTGCGTCCACTTGCCGATGCCGTATTGATCGTCGGGCGTGATGTTCGGCGTGAACATCGTGCCGAACGGCGTGGCCATGGGCAGGCCGCCGGCGAATTGCTTGCCGCCGCGCACCGTGTGGCAGGCGATACAGTCGCCGGCGCGGGCGAGGTACTCGCCCTTCTTGATCAACGCGGCCTGGTCGGCGGGCGTTGCGGCCATGGCGGAACCGTTATGCAGGTTGTCGCCGCCCGACCACAGGACGGGAACGAGCGCGGCAGCGGCTACGACGATGACTGCCGAGAGGGCGAACAAAGACTTGCGTTTCATTTAGTGTCTCTCCCGGTGCCTTATTGCGGTTCGCTGCCGCAGGCAAGCGGAGTCTTCATCGAGCGGGCCGGAGCCGGCACGGGGTTTTGTGGAGCCTTCTGCGTGGCGAGCCACGAAGCGACGGCGTTCACATCTTCGTCGGTGAGGCGCGTGGCGATGGTGTGCATGCAATCAGGCGCGATCGCGTGACGCGAACCCGAGCGCCAGGCGCCCAGTTGCGCGCTGATGTAGTCCGAATGCAAGCCGACCAGCCCCGGGATAGCCGGTTGCATGCCGGTCAAGCCCTTGCCGTGGCAGGCCGCGCAAGCCGGAATCTGTTTGGATGTGTCGCCATTCAGCACGATCTGCTGGCCGCGATCGAGCGTGGTTTGCGACACGGTCGGCTTGGCCGGCGTCGGATACGGCGGACGCTGTTGCGAGAAGTAAGTGGCGATCTGATGAAGGTAGTCGTCGGAGAGATACGTGACGAGGTAGTTCATGGGCGGGTACTTGCGGCGCCCTTCGCGGAAATTCTGGAGCTGGTTGTACAGATAGTCGGCCGGCTTGCCCGCGAGACGGGGGAAGTAGTCGTTGTCTGTACCTTGGCCGTGGCTGCCGTGACATGCCGTGCACCCTTGCACGCGCGCTTCCATCGTGTCGGGGGCCTTCGGTTGAGTCTGCGCTTTCGCAGCGCTATAGACACCCGCGGAGCCGATCAGCAGAAGGGCGAGCAACGGGCGGAAAAGGCGTCTTGAAGACACGCGTAACTCCATCAATATCGGGGACCTGACCGAACTTCGAGCGGCTCGGTGTGAAGGGCAGCCGGCGCTGCGGCGACGCAGCATTCTATCATCGAAGGCTGATGCTGACTATTTGGCACATTAGAGAAGGTTCCGTGTGTCACCGCGATGCGACAGTTTGACGCTGGCCTATGTTTCGTGCTGCTTGCCTGCCATTCGACGTCCGAAGCTCGCGGCCAGGCGCTGGGAGCGGGTCCGTCGCGCCGCCGAAAACAAACCAGGTTGAACCGACGCGCGCACGCGCCATCGAAGCGTACACTTCCGGGCTCGCCGGCCTCTGTCCGGCCGGGACGTGCCCGGTTCGACGTCCACCGTTTTCCTGATCATCCGCTATCGGCCCTACATGAAGCTATTCAAATTTTCCCGTACGACGTCGCGTGCGTTGGCGCTCGGCGTCGCGGCGCTGCTTGCCGCGTCCACTGCGTCGACCGCGTTCGCGCATGCGCATCTGGTGTCGAGCGAGCCGGCGGCGAACGCCGCGGTCGCCGCGCCCACCGAAGTGACGATCCATTTCACCGAGCCGCTCGAGCCCGCGTTCAGCCGGATCGAGCTGGCCGACGCAAGCGGAAAGCCCGCGCTGCCGGCGGCATCGGCCGCCTCGCTGGTCGATAAGGACGATGCCAAGGTTATGCATCTGCCGTTGCCGCCATTGAGCGCGGGCCGCTACGCGGTGCATTGGACGGCGGTGGCCACGGACGGCCATCGGACCCAGGGCAACTTCGCGTTCATCGTCCAATGAGCTTCGACGGATTGTGGATCGGGCAGGTCGCCATGGCCGCGCTCATGAACGTCGCGTTTGCGTTTGCCGTCGGTTCGGCGTTGCTCGGCGCGTGGCTCGCCAAAGACGCGCAGACCAGGATCTCGCCGGCCCGCCCGGCCTGGTTGCGTGCGCAACGGTCGATGCTGACCGCCACCGTCGTGCTGGTGCTCGCCGACCTCGGCTGGCTGCTGTATCAGGCGGCGTCGATGAGCGGCGTGGCGTTGCCGGCGGCCATCGGCGTGGTGCCGACGGTGCTGACGCAAACCCATGTCGGCTATGGCTGGAGCGTGGCTTTCGCGGGTGCGCTGGTGTTGCTCGGCACGGCCATCACCAGTCATACCGGGATGGTGCGCAATGCGCTGCTGTGGCTCGCGGTGATCGCGGTCGCGGCCGGCAAGGCGTCGCTCGGTCATGCGGCCGATGCCGGCGTGGCGTCGGCGGCGATCGGCATGCAGACGTTGCACGTGCTGGTGACCAGCGTGTGGGGCGGACTCGCGATGGCGGCCGGGCTCTCGGTGCTGCCCGCGCTCGGCACGTCGACCGCGCGCGGCATGCTGATCCGCACGGCGACGCAGGTGTCGAATGTGTCGGTGGTGGCGGTCGGGCTGGTGCTGCTGTCGGGTATCTTCAACGCGGTGCGCGGGTCGGGCGGGTCGTTCGAAGCGATCGAACTGAGCACGTGGGGTCATGTGCTGATGCTCAAGCTCGCGCTGGTCGGGATGGCGCTCGTGCTTGGCGGCCTCAACCGCTTTTCGGCGTTGCCGCGCCTGCGCCGCACGGCGTCGACGATGGACGCGCATACCTTCGTCAACGTGCTCTATCTGGAAGCGCTGGCGATGATCGGCGTGTTCGTCGCGGCGGCCGCGCTGTCGCATAGCGTGCCGGCGTTCGCGGCGCTGGGTTGAGCGGTGCGCGTGAGTCGCGCTGGCTGAGCTGGCGCGGCCCAAGCACCGCTGTTCGGGCAAGCACCGCAAGCACCAACGCCCCGCGTCACGCAACGATCACGTCCGTCATGCGCCACTTCTGCAACACCCATCCGCCAGACAAAACAGATCAAGCAGACCGATCAAGCAGATAAAAAAGCGCCGCACAGCAAAAGCGTGCGGCGCAATACACACGGTCGCCTGGCGGTGGCCAGCACATCCGTTACTGCTCTTTAAGCGGCGAGCGCATGGCTCGCCCGCTCGAGGGTCTCCTCCGGAAACATCTCCTGCTGGAGTTCCCCCGCGTCGCTGAACCACTGGCAGATCAGCCAGTTGCCCGGTGCGAACAGCACCGGCCCGTTCCAGATGGCTGTCATCGGACGCCCGCCTGACTTCAGCCTCAGTACCTCGCCCGCGCGATACGCGGGTGTCGCGTGTCGCCTTGTCAATCGCATGGTGAGTTCCCGTCGAACGAAAAAGGCTTACTCGAAGCCGAGCCGGTGGCCGAGGATCGGCGCGCAGAACAGCGCGATCGCGCAGCCGGCGGCCTTGCCTTCGAGTTCGGCGCCCGCGGTGCGCGAGCCGTACAGATGCGTCAGCAGATCGAAAAGCTGCGGCAGGCAATAGATCACGGCCGCGCTGATGAAGCATTTCTCGACCACCGAGATGCGCCAGCCGCGTTCGAATGCGAGCGCCGCGCCGACGATGCGCAGCACGCCGAACATGACCAGTGCGCCGACGGCGGCCTGTTCGCGGATCAGATAGTCAGGAAGGAATTCGCCCATGATGGTCCCCGATGCATGTGGTGTTTGCATGCATTTGAGCAAGGACCGGGCCATGTGTATGTCTGATGCCGAACAATCGGCTGGCAAGCCTTGATGGCTAAGGCTTTGCACGGAAATAGCAGGGACCTTGAAAGAGCCCGCAAACGCCTGTTCGAGCCTGTTTGGTCCGGAGTGTTACGTTACTGCGACGGCCCGCGCGTCACGTCACCGTAACGCGCGGGCAAGCGGTTTAGCGAAGCGTTAACGAATCCGCTCGATCTTCCCGACGAGGAACAGATAGGACAGCGCGCCGACCACGCCGACCGCGCTCATGAACACCAGCGCCGGTTTGAAATCGTTGTTCCTGACGATAAAGCCGATCACCACCGGCACACAGATCGACGACAGATTGCCCATCAGGTTGAACATACCGCCGGTGAGGCCGAGCAATTCCTTCTTTGCCATCGACGACACCAGCACCCACGTGATCGACGAAAAGCCGCTGCCGAAGAACGCGATCGCCATGAACAGGATCACCATCGCGGGCGTCTCGACATAGTTCGCGCCGACGATCGCGGTCGAGAGCAGCAGCCCCGTCACGATCGGCGCCTTACGCGCCACGGTGACCGACACGCCGCGCCGGATCATCCAGTCCGACAGGAGCCCCGAGGCCAGAATGCCGACGAATGCGGCGAGGAACGGCACAGCCGCCATGAAGCCGGCCTTCAGGAAGTCCATGTGCCGGTATTTGACGAGGTAGGTGGGGAACCAGGTGAGGAAGAACCACAGCGTCGAGGTCACCGCGATCTGCCCGATATACACACCCCACAGCTTGCGGTTGCCGAGCACGGCGCGCCAGTCGGCGGCGCCGTAGCGGGCGCGGCGCGGCTGCGCGGAGCCGCGCTCGGATTTACCCAGATCGACGAGGCCGCCGCCCGCGCGGATCGTCTCGAGTTCGGCTTCGTTGATGTCGGTCGCTTCCGACGGTTCGCGGTACGACGCGTACCACACCAGTCCCCACAGCACGCCGATCGCGCCGGTCAGAAAGAACACGCCCTGCCAGCCGAAATGCTGCTGCGTGAGCACGAGCGCCGGCGTCAGGAACGCGAGGCCGACGTACTGGCCCGAGGTATAGCTCGCGATCGCGCGGGCCCGTTCGTTGTCGGGAAACCAGGTGGTGACGACGCGGTTGAGCGTTGGGTAGGCCGGCGCCTCCAGCGCGCCGAGCAGCACGCGCAGCGACAGCAGCATGGCGAACGCGCTGGCGAAACCTTGCAGGATCGTCGCGAGCGACCACAGGCCGATGATCAGCGCCAGCAGCCGGCGCGGCCGCGTGCGGTCCACCAGCATGCCGCCCGGAATCTGCAGCAGCGCGTACGACCAGCCGAACGCGGAAAACACCAGCCCCATCTGCGCCGGATCGAGTTGCAGATCCTGGTCGATCGCGGTGGCGGCGATCGACAGATTGCTGCGGTCGAGATACGTGATGACCACGGTGATGAACAGCATCGCGAGGAGGCGGTGACGCTTGCCGGTCGCTCGCGACTGGATGTGGGTTGTCTCCACTGAGGGTGTCCTCGGGTTGGTTTTTATTGCACACCGAAAGCGCAAAGCAAAACGCCGCCCGAGGGCGGCGTTCATTCACGCATTTACCACTCGGCGACGCTGCCGTCCTCATGGCGCCACACCGGATTGCGCCAGCGGTGGCCGACCTTCGCCATCTCGCGCACCTTCTCTTCGTTGACCTCGATGCCCAGACCCGGGCCCTGCGGAATCGACACGAAGCCGTCTTCGTACTTGAAGACTTCCGGATTCTTGATGTAGTCGAGCAGGTCGTTGCCCTGGTTGTAGTGAATCCCCAGGCTTTGTTCCTGGATGAACGCGTTGTAGCTCACCGCGTCGATCTGCAGGCAGGTGGCCAGCGCGATCGGGCCGAGCGGGCAATGCAGTGCGAGCGCGACGTCATACGCTTCGGCCATCGACGCGATCTTGCGGCACTCGGTAATCCCGCCCGCGTGCGACGCGTCCGGCTGAATGATGTCGACGTAGCCGCCCGACAGAATGTGCTTGAAGTCCCAGCGCGAATACAGGCGCTCGCCGAGCGCGATCGGCGTATTGGTCTGATTGACGATGTCGCGCAGCGCCTCGGCGTTTTCCGACAGCACCGGCTCTTCGATGAAGAGCAGCTTGTACGGGTCGAGTTCTTTCGCCAGCACCTTCGCCATCGGCTTGTGCACGCGGCCGTGGAAGTCCACGCCGATGCCGATGTTCGGCCCGACCGCCTCGCGCACCGCCGCGACGTTGTTGATCACGCCTTGCACCTTGTCGAAGGTGTCGATGATCTGCAGCTCTTCCGAGCCGTTCATCTTGACCGCCTTGAAGCCGCGTTCGACCACGGCGCGCGCGTTATTCGCGACGTCGCTCGGACGGTCGCCGCCGATCCACGAATACACCTTGATCTTGTCGCGCACCTGGCCGCCGAGCAGCGCATGAATCGGCACGCCGTGATGCTTGCCCTTGATGTCCCACAGCGCCTGGTCGACGCCGGCAATCGCGCTCATGGTGATCGGGCCGCCGCGATAGAAGCCCGCGCGGTACATGACCTGCCAATGGTCTTCGATCAGCAGCGGGTCTTTGCCGATCAGATAGTCGGCCAGTTCTTCCACCGCCGCCGCGACCGTGTGCGCGCGCCCTTCGACCACCGGCTCGCCCCAGCCGACGATACCTTCGTCGGTTTCGATCTTCAGGAAACACCAGCGCGGCGGGACGATGAAGGTTTCGAGCTTGGTGATTTTCATGGTGCGTGTCTCCTTGCGGCTTGGGCGCCTGCGAACATTTCGAGGATTCACATGCTACAACAAAAGCACGTTTAAGTACTATTAATAGTACTATTCGCCAGATAGTGATCGGATGGCGGTCACGGCGGGCAAGCTGCCGAAGCATGGGTCTGCAGGTTGAGATGCCCGATAATCGCGCTCGTTCCGGCCTGGGTTGCCTCAGTTCCGATATCAATAACGCCGCGAGGCTGCTGGGAGAAAGCTATTCAGCACGATCTGCATGGGCGCGTCGCCCATCTGCTGGCGACCGCGATTCTGCGCGGCGACTACGCGCCCGATTCGATCCTGCCGCGCGAAGCGGAGTTGATGGAGACGTTCGGAGTGAGTCGCACGGTGTTGCGCGAGGCGCTGCGCACGCTGACGTCGAAAGGGCTGATCGAATCGCGGCCGCGGGTGGGCACGCGCGTGCGGCCCAAACAGGCGTGGAATCTGCTCGATGTCGACGTGCTCGACTGGTACTCGCGCGTCGCCGAGCCGATGGCGTTCGCGCTCAAGCTGCAGGAAATGCGCGAGATGATCGAACCGTATGCCGCGGCTCTGGCGGCGGCTTCACATACGGAAGACACGTTTTATGTGCTGGCCGCGGCGCATGGAGCGATGGTGGCCGCGCGCAATGTCGACGAATGGGTGCGGGCCGATCTGCAGTTTCATCTGAGCGTGCTCAGCGCGTGCAGTAACGAATTGCTGATTCCGTTGGGCACGTTGATCGAGCGAACGTTGGAGGCGCAGTTGCGGCTGAATGCGAAACGCGCGGACGTGTTCAACGCGTCGCTCGGTGAGCATACCGCCGTGTTCGAAGCGATTCGCGAGCGCGACGCCGACGCGGCGCGCGCGGCGATGGCGGGGTTGCTGGGCGTGACGCGAGGGCGGATCGAAGGCTAGGGTGGGTGGTTTGCCGCGGCGAGCTTTGCGGCGAATGACGCAGGCAGTCGGTGTTGCGGGTGCTGCGACTGGCAGCGGTGTCGCGGGTCCGCCACCCGCTCGCGTTTAAGCCGCCGCGATGCGGTTCAACTCCGCGTCGTTGGGCAGTTGCAGCGCGCACGACGTGCCACCGGGCGTGTACATCATCACCACGCAGCGATTGCACGACGTGCAGCCCGACTGCGTTGCCGCCTGTGCCGCTTTTGATTGAGTTGATTGAATTGATTGAGCCGCCGCTCGCTCCGCTTGCGAGCGCAACTGCCCGGCAAACCTTGGATCGAACACCAGCGCACGCGCCATCGCAACCGCTTCGAAACCTTCCCGCATCGCCAGTTCGACATTCGCCAGCGACCGCACACCGCCGAGATAAGCCAGCGGCATCCGCACCGCTTCCCGCACCTTGCGCGAATGTTCGAGGAAGTACATCTCCCTGAAGCCGTCGAATTTCGGCTCGGTCAGTTTCTGCAGCGACATCGCGCATCGCACGATCGGGTTCGAGACGTTCGCGCGCGCTTCGGCCGGCATCGGGCTGCCGAACAATTGCCACACCGATTCCACATTCATCCCGCCGCTCAGCACCAGCATGTGCGCGCCGTCGGTTTCGAGGAGGCGGGCGATCGTGGCGGCGTCGTCGGCGGTGCCACCGCCTTTCACGCCTTCGGTCACGCCGATCTTGCACAACACCGCCATATGCCGGCCGACCGCGTCGAGCACCGCGCGCAACACCTGGCGCGGAAAGCGGGCGCGCTCTTCGGGCGAACCGCCATACGCGTCGCGTCGATGGTTATAAAGCGGCGACAGGAACTGGCTCAACAGATAGCCGTGGCCCATATGAATCTCGACCGCGTCGAAACCCGCTTCGCGCGCGACGCGTGCCGCCTGCGCGAATTGCTGCGCGTAGGCGTCCATGTCGCGTTCGGTCATTGCCTGTTTGAAGAAGCGACCGCTCATCAGGCCGACTTTGTTGAAGCCGCCCGATGCGCTGAGCGGCCGGCGTGTCGATAGCTCCGGCAAGAACGTGAAGCAGCCGCCGTGCGTGATCTGCGCGCAGGCCGCGGCGCCATGACGATGCACCGCATCGGTCAACGCGCGTAACGGCGCGACCGTCGCGCGCGTCAGTTGCGCCTGATCGACGAACGTGCGGCCGTCGGCGCTGACCGCGCAATACGCGACGGTCGTCATCGCGGCACCGCCCGCCGCGATTTGCTCGTGCAACCGGACGAGCATCCGCGACGGTACGCCGCCGGGCGTCATGCCTTCATTGGTGGCCGATTTGATCAGGCGGTTGCGCAGCGTGACAGGCCCGATGCGAAGCGGGCTGAAGGGACTCGGAGGACTCGGATGATTCGGGGCAGCACTCATGGACGATGACGATGGCGTGGGTAGCTCGCGACCGCCTCATTCTGAAGTCGCCGCCGCGCCGCACATCGTCCGTCCGGACTAGTCGAGGCTTGCCGTCAAAGCTAATCCATCGCCGCATGCGCGACCGACGCATCCGGCGCCCTATGCGAAGGCCGGATCAGCAACAGCAGCGGAATCACCAGCAGCGTCGCCACGAACATCAGCTTGAAGTCGTTCAGATACGCAATCATCGACGCCTGCTGCGTGATCGACACGTTCAACGCCGCCATGTCGTAATTCGAGCCGCTCGCGAGCATGGGCTGCATCGCCGGATTGAACAGCGTGACGTTCGCTGCGAGATCCGCGTGCGAGACCTGAGTGTTGCGCGTCATCAGCGTCTGCACGATCGAAATGCCGATACTGCTGCCGATATTGCGCATCAGGCTATACGTCGCGGTGCCGTCTGCGCGCAGTTCGGGCGTGAGCGTCGAGAAGGTCAACGCACTCAGCGGCACGAACACGAGTCCGAGTCCGAAGCCCTGAATCACCCCCGGCCAGACGATATCCGACTCCGACAGCACGATCGTGTAATGCATCATCTGCCACAGCGCGAACGCGGAGATCAGGAAGCCGGCGAGCAGCAACAGCCGTGCGTCGATCCGTTTCAGCAAGCGCCCGGCGAACAGCATCGCGACCATCGTGCCGGCGCCGCTCGGCGCGGTGACGAGGCCGGTGGTCGCGACCGGATAATTCATCAGGTTCTGCAGCATCGGCGGCAGCAACGCGCGCGTGGCGTACATCACCGCGCCGATCACGAAAATGAAAAACGTGCCGGTGGCGAAGTTCGGGTCTTTCAGCAACTCGTATTTGAAGAACGACTTCTTGCCGACCGTGGCCGTATGCACGAGAAAAAACGCGAACGCGATCGCCGCGACCAACGCCTCGATCACGATCTCGTGCGAGCCGAACCAGTCGAGTTGCTCGCCGCGATCGAGCATGGCCTGCAATCCGCCGATCGCCAGGCCGAGTGTGACGAAGCCGAAGGCGTCGAACTTCGCGTCGGGTTTCGGCGCGCGCGTGGGCAGAAAGGTCGCGACGCCGAACAGCGCGAATGCGCCGATCGGCACGTTGATGAAAAACACCCAGCGCCAGTTGTAGCTGTCGGTGAGCCAGCCGCCGAGCGTCGGCCCGAGAATCGGTCCGACCATCACGCCCATGCCCCAGACCGCCATCGCCTGGCCCTGCTTTTCGCGTGGATTGATGTCGAGCAGGATGGACTGCGACAGCGGCACCAGCGACGCGCCGAACACCCCCTGCAGCAAACGCGACGCGACGATCTGCGTGAGCGTCTCCGACAACCCGCACAGCGCCGACGACACCGTGAAGCCGCCGATCGCGACGATCAGCAGCCGCTTCACGCTCAGCCGGTCGGACAGCCAGCCGGTGAGCGGCGTGGCGATCGCGGCGGCGACGATGTACGAGGTCAGCACCCACGTGATCTCGTCCTGCGACGCGGACAGCGTGCCTTGCATATGCGGCAGCGCCACGTTGGCGATCGTGCTGTCGAGCGTTTGAATCAGCGTCGCCAGCATGATCGAGATCGTGATCATGGGCCGGTTGAGCGGCGCGGCGGCGCTGGCCGGCAGGGAGTCGGAAGACATGAATGAGTGGCGTGGCCGAATAGTAAGCATGCTTAGTATATCGGCTGGAAAAGGCGCCGCAATCGGGAGTTATGCGGAGCCTGAATTGCACGGCTTCAATCGCGGAAACGGCGGCGGCTTCGTATAATCCGCGCATGAAAACCCAACTCGATGAGCGCTTCGGCTTTCTGATTTCCGACGTCGGCCGTCTGACCGGCAAGCGTTTCGACGATCTCGCGAAGTCATCGGTCGATCTGACGCGCGCGCAGTGCCGCGTGCTGGCTTACCTCGCGCATTACGGCGACATCAATCAGGCGCGCCTCGCGGACCTGCTCGAAGTCGCGCCGATCTCGGCGGGCCGTTTGCTCGACCGGATGGAAGAGGGCGGCTGGATCGTGCGGACCGCCAATCCGCAGGACCGCCGCGAGCGCCAGGTCGGCATGACGCCGAAGGCCGAGCGCACGCTCGGCAAAGCGCGCAAGGTCGGCGACGAGGTCGCGCTCGAAGCGCTGGACGGTTTCAGCGACGACGAAGCGAAGCAGTTGATCGCGCTGCTGCAACGGGTGCGCGGCAATCTGAGCCGGCTGGTGGACCGCTGAATCGAGCGCGGCGCTTCGCCTCCCCGCTGTCTGCCGCATGTATCCCCCCTGTCTCCCGACACCCGCGATTGACCCGTCATTGCGACCTTGAACCACGCCGACAATGGCTTTCGACCTGCCAACATGATCAGGCGGGCGTCACCCGATCTTTCACGCTCTGTGGTCCCCGCACAGGACTGGCGCGTTTGCCGCTAGCCTGGCACGTTCAACGTCGCCAACCGCCGCGCACGGCTTGCAAGTCGACCGGCATCGCTGTGGGAGAGTGAACGATGAAAACCGTCGCAACGAGAACCGCCTGGATCGTCTCCACACTGGCGTTGGCCGGGTGCGGCGGCGAAGATTCCGCGCAGTCGCAGCAGCAACACACTGCCGCGCTGAAACGGGCTTCGGTACTGAAACCGTATCTGAATCAGACGGTGGCCTGGCGCCCTTGCGACAAGACCCGGTTGCCTGCCGCCTGGGCGGCACTGGCCGACAATCCGCGCTTTCGTTGCGCAAGCATTCGTGCCCCGATGGATTGGGGCGATCCGGAAAAAGGCGAGATTACGCTCGCGCTAACACGGGTCGCCGCGAAAGATCCCGCCACGCGCCTCGGCTCGCTCCTGTTCAACCCCGGCGGTCCGGGCGCGGATGGCCTTCTGGCCAACGTCCAGTTCTCCGCGCAGATAGCCAATGGCGGGATCGCGGCCCAACGGGAAGTGGCCAGCCGGTACGATCTGATCGGTTTTTCGCCACGGGGCATGGGTTCGAGCACGCAACTGACCTGCAACTCGGACGAACGTCCCAGCGCGGTCTTGTGGAGTGGCGACACCCACGCGTCGACCGTGAATGCGCTGCTGCGCAATGTCGAACTCAAATCGCGGGCCTGCCAGGACAATCCGCTCGCGCCGTCTATCGACACGGCGCAAATGGCGCAGGACATGGATCTGATCCGGGCGATCGCCGGCGACGCCAAACTCAATTACATCGGCCACTCGTACGGCTCGTGGCTCGGCGCCTGGTATGCGGGTCTGTTTCCCGATCGGGTTGGACGAATGGTGCTGAGCGGCAACACGGACTTTTCCGCGCGGACCTGGGCCGAAGGCGGCATTCTGTTGCAGCCGTCCGCAACCCAACGCATCGCCGACGAGATCGTCGGGCCCTATGCGGCACGCCATGACACGACCTTCAACCTGGGCACCGATCCGGCAGCGACGGGACAGCTCTTTACCGCCTTCTCGCCGGCGCTGAAAGCAGCGACCGTTGCGGCGCTCCGCGAGTCGCGGGTATTCGCGTTGTCGGGCTATGTCGACGACGGGGTGTCGGTGTTCGTGGCGGCGAAGGGGGTGCGGCAGATACTCGAGCAGAACTCGGGCACTACGCAGGAGCGGGTGCTGGCGCTCGCCAGGCATCACGTTTTCTCGAGCCATCCACCGGTGAGTGAGATGGCGCTGGAGATCGCAACGAAGACGCTGATCCCGCGCTACTTCAAGGCGATGCAATTGCCTTCACGTGAGGAAAGCACGCTGCGGGTGGATACCGAGGAAGCCGTGGACCTCGCTGTCATGTGCAACGACACACCCGCGCTCAGTACGGATCGGCAATTCTGGATCGACAAACACGTCGACTATGCACAGCGCTATCCATTGGGCAGCGGCGTGCTGGGTGGCAGCGTGCTCAACTACAGCTGTCTGTTCTGGAACCCGCCGCAAGCCGCCGCGATCAAGCCGACTCTCGACGAAGTGGCGCGTGCGCCGTCGATCGTGATGATTCAGGCGGAATTCGACGGCATGACCGCTGCCGAAGGCGCACTGCGCATGTTCGACGGCTTGCCGAATGCAAGCCTGCTCTACCTGAAGGACGCATATTCCCATAGCAGCTATCCATCCGGAAACCCATGCGTGGACGAACCGGTCACGCAGTATTTGCTGCATGGCGCGCCGCCGCCACGGCGAGTGGACTGCCCGCAAAACCGCGCGCTGTCACTCGATAATTTGCATGAGCCGGAGGCGGTCTAACCGGGGCAGCGGGCTGGCGCGGTGGCGGTTCGCTGAGCGGGACGTTGCTTTTGCTTACAACCGACAAAGACAAAAGCAGTTTGTAACGTAATTGCCACGTCCCGGTAATAAATTGGAAGTTTTCCCTCTGGCCTTCCATGCTCGCTCCGCTTCTGGTTGCCTTTTATGAAACCGTCCGGCAGGGCAGCGTGACGGCGGCGGCAAAGCGCCTCGAAGTCAGCCAGCCGACCATCACCGCGCGGATCCAGCAACTCGAAAAGCAGTACGGCGTCGAACTGTTCCACCGGCGCGGCAGCCGCTTCGATCTGACCGACGCGGGCGCGGCGCTGATGCCGTTGATCGACCGGATGCAGCAAACCGAAAGCGATATCGATTTCACGCTGCGCAACGAACGCGAACTGGCGGCCGGCAATCTGCGGGTCGGTGCGACCGGGCCGTACTACATTCTGCCGGCCATTGCGGCGTTTCATCGGCAGTATCCGGCTGTGAAGATTCACATCGAGATCGGCAACTCGCAGCAGATTCTGGACGCGTTGCTCGACTTTCGCGTCGATCTCGCGGTGTCGTCGCAACGTGTCGACGATCCGCGTTTCGCACGCCGTACGATCGCCGACGATCCGCTCGTGGTGGTCGCGCATTGCCGGCATCCGCTGGCGGCGCAGAAAGTGGTGCGTCTCGCCGACGTCGCCGCCCATACGCTGCTGTTGCGCGAGCCCGGTTCGCGCACGCGCGAGGCGACCGAGACCGCGCTCAAACGCATCGGTCTCGAACCCGCGATGCTGATCGAAATCGGCAGCCGCGAAGCGATCTACGAAGCGATCCGTCACAACATGGGCTGCACGCTGATGCCGGTCGGCGAAGCGCCGGCGCATCCGGATCTGCGGCAACTGCCGCTCGAATCCGACGCGCCGATCCTGCAGGAATATCTGTA
Source organism: Paraburkholderia sp. BCC1876 (assembly GCF_902833695.1). Classification (NCBI taxonomy): domain Bacteria; kingdom Pseudomonadati; phylum Pseudomonadota; class Betaproteobacteria; order Burkholderiales; family Burkholderiaceae; genus Paraburkholderia; species Paraburkholderia sp. BCC1876. Next base: position 653,985 of record NZ_CADFGI010000003.1, on the reverse strand, counting down.
TCACCTGCAGGCGCGTGCGAGCTCGCGGTTGATCACGTCGTTCATGGCTAACATCGACGCGCCGGCTTAACACGCTTCACGAACCGGAATGAAGACGTAGCGTCAGGCATCGCCCGCAAAAAACCGCCCTCACAAAATTGCTGATGCCGGTATCGGCCAGCTTGCGTAGAACGACATACCCGCGTCGCCCGCGGTCCCTATCGTTGCATCGATTCGCCGGATGGTCCGGCGCACATCGGCATCGGAGAGGGGACGAACATGAGACGGCACACCGTCGTGCAATTGGCATGCGGACTGGCGCTGCTCGGCGCGCTCAGCGCTACGGCGAGCTTGAGCGGTTGCGGTGGCGGCGTGTCGCAATCGGGCGGCAGCGGTTCCGGCGGCACTTCGGGCAGCGGCGCGGCGAACACGCAACCCGGCACGCCGGCGAGCACGCCGGCGGCCACCGGTCCCGCAGCGAAGAAAATGCTGCTGGTCGAACTGGATGGCGTGACCTACAACGCGTTGAGCGCGGGCATTGCCGGAGGCACCTTGCCGAATCTCGCGAAGCTGACCGTGGCGCCCGCCTACAGCGGCGGCGTCAACGGCACGCTGTCGCAGCAACCGAATCTCGACACACCCGGCTGGGCGAGCATCCTGACGGGCACCTGGGCCGATCGTCACCAGATCAACTCCGACGCACCGAATCAGGCCTCGCACAGCAGCACCGTATTCCAGCTTCTCAAGACCGCGGGCTTCGGCACGATGGGCGCGGCCGTCGATTCGAACGGCCTCGCTTCGCTGCTGACGCCGGATCAGAACGCCGGCAATCTCAACACGCTGGTGAACTGCGCCTCCGTCGACGCCTGCGTCACGCAGAACGGCGTGAGCATGATCGACAACGGCTATTCGCTGGTGGTCGCGCAATATCATTCGGCGCAGGACGCGGCGCTCAACGCCGGCCTGTCGTCGACGAACTACGCGAGCACGCTGACGCAACTGGACGGCGCGCTCGGCACGCTGGTCGCCGAAACCGCCAAACGCAGCAATGAAAACTGGCTGGTCGTGGTGACCAGCAGCCACGGTTTGAACGCGGCCGGCGGCACCGACGGTTTGCCGCTGCCGCTCGAATCGACCAGCTTCATCGCGCTGAATCAGGCGCCGAACGCGCGTCTCGGCAACACGACCGCGCCGTCGACGATGGCCGCGCTCTACACGCGCGCCAGCATCGCCGACGTCACGCCGACGCTGCTCGCTTATCAGAGCGCGCTGCCGGCCGCCGCGACCTATGCGCTCGACGGCGGTCAACTGATCGGCGCGACGCCCGTGTCGCAACTGATCGGTACGACCGGCAGCGACAACGCCAGTCTCGTGCTGACGTGGAGCGCGCCGGCCAGCGGTGCGATCAGCGTGCTGCGCAACGGCACGGTGATTGCCAGCCTGCCCGCCGGCACCGCGACCTACACCGACAGCCAGCTCGGCCTGACCGCAACGGGCGTCTATCCGTTCAATTACACGGTCGTGGCCGGCAGCGCGCCGCTCGCGACGATTACGCAGGTCGTCTACGTGCAACCGCCGCCGCCTCCGCCGCCCCCGCCGCCGCTCGCGACGACGCTGACCACCGGTTTGAGCAGCTACTACCCGTTCGGCGCGTTGCCGCCGGTCGATCGCCTGAACGCCAGCACGATGGGCCCGTGGGCTGCGGACGCCGACGGCGGCTCGCTGTTCACCGATCCGTTCGGCGGCAAGGGGCTGCAGATCGACACGCATACGGTCGACACCAACGGCTTCGACGGCTACAAGTTGACGCAGACCAACGACGTAACGACGCACGCGCAGTTCACGATCGGCTTCTGGTTCTACACGTCCTGCGCGAATCTGACGGGCAACGGCACGCCGATCTTCTCGAACAAGAACTACTACTCGGGCGGCAATGCGGGCATCGCGATCGGTCTGTTCCCGGGCTCGAGCGCGAGCTGCAACATCCGCTTCAATCTCGGCGACGGCAGCACGCGTAACGACATCAACAGCCTGAACGTCAGTGCGAACAAGTGGACCTATCTCGCACTCACCATCGACACGGCGGCGAAGCAGATCAACGCCTACGTGTTCGATCCGGTGCTCGGCGAGCAGAAGGTGCTGGCCCAGACCTTGAGCGTGAACATCGCCAAGCTGCCGGGTCTCGGCGTGTTCGGGCTGAACGAGGACGGCACCGGCCACTACTACATGAATGCCTGTAACGACACGCCGCCGTACACCGTCGGCAAGTGCGCGGCCACGCCGCCGGACGTGCAGGCGTTCAGCGACCTCGCGCTGTGGACCCGTGTCGTTACCGAGACCGAGTTGCAATCGGTGTTCGGTTCGGGGCAGCCGCTGTCCACGCTCACTCACTAACCGGAGTCTCGCGATGAACCCGACACGTTCTTTCCCGAACGCGCAGCCGTCGCATGAGCGGCTGCATAAGCCGCGCAAGACGCGCGGCGCGCAGGCGGTCTGTGAGATGCCCGCGGCCGGCACGCGTCACGGGCCGGCGCGCAAGCGCGGCCTGCTGAGCGCCGCGGCCTTGTGTGCGCTGTGCTGCGTCGCGCTGGCCGGTTGCGACGGCAGCTCGAGCGGCAGCAGCGCGAGCGGCTCCAGCGGCAGTCCCGCTGCCGCGAACAACGCGGCGGCCGGCGCGGGCGGCGCGAGCGCGGCGGTGCCGATCGTCGCCGCGCCCGCTTCCGGCGCCTGCGCCGCGTTGGGCGCGAGTGCCGTGCAGCCGTTGCAGAACACGCAACTCGTCTGCGCGCCGTGACCCACGTGCGCGCCCCCATTCCGACGACGACCCCAACACGCCCAACATGACCTCACTGGACCGCCGTACTTTCCTGCGCAGCGCCGCGGGCGCTGCCGCGCTGAGCCTGTTTCCGCCCGCGATTCGCCGCGCGCTTGCGATTCCCGCGAACAACGCGACCGGCACCATCAACGACGTGCAGCACGTCGTGATCTTCATGCAGGAGAACCGCTCGTTCGACCACTACTTCGGCACGCTGCCGGGCGTGCGTGGTTTTAGCGACCGCTTCACGATTCCGCAGCCTGGCGGCACGACCGTGTTCCAACAGAACGACGGCACCCGCACGGTGCTGCCGTTTTACCTCGACAGCACCAAGGGCAACGCGTTGCTCGCGGGCGGTCCGCACTCGTGGACCGACGCGCACGCGGCGTGGGACAGCGGACGCATGACGCAATGGCCGAAAGCCAAGGGCGATGTGTCGATGGGTTATCTGAACCAGTCCGACCTGCCGTTCCATGTGGCGCTGGCGAATGCGTTCACGATCTGCGACGCCTATCACTGCTCGCTCCATGGCGGCACCAACTCGAACCGCATCTTCCTGTGGACCGGCACCAACGGCGCGAGCGCAGGCTCCAATCCGGTGGTCAACAACGACGGTTGGGACGGCCTTGGCGCATCCGCGACCGGCCTCACGTGGACGACGTATCCCGAACGTCTGCAAGCGGCGGGCGTGAGCTGGAAGGTCTACCAGAACATGCCGGACAACTACACCGACAACTCGCTCGCCGGCTTCGCGACCTATCGCAAGGTCAACGAGACGCTGCCGGGTTCGCCGCTGCTGCCGTACACGCAGTCGCTCGAAGCGGTGGCGCCGCTGTACAAGGGCATCGGCAACACCATGCCCGACGGCGGCTTCCTGCAATCGCTGAAAGACGACATCGCGGCGGGACAGATGCCGCAGGTGAGCTGGATCGTGTCGCCGCAGGCGTACTGCGAACATCCGGGCGCGTCGACGCCGGGGCAGGGCGGCTACTACCTGCAACTGCTGCTCGATACGCTGACCGCGAATCCCGACGTGTGGAGCAAGACCGTACTGTTCGTCAATTACGACGAGAACGACTGCTTCTTCGACCACATGCCGCCGCCGGACGCGCCGACCAAAAATGCCGACGGCACCTTCGCCGGTAAAACGACGGTCAACGCGCAGTACGAGTACTTTACGAAAACCAACCCGTCGGGCGATTCGTCGCCGCTCGTGCCGGATGGTCAGACCTTCGGACCGGGGCCGCGTGTGCCGATGTTCGTCGTGTCGCCGTGGAGCACCGGCGGCTGGGTCAACTCGCAGGTGTTCGACCATACCTCGGTGCTGCGCTTTCTCGAGCAGCGCTTCGGGGTGGCCGAAACCAACATCAGTCCGTGGCGGCGCGCGGTGTGCGGCGACCTGACCTCGACGTTCAATTTCCGCAATCCGAACGATGCGCCGGTGGCGGCGCTGCCCGCGCCGACCAAGGCCCAGGCCGACGCGCAGAACGTGCAGCAGAGCGCGCTCGGCGCGGTGCCCGTGCCGGCGGCGGCGAGCCAGCAGATGCCGACCCAGGCGTTGATGTCGCGGCCGTCGCGCGCGCTGCCGTATCTGTTGCACGTGAGCGCCAATGCGGATACGCAGGACGGCCTGATCTGGCTGATCTTCAGCAATACCGGTACGGCCGGCGCGGTGTTCCATGTGTACGACCAGTTGCATCTCGACCGCGTGCCGCGGCGGTACACCGTCGAAGCCGGCAAGGAACTGTCGGATTCGTGGAGCGCGCTCACCGATGATCAAGGCAATTACAGCCTGTGGGTGCTCGGGCCGAACGGTTTTCATCGCGCGTTCCAGGGCAATGTGGCCAGCGTCGCGACCGGGCCGAATCCGGAAGTGCGGGTCTGCTACGACGTGAACAACAACGCGGTGTATCTGACGATCATGAACGTCGGCAATGCGGCCGCCAACGTGACGGTCAAATCGAACGCGTATCGCAGCGACGGTCCGTGGACCTACGCGGTGCCGGCGGGGATGCAGGTCGAGCCGTACTGGTCGGTCGGCGCTGCCGGCGGCTGGTACGACTTCACGCTGACGATGGCGGGCGGCTTCTCGCGGCGCTTTGCCGGCCGCGTGGAAACCGGCAAGGACAGCATCAGCGATCCGGCGATGGGTGTGGCGAGCTAAGCGAACGGATTGGAGCAGTAACGGCAGCGAGCAACAGCAGCAGCAAGCAACAGCAGCAGCGCGCGAATAGCGCGAGAAGTGGCACTTCAGGGAGTCAGCGAGGGCTGACTCCCTTTTTTTATCCCAACGGATGCTGACTGTCGTGTGACCCGACGTCGCGATACGCCGCTTTGTATCTGATTTCCAACATTTTTTTCGCCCGCTGCTTTCGCGTGGATAATGCCGCCTGCATGTTCGGACCACCGTTGACGCGCAACGCGCTACCCGTGGTTACCCGTAGACGGAAAGAGCCAGTGGACGGCCTCTCTTTTCGCTTACCAAGCCGTCCATCAAAGACCAAACCAATGAACAATAAACAGCTCACCGTCAAAGCCCGGCTTGCGACGGCCTTCGGGGTACTCGCGGCAAGCGTCCTGCTCGTGTCAGGCCTGGCCGTCAATTCTCTCAACGATGCGGACCAGCGGTTCGCGGATTACGTCTCCGGTATCAGCGCGCGCGCCGAACTGGCGTCACGGGTGCGCACCGCGGTCGATCGCCGCGCCATTGCGGCCCGCAACATGGCGCTGGCCACGAAGCCGCAAGACTTCGAGGTCGAGAAGACCGCCGAGGCACAAGCCCAGCAGGACGTGCAGACGCGCCTCGCCAAACTCAGGCAGATGGTCGACACCGCCGCCGACGCGTCCGGCAAAGCGCGCGAGCTGGTCGCCGAGATGAGCCGCGTCGAGGCAGCGTACACACCGGTCGCGCAAGGCATCGTTGCGCTCGCAACGGACGGCAAGCGCGACGAAGCGGTTGCCAAGATCAACGACGAATGCCGTCCGTTGCTGGCGGCGCTGATCAAAGCCACCAACGACTACGTCGAGTACACGCACAGCCAGGCCGAACAGAGCGTGCAGGACGCGGACGCACGCAATACCCGGCAGCGCAATCTGCTGATTGCGATCTGCCTGCTCGCGACCGGCGTGGCGGCGATTGCCGGCGTGCTGATCACGCGTGGCCTGACGCGTGCGTTGGGCGCTGAGCCGGCGGCATTGAGCGAAGTCACGCAGCGGGTCGCCAAGGGCGATCTGAGTCCGGTGGCGGGGGCGCGGCAGGCGCCGGAGGGCAGTGTGCTGGCGTCGATGGGCGCGATGCAGCAGAGCCTCGTCACGCTGATCGGCCAGGTGCGCTTTGCCGCGGATAGCATCGCGACCGGCTCGAGTCAGATTGCCGCGGGCAATGTGGATCTGTCGTCGCGGACGGAGCAGCAGGCGTCGTCGTTGCAGCAGACCGCGTCGAGCATGGAAGAACTGACCGCGACCGTGCGTCATAACGCCGATAGCGCGCAGCAGGCGAGCGTGTTGTCGACCAACGCGTCGGAGATCGCGCAGAAGGGCAACGAGGTGGTGAGCCGCGTGGTGGGCACGATGGGCGACATCAGCGCGAGCTCGGCGAAGATCGCGGATATCACCGGGATCATCGAAGGGATCGCGTTTCAAACCAATATCCTCGCGCTGAATGCGGCCGTCGAGGCGGCGCGCGCGGGCGAGCAGGGGCGCGGCTTCGCCGTGGTGGCGAGCGAGGTGCGCAGTCTGGCGCAACGTTCGTCGGTGGCGGCAAAGGAGATCAAGGATCTGATCAACGCGTCGGTGGAGAAGATTCGCGACGGTTCGTCGTTCGCGCAGGAGGCGGGCAGCACGATGGCGGAAGTCACGCACGCGGTGGCGCGCGTAACCGACATCATGGGTGAGATCGCGGCGGCCACCGGCGAGCAGAGCCGCGGCATCGAGCAGGTGAATCAGGCGATCACGCAGATGGACACCGTGACGCAGCAGAACGCCGCGCTGGTTGAAGAGGCGGCGGCGGCTTCGCAGTCGCTGGAGGGTCAGGGGCGGCAGCTCAACGAGGCGATCGCGTTTTTCAGGCTGGAGGCCGGGCGCGGGTGAGGTGGGCGATGGCGGCTAGCGCTTGCCTGATGGTTGTTCGGATGAGGTGGGCAGGGCGCTATGCGCTTACGCGTGTAGCGGCTACTTCGATTCGGAAGGCACCGGCGTTCCTGATGGCGGGACCAGTTCGTAGCAGACCGGGGGCGTGGTTGGCGTCTTCGTTCTGGCTTCCGGCGGCTGCGGGTCGATGCATTTGAACGCGCTCTGGTCGCGCTGGACGAAAATCGTGTCGGCTGTCCCGGCGCTGCCGCGCGCGCTGTTGACGACGGCGACGATCTTGTAGCCGTCCTGCAGGAGCGTGGAGAGCGTGGTCGGAGTGGGGCGCCACTGGCTGTCGGGTGGGGTTTGGGATTGAGCTTGAGCTTGGGCGGGTGGCGGTGATGCGGCGGCCAGGAGGGCGACGGATGCGGCTGCGGCGGCGAGCTTGGCGGTGCGGGACTTCATCAAGAAACCTCCTTGAAGTTGCGATTTGGGGCTGTTGGAAGGCCATCGGCCGATCGCGTCACGGGCATGACACGGCTGTCTTTCAAGACCGCAAGCAATTCGAAGAAGTTCACGCATGACCGGAGATATACTGTATGGATATACAAGGGAACCGGCCTGAATGGATTGTACGTATGCCGTATCAACGACGTTGACACACTGGTGATCCAGGCATAAGATAGATTGTGTATCAACGCGGTATCAACGTATGACCCCTTTAACCGGAGAGTCAGAAGTTACCGGCCGCGTTGACCGGCAGCTTCTGATGATGGAGTGCGGACCTTATGGCTATTCAAACCTTAAAGCGTTGGGGAAATAGCCTTGCTGTTCGGATCCCCGCGAGTGTCGCCGGCGAGGTGGCCTTCACGGAAGGTCAGGAAGTAGACGTCGAAGTGCAGGACGGGAATGTGACGATTCGTCCGCACACGGCAATCAGGCGTTTCTCGCGCGAACGTTATTTGCAGCAACTCCGCGAGAGCAAGCTTGTGTCGCACGAGACGATCGACTTTGGCGAACCGCAAGGCTCGGAACTCGGTGGACCCGACGACCCGGCGCGATTCGACAAATGGTAGGAGCGCATGCAGAACGACATACCGGAAGCTGGCGACATCATCCGGCTCTACATTGGGCCAAGTAGGGGCAACGAGCAGGACGGGTATCGAGCGGTTCTGGTGCTCAGTCCGCTGGACTTCAATGAGCTGACCGGACGCGTTACAGGGCTGCCCATCACCTCTTCGATGAGAGGGTGGGAAACGGAGATACCGCTCTCCAGTCTTGCGCGGCCGGGTGTGGCCCTGGTCGACCAGATCACCACGCTTGCCTTCAAGGCTAGGGGCTTCAAGTTCAACGGGGAGCGGGCTACAGACGAAGAAATGGAAGCCGCGAAATATGCGGTGAAAATGATCCTCGATCTGTGATCGGAAGGCGCCAGAGATGGCGCCTTTTTTTGAGCCTTAGTTTTGGGAGAGAGCGATGTTCAGCTTTATCGCCAAGACCTCGTGTGCTTCAACGGCGAACCAAAAACAAAAAAGCCGCTGAACCTTGCGGATCAGCGGCTTTTTCTTGCAACTGGTGGCGAATCAGGGACTCGAACCCCGGACCTGCGGATTATGATTCCGTCGCTCTAACCAACTGAGCTAATTCGCCGAAAGAAGCGAGATTATGCGGACCACGCCGGAGGCTGTCAACCCCCGGCGCACAACTTTTTCAAGTTGGCGATTCATCACGCGTATCAGTCCTGCGCGTAGATGTCCGAGTCCTTGGTCTCCTTCACGAACAGCATGCCGATCACGAAGGTGCCCAGCGCGATCACGATCGGATACCACAGCCCCGAGTAAATGTTGCCCTTTGCCGCCACGATCGCGAACGCGGTCGCCGGCAGGAAGCCGCCGAACCAGCCATTGCCGATGTGATACGGCAGCGACATCGACGTGTAACGGATCCGCGTCGGGAACATCTCCACCAGCATTGCCGCAATCGGCCCGTAGACCATCGTCACGTAGATCATCAGGATCGTCAGGATCACCACGCTCATCGGCCAGTTGATCTGCGATGGATCGGCCTTCGACGGATAACCCGCGGTCTTCAGCGTGCCGGCGAGAGTCTTGTCGAACGCCTTGCCCTGGTCCTTGGCGTCGGCGGCCTTGCCGTCATACGTGTTGACCACCGTATCGCCCACCTTGATCTCGGCCAGCGTGCCCGCCGGTGCCGCCACGTTGTCGTAATTCAGGCCGGCCTTCGAGAGCGCGCTCTTGGCGATGTCGCACGAACTCGTAAACTTCGACGTGCCCACCGGATTGAACTGGAACGAGCACTCGTCCGGATTCGCGATCACGACGATCGGCGCCCGCGCGCTGGCGGCTTCCAGCGCCGGGTTGGTGTAGTGCGCCAGTGCCTTGAACAGCGGGAAGTACGTGCAAGCGGCGATCAGCAAGCCGGCCATGATGATCGGCTTGCGGCCGATACGGTCCGACAGCGAGCCGAAGAACAGGAAGAACGGCGTGCCGATCAGCAGCGCGATCGCGATCATGATGTTGGCGCTGCTGCCGTCCACTTTCATGGTCTGCGTCAGGAAGAACAGCGAGTAGAACTGTCCCGTGTACCAGACCACAGCCTGGCCGGCGGTCAGGCCGACCAGCGCGAGAATCACGATCTTCAGGTTCTTCCACTGGGCGAACGATTCCGTCAGCGGCGCCTTGGAGGTCTTGCCTTCGGCCTTGATGCGCTCGAACACCGGCGATTCGTGCAGTTGCATACGAATCCACACCGACACGGCCAGCAGGATGATCGATGCGACGAACGGCACGCGCCAGCCCCAGGCGCCGAATGCTTCTTCGCCGATCGCCGTGCGCACACCCAGAATCACCAGCAGCGACAGGAACAGGCCGAGCGTGGCGGTTGCCTGAATCCACGACGTGTAGAAGCCACGGCGTCCCGCCGGCGCATGTTCCGCCACATAGGTGGCCGCGCCGCCGTACTCGCCGCCGAGCGCGAGTCCCTGCAGCATCCGCATCGCGATGAAGATCACCGGCGAAGCGAAGCCGATCGACGCGTAGCCCGGCAGGAAACCCACCAGGAAGGTCGAGAAGCCCATGATCAGGATCGTGATCAGGAACGTGTACTTGCGTCCGACCATGTCGCCGAGGCGCCCGAACACGATCGCGCCGAACGGCCGCACCGCGAAACCCGCGGCGAAACCGAGCAGCGTGAACACGAAGGCGGCGGTCGGATTGACGCCGGAGAAGAAGCTCTTGCTGATAAAGGCCGCGAGCGAGCCGGCCAGGAAGAAGTCATACCACTCGAACACCGTGCCCAGCGACGATGCGAAGATCACCCGCTTCTCATCGCGCGTCATCGGCACGTGCGAGATTTGCCCGCCAACGGTAGCCATATATCGTCTCCAATCTCAATATTGATATGTACGTGGCGCGTCCATCCATCACATCGCCCGTGCTGGGATTATTGGAGTGGAAACTTACGGCGTACTGACGTGGCGGGGGGAGATTGCGATTCTCCATGTGACGCGAAATTTCCGCCAAGATCGCTAAATTTGCTGAAGTTGTCGGTCAACGTCGTTCAATCGTGTCTCAATATTCAATTGAGGTTTTTGCTTGCCCGGGCACCGTTAGGGTAAGTCCCGCCCCCGCTCATGCACCGCCAAACTGACACGAACGAGGGTGCCGACCAGTCGCGGCGAGGTCTGATAGACGTTGTCGTCGATAGTCAGCTCGCCGCCATGCATGGTCGCGATCTCGCGGACGATTGCCAGTCCGAGCCCGCTGCCGTCGGCTTCGCGGCCCAGAATCCGGTAGAAGCGCTCGACCACCCGCGAACGCTCGGCGACCGGAATGCCAAGCCCGGTGTCCTCGACTTCCAGATGCACGCGGCGCGCGGCCATGTCGTGCCTCACTCGGACCGTGATGCGGCCGCCCGGCGGCGTATAGCGGATCGCGTTGTCGATCAGGTTCGACAGCATTTCGCGCAGCATGACCGGGTTGCCGTCCACGTCGACGGGTTCGTCGGGCGCTTCGTAGCCGAGGTCCATCTGCTTGGCGAGCGCGGCCTGCACCCAGTCGCGCACCGCACTGCGTGCAACTTCAGTCACTTCGACCGGCGTGAAAATCTGTCCCGACAGGCGGTTTTCCGCGCGCGCCAGCGCCAGCAACTGCGTGACGAGCCGCGCCGCCTGCTCCGAGCTGGTCGCGATCTGTTCGAGCGAGCGGTGTACTTCCGCCGACGCATCCTGGCGCAACGCCAGTTCGGCCTGAGTGCGCAGTCCGGCGAGCGGCGTTTTCATCTGATGCGCGGCGTCGGCGATAAAGCGCTTCTGCAGCTCCATGTTCTGTTGGAGACGCGTCAGCAGGTCGTTGAACGAGGTCACCAGCGGCTCGATTTCCGGCGGCGCGCGGCGTGCTTCGAGCGGCGACAGATCGTCCGGCCGGCGCGCCCGGATATGCGCCTGCAGCGCGTGCAGCGGCGCGAGGCCGCGCGACAGACCGAACCACACCAGCAGGATCGCCAGCGGCAGGATCACGAACTGCGGCAGGATCACGCCTTTGATGATGTCGTTGGCGAGCTGGCTACGTTTGTCGAGCGTTTCGGCGACCTGCACCAGCACCGGCTGCGCGCCGGGCGTCTGCGGGAATTCGACGGTCGTATAGGCGACGCGGATGTCGTTGCCGCGCAGCATGTCGTCGCGGAACTCGACGAGGCCCGGTTGCGGCCGGTCTTCTTCATGCGGCAGCGGCATGTCGCGCTCGCCGCCCACCAGTTCGCCGCGCGTGCCGAGCACCTGATAGAACACGCGGTCCACGTTGTCGGTACGTAGAAAATCGCGCATGGCGTCGGGCAACGTCAGCTCTGCCACCCCGTTCACCGGATGGATCTGGCGGGCCAGTACATAGGCGTCGGTTTCGAGCGCGCGGTCGAACGGGCCGTTCGCGATCGACTTGGCAACCAGATAGGTGACCGCGAGGCTCATCGGCCAGAGCAGCAGGAGCGGCGCGAGCATCCAGTCGAGAATTTCGCCGAATAACGAGCGCGGGCGCGCTTCGGCGGCGGCTTCGGTTTCGTCGGGCGGGGCGAACGGGTTCGCGTAGCGGGCGTCGCGCGCCTCGTCGAGATCCGCCGCTTGCGCCGCGGCACGGTCTTCGCGCGCGGACATGGGCGCTCTCTATTTGAAGTGGTGACTTGCCGGCATCGCGCCGGACGGCGGCGCAGCGGGCGGTTCGGGGTCGGCGGGGGTGTGCGTTCGCGCTTGCGCGGGTGAGGCTGGCGGGTTCGCGTCGACGGGCGAAGCGGCTTTCTCCAGGCAATAGCCCAATCCCCGCACGGTAATGATGCGCACGCCGCTCGGCTCGATCTTCTTGCGCAGCCGGTGTACGTAGACCTCGATCGCGTTGTTGCTGACTTCCTCGCCCCATTCACACAGATGATCGACCAGTTGCTCCTTCGAGACCAGCCGGCCGATCCGCTGCAGCAGCACTTCGAGCAAGCCGAGTTCGCGCGCCGACAGGTCGAGCACCTGGTCGTTGACATGGGCGATCCTGCCCACCTGATCGAACGACAGCGAACCATGCTTCACCACGGTCGGGCCGCCGCCCGCGCCGCGCCGGGTCAGCGCCCGCACGCGCGCTTCGAGTTCGGTCAGCACGAAGGGCTTGGCCATGTAGTCGTCGGCGCCGAGATCGAGGCCCTTGACGCGTTCGTCCACGCTGTCCGCGGCGGTCAGGATCAGCACCGGCAGGTTGGAATTGCGCGCGCGCAGGCGGCGCAGCACCTCGAGTCCGGACATGCGCGGCAGGCCCAGATCGAGAATCAGCAGGTCGAAAGTTTGTACCGAAAGCGCGGTGTCGGCGTCGACACCGTTCTTCACTAGATCAACGGCATAGGCCGATTGGCGGAGTGATCGAACCAGACCGTCCGCGAGTATGCTGTCGTCTTCGGCAATCAGAATTCGCATGATGCGCCAGCCACCTTGCCGGCACCGTGAGGTGTGCCCCGGCGCGCAGCGGTCTCCGAAAATTATTGTGGGTAGTTGGGCAGTGCGACGGTAAAAATGCGTGTTCGCATGAGAATCGCCTTGCCAAAACTACTGTTTTTTTATACAGTGTCTGAGTTTCGTGTGTCGCCATCACAAAGTGGACTGCACACCTGCCTCAGACGCCGTTCATCATAGCAAAGGACGATTCATGGAAGAAAGCAAGAAAGGCTCGGCTGGACTGACTGCTGAAAAGAGCAAGGCACTCGCTGCCGCACTCGCGCAGATCGAAAAGCAGTTCGGCAAAGGGTCGGTCATGCGGCTCGGCGCAGGTGAGGCAATCGAAGACATCCAGGTGGTTTCAACCGGATCGCTCGGTCTCGACATCGCCTTGGGCGTCGGCGGTTTGCCGCGCGGCCGTGTGGTCGAAATTTATGGTCCGGAATCGTCCGGTAAAACCACGCTGACGCTGCAAGTCATTGCCGAAATGCAGAAGATCGGCGGCACGGCGGCGTTTATCGACGCGGAACACGCGCTGGACATCCAGTACGCAAGCAAGCTTGGCGTGGACGTGAGCGAACTCCTGGTGTCGCAGCCAGACACCGGCGAACAGGCGCTCGAAATCGCCGACGCACTGGTGCGCTCGGGCTCGATCGACATGATCGTGATCGACTCGGTCGCGGCACTCGTGCCGAAGGCTGAAATCGAAGGCGAAATGGGCGACTCGCTGCCGGGTCTGCAAGCGCGTCTGATGTCGCAAGCGCTGCGCAAGCTCACCGGCACGATCAAGCGTACGAACTGCCTGGTGATCTTCATCAACCAGATCCGTATGAAGATCGGTGTGATGTTCGGCAATCCGGAAACCACCACGGGTGGTAACGCGCTGAAGTTCTACGCGTCGGTGCGTCTGGACATTCGCCGTATCGGTTCGATCAAGAAGAACGACGAAGTGATCGGCAATGAAACGCGCGTGAAGGTCGTCAAGAACAAGGTCGCACCGCCGTTCCGCGAAGCGATTTTCGACATCCTGTATGGCGAAGGTATTTCGCGTCAGGGTGAAGTCATCGATCTGGGCGTCGCAGCCAAGATCGTCGACAAGGCTGGCGCCTGGTACAGCTATAACGGCGAACGTATCGGTCAGGGTAAGGACAACGCGCGTGAATTCCTGCGCGAAAATCCGGAAATCGCCCGTGACATCGAAAACCGTATCCGTGAATCGCTGGGCGTGAATGCCATGGCCGACGCGGTGACGGGTGCCGGTGCTGAAGTCGCTGGCGAAGAAGAGTAACCATCACGTGATACGCAAGGGCCGGCCGTTGTCTCATGCTGCACGCAGTGCGGACGGCCCGCGTGATGATCAGGACGATTCGTCGGAGCGGTTCGATCCGTTCGAATCGTTCGACGCGCATGATCGCGCCGAGGGCCATGACTCGCGGCGTGTATCGTCTAAATCTTCCCCGCCTTCCGGTTCGGATCCCTTCGAAACCGCTGAGGTTGCCGAATTCACCGAGGCGACCTACAGCCGCTCGCGTCGCCAGCCAGGCGAAGCGAAGCCGGAGCAGGACGAAACCAAGAACTCCAAACGCCCAGCCCGTTCGCTAAAAGGACGCGCGCTCGGCTATCTCTCTCGCCGCGAATACAGCCGTACCGAACTTGCGCGCAAGCTCAAACCGTTCGTCGAAGAAACCGATTCGCTCGACACGCTGCTCGATCAGTTGGAAGCCGAAAACTGGCTGTCCAATTCGCGTTTCGCCGAAAGCCTGATTCACCGCCGTTCGTCGCGTCTTGGCGCCAGTCGGATCCTCGGTGAATTGAAGCAGCACGCAGTCGACCCGACGCTCGTCGAAGACGCCAAGGCGCAATTGCGTGAGACCGAGTTCGCGCGCGCCCAGGCTGTTTGGCAGAAAAAATTCGGCCAGCTTCCCGAAACGCCCGCCGAGCGGGCCAAGCAGCAGCGCTTTCTGGCGTCGCGCGGTTTTTCGGGTGCAACCATCGGCAAAATCCTCAGAGGCATCGACGAGGAGTAGGGTAGCAACCCGCCGCTGTCGCCCGCCAACGGCTCGCCGAATCACGCCAAATCACGCCGCAAGAAGCCTCTTCGAGATAGCGCTCAACCCGCTCAGCCGCACGCCGGGCGGGCCTGCGCATTCCGGCCTGTACCAAATACCCAGTATGCTAAAATTCATGGGTTTTCCAATCCGGCCTTTCCTTCCCGCATGCCGCTCTCCCCGCCAGTGTCCCGTCAGTTGCGGCATCGTCGCGCAATCAGAGCGGAAGCCTATGAGCGCGCCGATGGCCTGTGGGATGTGGAAGCGTGCTTGACCGACGAAAAACCGCGCGACGTGGTGCTTGCGTCGGGCGTCCGGCCCAATGGTCAGCCGATCCATGAACTCTGGCTTCGCATCACCATCGATCGCAAGCTCAATGTCGTCGACGCCGAGGCGTCGTCCGACTGGGTGCCCTATCCAGGGTTGTGCCAGGTCAGCAATCCCGCCTACCGTGCCCTCATCGGGCTCAATCTGCGTCAAAACTTCCGCCGTGAGGCTGCCCGTTTGCTCGGCGGCACGGAGGGTTGCACCCATCTCACCGAGTTGTGCGCAATCCTGCCGACCGCCGCGATTCAGGCATTCGCGGGCGAGGTGTGGAGCACCGGTGACAGCGCGAAAGGCGCGAAAGCCAGTTCAGGAAACGAATCGCCTGACGGCTCGAACGAGCATTCCAACGACAAACCGCCATTCCAGTTGGGACGCTGCCACGCGCTGCGTTTCGACGGCGAGGCGGTGCAGCAGTTTTATCCGCGCTGGTATGGCCACGCACCGCGTTCGGTGGAGCGCGTGGCATCGTCAGGCGACGGGGCAGTCCGCCAGACAGGTAAGGGCGGCAACGCGTCCGGCATGAACGACGGCAGCGGAAACGAAGTTCAATCCAACTCTCAGACTGAAGGGAATCACGCATGAAGATTCACGAGTACCAGGGTAAGGAAATCCTGCGGAAATTCGGCGTCGCGGTACCGCGCGGCAAGCCGGTCTTCTCGGTGGATGATGCGGTCAAGGCCGCGGAAGAGCTCGGCGGCCCGGTATGGGTCGTGAAGGCTCAGATCCACGCGGGTGGCCGTGGCAAGGGCGGCGGCGTGAAGGTCGCCAAGTCGCTGGAACAGGTTCGCGAGTTCTCGAACCAGATCCTCGGCATGCAGCTCGTCACGCACCAGACCGGTCCGGAAGGCCAGAAGGTGAATCGCCTGCTGATCGAAGAAGGCGCTGACATCAAGAAGGAACTGTATGTCGGCCTGGTGATCGATCGCGTTACGCAGAAGATCGTCGTGATGGCATCGAGCGAAGGCGGCATGGACGTCGAAGAAGTTGCGGAAAAGACGCCCGAGCTGATCCACAAGATCGCTGTCGATCCGGCAACGGGTCTGAAAGACGCCGAAGCCGACGAGCTGGCCACGAAGATCGGCGTGCCCGCCGCTTCGCTGCCGCAAGCCCGTTCGATCCTGCAAGGCCTGTACAAGGCATTCTGGGAAACCGACGCGTCGCTCGCCGAAATCAACCCGCTGATCCTGACCGGCGACGGCAAGGTCATCGCGTTGGACGCCAAGTTCAACTTCGATTCGAACGCGCTGTTCCGTCACCCGGAAATCGTCGCGTATCGCGATATCGACGAAGAAGATCCGGCTGAAGTCGAAGCGTCGAAGTTCGACCTCGCGTACATCTCGCTCGACGGCAACATCGGCTGCCTCGTGAACGGCGCTGGCCTCGCAATGGCAACGATGGACACCATCAAGCTGTTCGGCGGCGAACCGGCGAACTTCCTGGACGTGGGCGGTGGCGCCACGACCGAGAAGGTCACGGAAGCGTTCAAGATCATGCTGAAGAACCCGAACCTGACCGCGATCCTGGTCAACATTTTCGGCGGCATCATGCGCTGCGACGTGATCGCGGAAGGCGTGATCGCGGCGTCGAAGGCCGTGTCGCTGAAGGTGCCGCTCGTGGTCCGCATGAAGGGCACGAACGAAGACCTGGGCAAGAAGATGCTCGCTGAATCCGGTCTGCCGATCATTGCGGCGGACAGCATGGAAGAAGCGGCTCAGAAGGTCGTCGCGGCTGCATCGGGCAAGGCGTAAGCCTCGTCCCACGGCGGCTTTTGCCACGGGCTTTTGCCAAGATTAACCAGGCATTACGAATGGCGGCGTGCGAGCGACGCGGGCGAGAACATTCCGCCTCGCGACGCCATCGCATGACGCCAAACGAACAGAGGTCAATACATGTCGATTCTGATTAACAAAGACACCAAGGTCATCACGCAGGGCATTACCGGCAAGACCGGTCAGTTCCATACGCGTGCTTGCCGTGAATATGCAAACGGCCGCGAAGCGTACGTTGCAGGCGTGAACCCGAAGAAGGCCGGCGAAGATTTCGAAGGCATTCCTATCTACGCTAGCGTCGCTGAAGCCAAGGCTGAAACGGGCGCGACCGTGTCGGTGATTTACGTTCCGCCGGCAGGCGCTGCTGCCGCGATCTGGGAAGCGGTCGAAGCCGACCTGGACCTGGCGATCTGTATCACGGAAGGCATTCCTGTCCGTGACATGATCGAGCTCAAGGCACGTATGCGCGCGAAGAACAGCAAGACGCTGCTGCTCGGACCGAACTGCCCGGGCACGATCACGCCGGACGAACTGAAGATCGGCATCATGCCGGGTCACATCCACCGCAAGGGCCGTATCGGCGTCGTGTCGCGTTCGGGCACGCTGACGTACGAAGCAGTCGGTCAATTGACGGCGATCGGCCTCGGCCAGTCGTCGGCAGTCGGTATCGGCGGCGACCCGATCAACGGTCTGAAGCACATCGACGTGATGAAGATGTTCAACGACGATCCGGAAACGGACGCCGTCATCATGATCGGCGAGATCGGTGGTCCGGACGAAGCGAATGCCGCTGAGTGGATCAAGGACAACATGAAGAAGCCGGTGGTTGGCTTCATCGCCGGCGTTACGGCGCCTCCGGGCAAGCGCATGGGCCACGCTGGCGCGCTGATCTCGGGCGGTGCGGATACGGCCGAAGCGAAGCTGGAAATCATGGAAGCCTGCGGTATCACGGTCACGAAGAACCCGTCGGAAATGGCGCGTCTTCTGAAGGCGATGCTGTAATACCAAAATTCGCGCGCTGTAAGCGCGCGTTTTTTGATACGCTTACGAGATCCTTTCGTGAGCGTACGGTTTCAAAAAAAGCGGGGGCGTGCAAACTCCTCCGCTTTTTTATTGCCTGTGCGCCAGACTTCCCGGCCTTTCGCCCATGCTCGAGTTTTTCGCCACGCTCCATTGGGGCGCCGTCATTCAGATCATCGTGATCGACATCCTGCTGGGTGGCGATAACGCGGTTGTCATCGCACTGGCTTGCCGTAACCTGCCGCCGTCCCAACGCACCAAAGGCGTGCTGTGGGGTACGGCCGGCGCGATCGTGCTGCGCGTTGCGCTGATTGCGTTCGCGGTCGCGCTGCTCGACGTGCCGCTGCTGAAGTTCGCGGGCGGCCTGCTGCTGTTGTGGATCGGCGTGCGTCTGATGGCGCCCGCGCACGACGCGCATGAGAACGTCAAACCGGCCGACAAGCTGTTGTCGGCGATCAAAACCATCATCATCGCGGATGCGGTGATGAGCCTCGACAACGTGATCGCAATTGCCGGCGCGGCGGAAGCGGCCGATCCGGAACACCGGCTCGCGCTGGTGATCTTCGGCCTGATCGTGAGCATTCCGCTGATTGTGTGGGGCAGCCAGTTGGTGTTGAAGCTGCTCGACCGTTTCCCGATCGTCATCACGCTCGGCGCGGCCTTGCTGGGGTGGATCGCGGGCGGTTTGATCGTCAACGATCCGGCTGGCGACCGTTGGCCGATTCTCGATACGCCGTTGGCCGAATACGGCATGAGCATCGCGGGTGCGTTGTTCGTCGTGATTCTGGGTTATCTGCTCAAGCGGCGTCACGCCAACCGCGCTAGTGCATAGCGCATAAACGCAGAGCACTTGGCATGCAACGTTAGCCATTCGGCTGACTGTGAGTCGCGGGCGCCTCTCGCTACGATAGAAACGCCTGTCCCCGATCCGTGGGGCAGGCGTTTTTCGTTTCAGGAGTCTGCCCATGAACGTTACCTTGCCGTGTTCCCCTTATTCCCAATCCTCGCTGCCCCCGCGTTTTACGATTGAGCGAGCGCGCTGGTCCGCGCGTCTCGCGCGTGCCTGCCGCCGCCTCGGGCTCGGCTTCACGCTGATCGAACTGATGATCGTGCTGGCGATCGTCGGCGTGATCGCCGCGTATGCGATTCCCGCGTATCAGGACTATCTGGCGCGCAGCCGCGTCGGCGAAGGCTTGTCGCTGGCGACCTCCGCGCGTCTCGCCGTCGCTGAAAACGCGGCCAGCGGCAGCACGTTC
Organism: Paraburkholderia sp. BCC1876; assembly: GCF_902833695.1. NCBI lineage: Bacteria > Pseudomonadati > Pseudomonadota > Betaproteobacteria > Burkholderiales > Burkholderiaceae > Paraburkholderia > Paraburkholderia sp. BCC1876. The sequence continues at coordinate 634,720 of NZ_CADFGI010000003.1, read as the reverse complement.
AGCGGCGGGTATGCATCGCCAACCGCTACCCGCAACGTCGAGTCGGTTCGCGTCGACGACGACACCGGTCAGATCACCGTCGCATTCACCACGCGCGTGGCGCCCGCGGGGTCGAACACGCTGACGCTCGTGCCGTCGGTACCGGACAATGCCGACGCACCGACCGCGCGCATCGCGTTGAGCAAGGGTTCGATGCAGGCGGGCGCGCTCACGTGGGAGTGTTTCGCCGGCGGCAAAGCGGCCTCGTCGTTGCCGGCGCCGGGCGCGGGACCCGCTCCGACGGAAGCGTCCACGCTGTCAGCGAATCTCGCACCGCCCGAGTGCCGTTCATGAGCGACAGCGCGAGTAGTCGGATGAGTAGCCGAGCGCACGTAAAAGGCTGATTTTCGGGATATTTCAGCCCGGCCGGCGCACAGCAGGAGGATTTTTTTGTATAGTGCGCCGGTTGCTGACGCCCACCGGTTACTCGATGCCCACCCCATTCGCGCGCTACCTTTCACTCATTCTGTTGGCCCTTGCGTTGATGCTGCCTTATGCAGTCGTCAACCATACGTATCCGATTCCGACCTTCTACGCCGAATTCACGGCGCTGGCGTTGCACCTGCTGACCGGCGCGGGCGTCGTGCTGATGGTGGCGAGCGCCAGGCCGCGCGTCACATTCGCGTCGCCGGTGGTGGCGCTGGTGCCGTTGCTGTTCGGCCTGGTCGTCGTGGCGCAATCGGTGTTGCTGCCGGTCACGCAACCGTCGATGAACTGGCTCGGCGGCGGCTTCCTGCTGGCGGCTTTCATGGCGGTGCACGCCGGCTACGGCTTCGCGCGCGTCAAGCTCGACGAAACCGCGCTGCGCTGGGCGGCGGGCGCGTTGATTCTCGGTGGGCTGTTTGCGGTGTTCTGTCAGGTGATCCAGTTGTTTCACCTCGAAACGCGCGTGTCGCCGTTCGTGGTGGCGTACAACATTACCGTCGAGCGTCGGCCGTTCGGCAATATGGCGCAGGCGAATCACCTCGCCACGTACATTGCATTCGCGATGGCCGGCGCACTGTTCCTCGTGCAGTCGCGACGCATTGCCGTCAGCATCTGGTTCCTCGTATCGACGATTTTCGCGGTGGGTCTCGCGCTGACCGTGTCGCGCGGGCCGTGGCTGCAAATGGGCGTGATCGTGGTCGCGGGTTTCTGGATGGCGTTCGCGCAGACGCGCAGCGAGCCGCTGCTTCGTCGCAGTAACCGTCAATGGCTCGTGCCGATCGTGCTGGCATTGTTGTTCGTCGTGGTCAATGCGCTGATCCGTTGGGCCAATGTGCGCTATCACCTGGAGCTGGGTCAGTCCGCGGCGGAGCGCTTCAAGGATGCCGGTCAGATCGCGCCGCGCCTCGCGCTGTGGAAGTACGGCTGGACGATGTTCAAGACGCATCCGCTGCTGGGTGTCGGCTGGGGTGAGTTTCCGAGTTATCAGTTCGCGCTGGCGAAGAATCTCGGCGGCGTTGAAATCGCCAATAACTCGCACGACATCTTCGTCGACCTGCTGGCGAAAACCGGTTTGATCGGCTTCGCGATCGTGCTGTTCGGCCTGGTCACCTGGCTGGTGCGTGTGGTGCGTGCGCCGCACAGCGCGGCGCGCGTGTTCGGCATCTCGCTGATCGGCGTGCTGGTGATGCACGCGCTGGTCGAATATCCGCAGCAGTACATGTTCTTCCTGCTGCCGGCCATGTTCGTATTCGGCTTGCTGGAAACCCGCTCGCTGCGGCTCGTGCCCGCGCGCCTGTCGTTCGGCGCGTTTGCCGTGGTGGTGTTCGGTGGGCTGGCCGCGCTGTATCCGGTGTATCGCGACTATGCGCGCGCCGAGGTGCTGTATTACGGCTCGCGTCCTGCCGAGCAGTATCGTGCGGACCCGTCGTTCCTGTTTCAGGCGTGGGGCGAATATGGTCTCGCGACGCTGCTTCCGATGAACTCGATGGATCTGCAGCACAAGCTCGCGATGCACCGTCAGGCGCTGGCGTTGCTGCCGGGTGAAACCGTGTTGCGCCGTTATGCGGTGTTGCAGGCGTTGAGCGGCGATACGGCGGGGGCGTTCGATACGGTTGAACGCCTGAAGATTTTCGCGCTGGAGCTGAACGACTGGCCGTCGCAGTTGGGCTACCTGTACGAACTGTGCGATGAGCAGAAGACGTTGGTGGGCTTCAAGGCGGAGCTGATGAAGCGCTATGGCGTGCCGCCGAGCAACGTCAATCAGGACGACGATAGCGACGACGACTGAGTCGCCGCGTTTGTCGGTCTTAAAGTTTCAAAGGTGGAGTGGGGTGGTGACGAGGGTCGTGCAGGCCCTCCTCAACCCGCCACCCAATCTCCCGACTTCCCACCGTGCTTTTCAAGCACGCGCACATCGGTGATGGTCATTCCCCGATCCACCGCCTTGCACATGTCGTACACCGTCAGCAGTCCCACCTGCACGGCAGTCAGCGCTTCCATCTCCACACCGGTCCGCCCAAGCGTTTCCACCTGAACCGTGCAATGCACGCCGGGCAGCGCTTCATCGAGTTCGAAATCCACTTTCACACGCGTCAGCGCGAGCGGATGGCACAGCGGGATCAGATCGGCGGTGCGCTTCGCACCTTGAATCGCGGCAATACGCGCGATGCCGATCACGTCGCCCTTTTTCGCGTTGCCGTCGCGGATCAGCGCGAACGTGTCCGGCAGCATGCGAATCGAGCCGCGCGCAACGGCAATGCGCTTGGTTTCCTGCTTGCCGCCGACGTCCACCATATGCGCCTGGCCGGCAGCGTCGAAATGAGTGAGTTCAGGCATGGTTGGGCTCCTTCAGAGGGCGCCTATCATAGCAGCGGTGCGGCGACCGTTCGAAACACGAACGCCCGATTCCGGGCGTCGAATGATTACAATTACCCTGTACCTGCCCGCTATCTTATTCCGTGCAGCGGGCGTCGCCTTTCGACTCCGTCCCATCGACCTCGCGATGCGTCCGAAACGGTTTCTCGCTGCGTTGTTATCCGTTGCGCTCATTGCGCCGCCGGGCGCGTTCGCGCAATCGCACGGCAATTCGAGTCTGTTGTCGCTCAACACGCAGTCGGTTGAACCGCCGTTGATCAGCGGCCCAACCGACGCCTACGCCGATCCCATCGTGCCGCCCGACATCGCGCAGGGCGTATTCGGCGTGTACGGCGGCGCGCAGAGCCGCTTTTCCGGTCAGTCCGGCGCGAATACCAGTTGGCGCGCGCCGCTCGTCACGCAGCAGTTGCCCGATCTCGGCAACGGCGGCGCCGGTTCTCTAACGCCGCAAGCCGAGCGCAAACTCGGCGAGCGCGTGATGCGCGAATTGCGCCGCGACCCCGACTATCTCGACGACTGGCTCGTGCGCGACTACCTGAACTCCGTCGCCGCGAAACTCGCCGCGGCGGCCACCGCGCTCTACATCGGCGGCTATCGTCCCGACTTCGATCTGTTCGCGGTGCGTGACGCGCAGATCAACGCGTTCTCACTGCCGGGCGGTTTCATCGGCGTGAACACCGGGCTGATCGTGACGACGCAAACCGAGTCGGAACTCGCGTCCGTGCTCGGTCACGAAATGGGTCACGTCCTGCAGCGCCACATTTCGCGGATGATCACGACCGGCGAGCGCAGCGGCTATGCCGCGCTCGCCGCCGTGCTGTTCGGCGTGCTGGCGGGCGTGCTCGCGCACAGCGGCGACCTCGGCAGCGCGATTGCGATTGGCGGCCAGGCCTACGCGGTCGACAACCAGTTGCGCTTCTCGCGCTCGGCCGAGCACGAAGCCGACCGCGTCGGCTTTCTGCTGCTGGCCGGCGCCGGCTACGATCCGTACGCGATGACCACCTTCTTCGGCCGTCTCGATCGGGCGTCGATGAGCGACGCGGGCGTTCCGGCTTACGCGCGTACGCATCCGCTGACGGGCGAACGGATCGCCGACATGGAAGACCGGGCGCGCCGCGCGCCTTACCGGCAACCGCATCAGGCGTCCGAATACGGCTTCGTGCGGGCGCGTTCGCGTCTGTTGCAGGAGCAGTCGAGCAGCGAGTACACGGATGAGATTTCGCGTTTGCGTTCTGAAATCGAGGACCGGACCGCGGTCAACGTGGCGGCGAACTGGTACGGCATCGCGTATGGGCAAATGCTGCTGGAGCGTTACGACGAAGCCGCGGCGTCGCTCGCGCTGTGCCGCGCGGCGTTTATCACGGGCGAGCAGACCGAGGGCGAGCCGGCGCGGAGTTCACCGAGCCTCGATGTGCTGGCCGCCGACATCGCGCGGCGCGCCGGCCGCGACGACGAAGCCGTCCGTCTCGCCGAGTTCGCGCAGCAGCGTTGGCCGCAGTCGAATGCCGCGATCGACATGCATATCCGCACCTTGCTGACGTTGCGGCGTTTTGCCGAGGCGCAGGCGCTGGCGCAGAAGGAAACCGTCGCGCATCCGGACCAGCCGGCGTGGTGGCTGTATCTCGCCCAGGCGAGCGCGGGCAGTGGCGATGCGTTGACGCAGCATCGGGCGATGGCGGAGAAGTTCGCGCTCGAAGGCGCATGGCCTTCGGCAATCCGGCAATTGAAAGACGCGCGGGACATGAAGGCGATCGGCTACTACGATCTGGCGACCGTCGACGCGCGACTGCACGAGATGGAAAGTCGCTACAAAGAGGAGCGGCTGGACGAGAAGAGCTAGACGCTGCTCGAAGCAACCGGAAGCTTAGACCGTTGCCGCCGGACTGGCCACGAACCCGAACCGCGTGGCCACCTCGGCGCGGCGCACCGCTTGCAGCGGCAACACCACACCGTCGTTCCAGCGGAATTCACCGCTCATTGCGTCGTCGGCGAGTTCGGCGTGATCGGAGAACACGTCCAGATCGTGATCGTGCAGGACCGCGACTCTAGGCGGTGTCGAGTGATCGGCAAACAGAATGCCGCCTTCTTCATCGATCAACACCGCGGCGGGATCGAAGCTGTCGCCGGCCTGGTCCTTGAGCGCGAGCGCGTCATGCCCGGCATTAGCATCGGCAGCGGCATTTGCATCGGCCGCGAATCGCACCACCCACGGCGTATAACCCAGCTCCACATAAACCCGCTGCGGACCGTTCTGGAAAAACCACTGCCCGTGCTCATCGGCGGCATAGTTGCGGTTGATGAAACCAAGCAGCGCCTCATGCCGGATCGGCGTGCCGGGCGAGCCGCTCGCCTGCGCGGCCTCGTCGCGCATGCGCCAGTTGCCGCGCCGGTCGAGCATCAGCCAGCCGGTGCAACTCGGCACATTCGGCCATTTGGCCAGAGCCTGTTTGACGATGTCATCCATGGTCGACGTGCCGCTCCAGGTAGCCGAACACGCGCCGCGACAGCCAGTCGATGCGGCCCGGGAACGGTCCGGTCATGAAGCCGGCGTGGCCGCCGTGCTTCGGTTGTTCAAGCTCCACCGCTGCCGATACCTCGTGCCGCGACGGCAACGCTTCCGCCGGCAGGAACGGGTCGTTGCGCGCGTTCAGCACCAGCGTCGGCACCTGAATATGCGGCAGCAGCGGACGGGTGGTCGCCTGGCTCCAGTAGTCTTCGGTATTGCGAAAGCCGTGCAGCGGCGCGGTGACGACGTTGTCGAACTCGTACATGTTGCGGCTCGCGAGCATCGTGTCGCGATCGAACAGGCCGGGATACTGAACCAGCTTCTGCGTGGCCTTCTGCTTGAGCGTCTTCAGAAAGCTGCGCGCGTAGACGAGGCCGAATCCTTGCGACAACGCGCGGCCGCCGGCATGGACATCGATCGGTGTTGAAATCGCCGCGGCCGCGCTGATGAGGGAGGCGGCCTCTTCGCGCCGCTCGCCGAGCCAGCGCAGCAGCACATTGCCGCCGAGCGACACGCCCGCCACCACGATCGGCCCATTGTGCGCGGCGCGCAGACGCCGCAGCACCCAATCGACTTCGTCGCTGTCGGCGAGGTGATAGAAGCGCGGCAAGCGATTCAATTCGCCGCCGCAACTGCGAAAGTGCGGCACCACGCCATGCCAGCCGGCTTCGCGCGCGGCGGCCATCAGCGACATCGCGTAGTGCGAGGCTGAACTGCCTTCGAGGCCGTGGAATAGCACGAGGAGCGGGGCGTCGGCGGCGGGCGCCGTCGGCGCGTCATGCACCACCCAATCGAGGTCGATGAAATCGCCGTCCGGCGTATCCCACCGCTCGCGACGCAACGCCACCGTGGGGCGGCGCGCGAACAGTGACGGCACGATGGTCTGAGCATGCCGGTTCGGCAGCCAGAGCGGCGCGCGGTACAACGATTCGACGGCCGCGGCCACGACACGCGCCGCGCCGGACGACGTGGGCGCTGAATGAGTCAGGGTTTCCGCCGGCTCAGGATCGGGAGAATGCTTGCGGGGCGTGCTCATGCCGGCTGGGAAGACAAAAGAGTCAAGCCGAGCCGCACGTCAGTGCAGCGACCCCTGGTGGCCGTGCCGCATCTTGGTGGCGAACTGGCTGGCGGCCTCGTTCGGCATGGGGCTCGCATGAATGTGCGCGATGCGCCACTCGCCGCGTTCGTGAACCATCACGTAGGTCGTGAACACCATGGCGGGCGTGGCCTTCGGGTCGGCCGGGCGGTGCGCTTCGGCGATTGCGTAGACGACCGTGCCGAGGCTGTCGTAGACGCGAATGTCGAGCGGTTCGATCGTGACGCGTGCGGTTTCGAGCTGGATCTGCAAGCCGGCGCGAATACTGTCGAGGCCGTGCAGGTGGGAGCCGTCGGCGCAAATGCAACTGACGAACTCCTCATCGATCCACAGGCCCATCAAGCTGTCGATATTGACCTCGGAGACGGCCTGATAGTAGGCGTTGAGGGTATCGGCGGCGGCTTCGAAGATATGGGCAAAACGTGGCATGGATCGTCAGTCTCTTGTGCGCGGCGCGCGGTTGCGGGGCAGCGGTCAGCGGGACAGTCCGGGACACCGGACCATCGCACCCGAGCGCCAGATTGCCCGCGCTGCAAGGCGCGAACATGACGCGACGCGCTCAGGGGCGTGCGGTGTTGCGTGCAAGTGTCAATCGGCTCAGCGCTGCGTGAGCAGCATGCCGCGCAGATCGCTGAAGACCTGCTCGGCGCTCAACTGCTTCAGGCAGTTCAGATGACCGAGCGGACACTCGCGCTCAAAACAGGGGCTGCATTCGAGATGAAGCCATTGTACCTTCGCGAGCTCGGACAAGGGCGGCGTATGGCGCGGATCGGTCGAACCGTACACGGCCACCAGCGGCCGGCGCAGTGCGGCGGCCACGTGCATCAGGCCGGAGTCGTTCGTGACGACCGCGTTGGCTCGCGAGATCAGCGCGCAAGCCTCGCCCAGCGCGGTCTGGCCGCACAGGTTGCGCACGTTCGGTGCGCGTTCGGCGATGGCCTGGGCCAACGGCGCGTCTTTCGGCGAACCGAGCGCGACGATCTGCGTGTACGGGAACGACTGGCCGACCATTTGCGCGAGCGCGGCGAAGTGCTCGGGCGGCCAACGCTTGGCCGGACCGTACTCGGCGCCCGGACAGAACACCAGCAGCGGCACCCGCGTATCCAGATTGAAGCGCGCCGAGACCCGCGACGCTTCGTTCAGATCGGCGTCGAGGCGCGGCATCGGCAGGTCGTCGGGGACCTTGGCGCCGGGCGCGTAGGCGAGCGCGGCGTACTGGCCGACCATTGGCGGGCGCTCGTCTTTACGCGGATTCGCGTGACGCACGTTGAGCAGGCCGTAGCGGCTTTCGCCGGTGTAGCCGATGCGCAGCGGCACGCCGGCTAGCCACGGAATCAGCGCGGATTTGAGCGAATTCGGCAGCACGTACGCCGCGTCGTAGCCGACATCGCGCAGATCGCTCGCCAGTTGCCAGCGGCGCAGCATTTGCAGCTTGCCGTGCGCGAGGTCGGTGGCGTAGACGTCGCGGATTTCCGGCATGCGTTCGAGCACGGGCGCAACCCACGAGGGCGCGACCGCATCGATCACGATGCGCGGATGCAATTTCACGAGGCGCGCAAACAGCGGCTGCGCCATCAATGCGTCACCGATCCAGTTCGGTGCGATAACCAACGCGCGACGCATCAGAGTGGGTGTCCGGTGTCGAAACGAAGCGCCGCGCGCGGTGGGCGCGTGGCGTTCGGGTATGTCAAAAGGGAAGGGCCGCTCGCCGCATGGCGCGCTGCCGGCGTGGCCGGACGCGCCGCGGTGGCGGCCGTATTGCGGTGTGCCTGCTGGTACGTTCGCGTAATCGCGGCCCGCTGCTGCCGCGTTATAAGCCCGATCAGGTCCGGCAGGCGACGCCGCAAGCGGATCGTACTCAGCGGAGCGGGATCAATGACCCCGAACCACTTCGCCGTCACGCAGCTTGTAACGCGTGCTGCAATACGGGCAACGCGCTTCGCCGTGCGTGACGTCGATAAAGACGCGCGGATGTGCGCTCCAGCGCGGCATGGCCGGGTTCGGACAGTACGCCGGCAGGTCTTTCGCCGACAGTTCGACCAGCGGCATTTCCTTGATTTCGCTCATGGGACGTTCTCGTTGTATGCAGGGTTCGTGCGTTGCGTCCCAACTCGCCAGCAGGAGCCGGCGGGCTTGGCGCAGCGCGCGTTAGATCTTGGTGAGCCAGTGCGCGTACTTGTCGCTCTTGCCGTTCACGATATCGAAGAAGCCCGATTGCAGCTTCTCCGTGATCGGGCCACGCGTGCCCGAGCCGATCGTGCGGTTGTCGAGTTCGCGGATCGGCGTGACTTCGGCGGCGGTGCCGGTGAAGAACGCTTCGTCGCAAGTGTAGACCTCGTCGCGCGTGATGCGCTTTTCGATCACCTCGATGCCCGCGTCGCGCGCCAGCGTGATGACGGTGTCGCGCGTGATGCCGTCGAGGCATGACGCCAGGTCGGGCGTGTACAGCTTGCCGTTGTTGACGAGGAAGAAGTTCTCGCCGGAGCCTTCCGACACGTAGCCGTCCACGTCCAGCAACAGCGCTTCGTCGTAACCGTCCGTGATGGCTTCCTGGTTGGCGAGGATCGAGTTCACGTACCAGCCCGACGCCTTGGCGCGGACCATGGACACGTTCACGTGATGGCGCGTGAACGACGACGTCTTGACGCGAATGCCCTTGGCAATGCCGTCTTCGCCGAGGTAAGCGCCCCACGGCCACGCCGCGATCGCCACGTGGATCGTGTTGCCCTTGGCCGACACGCCCAGCTTTTCCGAACCGACCCAGATGATCGGGCGCAGATAGCAGGATTCGAGCTTGTTTTCGCGCACCACTTCGCATTGCGCGGCGGCGAGCGTTTCGTGGTCGAACGGCACGTCCATCTGGAAGATCTTGGCCGAGTTCAACAGACGCCTGGTGTGTTCCTGCAGGCGGAAAATCGCCGTGCCGCCGTCCGCCGTTTTGTAGGCGCGGACGCCTTCAAAAACGCCCATGCCGTAATGCAGCGTGTGGGTAAGCACGTGGATCTTGGCGTCGCGCCAATCGATGAGCTTGCCATCCATCCAGATCTTGCCGTCGCGGTCGGCCATTGACATACGATTCTCCAGCGGGTGCGTTGTGAGTCCCCAAACCCGCCGCCGGGCGGCAGGCCCACGAGGGCGCAAGACAACCGGCGGTTGGCCCGGCGGTTTGTCGTGGGGTGGGGCGAAGAGCGTCATTTTAGCGTCTTTTGCACACGAAACGGGCATTCCGCCGCAGGTCGGACGCTATAATCCAGCGCACGCATAATTCATATCCGGATGCGCCAGCGGGTGCTTGACGACCTGGCGCCGACTTCCCATCGCAGCGGCGTTCTTTGGCGCCCTCGTTTCGCCTCATGCTCGCTCGTCTGTCTGATACCGATCGCCGTGCCTTCCGTGAGGGCGCGCGCGACTATTCGCCGACGCTGATGGCGATTTTCTCGTGGGGTCTCGTCACCGGTATCGCCATGAGCAAATCGGTGCTCACGCTGCCGCAGGCGCTCACCATGTCGCTGCTGTGCTACGCCGGTTCGTCGCAACTGGCGGTGCTGCCGCTGCTCGCCGCCAAACTACCGATCTGGACCGTGCTGCTCACCGCGGCCATGGTCAATACGCGCTTCGTGATCTTCAGCGTCGGTCTCGCGCCGCATTTTTCCTATCTGCCGATGTGGCGCCGTATCGTGCTCGGCTACTTCAACGGCGACGTGATCTACCTGCTGTTCCAGAAGAAGAGCTTCCCGGCCGGCTACCTGCCGGGCAAGGAGGCGTACTACTGGGGCATGGCGTTGTGCAGCTGGTTGTCGTGGCAGGTCTCGTCGATCGCGGGGATTCTGCTGGCGAGCCTGATTCCGGACAACTGGGGGCTCGCGCTGGCGGGCACGCTCGCCTTGCTGCCGATCATGGTGTCGGCGATCGCGAGCCGCTCCACGCTGGTGGCGGTCAGCATTGCCGGCGTGGTGTCGCTGCTCGCGTTCGACCTGCCTTACCGGCTCGCACTGCCGCTCGCCGTGATCGCCGCCATCGTGGCCGGCAGCGCCGCCGACCTGATGGTCGAGCGCGCCGACTTGCGCCGCATCCGCAGCAGCGCCGGAGATTCCCGATGAGCTCCACCCAGATCTGGCTTGCCATCTTCGGCATGACCTTCGTCACCGCGGTGACACGCGCCATGTTTCTAATCGGCGGCGAGCGCACGGTGTTGCCGCCGCGCGTGCAGAAGATGCTGCGCTACGCGCCGGCCGCGGCGCTGGCGGCAGTGGTGCTGCCCGATGTGCTGGCCACGCCCGACGGCCTGTCGTTCGCGCCCTCCAACCACGAGTTCTACGCGACGCTGGCGGGTCTCGGCTGGTTTTTGTGGCGGCGCAGCATGCTCGGCACGATTGTCGTCGGCATGCTGGTGTTCACGTTGTTACGCCTGGTACTGTAGCGGCCGGCCAAAAAAATGCTGCATTGCCACATTCAATGGGCATCCAGCGCGCATTCTCCAAATACGGGACATTCGCCCGCTTGCGGGTCAGAAGGCAGTGTGGATCAGTTAAAATGCTTGTTTCCGGGATAACCGCGCTGGTGCTAGGCGCGCGAGCCGCGGCTTTGCCGCCGGCGCCCGATTCTGTGGAGCCGCTGCTGTGCCTTAGCGCTGGAGTTCGCCGCGCTGGGAAACGATAGCGCGCCGTCCGCCACCGCCTTCTTCTCAACTCGCACACAAACGCCCATGAACAAGGTATTGCGTCTCTCCGATCTGATCGCCGAAGGCAAGCTTTCCGGCAAACGCGTGTTCATCCGCGCTGATCTGAACGTGCCGCAGGACGATCAAGGCAACATCACCGAAGACACCCGCATCCGCGCCTCCGTGCCGGCCATCAAGGCCGCGCTCGACGCCGGCGCCGCCGTGATGGTCACGTCGCACCTGGGCCGCCCGACCGAGGGCGATTTCAAGCCGGAAGACTCGCTCGCGCCGGTCGCGAAGCGTCTGGCCGACCTGCTCGGCCGCGATGTGCCGCTGGTCGCCAACTGGGTGGAAAACGGCGTGAACGTCGCGCCGGGCTCGGTCGTGCTGCTGGAAAACTGCCGCGTCAACAAGGGCGAAAAGAAAGATTCCGACGAGCTCGCGCAGAAAATGGCGAAGCTCTGCGACATCTACGTGAACGACGCGTTCGGCACCGCGCACCGCGCCGAAGCGACCACCCACGGTATCGCCAAATACGCGCCCATCGCGTGCGCCGGCCCGCTGCTGGCGGCTGAACTCGAAGCGCTCGGCAAGGCGCTCGGCGCGCCGAAGCGCCCGCTGGTGGCGATCGTCGCCGGTTCGAAGGTGTCGACCAAGCTGACCATTCTGAAATCGCTCGCCGACAAGGTCGATCAACTGATCGTCGGCGGCGGTATCGCCAACACGTTCATGCTGGCCGCCGGCCTGAAGATCGGCAAGTCGCTCGCCGAAGCCGATCTGGTGGACGAAGCCAAAGTCATTATCGAAGCCGCCAAGGCCCGCGGCGCCTCGGTGCCGATCCCGATGGACGTGGTCACGGCCAAAGAGTTTTCGCCGACCGCCAAGGCTGAAGTGAAGGCCGTCGCCGACGTGCAGGACGACGACCTGATCCTCGACATCGGACCGGAAACCGCCAAGGTGCTCGCCTTGCAACTGGAAAAAGCCGGCACGATCGTGTGGAACGGCCCGGTCGGCGTGTTCGAATTCGACCAGTTCGGCAACGGCACGAAAACGCTGGCGGACGCTATCGCCAGGTCGTCGGCGTTCTCGATCGCAGGCGGCGGCGACACGCTCGCGGCGATCGCCAAGTACGGCATCCAGGACAAGATCAGCTATATCTCGACCGGCGGCGGCGCCTTCCTCGAGTTCCTCGAGGGCAAGAAACTGCCCGCTGTCGAAGTTCTGGAATCGCGGGCTTAACGTGACGGCGCGCTCCCCCATGACAAAGTCTGCAAAATCGCGTGGCGCCAAGTCGCCGCGCAACACCGAAGCAGCACAGGCAGGGGAGCGCGAAGCGCGCTCCGCGGCCACCCAGGCTGCGGCGGACCCGACCGCGGTGAACACCACGGAAACGCCGCAACCCGAAGAATCCGGCTCGCCCCTCGCGCACGCGGAGTTGACCACTACCGGCGAAGCAGCGGAATTGTCCACCGGACAAGCCGCGCAATCGCAGGCAGAACTCCCGGACGACGAGGTCGCGCTCGCCGAACCGCCAGCACGCCCTGTGCTGGTGTCGAACACCGCTTCACCCCATAAAGCGACGCTGGTTTCAACCGGCGCGCAGCCCCCGGCAGCATCTTTCGGTGCGCAGCCTCCGCATCCGACTCGCAGCGCTATTCCCAGCGATCTCACCCAGACGAGGAGACTCATGCATCGCGCCACCAAGATTGTCGCCACCATCGGACCGGCTTCCAACACGCCGGAAATCCTGCTGCAAATGATTCAGGCAGGACTGGACGTGGTGCGGCTTAATTTCTCGCACGGCACTGCCGACGACCACCGCCAGCGCGCCGAATTCGTGCGCGAGGCGGCCCGCCAGGCCGGCCGTGAAGTCGCCATCATGGCCGACCTGCAAGGCCCGAAGATTCGGGTCGGTAAGTTTGAAAACGGCAAGATCATGCTGGTCGCCGGCGAGCCGTTCATCCTCGACGCCGAATGCGAACTCGGCAACGAGCAGCGCGCCGGTCTCGACTACAAAGACCTGCCGCGCGACCTGAAACCGGGCGACGTGCTGTTGCTCAACGACGGCCTGATCGTGCTGGACGTCGCACGCGTGATCGGCAGCGAGATCCATACGATCGTCAAGATCGGCGGCGAGCTGTCGAACAACAAGGGCATCAACCGCCAGGGCGGCGGGCTGTCGGCGCCCGCGCTGACCGCGAAAGACATGGAAGACATCCGCACGGCGATGTCGCTCGGCGTCGACTATGTCGCGGTTTCGTTCCCGAAGAACGCCACCGACATGGAAATGGCTCGCCAACTGGCGAACATCGCCGGTGCGCCGTACGGCATCAAGCCGAAGATGATCGCCAAGATCGAGCGCGCGGAAGCGATTCCGGCGCTGCAAGGCATTCTCGACGCGTCGGACGGCATCATGGTCGCGCGTGGCGATCTGGCCGTGGAAGTGGGCAATGCCGCAGTCCCGGCGCTGCAAAAGCGCATGATTCGGATGGCGCGTGAATCGAACAAGTTCGTGATCACCGCGACCCAGATGATGGAGTCGATGATCTACGCACCGGTGCCGACCCGCGCTGAAGTGTCGGACGTCGCCAACGCAGTGCTCGACGGCACCGACGCGGTGATGCTGTCGGCGGAATCGGCGGCCGGCAAGTACCCGGTGCAAACCATCGAAACGATGGCGGCGATCTGTGTCGAAGCCGAAAAGTCGGAGCAGTCGGAGCTGGACAAGGATTTCCTCGACCGCACGTTCACCCGCATCGACCAGTCGATCGCGATGGGCGCGCTCTTCACCGCCTATCACCTGGGCGCGAAGGCGATCGTGGCATTGACCGAATCCGGTTCCACCGCGCTGTGGATGTCGCGTCACTGGACCCACGTGCCGATTTTCGCGCTCACGCCGCGGGTCGGCAGCGAACGCGCCATGGCGCTGTATCGCAACGTGACCTCGCTGCATCTGGATACCAACACCGACCGCGACACCGCGTTGCAACAGGCGCTGGAAACCGTGGTGAGCAAGGGTTACGCGTCGCGCGGCGACATGGTGGTGCTGACCGTCGGCGAGCCGATGGGTCAGGCCGGCGGCACGAATACGTTGAAAATCGTGCGAGTCGGCGAGCCGTATTGATTTGACTGGCAGCCACTGTCCGGCATGGGACGAGAGTCGGCGCCAAGGGCGCTCACTCTCGTCGACAGGAGACAGACTGCCCGATCGGCACGGAGAGGATTTAAGCGAAGCGGCTGCATGCCCCGCGAGAGGCGGCGCACTCGCTCCAATCGCGCATGGCGGCGTCCAGGAACGCCCGGCGCTTTAGGGCGGGTGTGGACAGGTGTACAGCGGGTATGCGGTTTGCTTCGCGATAAAATCGCCCAAAAGATGCCGACGGCACAAGAATTCGTTTCAATCTAAGGAGTTAAGCATGCCTCTCGTATCAATGCGTCAACTGCTGGACCATGCCGCCGAAAACGGCTATGGCCTGCCGGCATTCAACGTGAACAATCTGGAGCAGGTGCAGGCGATCATGATGGCGGCCGACAAGGTCAACGCGCCGGTCATCATGCAGGCTTCCGCCGGTGCGCGTAAGTACGCGGGCGAGCCGTTTCTGCGCCATCTGATCGAAGCCGCGGTCGAGTCGTATCCGCATATTCCGGTCGTGATGCACCAGGACCACGGCCAGTCGCCGGCGGTCTGCATGGCCGCGATCCGCAGCGGTTTCACCAGCGTGATGATGGACGGCTCGCTCGAAGCCGACGGCAAGAGCGTCGCGTCGTACGAGTACAACGTCGAAGTGTCGCGCCGCGTCGTGGACGCCGCGCACTCGATCGGTATTACGGTGGAAGCGGAACTGGGCGTGCTCGGTTCGCTGGAAACCATGAAGGGCGACAAGGAAGACGGTCACGGCGCCGAAGGCCTGATGACCCGCGAGCAACTGCTGACCGATCCGGAGCAGGCTGCCGACTTCGTCAAGCTGACGCAATGCGACGCTTTGGCGATCGCGATCGGTACGTCGCACGGCGCGTACAAGTTCAGCAAGAAGCCCACGGGCGACATTCTGTCGATCCAGCGCATCAAGGAAATCCACCAGCGCATTCCGAACACCCATCTAGTGATGCACGGTTCGTCGTCGGTGCCGCAGGAACTGCTCGCGGAAATCCGCGAATTCGGCGGCGACATGAAGGAAACCTACGGCGTGCCGGTCGAAGAAATTCAGGAAGGCATCAAGAACGGCGTGCGCAAGATCAACATCGACACTGACCTGCGTCTGGCGATCACCGGCGCGATCCGCCGCTACATGGCGACCAACCCGGGCAAGTTCGATCCGCGCGATTACCTGAAGCCGGCGCGCGACGCCGCCATGAAGGTCTGTATCGAGCGTTACACGCAATTCGGCTGTGAAGGTCAGGCTGGCAAGATCAAGCCGGTTTCGCTTGATAAAATCGCGGAGAAGTACAAATCGGGCGAGTTCGCGCAAGTCGTGCGCTAAGCCCGTTAAGTCCGCTAAGCTGATATCTGGCCCGACGCCCAGGCTGTATGCCTGGCTATCCGGCCAGGTTGTGGTTAGACCGCCGTTCCCGCATCATCCGGGGAACGGCGTTTCCCTTTTGTTCCGGTCACACTTTTTGCCCCACTTTTAGCGAACCACGACGATGTCTACCCTCTACGAATCCACGCTCCGCTCGCTGCCGTTGCTCGGCCGCGGTAAAGTCCGCGACAACTATGCGGTGGGCAACGACCAGTTGCTGATCGTCACGACCGACCGTCTGTCGGCGTTCGACGTCATCATGGGCGAGCCGATTCCGAATAAGGGACGCGTGCTCAACGAAATGGCGAACTTCTGGTTCGACAAACTCAAGCATGTGGTGCCGAATCACCTGACGGGCGTGGCGCCCGAATCCGTGGTGGCGGCCGACGAAGTCGAGCAGGTCAAGGGCCGCGCCGTGGTGGTGAAGCGCCTCGAGCCGATCCTCGTCGAAGCCGTGGTGCGCGGCTATCTGGCCGGCAGCGGCTGGAAAGACTACCAGGCCACCGGTTCGGTATGCGGCGTGGAACTGCCGGCGGGTCTGCAAAACGCGCAGAAGCTGCCCGAGCCGATCTTCACGCCGGCCGCCAAGGCCGAAATGGGTCATCACGACGAAAACATCACGTACAACGAGATGGAGCGTCGCATCGGCACCGAACTGTCGGCCACGATCCGCGACATCTCGATCAAGCTGTACAAGGAAGCGGCGGATTACGCGGCGACCCGCGGCATCATCATCGCGGACACCAAGTTCGAATTCGGTCTGGACAACCACGGCAAGCTGTATCTGATGGACGAAGCGCTGACCGCGGATTCGTCGCGCTTCTGGCCGGCGGATCAGTATCAGGTCGGCACGAACCCGCCGTCGTTCGACAAGCAGTTCGTGCGCGACTGGCTCGAAACGCAAACGTGGAAGAAAGAACCGCCGGCGCCGAAGCTGCCGGACGACGTGGTCACGAAGACGGGCGAAAAGTATCAGGAAGCGCTCGAACGCCTGACCGGCCAGAAGCTCGCCTGATTACGGTTTGCACGGATCGAGACACAAGGAAGCCGTAACATGAGTGACGTTCAAACCGCCCATACGCATGGCGCGCCGGTTGTCGGCGTGCTGATGGGCTCCAGTTCCGACTGGGAAGTGATGAAAAACGCCGTGGCGATTCTGCAGGAATTCGGCGTGCCGTACGAAGCGAAGGTGGTGTCCGCGCACCGCATGCCCGACGAAATGTTCGCCTATGCTGAAAGCGCGCGCGAGCGCGGGATCCGCGCGATCATCGCGGGCGCGGGCGGCGCGGCGCATCTGCCGGGCATGCTGGCGGCCAAGACCACGGTGCCGGTACTCGGCGTGCCGGTGGCGAGCAAGTACCTGAAAGGTGTCGATTCGCTGCATTCGATCGTGCAGATGCCCAAGGGCGTGCCGGTGGCCACGTTCGCGATCGGCGAAGCGGGCGCGGCGAATGCTGCGCTGTTCGCGGTGTCGATTCTGAGCGGTACGAGCGCCGAGTATGCGGAGAAACTGGCGGCGTTCCGCGTTCGCCAGAATGAAGCGGCTCACGCGATGGTATTGCCGGCGCTGTAAGCGCCGGGATTGATCCTATAAAGACGTCCCCTGTCCGATCAGCGGTAGCGCTTACGCTGGTCCCATACAAGATGTTGCTGTCCGACCCCCGGCCGGGTGCCTGCCTGTCTGTACTAAGGCAAGCCCACCCGGCCGCGACCGACCACTAAGATGAACCCAGACAACACACCGGTTTCACCGATTCTGCCCGGCGCATGGCTTGGCATGGTTGGTGGCGGCCAGCTCGGCCGTATGTTCTGCTTTGCCGCTCAGGCCATGGGCTATCGCGTCGCCATACTCGACCCGGACGAAAACAGTCCGGCGGGCGCCGTGGCTGACCGCCATCTGCGCGCGGCTTACGACGACGAAGCGTCGCTGACCGAACTCGCGCGATTGTGCGCGGCGGTGTCGACCGAATTCGAGAACGTGCCGGCGGCGAGCCTCGATTTCCTCGCCAGAACCACCTTTGTCAGCCCGGCCGGCCGTTGCGTCGCTGTGGCGCAGGACCGCATTGCCGAGAAGCGCTTTATCGCGTCGTCGGGCGTGACGGTGGCGCCGCACGTGGTGATCGAATCGTCGGACGCGCTGGCCGCGCTCAACGACGCGGCGCTCGAAGCCGTGCTGCCCGGCATCCTCAAAACCGCCCGTATGGGCTACGACGGCAAAGGCCAGATTCGCGTGCGCAACGCGGAAGAAGTGCGCGAGGCGCATGCGTCGCTCGCCGGCGTACCGTGCGTGCTCGAAAAGCGTTTGCCGCTGAAGTTCGAAGTCTCCGCGCTGATCGCGCGCGCGGCGAGCGGCGCGTCGGCGGTCTATCCGCTTGCGCAGAACACGCATCGCGACGGCGTGCTGTCGCACACCATCGTGCCGGCGCCGGACGCGAGCCCGACGCTCGTCGAACAGGCGCAACAGGCCGCGCTGCAAATCGCCGAGAAGCTCGGCTATGTGGGCGTGCTGTGCGTCGAGTTTTTCATTCTCGAAGACGGCTCGCTGGTGGCCAACGAAATGGCGCCGCGCCCGCACAATTCCGGCCACTACACGGTGGACGCCTGCGCGACCAGCCAGTTCGAACAGCAGGTGCGCGCCATGACCGGCATGCCGCTCGGCGACACGCGCCAGCACTCGCCGGCGGTGATGCTGAACATTCTCGGCGACGTGTGGTTCCCGGACGGCCCGAAGGGCGCGGCGGTCACGCCGCCGTGGCACGAAGTCGCCGCCATGCCGGCGGCGCGTCTGCATCTGTACGGCAAGGAAGAAGCGCGTTGCGGCCGCAAGATGGGCCACGTGAACTTCACCGCGGCGACGCTTGAAGAAGCCCGCACGGCCGGACGCGATTGCGCGCGGCTTTTGCACATCCTCACGAGCTGACGCGCGCGCCATGCCGGATCAACCGAAACCCGCTGAAGCCGAAGGCGCCGCGAGCGTCTTGCCCGTGAGCGCCGCGCAGATCGAGCACGCGGCCGCGTTGCTCGACGCGGGCGGGCTGGTCGCGTTTCCCACGGAGACGGTGTATGGCCTCGGCGGCGACGCCGAGAGTCCGGACGCGGTCGCCCGCATTTACGCGGCGAAGGGGCGGCCGGCGAATCATCCGGTGATCGTGCATCTCGCGCCGAATGGCGATCCGAACTACTGGGTCGAGCATTTACCCGCCGACGCGCAACGTCTGATCGACGCGTTCTGGCCGGGCCCGCTCACACTGATTCTGAAGCGCGCCGCGCACATCGATCCCGCCGTCAGCGGCGGGCAGGATTCGGTGGGCTTGCGTTGCCCGTCACATCCGGTGGCGCAAGCGTTGCTGCAAGCGTTCAGTGCATTGCGCGGCGGACATGGCGGCGTGGCCGCACCGTCGGCGAACCGCTTCGGGCATGTCAGTCCGACCACCGCGCAGCATGTGCGCGACGAGTTCGGCGGGGCGATTCATGTGCTGGACGGCGGCGCGTCGGACGTCGGCATCGAGTCGACGATTGTCGATCTATCGCGCGGATTCCCAGCGCTGTTGAGACCGGGCCGCGTCACCCCGCAAGATATCGCCGACGTGCTCGGCGAAGCGCCGCGTCTGCCGGATGGATCGGACGCCACCGCGCCGCGCGCTTCGGGCACGTTGAAGGCGCATTACGCGCCGCGCACGCCGCTGGCCTTGTTGCCGTTCGGCGCGCTCGAACCTCTGCTGGCTGCGCGCGAAGCGGGCGAGCGGGTCGCGCTGGTAGCGCGGGCATCGCGAGCGGGCCATTGGGCGGATGCCGAAGGCGTGCATTTCATCGCCGCGCCGGAAGATCCGCATCTCTATGCACGCGAGTTGTATGGCTTGCTCAGAGCGCTAGATCGCGCGAACGTCACGCGTATTCTGATCGAGAAGCTGCCCGACACGATCGAATGGATCGCGGTCAATGACCGGCTGGGGCGAGCCGCCGCGGCGTTTGAGGCGCAGGGGTAAGCGGCGGGTTTGATGCAAGCGGCTACTTGCGCAGTGCCGAATAGCGCAGGGCTTGCACGGCGCACGGCGAACACAAGCTGCACACACAAGCATGCTTTTCCACCCCGCCCGGCCCGCCAACCCCACGACCCAACAAAAACGCCCGGCTTGATGATCAAGCCGGGCGTTTTCACATCTGCATCCGTCGCCGCTACACGGCGACCTTCAACTTACTTGCCCAGACCCGTTGCAGCGATCTGTTGCGTGACGTACGTGGCGAACAGCGCGTGCAGGTGTGTGCTCGGGTGAACCAGATCCGCGAACATGTAGGTCTGGTCGGCGCCGGCCACCGTATAGGTCTGCGGCGAGCAGAACAGCGACGAGCCGAACTGCGAGCCGTACTGAGCCGGCGTCAGGCCGTTCGTGGCGCTCGGGTTCGCCGTAGCGTACGCGGTTGCATTCGCCACCATCGACGACAGGTTACACGCCGTGCCCGTGTTGGACACCGTGAAGCCCAGCGCCTGGTAGTTCGGCAATTGCTGGTCCAGCCACGTGAACGCATCGGCCACGATGACCTTGCCCGTACCCACCAGGCCGCGTGCCTGCAGGTTTTGCAGCAGGATGCCGTTATACGCCGCGGTAATACCCGTCAGCAGCGCAGCCGCGCCGGGCGAGGCCGCATTCGCCTGCACGCCTTGCGGCGTGTTGCCGATGTCCGGCACCGTCGAGACCACCACGTGCGTGGCGCCCGAGCTGACGATGGTTTGAATCTGCGCGGCGAGTTGCGCGGCCGCCTGTGCGATCTGCGGGTTCGGCAACTGTTGCAGATAGCCGGCGATGAACGTCACCTGGCCTGCCGGCGTAGCCGGCAGTTGGCCGGCCGCGACGAGCTGCGGATATTGCGTAGCCAGCGCGGTGGCGAGCGCCGTCAGATTCGCCGTGGTGCCCGCGAATTGGAAGATGTCGTTCGCGCCGCCGTTGATCAGCACGAGCTGGTTCGCGTTGAAGCTTCCATGCGCGCTCACGTAGTTGGCGACCTGGGTCACCACCGGCACGGTCGTCGCTGCCATGTTGTTCGGCGCCCAACCCTCGCCTTGCGGGTTGACGACGTCCGAGCCGCCTTGCGCGTAGCCGAAGCCGCCGGTTGCGACCAGCGGTTGGCCGAAGCCACCCAGATACGCGGCGCTCAACGTGCCGCCGTAGTATTCCGCGACCTTCTGCGTCCACACTTCGCCCGGGTTCGTCGTGAAGCGGCCGCCGCCGAAGCTCGACTGGATCACCGGTGCGTACGTGCCGACGTCCGACAGGCTGTCGCCGAACGACACGACCTGCAGTTTCACGCCGCCCGCCGGGGTGGCGCTGGCGTTGTTGTTATTGTCGCTGCCGCCGCCGCAAGCGACGAGCATGGCAAACGCGGTGCTGGCCAAGGCGATCTGCGTGACGCGGAACCAGGCTTGTTTTTTCGATGCTGTTTGTTTCATGTTGACTACATCTCCTCGTATGTGTGGCCCTTGCGCCATGTGTTGCAGGCAGCGTCCACCGCGTCGGCGGCGTGACGACAGCTTACAGAATCTTCTACGGCCCGCGCGGCGTTTCAAACGCTGCCGTATGGTTTTCCTCTACCTCCGCCATGCTGCCCGAAGCGGCTGAGCTCGCGGCGCGATGCGCATGATATTGCGCGGCCCACGCGGGCGGCGCAAACAGCGCGCGCCACTTGTTGCGCCAGCCGCGCACGCTCGCGAAGTCGGCGGCCATCGACGTCCATTCGTGAAACGTCGCCTTCAGCGGGTTGTAGGTGTGCAGCGGTTCGACGATGCCGTACACCGGCGCGTCGTGCGAATCTTCTTCCACGTAGCTGCCGAACAGGCGATCCCAGATCACCAGCACGCCGGCATAGTTGCGGTCGATATAGCGATCGTTGCGGGCGTGATGCACGCGATGGATCGACGGTGTGTTGAACACGTATTCGAGCCAGCCGAGCTTGCCTATCGCCTGCGTATGAACGAAGAACTGGAAGCCGAGATTGATCAGCACGATCGCGACGATCTGCTTCGGCGGAAAGCCGAGTACGGCGAGCGGAATCCAGAACAGCCACATGCCCGCGATCGGATACATCAGGCTCTGGCGGAACGCGGTCGAAAAATTCATCCGCTCCGACGAGTGATGCACGACATGCGCGGCCCACAACCAGCGCACGCGATGGCTGCAACGATGGAACACGTAGTAGAGCAGATCCTGCGCGATGAACAGCACCACGAACGAGACCCAGTTGGCCTGCCACGTGGTGACGCGATAGTGATCGTAGAAGAACGCGTAGACGGGAATGATGGCGAGCCACGCGAGCTTGTCGGCGGCTTGCTGCATCAGCGCGAGCGCGGCGTTGCAGAACGTGTCGCGCCAGCTATAAAGCTGCGCGCCCGGGCGTGTGCGCCGCAGGTGCCACGCCTCCCAGCCGATGCATGCGAGAAAGACTGGCGCCATGGCGAGCAGCAGCAATTCCGCATCGAATTGCATCGTGTCTTCCTCCGTGGTCCCTGGCCGCTGCGCGATACGCAGCGGGTCGTGTCGTTATCGTTTGATTAGGCCACGCGACCGCTACGGATGCATGGCTTGTGCGCCACGCAGAGCGTTTTACGCGCACCTCAAACACTGCCCGACAGCGTACACGCTTGGGAGCATCGCGGCGCGCGGCTTCGCTAGAAGGAAACCTCAGTGGGCCGCGCGCTGGTGCGGGTTTTTCCTGGGCTTGCTGGCGCGGCTGCCGCGCGGTTCCGCGACGGGATCGGACACTTTCGTGAAGCCCTGGGACGGACCCTGGTAGACCCATTCGAGTAGCGCATCATGGGCCGCGCGCGCGGCTTCGGAATGCGGATCGTTGATCAGGCTGACGACCACGTAGCTGTTGCCGTCCGCCGATGCCACGTAGCCCGCGATCGCACGCACGTCGCGCAACGTGCCGGTCTTGATGTGCGCGTTGCCGCCCGCGCCCTGGTTGGTCAGGCGGTTGCGCATGGTGCCGTCCACGCCCGCGATAGGCAGCGATTCCACGAACACCTGGGCGACCGGACTTGCATTGGCCCGCTGCAACAGATCGGCAAGCGAGAGCGCGGTGACGTGCTCGTCGCGCGACAGGCCCGAGCCGTTGTCGAGCGTCAGGTATTCCATGTCGACGGCGTCGCGGCGCAGAAACGCCTGGATCGCGCGCGCGGATTTGGCGGGCGTCGCGGGAGGTTTTTCTTCGGCGGCGCCGATGGTCAGGAACAGATTGCGCGCCATCGTGTTGTTGCTGAACTTGTTGATGTCGCGAACGATGTCGGCCAGCATCGGCCCGTCGTGGGTGGCGACCAGTTTGGCGCCCACCGGCACCGCGCCTTCGCGAGTCGCGCCGTTGAAGGTGCCGCCGGTTTGCTGCCACAGCGCGAGAAAGCCGCCCGCGAAAAACGCCGAATGATCGAGCACCGCGACGTTGATCGTGCGCGGGCCGCAGCGCACCGAATAGTCGCCGCTGAACGACGCGACGACCGTGCCGTTCGGCTGCGGCGTGACGCTCGGCGAGACCGTCGACGCATCGCCACGGCACGGGCCGTTGACCGCGTGCATCTGATTGTCGATCTGCAATTGCGCGAGCGCCGGCAGCACGTCGATCGCGACGCTGCCGTCGGGCGACGGCGTGAGCGTGAACGACAGCGATTTGAATGCATACAGCAGCGGATCGGGGCCGACGTTGTACGGCGCGGTGGCGTCGTCGTCGAACGGCGGCAGGTCGCGCGTGGACGGATCGAAATAACGCTTGTCGAGCACCAGCGCGCCATCGATTCCGGTGATGCCCGCCTTGTGGATCTTCTGCACGAGGTCGATCAATTCTTCCGGCACGAGCTTCGGATCGCCCGTGCCCTGAATGTAAAGATTGCCGTGCAGCACGCCATTTGCGTCGACGTTGCCGTCCGCGTACGCACTGGTGCGCCAGCGATAGTCGGGGCCGAGAATCGACAGGCCGGAATAGGTGGTGACGAGCTTCATCGTCGAGGCGGGCATCATCGGTTTGCCGGCGTTCAGCGCGACGATCGGCGTGCGGTCGCCGACCTTTTCGACGACCACGCTGATCGACGACAAGGGCACGTGCGCGCGCTGCAAGCCGAGCATGACCGACTGCGGCAGCACGGTGGTGACGTTGACGCTCGGATGCGTCGCCTTGACACGCGCCTGCGCGGCGAGCGGCAGCGAAGCAGCGGCGCCGCTGCCGAGCATGGCGCAGACGAGCATCCACCCGGCCGCGGGCCGCTGCGCGAAACGGCGCGGCATGCGGGCCGAAGCGGCATCGGTAGCGGGAACGGAAACGGAAACGGAAACGGGAGAAGAAAACCAGCGCGAGCGCAGCGCGACATGATGCAGGCGGCGTGCGAGAGAAGACAGAAAAGCGTGCGTCATGGACGGGCGAAAAAGCAAGATGTCAGGGCGTGGGGCACGCGGCAATCCGGGGATGCATCGAGGCGCGTCGCATCGCGCATGGGTTTCGAGGTTCTCGTCGCTCATGCGACATGAAAGCATCGAAAGACGCAACGCGTGTGCGAACGATCGACGCACCCCGCATACACAGCACATTGCGCGGGCCTTTCAGCGCCGCGCGACGCAAAGCGCCCATTGTAGAGACATGCCGTGAGGCTGCGGTGAAAAAAGCGTCAAGCGGCGTGCACGGTGGTGGCGGGCGCTAGAATGCGGCATCGCTTAACGTTTCGGAACGGATAATCATGCGCATCTTGCTAGTCGAAGACGACCGGATGATCGCCGAAGGTGTGCGCAAGGCACTGCGCGGCGAGGGCTTCGCGGTCGACTGGGTGGAAGACGGCGAAGCGGCGCTCAGCGCGGCCGGCTCGCAACCTTACGATCTGGTGTTGCTCGATCTCGGTTTGCCCAAGCGCGACGGTCTCGACGTGTTGCGCACACTGCGCGCGCGCGGCCATGCGCTGCCGGTGCTGATCGTCACCGCGCGCGACGCGGTGGCCGATCGCGTCAAAGGGCTCGACGCCGGCGCCGACGATTACCTTGTCAAACCTTTCGATCTCGACGAACTCGGCGCCCGCATGCGCGCGCTGATCCGTCGTCAATCGGGCCGCAGCGATTCGACGATTCGCCACGGCAATCTGACGCTCGATCCCGCTTCGCATCAGGTCACGCTCGACGGCGCGCCGGTGGCCTTGTCGGCGCGTGAATTCGCGCTGCTGGAAGCGTTGCTCGCGCGCCCCGGCGCGGTTCTGTCGAAGAGCCAGCTCGAAGAAAAAATGTACGGCTGGGGCGAAGAGATCGGCAGCAATACCGTGGAGGTCTACATTCACGCGCTGCGCAAAAAGCTCGGCGCGGAACTGATTCGCAACGTACGCGGCCTCGGCTACATGATCGCGAAGGACGCCTGAGCCGATGCGTTCGATTCGTCGTCAATTGCTGATCTGGCTGCTGGCGCTGGTGTTGCTCGGCGTCGGCATTGCGGGGTGGCTGATTTACCGCCAGGCGCTGGCGGAAGCCAACGAACTGTTCGATTACCAGTTGGAGCAGATTGCCGCGGCGCTGCCGTCGGAACCGTTCTCGCAGGTGCTCGGTTCGCGCGATACCGGCGACGAAGGCATCGTGCTGCAAATCTGGAATCGCAACGGCGTGCTGATGTACTACTCGCGTCCGCGTGCGCCGCTCGCGCCGCGCGCCGAGCTGGGTTTTTCGACCGAGCACACGGAGCGTGGTGACTGGCGCGTGTATGGCGCGATCGTCGGCGATAACGTCGTGCAACTCGCGCAGCCGGTGTCGGTGCGCAACCGTCTCGCCGCGAGCGTCGCGCTGCGTACGCTGTGGCCGCTGATCGTGCTGCTGCCGTTGATGGGCGTGGCGGTGTGGGTGATCGTCGGGCGTGGCCTGAAGCCGCTGCGGCGTGTCACCAGCGCGCTCGACACGCGCCATCCCGAAGCGCTCGATCCGCTGCCCGACCAGCGTCTGCCGCTCGAAGTGCAACCGCTCGTGCGAGCGTTGAACGGCCTGCTCGAACGGCTCGCCACCGCGCTCGATATTCAGAAGGCGTTCGTTGCCGATGCCGCGCATGAATTGCGCACGCCGCTCGCCGCCGTGCAGATTCAATCGCAACTGGTGGCGCGCGCGAAAGACGACGCCTCGCGCAGCGAAGCGCTCGCCGATCTGCAGGCGGGCGTGACGCGCGCCACGCGTCTCGCCGAACAACTGCTGGCGCTCGCGCGCTCGGAACCGGACGGCCTCGCCGCCACCGACGCGATCGATCTGCGCGCGTTGCTGCAGGACTGCGTGGTGAAGTACGCGCCGCTCGCGCAGAATCGCGGCGTCGATCTCGGCATCGAGGTGAGTGAAGCCGCTACGGTAATCGGCGACGCCGACGCGTTGCGCGTGATGTTCAACAACCTCGTGGACAACGCAACCAAATACACACCACGCGGTGGCCGGGTGGACGTCAGTCTGCGTCTCGAAGAAGGACACCCAACCGTGCGGATCGCCGACAGCGGACCGGGCATCGAGCCGGCCGAACGCGATCGCGTGTTCGACCGGTTCTATCGCGCGGGCGCCAGCGCGAACCGCGTGCGTACCGATGTCGCGGGCAGCGGTCTCGGGCTGGCGATCGTGCGCCGGATCGCCACGCAACACCATGCGGCCGTGTCGCTCGACGAGTCGCCCGCAGGCGGCTTGCAGGTCAACGTGCGCTTCGGAAGAAGCTGAGGCTTTCTGTTCGTAAAGTGGCTTAAATGGGGCTTAAACGGGGCTTAAAGCAGCCCTAACACGGGGTTTGAAGCGATCTGGCGCTGCTTAAGACTCTTTTAAGCAGCGCCCCGTACGCTTCGAGTCATCCAGTAGCCTCTTTCTCCCAGTCAGGAGTACACGATGAACGCGAAAACCTTGTCTCGCAGCGCTGTTGCAGTAGCTGTCGCCGTGGCGCTTTCCGCCGGCTATGTGGCGGGGCATCGCGACGTACCCGCGCCGCAGGTGATCTCGCCGGCGCAAGCCGCGATGATGCCCGCCGAAGCCGCGGCCAAAACCGGCATTCCCGACTTCTCGGGCCTGGTCGAAACCTACGGCCCGGCCGTCGTCAACATCAGCGCGAAGCACGTGGTCAAGCAGACGGCGCTACGCAGCAACGGCAACGGCGGCAACGTCGGCGGCAATCAGTTGCCGATCGATCCGAGCGATCCGTTTTACCAGTTCTACAAGCACTTCTTCGGCGGTATGCCGGGCATGCAAGGCGGCGACGGCGGCGATGCAGCCGATCAGCCGAGCTCGAGCCTGGGCTCGGGCTTTATCGTCAGCAGCGACGGTTACATCCTGACCAACGCGCACGTGGTGGACGGCGCCAACGTCGTCACCGTGAAGCTCACCGACAAGCGCGAATTCAAGGCCAAGGTGATCGGCGCCGACAAGCAGTCCGACGTCGCCGTGCTGAAGATCGACGCGAGCAATCTGCCGACCGTGAAGATCGGCGATCCGCGTCAGAGCAAGGTCGGTCAGTGGGTGGTCGCGATCGGCTCGCCTTATGGTTTCGACAACACCGTGACCTCGGGCATCATCAGCGCGAAGTCGCGTTCGCTGCCCAACGAGAACTACACGCCGTTCATTCAGACCGACGTGCCGGTCAACCCGGGTAATTCGGGCGGTCCGCTGTTCAATCTGCAAGGCGAAGTGATCGGCATCAACTCGATGATCTACTCGCAGACCGGCGGCTTCCAGGGGCTCTCGTTCGCGATCCCGATCAATGAGGCGATCAAGGTCAAGGACGACATCGTCAAAACCGGCCATGTGAGTCGCGGCCGTCTCGGCGTCGCGGTGCAGGGCATGAACCAGACGCTGGCCAATTCGTTCGGCCTGCAGAAGCCGCAGGGCGCGCTGGTCAGCTCGGTCGATCCAGGCGGCCCCGCCGCGAAGGGCGGCTTGCAGCCGGGCGACGTGATTCTGTCGGTGAACGGCGAGACGGTCAGCGACTCGACGGATCTGCCGGCGCAGGTCGCGGGTCTGGCGCCGGGTAGCTCGGCCACCGTGCAGGTGTGGCGCGACAAGGCCACCAAAGATCTGAAGGTGACGATCGGCTCGTTGTCGGATGCGAAGGTCGCCTCCGACAAGGTGGAGCAGCCGACCCAGTTGCAAGGCCGTCTCGGCGTGGCGGTGCGACCGCTGACGCCGGAAGAGAAGAGCGGCGCGTCGATCTCGCACGGTCTGCTGGTGCAGCAGTCGGGCGGCGCGGCGGAAAGCGCCGGCATCCAGCCGGGCGACGTGATTCTCGCGGTCAACGGCCGGCCGATCACCACGGTCGATCAGTTGAAGCAGATGATCGCCAGCGCGGGCAGCAGCATCGCGCTGCTGATCCAGCGCGACAACGCGCAGATCTTCGTGCCGGTGGATCTGGGCTGATCGTGGAGCGGGCAGGGCGCGGCCGTGTCGCGTCCTGCTGACCGATCGGTTGACGGACTGGCGGACCGGTTGGCCGATTTGCCCGGGAATTGAAGTAACGCTTGCCGGTCCTTGCACTTACTGCCTGCGGACCGGCATTTCTTTATCCGTCTTTATCGTCTTTTTTATCGCTGTTTTTATCTATCACGCAGTACCGAAGCAAGGCGCTGTGCGCCATGCAGTGCGGCGCAACAGCGGTTTCCGGACGACGCGATCTGCCCTGTGGCACGCAGGTTGCGTCTGCCTTGTTCCGGGCCGTCGCGGGACGGCGCCGGAAGGGATACGACCTCAACAAGGAGCGAATCGATGAAAACCCAACGCAATCAGCGAAGGATCGTAGCCGCCGCGCTGTGCGCAGCGCTCACGCTCGGTCTGGCGGGCGGCGCGTATGCGCAGCAGGCGAACGGCACTACCGGCGGCACGACCACCGACGAGAGCAGCGCAGGCAATGCCAATGGCGGCGGCATGCCGCAAATCCAGCACAAGGGCGACGTCGCGTTCGTGTCGGGCGGCGTCGGGCAGGACGAATCGAAGGCGCTGCAGCACGCGCAAAGCCAGTGGCCGTTGTCGTTGCGCTTCACGGGCCCCGGCTCCGACTTTCTTGCTGACGTTCACGTGCGAGTGGTCGACGCGCATGACGGCGAGGTGCTGAGCACCACGTCGCGTGGACCGTACATGCTGGTCAAGCTGCGCCCGGGTCGTTACACGGTGCATGCGCAGTACAAGGACCGCGACCAGAGCAAGGCGGTGACGATCCCGGCCAAGGGCTCCGCGAAGGCGGACTTCTACTGGACGACGCAGTAAAGCGTGTGATCGGGCCGAGCGGCGGTGCACTGCAGTCGGAGCGCTGCATAGTGCTGCATTGCGGCAAAAGCCGCCGCGGAACCGGCGCCGTTTTGTTGCGCAAGCCGTCGCGCGGTGAAGGCCGCCCGGCGGGGAGATCGCTCCGCGATACCGCTCAGTTGCTCGATTCAGGAAGCTCGCGCACTTGCCGGAAGTTTGGTCGATAATGAAGCCACGGGCGCGCCCCGTGGCTTTTCCGTTCGTACGACCCGTTCGCACGACCGCACACCATCACGGAGCCGGGACATGAGCGATGCCTTGACACCTCACGGAAGCCCCGGCGCGGGCGCGGGCGGACATACCATCTCGATCACCGGCAACAGCCACCGGGTGCGGATGATTCACGGCGGCGTCACCATGGCCGATACCCAGGCCGGGCTCACGCTCTCCGAAACCGGCCTGCCGGACGTGTTCTATTTCCCGCGCGCGGACGTGAACATGGCCCGCCTCGAACGCTCCACGCATACTTCGCACTGCCCGTTCAAGGGCGACGCGTCATACTTCCATCTACGTACCGAAGACGGCCTGATCGAGAACGCCGTCTGGAGCTACGAAACGCCGCTCGAACCGGCGCAACAGATTAAAGGGTATCTGGCGTTTTACGCATCGCGCGTCGATCGCATCGATCAGACTTCCTGATCGGGCCGCGCGCGTTTATCGGGGAGGCTGCAATGGAATTGAACGACGCGTTAAGAATTCCGCTTGGCGCCTCCGACGTCTGGGAAGCGCTGCAAGACCTCGCGCTGTTGCGCGCCAGCCTCGATAACTGCGAGTCGTTCACGCGCCTCGCCCACGGCGAATACGAACTGGTGCTGACGGTGCCGCTCGGGCCGTTGCGCGCGCGATACGAAGCGCGCGCCCACGTGGCGGGCCAGGATTCCGGACCGGCCGACGCGCAGCGCCGCACCATCAACTTCAAGGCCCGCGCCGAAGGAATCGGCGCGTTGCGCGGGCAGATCGAAGTGCGTTTGCGCGCGGACGAAAGCACGCTCGGCGCCGGCAAACAGCGCGGCACGCGGATCGATTACACGATCTGGGCGACTTCGTCCGGACCGCTCGCCGAACTGCCGACACGCCAGCTCGAAAACGCGCTGCATCAGTTGGCGGATGATTTCTTCGCCGAATTCGACGCGGTGGTGCGGGCGAAATATGGAGCAGGTCCGAATCGCGCACGGGGTTCGGCGGCGCGTCGCCAGCATGTGTTTTTGCGGCCGATCAACTTGGGCGGCATCGCGCGGCGCACGCGCGCGGATCACAACGCGCTGACCGGGCGGGCGGCGAGTGCGTCGCATGGCGTATCGCATGGAGCGTCGCATGGGGTCTCGCGGCACGAGTCCAGTCCGCATGCACTGCCGTATTGGGCCTGGGCGGCGATGATTTTTCTGGTCGCGTTGCTGTTGTATGTGGCGCGCTGGATTAGCGAGCATTGAGGGGTGGGTTGTTGTTTGCGTTGTCGCGCCGATGCGACTACGAAATCCAGGCGACTGACTACGAAACGACGTTGGCGGCGTGGTCTCTCGAACGCCGCTTAAGCCGGGTCTACCGCCTCGTGCGCTCCTGCTTCGTGAAAGTCGGCCTGCCGGACGAAAAGCGAGCCCGCTCCGCTATCTGCTTGAGCCGCGTTCAACCTTCCCCGCCTTCACGCTCCGCGAAACTCCCGCCGCCAGGCGGACGGCGACGTGCGAAACGCTTCCGCGAAATGCTGCCGTAACGAAGCCGTCGAACCAAACCCCGCGATCGTCGCGATCGCTTCCACCGATTCATCGCTGCTTTCCAGCAACTGCTGCGCGCGCGCAAGCCGTTGCGCCAGCAGCCACGCGCCGACGGTTGCGCCGGTGGCGAGCCGGAAGCGTCGCGTGAAGGTGCGGCGGCTCATCAACGCGCGCGCGGCCAGCGTGTCGAGCGTGTGCGGCGCGGCCAGATTGCCGCTCACCCAGTCGAGCAGGCCGGACAGCCGGTCGCCGCGCACGTTCGGCGGAATCGGCTGCTGGACGTATTGCGCCTGACCGCCTTGCCGATGCGGCGACACCACCAGCCGACGCGCGACGTAATTCGCCACTTCCGCGCCGCACATCTTGCGCAGCACGTGCAGACAGCAGTCGAGGCCGGCGGCGGTGCCGGCGGAGGTCAGCACGTTGCCGTCGTCGACGTAGAGCACGTCGGGGTCGAGCCGCACGCGCGGGTAGCGGCGCGCGAAGTCGTCGGCGCAGGCCCAGTGCGTGGACGCCGGCCGGCCGTCGAGAATGCCGGCGGCGGCCAGTACGAATGCGCCCAGACATAACCCGACCAGTTGCGCGCCGCGTGCATGCGCCGCGCGCAGGGCGGCGAGCAACTCGGCGGGCGGCGTTTCGTCCGGATCGCGCCAGCTTGGGACGATGATCGTGTCGGCGTCGGCGAGCGCTTCGAGTCCGTGGGTGACGGCGATCGAGAAGCCGGCGGTCGTGGTGAGCGGGCCGGCTTCGGCGGCGCAGACGCGAAAGTCGAAATCGGGCAGGCCGCCGCCGCTGCGCTCTTCGCCGAACACCACACAGGGCACGGAAAGGTGGAACGGGCTGATGCGGTCGAACGCGACGACGGCGACGACGTGGCGCGGTGGAGTGGGGGCGGCCGAAGCCGAAGCCGAAGCCGAAGCCGAAGCCGAAGCCGAAGCCGAAGCCGAAGCCGAACCGGATGCGAGAACAGAAACCGCCATCGACCACCTCGACAATTCGACAATGGCCCGATTCTATCGATTCCTGTCATCCGGGTCACTGTCGTGAAACTCCCGGTCGGCCAACAATGCAGTCATCGCCGCCACTCATGAAGCACCGCCCGCCCGGGCAGGCGCCAGCGGCGCGAAGCATCGAACCTTTGAACCGTCTCTGACAGGAGTCTTGCCATGACCACACCGCGCCGTGCGCTGATCGTTATCGACGTGCAGAACGAATACGTGACCGGCGATCTGCCGATCGAATATCCGGACGTGCAGACCTCGCTTGCCAATGTCGGCCGCGCGATGGATGCCGCGCACGCCGCCGACATCCCGGTCGTGGTCGTCCAGCACTTGTCGGCAGCGACTTCACCGTTGTTCGCTCGCGGTAGCGCTGGGGCCGAGCTGCATCCGGTAGTGGCCTCGCGGGCTCGCGATCACCTTGTGGAAAAGTCGATGGCGAGCGCGTTCACCGGGACTGACCTCGCCGACTGGCTGGCCGCGCGGCAGATCGATACGCTGACGATCGTCGGATACATGACGCATAACTGCGATGCGTCGACGATCAATCACGCGGTCCACGCCGGCCTGGCCGTCGAATTCCTGGAAGACGCGACCGGTTCGGTGCCGTATGAGAACAGCGCGGGTTTTGCCAGCGCGAAGGACATTCACCACGCGTTCAGCGTAGTGTTGCAGTCGACCTTCGCGGCGGTGGCGAGCACCGACGCGTGGCTCGCAGCAGTGAAAAACGGCACGCTGCTGCAGAAAGGCGATATCTATTCGTCGAACCAGAAGGCGCGGGCGCGCCGGAACGCCGCGTAAGCACGAGGGCGTAAAAAAAGCGGCCGGGTTTGCTCACCCGTCCGCTTTTTTGCGTGGCCCGTTATGTTCTTCTTAATTAGCGAGCCGACTCATCCGCCAACTCTTGCACCGGATTCTTCAACAACGCCGGGCTCATCCGCAACGCGTCGAACATCCCATCCACCATGCGCTGCGCGTAAGCACCGAAATCCGTCGCGTCGGGCAGGAACAGCATGTCGCGCAACGAGCCGCTGACGAACGCATGCACCATGGCCGCCGCCAGCCGCGTATCGAGTTCCGCCGGCATTTGCCCTTTGGAGATCGCGTTGCGCAGACCGCCCTCGATTTTCATCAGCCCTTCGCGCATGTTGGTCTGATAGCGGATCCGCACCGGGCCCATTTCCTCGACCAGTTCGCATTTCAGGAACAGGATGTCGAACACGCGGCGGCGGTGCGGGTCGTTGGCGGTGTCGCGCAGGCAGACCACGCAGATTTCCATCAGACGCCCCAGCGGATCGGGCTCGTTGGGGTCCAGCGACGCGGCTTTGAGTTCGTCCAGCGGCAGCAGCACGCGGTCGAACATTTCGGTAAACAGATCGCTCTTATGCGCGAAGTGCCAGTAGATCGCGCCGCGCGTGACGCCCGCCGCCTGCGCGATGTCGGCCAGTGACGTGCGCGATACGCCTTTCTCGAAGAAGACCCGCTCGGCTGCGTCGAGAATGCTGGTGCGCGTCTCAAGCGCCTCTTCTTTGGTTCTTCTGACCATATTCGTGTGACTCGCCGTGATTGTGGGGTTTTCCCGCGCGCTATTAAGTCCGCGGGATGACAATCTGTCTGCCGTTAAGCGAATTGCGAAGCGTTCCTGCAGGCCCCCCGCCCACAAGAGAAGTAAACGCACTTATACATGCATTCGTGAATGTATATATAATAGCATCCCACGATCGGATAGCCCAAGCCGTGACGACCGGTTAATATCCGTCACTGTTGCCTTTCAAAACGCTCTTGCGCCGTGCCTGGACGGGCGGCGCCGTGCGGCATTTCCCAGGATTGGCGCATTTTGCTCAGGGTGCCCAGCAGCTTCGGTTTGCATTCACGGGCTTTCGGTCAAGCGTCGCAAGACGCATGTGTGCGCTGTCGTCCCCGGGGTAGGGATGCGCGCACTTTTTCATTCTCAGTCTTTGACAGAGGTCGCTCCATGCGCGTCGAACGGGTTCCATTCCGCTTAATCAGTGCCGCGACGGCTGCCGTATTGCTGGCAGCGTGCGGACCAAAACAATCTGCCCCGCCGCCACAAACGCCCGAAGTGGGCGTCGTCACCGTTCAACCGACTTCGGTGCCCGTCGTCACCGAACTGCCCGGCCGCACCAGTGCTTTCCTCGTCGCGCAAGTGCGCGCACGGGTCGACGGCATCGTGCTGCGCCGCGAGTTCACGGAAGGTGGCGAGGTCAAGGCGGGTCAGCGTCTGTACAAGATCGATCCGGCGCCGTATATCGCCACGTTGAACAACGCGAAGGCCACGCTGGCCAAGGCGCAAGCCAACCTCGTATCGACCACCGCGCAAGCTAACCGCTACAAGGTGCTGGTGGCCGCGAACGCGGTCAGCAAGCAGGACTACGACAACGCGGTCGCCTCGGAAGGCCAGGCAGCGGCAGACGTCGCCGCCGGCAAGGCAGCGGTCGACACGGCGCAGATCAATCTCGGCTATACGGACGTGACCTCGCCGGTGACCGGCCAGATCGGCGTGTCGCAAGTCACGCCGGGCGCGTATGTGCAGGCGAGCGCCGCCACGCTGCTGGCTACCGTCCAGCAACTCGATCCGGTCTACGTTGACCTGACGCAATCGAGCCTCGACGGTCTGAAGCTGCGTCGCGAAGTGCAAGAAGGCAAGCTGAAGACGAGCGGTCCGGACGCGGCCAAGGTCTCGCTGATTCTCGAAGACGGCCGCACCTATTCGGAAAAGGGCAAGCTGCAGTTCACCGACGTCACGGTCGACCAGAGCACCGGCTCGGTCACGGTGCGCGCGCTCTTCAAGAACGCGGACAAGGTGTTGCTGCCGGGCATGTTCGTGCGCGCGCGGATCGAAGAAGGCGTCAACGACAACGCGCTGGTGGTGCCGCAGGTCGGCGTCACGCATGACCAGAAGGGTCAGCCGACCGCGCTGGTCGTCGGCGACGACAACAAGGTCGCGTTGCGTCAGCTCGTCACGTCGGGCACGTACGGTTCGAACTGGGTGGTCGAGAGTGGCCTGAAGCCCGGCGATCGCGTGATCGTCGCGGGCACCGAGAAGGCGCGTCCGGGTCAGCAGGTCAAGCCGGTTGCCGCGCAACTTCCCGCCACACCCGCTTCCGACGCATCCGCTCAGGGTGCGCCGGCCGCCAGCGGTGCTGCACAGACGGCTCAACCCGCCTCTGCGGCATCGGGCGCGTAATAACAGGGAGCCCGCCTCATGGCAAAGTTCTTTATTGATCGCCCAATTTTTGCATGGGTGATCGCCATTATTCTGATGCTCGCGGGTATCGCGTCGGTCTTCACGTTGCCGATCGCGCAGTACCCGACGATCGCGCCGCCGGCCGTGCAGATCAGCGCAACGTACCCGGGCGCCTCGGCGAAGACGGTGGAAAACACCGTCACGCAGGTGATCGAGCAGCAGATGAGTGGTCTCGACCACTTGCTGTACCTGTCGTCCACGTCGGACGACTCGGGTACGGCAACCATCACGCTGACGTTCGCGGCCGGCACCAATCCTGACATTGCGCAGGTGCAGGTGCAGAACAAGCTGCAACTGGCCACGCCGTTGCTGCCGCAAGCCGTGCAGCAGTTGGGCACCAAGGTCACGAAGTCGAGCAGCAGCTTCCTGATGGTCCTCGCGTTCAACTCCGAAGACGGCAGTATGAACAAGTACGACCTGGCGAACTACGTCGCGTCGAACATCGAAGATCCGCTTAGCCGGATCGACGGCGTGGGCACTGTGACGCTGTTTGGCTCGCAGTACGCCATGCGGATCTGGCTGGACGCGAACAAGCTCACCAACTTCGGCTTGACGCCGGTGGACGTGCAGACCGCGTTGACGAACCAGAACGTGCAGGTCGCGGGCGGTTCGCTCGGCGGCACGCCGTCGGTGCCGGGTCAGGTGCTGCAGGCCACCATCACGGAAGCCACGCTGCTGAATACGCCTGAACAGTTCGGCAACGTGCTGCTGAAGGTGAATCCGGACGGTTCGCGAGTCCGTATCAAAGACGTGGCCCGCATCGAGCTGGGTGGCGAAAACTACAACTTCGACACCAAGTACAACGGCCAGCCGACGGCAGGCTTCGGTATTCAGCTCGCGACCGGCGCTAACGCGCTGGCCACCGCCAAGGCTGTCCGCGCGAAGATCGACGACCTGTCGAAGTACTTCCCGCACGGTCTGGTCGTGAAGTATCCGTACGACACCACGCCGTTCGTGCGCCTGTCGATCGAAGAAGTGGTCAAGACGCTGCTCGAAGGTATCGTGCTGGTGTTCCTGGTCATGTACCTGTTCCTGCAGAACCTGCGCGCCACGCTGATCCCGACGATCGCCGTGCCGGTGGTGCTGTTGGGCACGTTCGCGATCATGGGTCTGGTGGGCTTCTCGATCAACACGCTGTCCATGTTCGGGCTCGTGCTGGCCATTGGCTTGCTGGTGGACGATGCGATCGTGGTGGTGGAAAACGTCGAGCGGGTCATGCAGGAGGAGGGTTTATCGCCTCGTGACGCAACCCGCAAGGCGATGGACCAGATTACCGGCGCGCTGGTTGGCGTGGCGCTCGTGCTGTCGGCGGTGTTCGTGCCGGTGGCGTTCTCGGGCGGTTCGGTCGGCGCGATTTACCGGCAGTTCTCGCTGACGATCGTGGCCGCCATGGTGCTGTCCGTGCTGGTCGCGTTGATTCTGACGCCGGCGCTGTGCGCGACGATTCTCAAGCCGATCGAGAAGGGTCACCAGGAGCGCACCACAGGCTTCTTCGGCTGGTTCAACCGCACCTTCAACAAGAGCCGCGACAAGTATCACTCGGGCGTGCACCACGTGATCAAGCGCTCGGGCCGTTGGCTGATCATCTATATGGTGGTGATCTTCGCGGTCGGCCTGCTGTTCGTGAAGCTGCCGAAGTCGTTCCTGCCTGACGAAGACCAGGGCACGATGTTCGTGCTGGTGCAAACGCCGTCGGGCTCGACGCAGGAAACCACGGCGCGCGCACTGAAGGACGTGTCGGACTACCTGTTGAACACCGAGAAGAACATCGTCGAATCGACCTTCACGGTGAACGGCTTCAGCTTCGCCGGTCGCGGTCAGAACGCGGGTCTCGTGTTCGTGCGGATGAAGGACTACTCGGTGCGTCAGCACGCGGACGAGAAGGTGCAGTCGCTGGTCGGCCGTCTGTTCATGCATTTCGGTGGCTACAAGAACGCGCTGGTGTATCCGGTGAATCCGCCGTCGATTCCTGAACTCGGCACCGCTGCGGGCTTCGACTTCGAGCTGCAGGATCGCGCGGGTATCGGCCACGAAAAGCTGATGCAAGCGCGCAATATGCTGCTCGGCATGGCCGCGAAAGATCCGACGCTGGCCCAGGTGCGTCCGAACGGCCTGAACGATACGCCGCAGTTCAAGGTGGATATCGATCACGAGAAGGCTTCGGCGCTCGGCGTGTCGCTGTCGACGATCGACCAGACGTTCTCGATCGCGTGGGCATCGCAGTACGTGAACAACTTCCTCGATACCGACGGCCGGATCAAGAAGGTGTATCTGCAAGGCGACGCACCGTTCCGCATGACCCCGGAAGACCTGAACGCCTGGTACGTGCGCAATTCGGCGGGCACCATGGTGCCGTTCTCGTCGTTCGCCAGCGGCACGTGGACCTACGGTTCGCCGAAGCTCGAACGCTACAACGGTATTTCGGCAGTGGAAATCCAGGGCGCGGCTGCACCGGGCAAGTCGACCGGTCAGGCCATGACGGCAATGGAAGCACTCGTGGCGAAGTTGCCGGCGGGTATCGGCTACGAATGGACCGGCTTGTCGCTGCAGGAACGCCAGTCGGGTTCGCAGGCGCCGATTCTGTACGGCATCTCGATCCTCGTCGTGTTCCTGTGTCTCGCGGCGCTGTATGAAAGCTGGTCGATCCCGTTCTCGGTGATCATGGTGGTGCCGCTCGGCGTGATCGGCGCACTGCTGGCCGCTACGCTGCGCGGGCTCGAGAACGACGTGTTCTTCCAGGTGGGGCTGTTGACCACGGTGGGGCTGTCGGCGAAGAACGCGATTCTGATCGTGGAATTCGCCCGCGAGTTGCAGCAGGGTGAAGGCATGGGGCCGGTCGAAGCAGCGCTGGAAGCAGCGCGTCTGCGGCTGCGTCCGATTCTGATGACCTCGCTCGCGTTCATTCTCGGCGTGATGCCGCTCGCGATCAGCAACGGCGCGGGTTCGGCCAGCCAGCACGCGATCGGTACCGGCGTGATCGGCGGGATGTTGACAGCCACCTTCCTCGCGATTTTCATGATCCCGATGTTCTTCGTCGTGATCCGCGCGAAGTTCGGTGGTGAGACGGAAGACCCGGATGCGGCGTTCGAACATTCCAACCAGCTCCATTCGCACGATCCGCAAGGTGGTGCGTCGGGCGGTAACGGCTCGGGCAAGGACGGACATTGAGATGCAAAAACACTCTTTGATTGCAGTGGCGGTTGCGTTGTTCGCCGCGGGTTGCACGATGGCGCCGCATTACCAGCGTCCGGCGGAACCCGTGACGTCGATGTTCCCGACCGGCGGCGTGTACGACACGCAACCGGGCGCGACCCAGCCGGGGGCCGAAACGGGCCAGCAAAAACCCGGCGCGACGGCTGCCGCGCGTAGCGCGAACGGTGTGGCCGCGGCCGATATCGGCTGGCGCGAATTCTTCGTCGATCCGCGCATGCAGCGGCTGATCGAGATTGCGCTGAAGAACAACCGCGATCTGCGTGTGTCGGTGCTGAACATGCAGGTGTCGCAGGCGCAGTACCGGATTGTTCGTGCCGGTCTGTTCCCGACGCTCAATGCCGCGGCTTCGCAAACCAAATCGCGTACGCCGACGGACCTGGCGTTCGGCGGTCAGAACATTTCCAACTCGTACTCGGTCGGTCTGAACGCGTCTTGGGAAATCGACTTCTTCGGGCGGATTCAAAGTCTGAGGGATCAGGCGTTGGCGACCTACCTGGGCACGGCGCAGGCGCGCAAGGCGGCGGAAATTGCGCTGGTCTCGCAGGTGGCGAATCAGTATCTGACGGTGCTCGAACTGGACGATCTGCTGAAGGTCACGCAAGACACGCTGAAGACCGCGCAGGAGTCGTATCGGATCACCAAGCTGCAGTTCGACAACGGCACGGGTTCCGAACTGGATCTGCGCCAGGCGCAAACAGTGGTCGAGACGGCCAACGCCAACCTGCAGGCGCAGGCGCGTTTGCGGGCACAGGGCGAAAATGCGCTGGTGCTGCTGCTGGGCGAGCCGCTGCCGGCTGATCTGCCGCCGGGTCTGACGCTGGACGACCAGAATCTCCTCACGGATATTCCGGCCGGTCTGCCGTCCGATCTGCTCACGCGTCGTCCGGACATCATGGAGGCCGAGGAGAACCTGCTCGCGGCCAACGCGAATATCGGCGCGGCGCGCGCGGCGTTCTTCCCGAAGGTCTCGCTGACCGGCAATTTCGGCACGCTGAGCCCGTCGCTCGGCGGTCTGTTCAAGCCGGGTTCGGCTGCGTGGGGCTTCGGTCCGTCGATCACGGTGCCGATCTTCGAGGGTGGCGAGAACATCGCCAACCTCGACGTCGCGAACCTGCAGAAGAACGTCCAGATCGCTACGTACGAAAAGGCGATCCAGACGGCCTTCCGCGAGGTGGCGGACGGTCTGGCGGCGCGCGGCACGTACGACCAGCAGATCCAGGCGCTGGAGCGCAATACGTTTGCGGAACAGCGTCGTCTGGATCTGTCGAATCTGCGTTATACGAACGGTGTCGACAGCTATCTGTCGGTGCTGACCGCGCAGACCGATCTGTACACGTCGCAAACGTCGCTGATCACCGCGCGCATGGAGCGCCTGCAGAACCTGGTGACGTTGTACCAGGCACTCGGCGGTGGCTGGGTCGAGCACAACGGCGATCAGCCGCGTCCCGCCGACGCACCGGTGAATTACGGTGCGGCAAGCGCGCCGGTGGCGGCTTCGGCGGCGACGGCGGGTTAAGTCGGCGCCGTGTCGTAGCCAACGCATAGAACGGCTTTCGGTGTCACGGAAGCCGTTCTACGCAGCCAGCGCAAGACACACGTAAGCACACGGCAACAAACAGCAGCACAAAGCTGAAAACAAAAACGCCACGGCATTGCCGTGGCGTTTTTGTTTGTCCGCAGAGGACGAGTTGCAGCAACTACGTTTGCCGCACCTCAGTCACTCAATGCAGATCCGCGGCACGCATCATTTCATCGTGCGGCGGCTCATTTCCACCGCGTCCGTCGAAATCGTGACCGGCTTTGCGAATCTCGCACTGCGCCTTTTTCTCGCTCTTCACTCCGTTGAAGATCAGGTTCAGCACGACCGCCGACACGGACGCCAGCAGAATCCCGCTATGCAGCAGCGGCGTCAGCGCGGCCGGCAGCTTCGAGAAGAAGTTCGGCGACACGACAGGCACCAGACCCAGACCGACGCTTACCGCGACGATAAACAGGTTGTGCTGGTTCTTCACGAAGTCGACGCGCGACAGCACCTTCATGCCGTTTGCCGCGACCATGCCGAACATCACGATACCCGCGCCGCCGAGCACGAAGGCCGGCACCGACGCGACCACTTGCGCCATCTTCGGGAACAGGCCGAGCAGCACCAGAATCACGCCGCCCATGGCGCAGACGAAGCGGCTCTTCACACCGGTCACGCCGATCAGGCCGACGTTCTGCGAGAACGACGTATGCGGGAACGAGTTGAAGACACCGCCGATCAGCGTGCCCAGACCGTCCACGCGCAGGCCGCGCACCAGCGCTTTCTGATCGACCGGGCGATCCACCATGTCGCCGACCGCGAGGAACATGCCGGTCGATTCGATGAAGGTGACGAACATCACGGTGATCATCGTTGCGATCGACAGCGGATCGAAGTGCGGCAGGCCGAAGTGAAACGGCATCACGAAGCCGACCCACGGTGCGTGCGTGACGCCGTCCATGTTGACGCGGCCGAGCACCAGCGCGATCACGAAGCCGGCGACGATGCCGAGCAACACCGAAATATTGGCAAGGAAGCCCTTGGCGAACTTGTTGATCAGCAGAATCAGCGTCAGCACGATGAACGACAGGCCGAGATAGATCGGATTGCCGTAGTCGGGATTGCCCACGCCGCCGGCTGCCCAGTTGATGCCCACTTCCATCAGCGACAGACCGATCACCGAAATCACCACGCCGATCACCACCGGCGGGAAGAAGCGCAACAACTTGCCGACTGCGGGCGCGAGCAGAATGCCGATCACGCCAGCCGCGATCGTCGAGCCGAAGATGTCGAGAATGCCGAGCGAAGGATTGGTGCCGATCGCGACCATCGGACCGACGGCCGCGAACGTGCAGCCCATGATGACCGGCAGGCGGATCCCGAAGATCCACAGACCGAGCGTTTGAATCAGCGTGGCGATGCCGCAGGAGAACAGATCGGCGCTAATCAGGAAGGCGATCTGATCCTTCGGCAATTTGAGCGCCGCACCGATGATCAGAGGCACTGCGACGGCGCCGGCATACATCACCAGAACGTGCTGGATGCCGAGCGTCAGCAACTGGCCCGCGGGCAGTCGCTCGTCGCACGGGTGAACCGTGTTCGATTGCATATCTTCTGTCTCCACCATCTAGTTTTTGAGATGACTCCAAGGTATCGGGGACGATAAAGTGCAACAAGACCACTGGGGCCTATTCCGGCATTCCCGGTGACGATATGCGTTGTGCCGGTTTGAAAGGCAATTTAAAGCTGCGAGTTTGTGCCATCGGCGGACAGCCCCTTGTGGCCGTGGTGCGGGTCGTTAAGCCGCGCGCGCCATCGCCAGACTGATATGTGTGAGAATCAATGAGGTGTATCTCATACGGCGCATAGTGCTGTTTTCATGCGGCTCGCGGCGCGGCGGGGTTAACCCGCGATTCGGCAAAATCGGCGTGTTTTTGGATGCGCTCTCCGAGGCGCGTCGCGGTGACGAAAAAAACCGCCTTCGGGGCACCTTTCGCGTGCGCCTCGCGACCCTCATTTTCACCCCTCTTTTGACGTGCAATCGCCCATGAGTTTTCTTGGCATCGACCTCGGCACCGGTTCCCTCAAAGTAGCAATCGTCGATGAAAACGGCCGCGAGCAGGCGGTCGCGAGCGTCGCTTATACGTTGGAGACACCGCACGCGGGTTGGGCGGAGACCTCGGTGCAAACGTGGTGGCGCGCGCTGTGCGAAGCGGTGTCGCGTTTGCCGCCAGCGTTGCGCAGCGACGTGCGCGCGATCGGCTTCTCCGGGCAGATGCACGGGGTCGTGCTGATCGACGCCGCCGGCGACGCCGTGCGGCCCGCCATGCTGTGGCCCGATACGCGCGCGCTGGGTTTGCTCGACGCGTGGCGCGAGCCGCAAGCGAATCCGGTGGCGCCCGGCATGGCCGGGCCGTTGCTGCGCTGGATCGTGCTGAACGAACCGCACGCCGCGCACAGAACGCGCTGGGCGTTGCAGCCGAAAGACTGGCTGCGCGTGGCGTTGGGCGGCGCGGTGCTGACCGATCCGTCCGATGCCTGCGCGACCGCGCTCGCCGATCCGGCCGGCGTATGGGATACGGCGCTGCTGGCGCGGCTGGAGATTCCGCGTGAATGGTTCGCGCCATTGGCGCCGTCGTATGCGGCGGGCGGCGTGCTGTCGGAGGCGGCGGCGCAGGCGCTGGGGTTGCGCGCCGGCATCGTGCTCGCGACCGGCGCCGCCGACACGCCGTGCGCGGCGCTCGGCAGCGGACTCGCGCGCGACGGCGATGCGTTGCTCACCACTGGCACGGGCGGACAGATCGTCGTGCTGGCGGGGCAGGAGCCGACGGCGGCGAAGGGCTTGCATCGCTATCGGGCGGCGAGCGATCACTGGTATCGGATGGCGGCAATGCAGAACGTCGGCATTGCACTGGAACGCGTGCGCGGCTGGTTGTCGTATGAATGGGCTGATGCTTATCGGGATGCGTTCGGCGAGGCCAACGCGATTGCACTGAACGACGCGTCTGGCGACGTCACTACCAGCGCGTTCGGCGAAGCAAGCAGCGCGACCTCCGGCAGCGCCTCGGAACGTACCCACGGCGCTGCAGCGCCCACAAGCGGCCTGACCTTTCTGCCTTACCTCACCGGCGAACGCACACCGTGGCTGAACCCATCGGCGCGCGGCGGCTGGCTCGGCCTCGCGCTCGAACACACGCGCGGCACGATGATGCGCGCCGCGTTCGAAGGCGTCGCGTTTTCGCTGCGCGCCGGTCTCGACGCGATTCGCGCGAGCGGCGCGACGGTCACCACGTTGAAGCTCGCGGGCGGCGGTTCGGTCGACGCGCGCTGGCGGCAGTTGCTGGCCGATGCGCTGGACGTCGAACTTTATGCGGTCGATTGCCCCAACGCGGCGCCGCGTGGCGCGGCGATTCTCGGCGGTCTGGCGAGCGGCCATTGGCACGCGAACGATCTCGCGGCGCTCGCGCCGGGCGCGACGCGGGTCGCCGGTCCGCGAGGCGATGCGGCGCTGGCCGAACGCTATGCACGCTTTCT
Source organism: Paraburkholderia sp. BCC1876 (assembly GCF_902833695.1). NCBI lineage: Bacteria > Pseudomonadati > Pseudomonadota > Betaproteobacteria > Burkholderiales > Burkholderiaceae > Paraburkholderia > Paraburkholderia sp. BCC1876. The sequence continues at coordinate 591,597 of NZ_CADFGI010000003.1, read as the reverse complement.
CGATCTTTATGGCCGGGTCGAAACCTGGTTCGGCGGCACGGGGCGTCGGTGACGCTGCCTGCGCTCGTCGACGCCCGTCGACGATGAGCGCGCCGATGTCCGGTACGGACAATGCCGTGACGCACTTTGCAATACCATGACGCTTTTCGCGCGCTAAGTTAGAGCGCGGCACATCATGCCGGACGCGCGTCGCACTCACAGACCTCAAGGAGCATTCACGATGAAAACCAAAGCCGCCATTGCATGGAAAGCCGGCGCCCCATTGACGATCGAGGAAGTGGATCTGGAAGGCCCGCGCGCCGGTGAAGTGCTGATCGAAGTGAAGGCGACGGGCATCTGCCACACCGACTACTACACGCTCTCGGGCGCTGACCCGGAAGGCATTTTCCCGGCGATTCTCGGCCATGAAGGCGCGGGCGTGATCGTCGATACGGGTCCGGGCGTCGGCACGCTGAAGAAGGGCGATCACGTGATTCCGCTGTACACGCCGGAATGCCGCCAGTGCAAGTTCTGCCTGTCGCGCAAGACCAACCTGTGTCAGGCGATCCGTTCGACGCAAGGCCGCGGCCTGATGCCCGACGCCACCTCGCGCTTCTCGCTGGACGGCAAGCCGCTGTTCCATTACATGGGCACGTCCACGTTCTCGAACTACATCGTCGTGCCGGAAATCGCGGTCGCGAAGGTGCGTGAAGACGCGCCGTTCGACAAGATCTGCTACATCGGCTGCGGCGTGACGACGGGCGTCGGCGCGGTGGTGTATTCGGCAAAGGTCGAAGCGGGCGCGAACGTGGTGGTGTTCGGCCTCGGCGGTATCGGTTTGAATGTGATTCAGGGCGCGAAGATGGTCGGCGCGGACAAGATTATCGGCGTCGACATCAACCCGGGCCGCGTCGAGCTGGCGAAAAAGTTCGGCATGACGCACTTCATCAACCCGAACGAAGTCGAGAACGTGGTCGACCACATCGTGCAACTTACCGACGGTGGCGCGGACTACTCGTTCGAATGCATCGGCAATACCAAGGTAATGCGTCAGGCGCTCGAATGCACGCACAAGGGCTGGGGCCAATCGTTCATCATCGGCGTGGCGGCGGCGGGCGAGGAGATCAGCACGCGCCCGTTCCAGCTGGTGACGGGCCGCGAGTGGAAGGGCTCGGCATTCGGCGGCGCGCGTGGCCGTACGGATGTGCCGAAGATCGTCGACTGGTACATGGAAGGCAAGATCAATATCGACGATCTGATCACGCACCGTCTGCCGCTCGAACGGATCAACGAAGGCTTCGACCTGATGAAGAAGGGCGAGTCGATCCGCTCGGTCGTGCTGTACTGATGCGGAACGTGACGAACGCAACCCACGCAACCCACCGAAAGGAGCAGGGCGATGTTTGAACTTCTGTCGTCGCATGCCTGCCATGGCGGCGAGCAGCGTATCTACCGGCACGACTCGCAGACCGTCGGTCTGCCGATGCGCTTCTCGGTCTATCTGCCGCCGCAGGCGTTGCAAGCGAACGCGAACGTGCCCGCGCTGTTCTATCTCGCGGGCCTCACCTGCACGGAAGAAACCTTTCCGATCAAGGCCGGCGCGCAGCGTTTCGCGGCACAGCACGGCATCGCGCTGATTTCGCCCGATACGAGTCCGCGCGGCGCGGGCGTGCCGGGCGAAAGCGCGGCGTGGGACTTCGGTGTGGGCGCGGGTTTCTACGTCGATGCGACCCAGCAACCGTGGGCGCAGCACTATCGGATGTACTCGTATGTGCGTGACGAGCTACGCGAAACGGTGCTGGCGAATCTGCCGGTGGACGGTGCGCGCCTGGGTATTTTCGGGCACTCGATGGGCGGTCACGGCGCGTTGATGCTGGCGCTGCGCAATCCGGAGATTTATCGCTCGGTGTCGGCGTTCGCGCCGATTGCCGCGCCCACGCGCTGCCCGTGGGGCGAGAAAGCGTTAGGCGGGTATCTCGGCGACGATCGCGAAGCGTGGAAGCAGTACGACGCGAGCGAGCTGGTCGCGCATGCGTCGCGCAAGTTCGCGGCGGGGATTCTGGTGGATCAGGGGCTGGCGGATCAGTTCCTGGCGGAACAGCTCAACCCGGATGTGTTCGAAGCCGCCTGCCAGGCGGCGGGTCAGCCGCTGACGTTACGCCGTCACGCGGGCTACGACCATGGGTATTACTTCATCTCGACGTTCATCGAGGATCATCTCGCGCATCACGCGAAGGTGTTGCTCGGCTGAACGTGCCGTTGTATGGCGATGACGGTAGCGCGTAAAAGTGCCCGCCGTCATCGCTGTCCACTCAACGGCGCTTCACCAAACTCCCGCCGTACACCACCGCCGACAGCACGGTGATCCAGAAGCTCGTGGGCCAATCGGTATAGAACGCCAGCGTCAATCCCAGCCACGCCTGCAGCAGCGCGAACACCGCGGCCAGTACGAGTCCGGTCGACAGACGCGTCGTCATGTTCTGCGCGGCCGCAGCCGGCCCGACCATCAAGGTGAACACCAGCAACACGCCGACGATCTGCGTACACGCGGCTACCGCCAACGCGGCAATCGCCAGAAACAGCACCGACACGAGCCGCAGCGACACACCCTTTGCTTCGGCCAGTTCAGGCTGCAACGAAGCAAACAGCAACGGCCGCATGATCGCCGCCAGCGCCAGCAAACTGACTACGCCTAGCGCCGCCAGCACGCCAAGCGTCGACGTATTCACGCCGAGCACATTGCCAAACAACAACGCGGTCACTTGCGTCGCGTACGCGGTGAAGAAGTGCAGAAACAGCAAACCGAAACCGAGCGACAGCGAGAGGATCACGCCGATCGCCACGTCGCGTCCGGCGAGGCGTTCGCCGAGCGCGCCCATGCCGACGCCCGCCGCGAGCGTGAAGCCGATCATCCCCCAGATCGGCGAGATGCCGATCAGCACCGCGCCGGTCGCGCCGGTGAAGCCGACGTGCGATAGCGCGTGGCCGGCGAAGGTCTGTCCGCGCATCACCAGAAAATAGCCCACGATACCCGCCAGCACCGCGACGATCCCCGACGCCGCGAACGCGTTGACCATGAAATCGTATTCAAACATCGTGCGTGTGTCCGTCGCGTGAGTCGTGCTGGTGTGAGTGGCTGTGGCCGTGCGCGCCGTGCGAATGGCCGTGGCTATGGCCGCCGTCTTCGTCGTGTTCGTGCTCGTGATCGTGCTTCTCGACTTCGACGTCGCCCGACATCACGAAGATGCGGCCGTTCACCCGCATCACGTCGATCGGCGAGCCGTACAGGCGCGACAGGACCGGGCGGGTGATCACTTGGTCGACGGTGCCGAGCGCGGCCACGCCGCTGCCGAGATACAGCACGCGATCGATCGAGTTCAGCAGCGGATTCAATTCGTGCGCCGAAAACAGCACGGCAATGCCGAGTTCCTGCTGCACGCGCCGCACCAGTTCGACCACGCTCTTCTGATGATGCGGGTCGAGGCTGATCAGCGGTTCGTCGAGCAACAGCAGCTTCGGATTACCGAGCAGGCATTGCGCGAGCAGCAGGCGCTGTCGCTCGCCGCCCGACAGTTCCGACAACGGCCGCTCGGCCAGCTTGCGGCCGCCCACCAGATCCAGCACGCGCTCGACATCGGCGCGAGTGCGGGCGTCCGCATGCGGCAAGCCCCAACGATGACCGTCGGCGGCCATCGCGACGAAATCGCGGCCGCGCACGCGCCGTCCGGCGAGCGCGCTGCGCGTCTGCGGCATATAGCCGATCGACGCATTGCCGCGCTCCACCGGCTGCCCCAGCACGCGGATCGTGCCGCTCGCGGCCGGCACGAGGCCGAGCACCGCGCGCATCAAGGTGGTCTTGCCCGCGCCGTTCGGCCCAAGCACGCCGATGAATTCGCCCTGATTCACCACGAAACCGGTGTCGCGCAGAATCGTGCGGTCGCCGAGTTCGAGCGTGACCTGCTCGAGTTCGAGCACGGGCGCGTTGGACGGTGCGCCCGTGGGCGCACTTGCTGCAGGGGCTGGCGCGTTGCGGCCAGTCAGAGTCATGGTGTCGTTCCTTTGCTGCCGGAAGCCGCCACCGCGCCCGCGCCGTTCGCTTCGCCCGCGATCAGCGCGGCGTTCAGCGCGTCGAGCTGCGTCAGCATCCACGTCTGATAGGTCTTGCCGGCCGGTTCGGTCTCGGTGACGCTCATGGACGGCACCTTCGATTGCTGCGCGAGCTTCAACATGCGTTTGGTCAGGGCCTCGGTTGCCTGGCTGTTATAGATCAGAACGCGCACGCGCTTTTCGCGCAGGTCGCGTTCGAACGCGGCGATATCGGCCGCGCTGGCTTCGGTGTCGTTCATCGTGGCGAGCTGGAAGCGCAGATTGCGCATGCTCAGCCCGATCGCGTCCGACATATAACCGAACACCGGCTCGGTCGCCGTGACCGGCACGCCCGCGTAGCGGCCATGCAACTCGGCGACCTTGGCGTCGATCGGCTTCAGCGAATCGAGAAACTTCGCGAGGTTCGCATCGTACGCCGACTTGTGTGCCGGGTCAGTCGCGACGAGCGCTTCGCTCACCGCGCGCGCGACCTTCGGCATGGTGGCCGGGTCGTACCAGAGGTGCGGATTATCGCCGCCTTTCTTGCCGGTGAGGTCGGCGGCGACGATCGTCACGCGCTTCGACCCCTTCGACGCGGCCAGCAATTTTGCCATCCACGGATCGTAGTCGGCGCCGTTGTACACCACAAGGCTCGCATGCTGCAACGCGCGCGCCGTCTTCGGGCTGGCTTCGAACAGATGCGGGTCCTGGTCCGGATTGCTGAGAATGCTGGTCACGTCGACGCGATCGCCGCCCAGTTGCTGCACCACGTCGCCGTAAAAATTCTCCGCCGCGACCACCGGGATTTTCGCATCCACGGCGAAGGCGCTGTGACCGATCGCGAACGCGGCCGTGGCCGCCGCAACGTATTTCGACAGCTTCAGCGCGCGGTGCGCTCCGTTCAACATCGAGCCGAGTTTGTTCATCGTTGTTTCCTGCTGCGTGAGAGTTGAGTGAATCACTAACGTTAGGAGAGGGTGCGGCGGCCGCGCGCGGCCAATGAAGCGCGGTCGAAATGATATAACGTATCTCAAATAATTGTCAGCGCCTTATGCAGAAAGCGACTTGGCCTTCCCCGATTTCTCGTATTAGTGTTGTTCAGAGCCGGAACGAGGGCGCGCGTGTCCTGCCGCGCTGCACCATCGAAATCTGCGCGGGTGCCTTGACATGACCCTGTCCGTATCCGATCATTCGATCACTAACAGAGCAATTGTTCGCGCAATGAGCGTTCGCTCACTGCGAGACAAAACGCAATGAACCGGAGACAGGCAGTGGCGGCACGATTGCAAGACAAGGTGGCCATTCTGACGGGCGCGGCAAGCGGAATTGGCGAGGCCGTGGCGCGCCGCTATCTGGACGAAGGCGCGCGCTGCGTGCTGGTGGACATGAAGCCGGCCGACAGTTTCGGCGACACGTTGCGCGCCGGATACGGCGACCGGGTGCTGAGCGTCAGCGCCGACGTCACGCGCCGTGAAGATATCGACCGTATCGTTGCGAGCACGCTCGAGCGTTTCGGCCAAATCGACATTCTGTTCAACAACGCGGCGCTGTTCGATATGCGCCCGCTCCTCGACGAATCCTGGGACGTGTTCGACCGCCTGTTCGCGGTCAACGTGAAGGGCCTGTTCTTCCTGATGCAAGCCGTTGCGCAAAAAATGGTCGAGCAGGGTCGCGGCGGCAAGATCATCAATATGTCGTCGCAAGCGGGGCGGCGTGGCGAGGCGCTCGTGTCGCATTACTGCGCGACCAAGGCGGCGGTGCTCAGCTACACGCAATCGGCGGCCTTGGCGCTCGCACCGCACCAGATCAACGTGAACGGCATCGCGCCGGGCGTCGTCGATACGCCGATGTGGAAGGAAGTCGACGCGCTCTTCGCCCGTTATGAAAACCGTCCGCTCGGCGAGAAGAAGCGCCTGGTCGGCGAAGCGGTGCCGCTCGGCCGCATGGGTGTGCCGGACGACCTGACCGGCGCCGCCCTGTTTCTCGCGTCGGCGGATGCCGACTACATTACCGCGCAAACGCTGAACGTCGACGGCGGCAACTGGATGAGTTGACGCAGCAGGCACGTCGCCGCGGTCGCGACGTGCGCATCATCCCCGTCATTTTCGTAGAACAAACGCAGCATCACATAACGTACGAGAAAGGAGACAACACATGAAGCCAATCCTCAAATCCGCGCTGAAAGCGGCTAGCGTCGGCGCCATGGCGTGCTTCGCGTTAAGCGCGTCGGCGGCGACGGTGACGATCGCCACGTTGAACAATCCGGACATGATCGAGCTGAAGAAGCTCTCGCCCGCTTTCGAGCAGGCGAATCCGGACATCAAGCTGAACTGGGTGATTCTCGAAGAAAACGTGCTGCGTCAGCGCGCCACCACCGACATCACGACCGGCAGCGGCCAGTTCGACGTGATGACGATCGGCGCCTATGAAACGCCGCAATGGGGCAAACGCGGCTGGCTCACGCCGCTCACCAACCTGCCCGCCGATTACGATCTGAACGACGTCGTGAAGACGGCCCGCGACGGCCTGTCGAGCGGCGGCCAGTTGTACGCGCTGCCGTTCTACGTCGAAAGCTCCATGACGTATTACCGCAAGGATCTGTTCGCAGCCAAGGGTCTGAAAATGCCGGACCAGCCGACTTACGACCAGATCGCGCAATTCGCCGACAAGCTGACCGACAAGGCCAACGGCATGTACGGCATCTGCCTGCGCGGCAAGGCGGGCTGGGGCGAAAACATGGCGTACGCGACGACGGTGGTGAACACCTTCGGCGGTCGCTGGTTCGACGAGAAGTGGAACGCGCAGCTCACCACGCCGGAATGGAAGAAGGCGATCACCTTCTACGTCGATCTGCTGAAGAAAGACGGCCCTCCGGGAGCGAGTTCGAACGGCTTCAACGAAAACCTGACGCTGATGTCCTCGGGCAAGTGCGCGATGTGGATCGACGCGACGGTCGCGGCCGGCATGCTGTACAACAAGCAGCAATCGCAGATCGCGGACAAGGTCGGCTTTGCTGCCGCACCGATCGCTGTCACGCCGAAGGGTTCGCACTGGTTGTGGGCGTGGGCGCTGGCGATTCCGAAGTCGTCGAAGCAGACTGACGCGGCGAAGAAGTTCATCGCATGGGCGACCTCGAAGCAATACATCGAACTGGTCGCGAAGGACGAAGGCTGGGCCTCGGTGCCGCCGGGAACGCGTCAATCCACCTACGCACGCCCCGAGTACAAGCAGGCTGCTCCGTTCGGCGAATTCGTGCTGAAGGCGATCGAAACGGCGGACCCGGATCACCCGACGCTGAAGCCGGTGCCGTACACCGGTGTGCAGTTCGTGGGTATTCCTGAGTTCCAGTCGTTCGGTACCGTGGTGGGTCAGAGCATCTCCGGCGCAGTGGCCGGCCAGATGACGGTCGATCAGGCGCTGGCCGCCGGCAATGCGACCGCGAATCGCGCGGTGCAACAGGCCGGCTACCAGAAGTAATAGAAGTACTGGAAGTGATGCGGCAACCCGCCACCTGAAGCACGTGGCACGCGCCGGCTGACGCCCGTCAGCCGGCCCACGCAGCACAGCGGGCTGTCCTGATCGCGCGGCGCGCCGCGATACCGGCAAGGTGTCGCGCCGGCCGGCGCGCTTCACGCCGCGAGCAGTTCGCGGCGGACAGTCCGCGCATTACCGAACAGGTGGTCCACCATGCGTCCTCTGCGCCTACCTCTCATGCAAGCTCATCCCCAGACAGAAAAAGAACGCGAAGTCCGCAAAGCCAATTCCGCGCGCTGGCTAGTCACGCCCTCGGTGGCCGTACTGGTGTTGTGGATGGCGATTCCGCTCGCCATGACGATCTGGTTTTCGTTCTCGCGCTACAACCTGTTGAACCCGGACCTCAAAGGTTTCGCCGGTCTCGACAATTACAAATACCTCGCGACCGACCCGTCGTTCGGCCCTTCGATCGGCCATACGCTCGAGCTGATTATTTCGGTGCTGGTGATCACCGTGGTCGGCGGCGTGCTGATGGCGATTCTGTTCGACCGCAAGTTCTACGGTCAGGGCATCGCGCGGCTGCTCGCCATCGGACCGTTCTTCGTGATGCCGACGGTCAGCGCGCTGATCTGGAAGAACATGATCCTGCACCCGGTGTATGGCCTGATCGCGCAGGGCATGCGCGCGATGGGCATGCAGCCGATCGACTGGTTCGCCGACTATCCGCTCACCGCCGTGATCATGATCGTCGCGTGGCAGTGGTTACCGTTCGCGTTCCTGATTCTGTTCACCGCGATCCAGTCGCTCGATCAGGAGCAGAAGGAAGCGGCAAAGATCGACGGTGCGGGTCCGTTCTCGATGTTCTTCTACATCACGCTGCCTCACCTGAAACGGGCGATCGCGGTGGTGGTGATGATGGAGACGATTTTCCTGCTGTCGATCTTCGCCGAAATCTATACCACCACGGGCGGCGGTCCGGGCACCGCGACGACCAATCTGTCGTACCTGATCTATTCGCTCGGCCTGCAACAGTTCGACGTCGGGCTCGCTTCCGCCGGCGGCATTCTCGCGGTCGTGCTGGCTAATGTCGTGTCGTTCTTCCTCGTGCGCATGCTCGCGAAGAACCTGAAAGGGGAGTACGAAAAATGAGCCAGGTTGCCTCCACTCCGGTGTCGAGCTCGACACCCATGACCGTGCCGACGAAGTCGCCGTTCGCCGCGATTCGCCGCGCCATTCCCGGCGTGATCGCCTGGCTGGTCGCGTTGCTGCTGTTCTTCCCGATCTTCTGGATGACAATCACCGCGTTCAAGACGGAACAGCAGGCTTATTCGTCGTCGCTGTTTTTTATTCCGACGCTGGATAGCTTCCGCGAGGTGTTCGCGCGCAGCAATTACTTTGCGTTCGCGTGGAATTCGGTGCTGATCTCGGCGGGCGTCACGGTGCTGTGCCTGATTCTTGCCGTGCCGGCCGCGTATGCGATGGCGTTCTTCCCGACCCGCCGCACGCAGAAGGTGCTGCTGTGGATGCTGTCCACCAAGATGATGCCGTCGGTCGGCGTGCTGGTGCCGATCTATCTGCTGTGGAAGAACACCGGCCTGCTCGATTCGGTGTCGGGTCTGGTGATCGTCTACACGCTGATCAATCTGCCGATTGCGGTGTGGATGTCGTTCACGTACTTCGCCGAAATTCCGCGCGACATTCTCGAAGCCGGGCGGATCGACGGCGCGAGGACGTGGCAGGAAATCGTTTATCTGCTGATGCCGATGTCGCTGCCGGGGCTCGCGTCGACCGCGCTGCTGCTCGTGATCCTGTCGTGGAATGAGGCGTTCTGGAGCATCAACCTGTCGAGCTCGAACGCGGCGCCGCTGACGGTGTTCATCGCGTCGTATTCGAGTCCTGAAGGCTTGTTCTGGGCCAAGCTGTCGGCCGCTTCGCTGCTGGCGGTGGCGCCGATCCTGATTGTCGGCTGGCTGTCGCAGAAGCAACTGGTGCGCGGTCTCACGTTCGGGGCGGTCAAATGACAGCGGGGTCGAATGTGGGTTCCGGTGTCGGTCAATTTGCGCTGATCTGCGATTGCGACGGCGTGCTGATCGACAGCGAAGCCGTGGCGGCGCGCATGCTGGTGCACGAACTCGAAGCGCGCTGGCCCGAGACGGACGTCGAGCCGGTGGTGTTGCCGCTGCTCGGCCTGCGCATCGAAGCGGTGTTGCAGGGTACGGCGACGCAGCTCGGCAAGAGCCTGTCCGTCGCCGATATCGACGCGATCCGCCGCGCGGTCGAAGCGGCGGCGATGCAGGCACCGGCGGTGGAAGGGATCGAGGCGGCGCTCGCTCAGGTGCCGCTCGCCAAAGGGTGCGCGAGCAACAGTTTCCGGCCGTACGTGGAATCGGTGCTGGCGCGCACGGGGCTGGTGAAGTTCTTCGGCGACCGCCTGTTTTGTGCCGATGCGGTGCCGAATCCGAAGCCCGCGCCCGACGTCTATCTGGCGGCGGCGCGCGGTTTGGGACTCGCGCCGTCGGCGTGTCTGGTGGTGGAAGACAGCGTGACCGGCGTGACGGCGGCGACCGCAGCGGGCATGACGGTGCTGGGCTTTATCGGCGGCGGTCACGCGAGCGACGCGCAGATCGACAAGCTGCATGCGGCCGGCGCGCGTCACGTGTTCGACGACATGCAGCAACTGCCGGAACTGGTCGCGCAATGGACGCTGAGCGCGACGGCGGCCACGCCGCCGTAAATGGCGTGGCGGCGTCGGCCCGAGCATAGAGAAGCGAGCTGCTGAAGCAAACGAAGCAAACGAAGCAGCGTAAGCAACGGACAAGCAATACCTAGAGCATTACACGGAGACACATCATGGCAAGCGTAACTCTGCGCAACATCAGAAAGGCCTACGACGACAACGAGGTGATGCGCGACATCAACCTCGACATCGCGGACGGTGAGTTCGTCGTGTTCGTGGGCCCGAGCGGTTGCGGTAAATCGACGCTGATGCGCATGATCGCCGGCCTCGAAGACATCAGCGGCGGCGACCTCAGCATCGACAGCGTGCGCGTGAACGACGTGGCGCCCGCCAAACGCGGCATCGCGATGGTGTTCCAGTCGTACGCGCTGTATCCGCACATGACGCTGTACGACAACATGGCGTTCGGCCTGAAACTCGCCGGCACCAAGAAGCCGGAAATCGACGCCGCCGTGCGCAACGCCGCGAAGATCCTACACATCGATCATCTGCTCGATCGCAAGCCGAAACAGTTGTCCGGCGGACAGCGTCAGCGCGTGGCGATCGGCCGCGCGATCACGCGTAAGCCGAAGGTGTTCCTGTTCGATGAACCGCTGTCGAATCTCGACGCCGCGCTGCGCGTGAAAATGCGCCTCGAATTCGCGCGTCTGCATGACGAGCTGAAGACCACGATGATCTACGTGACGCATGATCAGGTCGAAGCCATGACGCTGGCCGACAAGATCGTCGTGCTGTCGGCGGGCAATCTGGAGCAGGTCGGTAGTCCGACCATGCTGTATCACGCACCCGCCAACCGTTTCGTCGCCGGCTTTATCGGTTCGCCGAAAATGAACTTCATGGAAGGCGTGGTGCAGTCGGTCACGCACGACGGCGTGACGGTGCGCTACGAAACCGGCGAGACGCAGCGCGTCGCGGTGGAACCGGGCGCGGTCAAGCAGGGCGACAAGGTGACGGTCGGCATTCGGCCCGAGCATCTGCACGTGGGCAATAGCGACGACGGCATCTCGGCTCGCACGATGGCACTCGAATCGCTCGGCGACGCGGCGTATTTGTACGCGGAATCCAGCGTCTCACCGGACGGCCTGATCGCGCGGATTCCACCGCTCGAACGGCATACGAAAGGCGAGATGCAGAAGCTCGGCGCGACGCCGGAGCACTGCCATCTGTTCGACAGCGCGGGCAAGGCATTCCAGCGTAAGATCGTCGAAGTGCTGGCCGCCTGACCGCGTGATGTTGGCGAAAGCGGCGGGCGCGCCGCTTTCCTTTCAACCACGCCGGGAAACGCTCATGTCCGCCTACGTTGTCATTACGCGCGAGAAAACGCTCGACCAGGCCAAGCTCGACGAATACAAGCAGGTTGCGCCCGCAACCTTCGAACAGCATCCGGTCACCATGCTGGCGAGCCACGGGCGCAAGGAAGTGGTGGAAGGGCCGGCGATCGAAGAGATTCTGATTCTCGAATTCGCCGGCTATGACGAGGCGATCGCGTGGTATCGCAGCCCGGCGTATCAGGCGGTCAGCGAGACGCGTCTGAAGGGCGGCGATTACCGGATCATCATTACCGAAGGTTTGCCGCTGGTGTAGTGCGAGTGCGAGTGCGGGTTGCGGCGATCAATTCGCCGCGGCGGAGCGTACTGCTCGAACTGCTCAACACGCTGAGCCCCCAAGCGCTCTCAAGCCTCAAGCGCCGCTCGCGCGCACAACTCGTCGGTCACCAACCCCGACAACCATCCGCCTTTCAGCACCGCGATCAACGCTTCCCGCTTGCGCTCGCCGCCCGCGAAACCAATCGTCGGGCGCCGCGGCGGCGAATCGAGTGGGAGGCTGGTCACGCGCCGACCGGTCGGCGACTCGACGTGCGCGCCGGTCGCATCGATCGGCAGACCGAGCATTTCGGCCACGGCGCCGCCTTGCATCATGTCCTTCACTTCCGCCGCCGTAATGAAGCCGTCTTCATGCAGCGGGCAGGTCGGCCCGATATTGCCGACGCCGACGAACGCGACATCCGCCTCCGCCGCCAGCGTTTCGACGATCCGGTACAGCCGGTGATTGCACCACTGCGAACGCTCCGCCTCGCTATCGGCGAGCAACGGAGCCGGCAGCAGAAAATGCTTGCCGCCCGTCTTCTCGGAGATGTGCAGCGCGACGTCGTAGCGGTTCGAGGAGCCGTCCTGAGCGATCGCCCCGACCAACGACACCAACCGGTGCTGCGGACGGTCTAGCTGCGCGATCTGATCGACCGACGCCTTCAGCGTCCGGCCGCTGCCGACCGCGACCACCATCGGCTTTTCTTCGTTCAGATGGCGCTCCATCACCTGCGCGCCGGCCACCGCGAGTTTGCGGTCGATTTCCTCGGGCGTGTCGCCGTCCACCGGCACGACTTCGCACATGGCGAGGCCATAGCGCCTGGACAGTTGATCGGCGAGCGACAGACAGTCCGCCAGTTGATGATCGACGCGCACGCGAATCAGGTTCTTCTCGACGGCGAAGGCGACCAGGCGCTGCGCGACCGGACGCGACACCTGCAGCTTCTCGGCGATCTCGTTCTGGGTGTTGCCGGCGACGTAGTAAAGCCACGCGGCGCGGGTAGCAAGATCTAATTTTTCTGTGGACTTGGGCACGGTGACGGCTCGCTGATAGTGCGCCGATGATAGCAGCCGGCTCTCCTGTCTCCCCGGAGAGCGGCTGCGGCTTGCCGTCGCTCAGGCGAGCGGCGCGCGTGCCGGATCGAACAGCGGACGCACGTGGCGATACAGCGCGCGATACGCTTCGAGCCGCGCGCGCAGTTCGGCATGACGGCGCGGATTCGGCGTGAATTCCTTTTCGATGGGCGGCTTGGTCAGCACCGTGGCCGGATCGCCGCCCGCGGCCAGCCAGCCGAGACGGGCCGCGCCGAGGGCCGCGCCGGTTTCGCCGCCGCCGTGCTTGCGGGTGGCGGTGTCGAGCGCGTCGGCCAGCAACTGCGCCCAGTAATCGCTGCGCGCGCCGCCGCCGAGCAGCGACAACGCCTTCGCTTCGGTGCCGGCCGCGCGCAATGCGTCGAGGCCGTCGGTGAGCGCGAGCGTCACGCCTTCGAGCACCGCATAGCCGAGCAGCGCGCGATCGGTCGCGTGATTCATGCCGAAGAACACGCCTTGCGCGTACGGGTCGTTGTGCGGCGTGCGTTCACCGGACAGATAGGGCAGGAAAAGCGGCGCGGTGTTCAACGCGTCGGCGGGCAGCGCTTCGATTTCCGCGAGCAAGGTCGGTTCGTCGGTCGAGGTCAGTTTGCAGACCCAGCGCAAGCAACTCGCCGCCGAGAGCACCACGCTCATCTGATGCCAGCGATCCGGAATCGCGTGACAGAACGCATGCACGGCGGACGCCGGGTTCGGCCGGAAACTGTCGCCGACCACGCACAGCACGCCCGAAGTGCCGAGCGACACGAAGCCGTCGCCTGGTTGCGTCGCGCCGATGCCGATCGCGCTGGTGGCGTTGTCGCCGCCGCCGGCCGCGACGATCACGCCGTCGCTCAAGCCGAATTCGCGCGCCACCTCGGGCAGCAACGTGCCGGACGGCGCGCTACCTTCGCAGAGGCTCGGCATTTGCGCGCGCGTCATGTTGCAGGCCGCCAGCAACGAATCGGACCAGTCGCGTTGGGCGACATCGAGCCACAGCGTGCCGGCCGCGTCCGACGGATCGGACACCTTGCCGCCGGTCAGTTGCAGACGCAAGTAATCCTTCGGCAGCAGCACGCAGGCGGTCCGCGCGAAAATCTCCGGCTCATGGCGCGCGACCCACAGCAGCTTCGGCGCGGTGAAACCCGGCATGGCCAGATTGCCGGCCACGCTGTGCAGATCGGGCGCGCGCTCGGTCAACTCCGCGCATTCCTTGTCGCTGCGCATGTCGTTCCACAGAATCGCGGGACGCAGCACGCGGTTTTCCGCATCCAGCAGCACCGCGCCGTGCATCTGCCCCGACAGGCCGATGCCGCGAATCTGCGCGAACTCGTCCGGGTGTCTGGCGCGCAACGCGGCGAGCGCCGTGCGCGTGCCGGCCCACCAGTCTGCGGGATTCTGTTCGGCCCAGCGCTGATGCGGACGGGAAACGGTAAACGGGGAGCCTGCGGTGCCGATTACGCGTCCGTTGGAGGCGAGCAGCAGGACTTTCACTTCGGACGTGCCGAGGTCGATGCCGAGATACATGGGCGCGGAACCTTCGTCGTTGGAGATGCGCTACTTTAGCCGCACACCGCGCGCGCTGCCATGCGCATTAAGCCTGGCAGCGGCGCGCCGCGTCGCTGGGTTGCTACGTTGCTAGGTTGCCGCGTTGCCGCGGCAGGTGCGTTCAGGCCGCGCCGCGTTTGGCGAGCCACACGTCGACGCGCGCCAGTGCGCCTTCCAGCGCCGACTCCAGTTCCGGCGTCTGCGCCATGCTGCCCCACAGCAGGCGGTCGGCGGCGAACGCTTTCAGCGGATCGGGCGCGGCGAAGAAACCGCGCGCGACCTTTTCGTCCATCACGCCGTCCTGATACGCGTATGGCAACTCGCCCGACTGCCAGCGTTGCAGAAAGCGGAAGAACAGCGCGGGCAGCATTGCCGTGGCCGCCGGGGTGACGCCACGTTCGAAACACTCGGCCAGCGTCGGCGCGATAAAGCCGGGCAGCTTCGAAAAACCGTCGGCCGCGACGCGCTGATTGGTGTCCTGGATATACGGATTGCTGAAGCGTTCGAGCACCACGTCGCGATACCGGTCGAGATCGAGCGGACTCGGCGTGAGGCACGGAATCACGTCTTCGGTCACGTAGTCGAACGCGAATTTGTTGATGTCGGCGTCGAGCGTGCCTTCGTGAATGTAGTTCAGGCCGACCAGCGTGCCCGCCCACGCAATGCAGCTATGCGGTGCGTTCAGAATGCGGATCTTCGCTTCCTCGTACGGCATCACCGAATCGACCAGTTCTGCGCCGACTTTCTCCCAGGCAGGGCGGCCGGCAATGAAGCGATCTTCGATCACCCATTGAATGAACGCTTCGCCCATCACCGGGCAGGCATCGTCGACGCCGGTCGCGGCTTTCACGCGCTCGCTCACATCCGGCGTGGGACGCGGCGTGATGCGGTCGACCATCGAACTCGGGCAGGCGGTGTTGTCGTCGAACCATTGCGCGAGTTCGTTCGCGCCGCGTCGTTCGAGAAACTCGCTCATGCCCGCGTGAAAACGCTCGCCGTTGCTGCGCAGGTTGTCGCAGGTTTGCAGCGTGACCGGGCCCGCGCCGCGCTTCATGCGCGCGTCGAGAATCGCCGCGAGTGCGCCGTAGATCGTGGTGTGGCCACCGTTGAGGTCGGCGGCGAGATCGGCGTTCGCGGTATCGAGTTCGTCTTCTTCGTCGAGGTAATAGCCGCCTTCGGTCACCGTGAACGCGATGATCTTGCAGGCCGGATCGGCGCCCGCTTCGATCAGGCCGTCGAGGTTCTCGGTCCAGGGCAGTACGCGTTCGATCGAACGGATCGTCTCGTACGCGCGTTCGCCTTGCGGCGTGACGGTTTCGAGTGTGTACACGCCGTTCTGCGCGGCAAGCGCGTCGAGCACCGCGTTCATGTCGCTGCGAATATTGCCGACAGTGAGCGACCAGTGCGGCTCGCCGGGCACCTTCGCTTCGTTCAAACGGTGCAGATACCACGCCTGATGCGCGCGATGAAACGATCCCGCGCCGATGTGCAGGATCACGTGTGCGGCCGCGCCGCTGCCTTGCCCGCTGTTCATGTACGTCTCCTGAATGTCCTGGCTCGCACGGCTTTAAAGCCGGCGTTTCTTGTGGTGGAGCATTTGCTCTGCGTGTGAGCGAATGATCGTACCCGGCGAAACGAATGTCAAGGCGAGGCCGCCGGGTTTTCGTGGCGCAGCGCGGCGTGGCGGGGCTTGCGGGCGACCGTCACGACGTACGGTTGCAGGACGGACGTGCTTTGCCGTGCGGATCAGCGTGTATTGCATTGCATCAAATTTGACCTTTTCCGGGCCAGGACTAACCCGAATGCAAAAAAGTATCAGTCCGCGGTTTCATTTTTAGTGGTGGCGAGCGCGTTTGAGGGCTACTTTTCGCTATAGAAGACAACAAGACGAAGCGTTGGCGACGCCCCCGGCGAGCCGCTTCATGGAGGCAGACAGTGCAACCCGATCTCGAACTCGTGGCCGTGCGCCGCGACGAATCGTTCAAAGTGTGGTCGCATGGCTATCCGTATCGCACGGTGCGCTGGCATTTCCACCCGGAGTACGAGATTCATCTGATCGTCGCGACGACCGGCAAGATGTTCGTCGGCGATCACATCAGCAGCTATACGCCCGGCAATCTCGTGCTGATGGGGCCGAACCTGCCGCACAACTGGGTGAGCGACGTGCCGGAAGGCGAGACCATCGCGCAGCGCAACCTGGTTGTGCAATTCGGCCAGGAGTTCGTGTCGAGTTGCGTCGACAGTTTTCCGGAGTGGCGTCAGGTCGAGGCCTTGCTCGCCGACTCGCGCCGTGGCGTGTCGTTCGGCGCGCAGACAAGCGAGGCGATCAAGCCGCTGTTCCTCGAACTGCTTAGCGCGCGCGGCTTGCGGCGTCTTGTCCTGTTCATGTCCATGCTTGAAATGCTGATGAACGCCGAAGACCGCGAAGCGCTCGCGAGCCCTGCGTATCAGGCCGACTCGACCGGTTTCGCGTCGACCCGGATCAATCATGCGCTGTCGTATATCGGCAAGAACCTCGCGAACGATCTGCGCGAATCGGATCTGGCGCAGCTCGCGGGTCAGAGCGTCAGCGCGTTCTCGCGCTATTTCCGCCGTCATACCGGGTTGCCGTTCGTGCAGTATGTGAACCGCATGCGGATCAACCTCGCGTGCCAGTTGCTGACCGACGGCGAACTCAGCGTGACCGATATCTGTTTCAAGGCGGGTTTCAATAACCTGTCGAATTTCAACCGGCAGTTTCTCGCAGTGAAAGGCATGGCGCCTTCGAAATTCCGCCGCTATCAGCAACTCAACGACGCGAGCCGCGACGCCTCCGAACAGGCCGCCGCGCGCGGCGTGGGCATCGACGACGCGCCCGCCATCGTGCTCGCGCCGGGGCTGCCACGCCCGGCCGCCGCCGCTTATCCACCGACGTAGTTTCCCGCTTCGACCAGGTTGAAGCCTTGGCCGAAGCGTTCCACTTCACCCGCGTTGCAACACGTATCGCGCTGTCCGACGACAGCGTGAGGGACGTGCTTACTTTTAATAACGGAGACAACCATGACGCAATCCCTTTCGAAGCCGGCCTCGTTGAAGAGCTTCACTCGCAACGCGGCCGCTATCGCCGCGCTCGCCTTCGGCCTGTCGTTTATCGCTGCGCCGGCCGCACAAGCCGCGCCGCTGAAAATCGGCATGACGTTTCAGGAGCTGAACAACCCGTACTTCGTGACGATGCAGAAGGCGCTCAACGACGCGGCCGCGTCGATCGGTGCAACCGTGGTCGTGACCGACGCGCATCACGATGTCAGCAAGCAGGTCAGCGACGTCGAGGACATGCTGCAGAAGAAGATCGACATTCTGCTCGTGAATCCGACCGACTCGACCGGCATTCAATCGGCGGTGACGTCGGCGAAGAAGGCGGGCGTGGTCGTGGTCGCGGTGGATGCGAACGCCAACGGTCCGGTCGATTCGTTCGTCGGCTCGAAGAACTTCGACGCGGGTGAAATGGCTTGTGACTATCTGGCGAAGGCGATTGGCGGCAGCGGTGAAGTAGCGATTCTCGACGGCATTCCGGTCGTGCCGATTCTGGAGCGCGTGCGGGGTTGCAAGGCGGCGCTCGCGAAGGTGCCGGGCATCAAAGTCGTCGATACGCAGAACGGTAAGCAGGAACGCGCCACCGCGCTGTCGGTTACCGAAAACATGATTCAGGCGCATCCGAATCTGAAGGGCGTGTTCAGCGTGAACGACGGTGGCTCGATGGGCGCGTTGTCGGCGATCGAATCGTCGGGCAAGGACATCAAGCTGACCAGCGTCGACGGCGCGCCGGAAGCGATCGCCGCGATCCAGAAGCCGAACTCGAAGTTCATCGAAACGTCCGCGCAATTCCCGGCCGACCAGGTGCGTATCGCGCTCGGCATTGCGCTCGCGAAGAAGTGGGGCGCCAATGTGCCGAAAGCGATTCCGGTCGACGTGAAGATGATCGACAAGAGCAATGCCAAGGGTTTCAGCTGGTAAGACGACAGGCGCGCCGCACCGTGTTCGCTTTGCCTGACGAGCGACACGGTGGCGCGCCGCAGAGGAGCACCCGATGGACACCATTCTCAAACTCGACAACATCACCAAGAGCTTTCCCGGCGTGAAAGCGCTGCAAGGCATTCATCTCGAGATCGCGCGCGGCGAGATCCACGCGTTGCTTGGCGAAAACGGCGCCGGCAAATCGACGCTAATGAAAATCCTCTGCGGCATCTATCAGCCGGATGAAGGCGCGATCACGATCGCGGGCGAGGCGCGCCATTTCACGAACTATCACGACGCGGTGGCGGCGGGCGTCGGCATCGTGTTCCAGGAATTCAGCCTGATTCCGTATCTGAACGCGGTGGAGAACATGTTTCTCGGCCGCGAATTGAAGAACGGCCTGGGCCTGCTCGAACGCGGCAAGATGCGCCGCACGGCGGCGGCGATTTTTCAGCGGCTCGGCGTGGCGATCGATCTGTCGGTGCCGATTCGCGAGCTCTCTGTCGCGCAGCAGCAGTTCGTCGAAATCGGCAAGGCGTTGTCGCTGGAAGCGCGCATTCTGATTCTGGATGAGCCGACCGCGACGCTCACGCCTGCCGAGGCCGAGCATCTGTTCGCGATCATGCGCGATCTGAAACAGCAGGGCGTGGCGATGATTTTCATCTCGCACCACCTCGAAGAGATCTTCGAAGTGTGCGACCGCATCACGGTGCTGCGCGATGGGCAATACGTCGGCATGACGGAAGTGGCCGAATCCGACGTGGGCCGCCTCGTGGAAATGATGGTGGGCCGCCGCATTGAAAGCAGCTTTCCGCCGAAGCCGCCCTTGCATGCCGACGCGAAAATCGTGCTGGAGGTTCAGAAGCTGCAATTGCTGAAGGACAGCCCCGTGCTGAGTTTCGCGCTGCGTGAAGGCGAGATTCTCGGTTTCGCGGGTCTCGTGGGTTCAGGCCGCACGGAAACCGCGCTCGCGGTGATCGGCGCGGATCCGGCGTACGTGAAGGAGATTCGCATCAACGGTGCGGCCGCGAAATTGTCCGACCCCGCCGATGCGTTGCGCGCCGGCGTCGGCATTCTGCCGGAGAGCCGCAAGACCGAAGGTCTGATCACCGACTTCTCGATCAAGCAGAACATCTCGATCAACAACCTTGGCAAGTATCGCTCGCTGCGTTTCTTCATCGACCAGCGCAGCGAAGCGCGCGCCACCGCCGACATCATGAAACGCGTGGGCGTTAAAGCGCCGACCATGCACACCGAAGTCGCGACGCTGTCGGGCGGTAACCAGCAGAAAGTGGTGATCGCCCGCTGGCTGAATCATCACACCAACATCCTGATCTTCGACGAACCGACACGCGGCATCGACGTCGGCGCCAAAACCGAAATCTATCTGCTGATGCGCGAACTCACCGCGCGCGGCTACTCGATCATCATGATCTCGTCCGAACTGCCGGAGATCGTCGGTATGTGTGACCGCGTCGCCGTGTTCCGCCAGGGCCGCATCGAAGCGATGCTCGAAGGCGACGCGATCGACTCCAATGCCGTGATGACCTATGCCACCGCCGGCTCCCTGGGAGCAAAACATGAACACGCCTAATCCTTCTTCTTCACCGAAAACTTCCACGGTCAGCAGCGACACGCCGGGTGCGCCGGTGCGCTTCACATGGGCCGCGTTGAAACGCTCGACGGTGTTCTATCCGTTCATCGGCCTGCTGGTGGTCTGCATCGTGATGGTGTTCGCGAGCGACAGTTTTCTCTCCGCCGCCAACATTGAAAACGTGCTGCGCCAGGTGTCGATCAACGCCATCATCGCCGTGGGGATGACGTGCGTGATTCTGACCGGCGGGATTGATCTGTCGGTGGGCTCGGTGATGGCGCTGGCGGGCACGCTCGCGGCAGGGCTGATGGTTGCCGGCATGAACGCTGTGGCCGCGTTGGCGATTGGCATTGCCGTCGGCCTCGGCTTCGGTGCGGCGAACGGTTTCTTCGTCGCGTTTGCCGGCATGCCGCCGATCATCGTCACGCTGGCGACGATGGGGATCGCGCGCGGTCTCGCGCTGATCTACACCGGCGGCTATCCGATCGACGGTTTGCCCGATTGGGTCGCATTCTTTGGCAGCGGCAAGATTCTCGGCGTGCAGGCGCCGGTCGTGATCATGGTGGTGATCTACGCGATTGCGTGGGTGCTGCTCGAACGCATGCCGTTTGGCCGCTACGTGTACGCGATCGGCGGCAACGAACAGGCGACGCGTTTGTCCGGCGTGCGCGTGGCGCGCGTCAAGCTGATCGTCTACTCGATTGCCGGCCTGACCTCGGCGTTTGCCGCCATCGTGCTGACCGCGCGTTTGATGAGCGGCCAGCCGAACGCGGGCGTCGGCTTCGAACTCGACGCGATTGCCGCCGTGGTGATGGGCGGCACCTCGATCTCGGGCGGGCGCGGCTCGATCATCGGCACGTTGATCGGCGCGTTGCTGCTCGGTGTGCTGAACAACGGCCTGAACATGGTTGGCGTGAATCCGTATGTGCAGAACGTGATCAAGGGCGGAATCATTTTGCTGGCGATCTATATCAGCCGCGACCGTAGAAAGTAACTCTCCACTGACTTCCCATTTCAAGCAGGACCACAGCAATGACGACTCAAACCGACAAGCAGAACATGACAGCCATTGTCTGTCATGCACCGAAAGACTATCGCGTCGAACAGGTGTCGAAACCCACGGCGCGTGCGCATGAACTGGTGATTCGCATTGCCGCGTGCGGTATCTGCGCGAGCGATTGCAAATGCCATTCCGGCGCGAAGATGTTCTGGGGCGGCCCGAGCCCGTGGGTGAAAGCGCCGGTGATTCCGGGGCACGAGTTCTTCGGTTTCGTCGAAGAGATCGGCGAGGGCGCGGCGGAACATTTCGGCGTGAAGCTGGGCGACCGGGTGATCGCTGAACAGATCGTGCCCTGCGGCAAATGCCGGTATTGCAAATCCGGCAAGTACTGGATGTGCGAGGTGCACAACATCTTCGGCTTCCAGCGCGAAGTAGCGGACGGCGGCATGGCCGAGTACATGCGGATTCCGCCGACGGCGATCGTACACAAGATTCCCGATGGCATTTCGCTCGAAGACGCCGCGATCATCGAACCATTGGCGTGTGCGATTCACACCGTCAATCGCGGTGAAGTGCAACTCGACGACGTCGTCGTGATCGCGGGCGCCGGGCCGCTGGGACTGATGATGACGCAAATCGCGCATCTGAAGACGCCGAAGAAACTGGTGGTGATCGATCTGGTGGAAGAACGGCTCGCGCTCGCGCGCGAATACGGCGCCGACGTGACGATCAATCCGAAACAGGAAGACGCGTTGGACATCGTTCATTCGCTCACTGACGGCTACGGTTGCGATGTGTATATTGAAACCACCGGCGCGCCGATCGGCGTTAATCAGGGCATGGACCTGATTCGCAAGCTCGGGCGCTTCGTCGAGTTCTCCGTGTTCGGCGCGGATACCACGCTCGACTGGTCGGTGATCGGCGACCGCAAGGAACTCGACGTGCGTGGCGCGCATCTCGGACCGTACTGCTATCCGATCGCGATCGATCTGCTGGCGCGCGGACTGGTGACGTCGAAAGGGATCGTGACGCACGGCTTTTCGTTGGAAGAATGGGACGAGGCGATCAAGGTCGCGAACTCGCTCGATTCGATCAAGGTGTTGATGAAGCCGCGCGCCTGAGCCTCGTCGGGACGGGATAAGCGGCCAATAAAACGGAGACTGTATGGATTACGTCATCGGCGTCGATATCGGCACGCAGAGTACCAAGGCGTTGCTCGTCGACCGGCACGGCGCGATCGTCGCGCAACATGCGTCGAGCTATCAGCCGGATACACCTAAGCCCTTGTGGGCCGAACAATGGCCCGCAGTGTGGTTCAAGGCGGTCGTGGAGTGCATCGCCGCGTGCGTTGCGAAGGCGAAGGAGGCGGGCGGCGCGGCGAAGTCGATCAAGGCGGTGTGCGTGAGCAGTCTGTACGGCGGCTCGGGCATTCCGGTGGATAGCGAAATGCGGCCGCTATATCCGTGTCTGATCTGGATGGATCGCCGCGCGACCGCGCAGGTGGAGTGGGTGCGCTCGAACGTCGATCTCGACCGGCTGCGCACGATTACCGGTAATGGCGTGGACAGCTATTACGGTTATACGAAGATGTTGTGGCTGCGCGATAACGAGCCGGAAGTGTGGGCGCATACGCGTTATTTCCTGCCGCCGAATGCGTACGTGATCTACATGCTGACCGGCGAGGTGGCGGTCGATCACAGTTCGGCCGGCAATATCGGCGGTATCTACGATATGGCGAAACGCGACTGGTCGGACGAGGCATTGGACATGCTCGGCATTCCCGCGACCATGATGCCGGAGCGATTGGTCGAATCGTCCGACGTGGTGGGCGGCTTGCTAACGCAATGGACCGAGACGCTTGGATTGGATGCAGGCACGGCGATCGTGGCCGGCGGCGTCGATGCGGCGATGGCGACGTTCGCCGCCGGCGTCACGCACGCGGGGCAGCATGTGGCGATGATCGGCACCAGCATGTGTTGGGGTTATATCAATCAGAGCGTCGATGCGCGGCATGGGTTGATCAGCATGCCGCACGTGTTCAATGGGCAGCACGATATTTATGTGTTCGGCGGCGCGATTACGGCGGGCGCGTCGGTGACGTGGTATCGCGAGCAGTTCTGTCACGCGGAGATCGAGGCGGCGCGTGCGACGCCGCATGGCGATCCGCATCGGTTGCTCGAGGAAACCGCCGCGAACGTGCCGGCCGGGTCGGATGGGGTGATGTTCCTGCCGTATCTGATGGGCGAGCGGAGTCCCGTGTGGGATGCGAAGGCGAGCGGCGCGTTTGTCGGACTCAGTCTCTTCCATACGCGGGGGCATTTGTATCGCGCGGTGTTGGAGGGCGTGTCTTTTGCGCTGAAGCACAACATCGAGGCGGGACGTCAAGGCGCGTTGTCGCTGGATGACAAATTGATCGTGGTGGGCGGCGCCGCGCATTCGGATTTGTGGATGCAGATTATCGCGGACGTGACGGGTTATCCGGTCTATACGATTGAGCAGGATGTCGAGGCGGCGATGGGCGCGGCGCTGCTCGCGGGTGTGGGTGTTGGCTTGGTGTCGCGGGAAGAGGCGCAGGGCGGTTGGGTGACGCTGGTGGAACGGGCGCAGCCGGACGCGGTGCGGATGGCGCTGTATGAACAGCGGTTCGGCATTTATACGGATTTGTATCCGGCGTTGAAGCCGGTCATGCATCGGTTGCAGACATCATGAATGCTACTTTTGATTTTTCTGGGCGGTCGGTTCTCGTTACGGGCGCTTCTAGTGGGATTGGGCGGGCTATCGTCGAGGCTTTGTGTGCCTCTGGCGCGCATGTTGTTGCCGCTGCGCGGAATGTGAATGAGTTGGCGCGGTTGGCTGAAGAGACGGGTTGTGAGCCGTTGATGCTCGATGTGAGCGATGAAGGCGCCATCGATGAGGCGTTCGAATCGCTTGGGGTGTTCGATGGGCTCGTGAATTGTGCGGGGATCGCGTTGCTCGAGCGGGCGGTGGATACCACGGCGGCTAGTTTCGATCGGGTGATGGCGGTGAATGCTCGGGGGGCCGTGCTGGTTGCGAAGCATGTGGCGCTGGGGATGATCGGCGCTAAGCGCGCGGGCAGTATCGTCAATGTCTCTAGCCAAGCTGCGCTTGTGGCTCTGGATGATCATTTGAGTTACTCGGCTTCCAAGGCTGCGCTTGATGCTGTGACTCGTTCTCTGTGTGTTGAGTTGGGGGAGTTTGGGATTCGGGTTAATAGTGTGAATCCTACGGTTACGTTGACACCTATGGCGGTGCTGGCCTGGAGTGATCCTGTTAAGCGTGAGCCCGCCTTGAAGGCTATTCCTCTTGGGCGGTTTGCTGAGTCTCGTGAAGTCGCTGCTCCTGTTTTGTTTCTGCTGAGTGAGGGGGCTTCTATGGTTAGTGGGGTTTGTTTGGCTGTTGATGGGGGGTATACGGCCAGGTAGTTTTGGGACTTTGGCCTGTGCGGTGGTTTGGTGGTTGGGCTTGCCTTTTGTTGTGTTGCTTTTGCTTGTGGTCTATTAGCGTTGCCCCTGTGCGGGGCGGCACCTACTTCTCTTTGCCGCGGCAAAGAGAAGTAGGCAAGAGAAAGCCGCTCACACCGCTAATTCTTAAGTGGGTTCCCCGCACAGTTGCGGTAGTGGTGCATCTGGAATCTGGGTTCTCGCGCATTTCGCGGCAGTGGCACAGCAGTCATTCTTCCGGCGGCGCTTCGCGCGCCGTGGCGGTTGTTCACGCAAGGCCCTTGCTAAGCGGGTTTCTCGCGCAGTCGCGGCATTTCTCTTTGGTGGGCCGCCAGCTTTGGCGTTCCATATTCTTGGGTTTTTCTTCCTCGCGCATCACGAGCATTCGATCTTCTCGCGTGTGACCGTGCGACGAATTTCATGTCGCTCGTGACGCTGATGTTCTTCCTCGTCCTCTTCGCGCTCATGGCGTGACCCGCGTTTATCGTCGTCGTTGATTCTCGATCGACACGTCCGCGGCATAGCAGCGCGGGAGGCTCTTGTCGCAAATTTCGCGTGTATGTTGATGACCTGTGCGAGTGAGTTGGCGTGTCCCCGGCGCATCGTCAGAAATTTTGACGTGCATCGGACTCGCACATTGGCTAGTACTTTGCGTCTACTTTGAGGTCAGTGCGAGGGCAGGCACGTTGTCCTTCTCCGTTGGTACGCACAAGGCACACCTTGCATCACCGTCGGATCGTCATAGAGATCACGCGCTCGCGCTCCTCTGTCGATGCCGTTCGATAGTCAACCGTTCTCTCTATCGCACTTCGAAGATGCCATGGCGCGATAGGGGGAAGTGTTATGGAGAAGAGACCATGTACGAGAATATGTATCGCTCATTCACGCGGCGTCATTGGGCCATTGCGTTGACTGCGTTATTCGGCGTCACGCTTGTTCATGCTCACGGGCGATTGACTCAACCGGCTTCTCGTATTGTGTTGTGTGTGGAGCGAAAGAACGTCAATTGCAACGTCGACGCATGGCAGGCCAACGCGATGGAGAATGGCAAATTTTTCCCCGCCACGCAGGCGGGCCTGGTGGATGTTTTTGCGCCGCAAGATGTGCGTAACGCCCAGCCGCCGAAGGATGGTGAGATTGCCGGATCGAGTGTGAACGGGCGCATTGCGGTATTGAATGAACAATCCGCGGACCGATGGACGAAGATTCCGGTGCGGGCCAATTCGATTCAAATTTTCAAGTGGGAATATTCGGCGGTACACGCGACGCGGCGCTGGAACTACTTCATCACGCGTTCCGGTTGGGATCCTGCGAAACCGCTGACGCGAGCGCAGTTCGACGAGAAGCCGTTCTGCACGATCCAGAACGACGGCCAACCTTATTGGAAGTTTGATCTGAAGCCTGCTCAACCGACGATACATCAATGCCAATTACCCGATCGCACTGGCTACCAGGTCATTCTCGCGGTCTGGGAAGTTGCCGATACGCAGATGGGTTTTTACCAGGTCGTCGATACCCACTTTACGGATACAAAGGGCAGCCCCGTAATGAGCCCGTTCTAGGAATCGAGTACGAGAGCGCGGCATGCCAGATCCACGACGAAGGTGCAGCAACGCGACCAACCAGAGCAGCGCCGCGAGAACAACCGCGCGGCGCGCGCAGCGCTGCCGGAAGAATGACTGCCTTGTCACGAACGCCAAATGCGCGAGAGCTCGGATTCCAGATGCACCACTACCGCAACTGTGCGGGGAATCCACTTAAGAACTAGCGGTGTGAGCGGCTTTCTCTTGCCTACTTCTCTTTGCCGCGGCAAAGAGAAGTAGGCCCCGCACAGGGGCAACGCTAATAGACCACTAACACAGCAAGTAAAGGCCAACACCACAACCAAAACCCCACCCCGCCGAGCAGGCCCAAAACCCTACCTAAAGCATAGTCCGAACATGCCAAAGCTCAGGAAACAAAACCACATCAAGCATCTTCCGCAGATAGGTAGCCCCACTAGTCCCACCAGTCCCTTGCTTGAACCCAATAATCCGTTCAACGGTAGTGACATGTCGAAACCGCCACTGCCGAAACGCATCTTCAAGATCGACAAGTTCCTCGGCCATCTCATACAGTTCCCAATACTGGGAAGGATTCCGATAAACCTCAAGCCACGCAGCTTCAACCGAAGCATCATGCAAGGTAGGCTGAGTCCAGTCCCGCTCCAACCGCGAGGCTGAAATAGGAAACCCCCGCCGCGCCAGCAACCGCACAACCTCATCATAAAAAGAAGGCGCCTCAAGCGAAGCCTTAACCTCAGAAAAAACCTCAGCCCGATGCGCATGCGGCTTCAGCATCTGCTCATTCTTATTGCCGAGCAAAAACTCAATCTGCCGATACTGATAAGACTGAAACCCGGAAGAACTCCCAAGAAACGGCCGCATAGCGGTGTATTCAGACGGCGTCATCGTGGCAAGAACACTCCACGCCTGGACGAGCTGCTCCATGATCCGCGAAACACGGGCGAGCATCTTGAACGCCGGCGGCAATTCATCGCGATGCACGGCCTGCAGCGCCGCGCGCAGCTCATACAACGCGAGCTTCATCCACAGCTCACTCGTCTGATGCTGAATGATGAACAGCATCTCATTGTGATCCGGCGACATCGGATGCTGCGCATCGAGCACGGACCCGAGCGACAGATAGTCGCCGTAACTCATCGATTCGGAGAAATCGAGCTGCGCGTCATGCCAGCCATCGCCTGAAGAATCCGCAGGAGAAGATGCAGAAGCCCCACCCTCCAAACTCCCGTGCCCAAACGGGCACCCTTGCGCAGGCTTCTCTTCCGGCAACCCCGGCGTTTGCATATGATCGTTCATCGCCCGCTCCTCAGGTCACCACGCCGCGAGCGGCAAATTCAGGCGCCCGCCAGGTCTCATGCACGAGCACGTCGCGCAGGGTCTCCACGGCGTCCCACACATCCACAAAGCGCGTATACAAAGGCGTAAAACCAAACCGCAACACACGCGGCTCGCGATAATCGCCGATCACGCCACGCGCGATCAACGCCTGCATCACCTCATAGCCATGCGGATGCTCGAAGCTCGCATGCGAACCCCGCTGCGCATGCTCGCGCGGCGTGACGAGCGTCAACGGAAACTCGCCGCAGCGCGCTTCAACCAGTTCGATGAACAGATCGGTCAACGCCAGCGACTTGCGACGAATCGCCTGCATATCGGTTTGCAAAAACACATCAAGACCGCACTCGACCAGCGACATCGAGACCATCGGCTGCGTGCCGCACAAAAAGCGGCCGATGCCGTCATCCGGTCGATACGCCGGGTCCATCTCGAACGGCGCGCGATGTCCCCACCAGCCGGACAGCGGCTGGGTGAAATCGTTTTGATGACGCTGGGCCACCCACGCGAATGCGGGCGAGCCCGGTCCGCCATTCAGATACTTGTACGTGCAACCCACCGCATAATCGGCGCCCACGCCATTCAGATCGACCGGCACGGCGCCGGCCGAATGCGCGAGGTCCCACAGCGCAAGCGCGCCTTTGTCGTGAATCAGCTTCGTCAGCGCGGCCATGTCGTGCATGTAGCCGGTGCGGTAGTTCACATGCGTGATCATCGCAATAGCGGTGTCGTCGCCGATCGCGGCAGGCAATTCGGACGGATCGTCGACGAGACGCAGTTCATAGCCGCGATCGAGCTGTTCGATCAAACCTTGCGCGATGTATAGATCGGTCGGGAAATTCGAGCGCTCGGACACGATCACACGACGCTTCGGGTCGCGTGCATTGGCCACGCGCACCGCCGCGGACAGCAGCTTGAACAGGTTGATCGAAATCGTATCGGTGACGACCACTTCGTTGTCCGCCGCGCCGATCAGCGGCGCGAGCTTGTTGCCGAGGCGGCGCGGCAGCGCGAACCAGCCGGCGCTGTTCCAGCTGCGGATCAGGCCTTCGCCCCATTCGGCGGCGATCACGGTTTGCGCGCGCTGCGCGGCGGCGGCCGGCGGCACGCCGAGCGAATTGCCGTCGAGATAGATGGTGGTCGGCGACAGCGCGAACTGGTCGCGCAGTAAGGCGAGCGGGTCGGCGCTGTCGAGCGCCAGGGCTTCTTCACGGTGGTTCATGATGGTTCCGTCAGTCGGATCGGGAGCGGGATGGTGGGGGATTCGGCGGCGGTTGGCCGTTTAGCGTTCAGCAGGCGTCGGCGTCAGAAGTCGGCAGCGGCGTTCGCCGCCGGCAACGCACGCAGGATCGCGCGCACCGGGCTCGCGTCGAGCGTGGTCAGCTTGAGCGGCAGCGCGATCAGCTCATAGTCGCCGGGCGCGACGGCATCCAGCACGATGCCTTCGAGAATCGCCATGCGGTGCGCGCGGATTCGGTGGTGCGCATCCATCGTCTTCGACTCTTGCGGATCGAGCGACGGCGTATCGATACCGATAAGTTGCACGCCGCGTGCGGCGAGCAGATCGATCGTCTCTGGCGCGACCGCGCAAAACGCACTGTCCCACGCGGCGGTTGGCGCGGTTTTGTAAGTGCGTAGTAAGACTCGCGGCGGCAGGTCGTCAAGGGAACCGGTCAGGTGTTGTGGCGTCACAACAGGCGCGGCGCCGATGCAATGAATCACGCGGCATCGGCCGAGGTAGGCATCGAGCGCCACTTCGCCGATTGCGGCGCCTTGCGCGTCATAGTGCAGCGGCGCGTCGGTGTGCGCGCCGGTGTGCGGCGACAGCGTCAGGCGCGCGACGTTGACGGGCGAGCCCGCCTCCATGCGCCACACGCGTTCTATGCCGACCGGCGTATCGCCCGGCCAGACGGGCGTTGCGGTATCGACGGCGGGGGTGATGTCCCAGATTGTTTGCATGTCTCCAACGGCGGATTGTGTCTATCTCGAAATGATAGGTGGCCTGCCGCGAAATGTGATTGCGAAAAAATCTCCTTCTGCGTCGTGTCTTGGAACATAATTTGGCATAAATGGGAAAGGGAGACCGAATATGAACGCGATCTCGCTCGACGCCACCGATTGCCGTATCTTGACGGTGCTTCAGCAAGAAGGACGGATCAGCAATCTCGACCTGGCGGAGCGCATCTCGCTCTCGCCATCGGCCTGTCTACGACGTCTGCGCCTCCTGGAGGAGCAGGGCGTCATCGAACATTACCGTGCGTGTCTGAACCGCGAAGTACTGGGTTTCGAACTGGAAGCGTTCGTGCAGGTGTCCATGCGCAACGACCAGGAGAACTGGCACGAGCGCTTTGCCGAAGCGGTGCGGGACTGGCCGGAAGTGGTCGGCGCGTTCGTCGTGACCGGCGAGACCCATTACCTGCTGCGGGTTCTCGCGCATAACCTCAAACACTATTCGGATTTCGTGCTGCAGCGCCTCTACAAGGCGCCCGGCGTGATGGATATTCGTTCGAATATCGTGCTGCAGACGTTGAAGGAAGATTCCGGCGTGCCGGTGGCGCTGGTGACCAAAACCAGCGGCCACGGCACCGCGCATAACGACCGCTGATCGAGCGAACGCGCCGCCGGCCAATGAGCCGCGGCGGCGCGGTTCAGATCGATTTAAGCCCGTGGAACTGGCCGCTCTGGAACACCAGCGGCGAGATCTCGGCGGCATTCTCGTGGATGCCGCAGCGCTCCACTTCGCCGACGAAAATCACGTGATCGCCTTCCTCGTAGCGGCTACGGTTATGGCATTCGAACCACGCTAGCGCACCGTCGAGCACCGGCATGCCGGAGTCGCCCGCCGCATGCGACACGCCTTCGAAGCGGTCACCCTTGACGGTGGCGAAGCGTTTGCACAGATCGAGCTGCGACGCGGCCAGCACATTCACCACGTAATGGCTATTGGACCGGAACACCGGCATCGAGGCCGAGCGCGTGGCGAGACTCCACAGCACCAGCGGCGGGTCGAGCGAAACCGAATTAAACGAACTGGCCGTGATGCCGATCAATTGGCCGGACGCCGCACGCGTTGTAATAACGGTGACGCCGGTGGCGAATTGGCCGAGCGCCTGTTTGAAGGCGTTCTGGTCGAAGTTGGGCGGACTGGCGTGCTTCATCGGCAGGATGCCCCTCGTGCAGACGGGACCCACTCCGGAATGAACCCGTCGCACGCGTGGCCGAAAACAAATGATTCGAAAGTCATAGTGAAAATCGTCGATTTATCCCAATTTTAACTGCAATCGCGGCGAATTGGCCGCGACCCCAGCCGACATGTGGGTAAGCGCACTAAGCTGGAAGGTCCCGGTGGTGGCATGAGCGTTGCGGTAAAGCGGAACCGGCATCGGCCGTTTATGCGTATCTAGGAGCGTGCAGCATGAGTCAGACAGGCGAAGTCGCCACTCTCGGTGGCGGGTGTTTCTGGTGCCTCGAAGCGGTGTATCTGGGCGTCGACGGTGTGAACTCGGTGGAGTCGGGCTATGCGGGCGGCCAGACCCAGCATCCGACCTATGAACAGGTGTGCGACGGCGTGACCGGTCACGCTGAAGTCGTGAACGTCGACTTCGATCCGGCGAAGATCGACTATCGCGAGATTCTGGATATTTTCTTCGCGATCCACGATCCGACGCAGTTGAACCGGCAAGGTAACGACGTTGGCACGCAATACCGGTCGGTGATTTTCACGCACTCGGAAGCGCAGCGTGAGACGGCGTTGCAGGCGATTCGCGAGATCGGCGAGCAGCAGATTTACGACGATCAGATCGTCACCCAGGTGCTGCCGCTGGACGGCAATTACTGGCCGGCCGAGGCCTATCATCAGAACTATTTCGCGCAGCATCCGAATCAGGGCTACTGCTCGTTCGTGGTGGCGCCGAAGGTCGCGAAGTTTCGGCAGAAGTTCGCGCATCGGATCAAGGCGGGTTGAAAGAGAGCGGCCAGCGATGGCCGCTTTTTTCTTATCTGCCGGGGTTTATTGCATTACCGCTTATGGACTATCGCGTTGCGGTTCTTCATGCGGCGGCGCCTGGTCCTCGCGGCCGGCTTCGTGTTCCTCGCGCCCAGCGTCGTGCTCATTCTCATGTTCATGAGCTTGCCGCGCGTACGCTTCGATAATCTCTCGCGCCAACTCCACGCAACTCAGCGGCGCCGACCCCTCCGCCTTATTGTTGATCGCGATCACCACCGGCTGGCCGGCCAGCGCGTAACGCGCGGCGAGTTCGGCGAGCGACGCGCGAGTCGCCGGGTCGTGATCGACCAACTGGTTGAACGGTTCGTACTTGGCTTTCGCCTGTTCGTATTTGAAGCCGCCGTGCAGACTCCAGCGCACGATCAGCGGCCCAGCCGGCTCGCCGTCCAGTAGCGCGAGCGCCGCCGCCTGCCGCAACGGATCCGGCATGCGCGCGTGAATCCCCACGCAATAGCGCACGCCCGCGGTCTTCAGCGTACGGATGAAGCGCGGCGTCAGCAGACTCGCGTCGCGGATTTCGATCGCGTAGCAGGTGCCCTCGGGCAGCGTGGGCAAGGCTATCAAAAACTCGGCCAGACGTTCGATGAACACCGCCGGCTGCGCAAGCATCTGATCCGGCAACGGCGAAAGCTGGAACACCAGCGCGCCGGCCTTCGCGCCGAGTCCTTCGACGCATGGCGTGACGAAGTCGTCGATCGCCATTTGCGCGTTCAGAAAACACGGGTTCAGCGAGACCGGCTCGCCGCGTTCGGCGCGCACGGTGGCGTCGGTGATCGTCATCGGCGCTTTGACGATGAAGCGGAAGTGCTCGGGTACCTGCTGCGCGTAGCGCAAGTACTCGGTGACCGTGAGCGCCTGATAGAACGAACGGTCGATGCTGACCGTCTTCAGCAGCGGATGCGCGCCATAGGCCGTGAGACCTTCGCGCGAGAGTTTGCTGTTGCTGTATTCGTCGCCATAGACGATGCCGTTCCAGCCCGGGAACGACCAGGTGGAGGTGCCGAGGTGGATCTGCGGCGGAAGACTCGCGGCGAGCGCGACGAGTTCGGGCGAGGGCGGGGCGGCGATGACGTCGCGGGCGCGGCGTTTTTTCTTCGGCTCCGCTTCTGCTTGCTCGCGTAACGCTTTTCCAGCCGCCTCACTTGGCGCAGCAGCCACCGCCACACGCGCCACCGGCATCCCGAACAGATCGAACTGCACAGCGTCGCCGTCGGCGTCCACCGCGCCCGCCACTGTCTGCTCAACTTCACTTGTCCCGCTCCGGCCCATCGATCGTCGACCTGCTGTTCAAAGGTTGCGCCGCGCCGGGCCGCTATTGCACGCCGCCGCGGCGCAACCGCATCACAGCGCTTTGTCGTACATATAACGGCGCGACCACGGCAAGGTTTTCGCGCTACGGCCGGCTTTGCGGCACACCACCTGGTAGATCGAGACGTCGTCGGCTTCGAACGCATACGCGCAACCGGCGAGGTACACGCGCCAGATGCGGAATT
Source organism: Paraburkholderia sp. BCC1876 (assembly GCF_902833695.1). Lineage (NCBI taxonomy): Bacteria > Pseudomonadati > Pseudomonadota > Betaproteobacteria > Burkholderiales > Burkholderiaceae > Paraburkholderia > Paraburkholderia sp. BCC1876. The sequence goes on along the minus strand of NZ_CADFGI010000003.1, from coordinate 558,669 downwards.
TTTCGTCGTCGACCAGCGTGCGGGCTTCGTCCGCATGCGCTTCGAAATTGTCCGCCCACAGATCCAGCGTGTGCGCATAGTGACGGCGCAGGCTTTCGACGTCAACCGCTTCGAGCCCGCCGCGCTGCATCGCTTCGAGCGCGAGGCCGATGTGCGGCAGTTCGCCGTCCGGGAACACATAACGATCGATAAACTCGCCGCCGCCCAGCGCAGTCTCGCCGCTGTCGGAATCGCTCGACGTAATACCGTGGTTCATCGCCACGCCGTCATCGACCAGCAGATCGTGAATCTTCTCGAAGTAGCCCGGCAGATTCTTGCGGCCCACGTGCTCGAACATGCCGACGCTGGTAATCCGGTCGAACTGTCCTTCGACGTCGCGATAATCCTGCAGACGAATTTCGATCTGGTCTTCGAGACCCGCGGCTTTCACGCGAGCGGTGGCGAGATCGAACTGGTTCTGCGAGAGCGTCACGCCCACACACTTCGCGCCGAACTTCTGCGCCGCGCGCAGCACGAGCGCGCCCCAGCCGCAGCCGATATCGAGCAGACGCTGCCCGGGCTGCAACTGGATCTTGGTGAGGATGTGATCGATCTTCTTGATCTGCGCGGTGGCGAGATCTTCGTCGCCGTTCTCGAAGTACGCACACGAGTACACCATGTTCTCGTCGAGCCACAGCTTGTAGAACTCGTTCGAGACGTCGTAGTGATACTGGATCGCCTTCTTGTCCGACGCTTTCGAGTGATGGAAATAGCGCCGCACGCGCGCCAGCTTGCTCGCGCTGTTGACGGTATTGCGCGCCAACTGATAGCTGATATTGATGATGTCCGACAGCTTGCCTTCGATGTCGATCTTGCCTTTCACGTACGCCTCGCCGAGATTGTCGAGGCTCGGTTCGAGCAGATAGGGCAGCGCCGTGGCGCTTTTGACATGAAGGGTGACCTGAGGCGCCGCGAACTGCCCGAAGTCATGTTGCTGACCGTCCCACAGCACGAGGCGTGCGGGCAGGTTAGCTTTGGTTTTTACGTCTTCCACCCACTGCGCCAGCTTCTTCTCCCAGAACATGTGATCTCTCCGTGTCCGTTGAATTAAAGCAAAGCTTGTGTGGATCGCAGCCCAGTGCGGCGCAACTCCCTTGCCGCGAGATGCCATCCGGCCGGCGTGCGCCGCTACGTTGGCAGCGCGCGCGACGGCGTTAAATTCCGATTCAGGGCGACAGACGGGAGATTTGCCAGTCGCTGTGTTCGCTTGAACGCGTGTAGAGCAGACGGTCGTGAAGACGCGACGGCCGGCCCTGCCAGAATTCGATTGCTTCGGGTACCAAACGATAGCCGCCCCAATGCGGCGGACGCGGCGGCTGGTCGCCGTAGAGCAGGCTGATTTCGCGTTCGCGTGTTTCGAGTTGCGAGCGGCTTTCAATTACCTGACTCTGATTGGATGCCCATGCACCGATGCGTGAACCGAGCGGACGCGAGGCGAAGTACTTGTCGCTTTCTTCCGCGCTGGTTTTGACAATGCTGCCCTCGATCCGCACCTGGCGTTCGAGTTCGATCCAGTAAAACAGCAGGCTCGCGTACGGATTCGCGGTCAGTTCGCAGCCCTTGCGGCTTTCGTAATTGGTGAAGAACACGAAGCCGCGTTCGTCGACGCCTTTGATCAGCACAATGCGCGCTGACGGCCGGCCGCGCGAGTCGACCGTGGCGAGCGTCATGGTATTCGGCTCGGGGAGTTGGGCGTTGACGGCCTGTTCAAACCACGTATCGAATTGACGAAACGGGTTGCGGTCGACATCGGCAACGTCCAAAGAACCGAGCGAATAGTTGTTTCGAAGATCGGCGAGTGAGGTCATGTTCTTATGCGAACGCTACAGTCAGTCCAGTATAGCTAAGGAGAGAAATCTTTGCGCGCGACCAGGTCAAGGCCTCGCGCCGTACACCAGTGTATTGCGCCATATTCGCGCTCGCTTGCGCTGAGTCACCCTTGCGCCGATAGGGATTGACGCGATCAGGCAAAATACCGGCTGCGAACGCGTGAGCGCCGCACATTTCCGTTTTACCTGTTTCGCCTGATTTCCAACGAGCCCCGCCACCATGTCCAGCCCCACCGCGCAATCCGATCTTACTACCAGCCTCGACGGGAGTGAAACCGCCGACCGCGCGCGGCGCTTCGGCGGTATCGCCCGTCTGTATGGGGCGCCGGCGCTGGCCGCATTCGAAGCGGCGCATGTCGCGGTGATCGGTATTGGCGGCGTGGGGTCGTGGGTGGCCGAAGCGCTCGCGCGCAGCGCGGTCGGCACGCTGACGCTGATCGATCTCGACAACGTGGCCGAGAGCAACACTAACCGGCAGATCCATGCGCTCGACGGCAACTACGGGAAACCGAAAGTCGAAGCCATGGCCGAACGCATCGCGGCGATCAATCCGTATTGCGATGTGCGGCTGATCGAAGACTTCGTCGAGCCGGATAATTTCGCCGCGACGCTCGGCGGCGGCTTTGATTACGTGATCGATGCGATCGACAGCGTGCGCACCAAGACCGCGCTGATCGCGTGGTGCGTCGAGCGGAATCAGCCGTTGATCACGGTGGGCGGCGCGGGTGGGCAACTCGATCCGACGCGCATTCGCATCGACGATCTTGCGCTGACGATCCAGGACCCGTTGCTGTCGAAGGTGCGCGCGCAATTGCGCAAACAGCACAATTTCCCGCGCGGGCCGAAAGCGAAGTTCAAGGTGAGAGCGGTGTATTCCGACGAACCGCTGATCTATCCGGAAGTGGCCGCAGTCGATATCGACGAGGACGCGGAGCAGGTGAACACGTCGCCTGTAGGCCCGGTCGGTTTGAATTGCGCGGGGTTTGGCTCGAGCGTGTGTGTGACCGCGAGCTTTGGATTTGCCGCCGCCGCGCATGTGTTGCGGGCGTTAGGGAAGCCGGCCGCGGCTTGAAGAAACATGCGGTGGCCGCATAGGCTGCCACCGCATTCGGGCATTGCGCGGTTTGTTTAAAACAACGCCGCGCTCAACTTACGCCGCCATTGCGACACCAGCTCCGGCTGATGCGCGGCCAGATCGAACACCGACAGCATCGTCTTGCGGCCGATATCGTCACGGAATGTGCGGTCGCGTTGCACGATCGCCAGCAGATGTTCCAGCGCCCCTTCGTACTTACGATGCGCAATCAGCGCGCTGGCCAGATCGAAGCGCGCTTCGAGATCCGCCGGATCGGCGGCGACTTTGGCTTCGAGTGCGTCCGTGGGCGGCAGGTCCGCGGCGGCATCCACGGCGTCGAGCCGTGTCTTGATCGCGTTGAAACGCGCGTCGATGCCCTGCGTGGTTTTCGGCGACAGCAGATCGACTTCGTTGCGGGCTTCGTCGATCAGGTTGTCTTCGAGCAGCATCTCGATGCGGTCCATGCGCGCTTCGTCGAAACCCGGGTCGTAGGCGAGGGCGGCTTGCAGCGCGTCGTACGCGTCGTCGCGGCGGCCTTCGGCCAGCGCGGTTTGCGCTTCGAGACGCGCCGCGTCCGCGCCTTGCGGTACCAGCCGCTCGATAAACTCGCGCAACTGACCTTCAGGCAGCACGCCGACGAACTGATCGACCGGCCGGCCGTCGGCAAACGCCATGACGTGCGGAATGCTGCGCACCTGGAAGTGCGCGGCCAGCTCCTGGTTTTCGTCCACGTTCACCTTCACCAGCTTCCATTTGCCGGCGGCTTCGGCTTCTAGCTTTTCGAGCATCGGGCCGAGCGTCTTGCACGGGCCGCACCAGGGCGCCCAGAAATCGACCAGCACGGGGGCCAGCGTCGACGCCGTGATGACGTCCTGTTCGAAAGTGGCCAGAGTGGTGTCCATTGCGTCCTCGTCGATAAAACGGTTTGTCATTAAATGGGGCCGGTCGGCGTGGATTCAATACGGCGTGTGCCGACGCGTCTCCTTCGCCGATCAAGCGCCTTTGCGTTCCGGCAGCGGAATCCATTCAGTCTCGCCCGGCACCTTGCCCATCTCCTGATTCGTCCAGGCCAGCTTCGCGGCTTCGATCTTCTCGCGCGAACTGGCGACGAAATTCCACTCGATAAAGCGCTCGCCTTCCAGCTTCTCGCCGCCGAGCAGCATCACGCGCGCGCCGTGCGTGCTGGCGAGTGTGACGGTTTCGTCGAGCGCGAGCACGGCCATCTGACCGACTTCGAGCGGCGTGCCGTCGATCTCCAGATCGCCGTCCACCAGATAGACGCCGCGTTCCTCGTGTTCCGGTTCCAGCGCGAAGGCGCCGCCCGGCGCGAACTCACCGGCCACATACAGCGTGCCGGAGAACGTGACGACCGGCGAGGTCTCGCCGAAAGCGGTGCCCGCGATCACCCGCAGCGTGACGCCGTTACGCTCGACGACCGGCAGCGTGTCGCCGGCATGATGTGAGAACGACGGCTCGATGTCTTCGTCGTCCAGCGGCAACGCGACCCAGGTCTGAATGCCGTGCATGGTCAGGCCGGTCGCGCGGTCTTCTTCCGGCGTGCGTTCGGAATGGACGATGCCGCGGCCCGCGGTCATCCAGTTGACGTCGCCGGGGACGATCTTCTGCTCCGAGCCGAGGCTGTCGCGATGCATGACCGAGCCTTCGAACAGATACGTCACGGTGGCGAGGCCAATATGCGGATGCGGACGCACGTCGAGGCCGACGCCGGGTTCGAGCGTGGCCGGACCCATGTGATCGAAGAAGATGAACGGACCGATCAGACGTGCGGCCATGGCGGGCAGCACACGCCGCACGGTCAGACTGCCGACGTCGCGCAGATGTGGTTTCAGGACTGCTTTGATCGAAGAAGACATGGGCAGGCTCGGCTGGAATTGTGTGGGGATTTTGCTTAATGGATGATTCTACTGCGGAGGGCGTGACGACGACGGTTCGGCGCACCTTGCCGCAGGCTGTCGCAGGTTGACGCTCCGGGAATCCGTAGCAAGGAGCGTTTGTCTCGTGCAAAAGAAAACGGCCGCTTCGTTGTGGAGAGCGGCCGGTTTGTTTGGGCGTTTGCTTGCGCGTTTCGCGCGGTGTGATTCGACAGGTAGACGATCGGGGTGTGAACTTGTGATCTTGTGAGCTTGTGAACGCCACGCTCACGCTGTATGACGCTCCTAACCCCCAACACATCATCACGTCATACGGTTCTTCGCCAACGGCGGATTCGCCGCGAAATAACGCTTGATGCCGTTCATGATCGCGTCGGCCATCTTGTCGCGATACGCGTCGTCGTTCAGGCGGCGTTCTTCATCCGGGTTGCTGATGAAGGCCGTCTCCACGAGGATCGACGGAATGTCCGGCGCCTTCAGCACGGCGAACCCGGCCTGTTCCACCGAGCCCTTGTGCAGCTTGTTGATGCCGCCGATTTCCTTCAGCACGAAGTTACCGTAGCGCATCGAGTCGCGAATCTGCGCGGTGGTCGACATATCGAACAGCGCGCGATTGACGCTGGCGTCGGCGCTCTTGATGTTGATCCCGCCGATCTGATCCGACGAGTTCTCCTTGTTCGCCATCCAGCGCGCCGCGGCGCTCGAGGCGCCGTGGTCGGATAGCGCGAACACCGACGAGCCCTTCGCCTCGGGCGTGGTGAACGCGTCCGCGTGAATCGACACGAACAGGTCCGCGCCGACGCGCCGCGCCTTCTGCACGCGCACGTTCAGCGGCACGAAGAAGTCGGCGTCGCGCGTCATCATGGAGCGCATGTTGGGCTGCGCGTCGATCTTCGCGCGCAGCTTCTTCGCGATGTCGAGCGCGACGTGTTTCTCGTACGTGCCGGAACTGCCGATCGCGCCCGGGTCTTCGCCGCCGTGACCCGGGTCGATCGCGACTGTCAGCAGACGCACCGTGTTGCTCTTGCCGGATTTCGGCGCGGTGAAAGCGTAGTTGTCGTCGCCGCCGTTGTCGTCGTCACCGCCCAGGTTGTTTGCGCTGTTGCCGCCTTTATTGCGAGCAATCGCGGTAGGCGGCGCGACCGGCGCGGTGGGCCTGGCGATGATCGGTGGCATGGGCGTAGGCGCACCATGTACCGGCGGACGCGGCACGTCGTTCGACGAACCGGCGCCAGCGCCGCCGTTCTGCGCATAGCGGTCGAAGAACGCCTCGCTGTTGTCGGCGGTAGGCGGCGTGGTGCCGGGGCCGCTCAGCGTAGCGGGCGGCGCGCTGTTTTCGTTCAGCGTCTGCTGCTTGTGTTCGGTCTGCGCGAGCAGATCCATCAACGGATCGGGCGCGACCGCCGGATACAGGTCGAACACCAGCCGGTACTTGTACGCGCCGACCGGCGGCAGCGTGAACACCTGCGGCTTCACCGAACCCTTCAGGTCGAACACCATGCGCACCACGTGCGGCTGATATTGCCCGACCCGCACCGACGAGATTTGTGGGTCGTTCGGCGTGATCTTCGACACCAGATCCTTCAGCGCCTGATCGAGGTCGAGGCCGCTCAGATCGACCACCAGCCGGTCCGGTCCCTGCAGCAGTTGCTGGGCGTTCTGCAACGGCTGATCGGATTCGATCGTCACGCGGGTGTAGTCGCGCGCCGGCCAGACCCGCACGCCGAGCACCGAGCTGGCCCATGCGAGCCGCGGCGTGACGAGGCCGAGCATCAGCGTGGACGCGCCCGCGCACAGAATCTGCCGACGCCGCCAGTTATGCGAGGCGGTAGCCGCCGATTCGATCGAGCGGAACGGTTTGATCAACATCTTTCGAGACATGCCTTTCCTGATTCGCTATATGCGCGTGCGACGAGTACGCGGCCTTCGCCCGTGTGATCCAGATCGAGCGTGAAGACGAGATCCGGCACGCCCAGGAGACGCCCCGCGCGTTGCGGCCATTCGACGAGGCAGACCGCGCCGCTGTCGACGTACTCCCGAAAGCCCGCATCGGCCCATTCGGCCGGATCGGTGAATCTATACAGATCGAAGTGATAGAGCGTGAGTTCCCCAGCGGGCCGTTCGAGCTCGTAGGGTTCGACGAGGGTGTAGGTGGGACTGCGCACGCGGCCGGTGTGACCGAGACCGCGCAAGGTCGAGCGGACGAGGGTGGTTTTGCCGGCGCCGAGATCGCCGACCAACTGCACTTGCAGCCCGTGAAATGCCGTGTCGCCGTCAGCGCCTGGCGCCGCTTGCCGCGTTTCGCCCGGCGTGCCGCGCAGGCTTTCGATCGCTTGCGCGAAGCGCGCGCCGAAGGCGAGCGTGGCGGCTTCGTCCGCGAGCGCGAAGGTGCGCTCGAGCAGGACTGCAGTGGGCGGTTGGATCGCTTGATCGGGATTGACAGGCATTCTCGTAAAATGGCGTGATGAACCGAAGTCCGGAGTCCCCTGTTTCCAGCACGCCAGCGTCTAACCACGACGCGGGTGCCGAGCGTCCATTCGATGAAGCGGCGCTGAATGCGCTCGCGCTCGACATCAAAAGTTGGGGCCGTGAACTGGGTTTCGGGGCGATCGGCATTAGCGACACCGACCTCTCCACTGCCGAAGCGCCGCTTGCAGCCTGGCTGGAAGCGGGTTGTCACGGCGAGATGGATTATATGGCGAAACACGGGTTGAAACGCGCGCGCCCGGCCGAGCTTGTGGCCGGTACGCGACGTGTGATTACCGCGCGCATCGCCTATTTACCCGCGCAGACATTGAGCGGAAAGGCGCACGAAAGCGCTTTGCAGGACGCGCCGCTCGCTGTGCCGCTCGTTGTGCCGCTCGTGCAGGACTGGCGTGCGGCCGAAACGGCGCGGCTTGCGGATCCGTCGGCGGCGGTGGTGTCGATCTATGCGCGCGGCCGCGATTATCACAAGGTCATGCGTAACCGTTTGCAACAACTTGCCGAGAAAATCGAGGCCGAGATCGGCGCGTTCGGTTACCGCGTATTTACCGATTCGGCGCCCGTGCTCGAGGTAGAACTTGCGCAGAAGGCCGGCATCGGCTGGCGCGGCAAGCACACGCTGCTGCTGCAACGCGATGCGGGCTCGCTGTTTTTCCTCGGCGAAATTTATGTCGACTTGCCGTTGCCGACCGACGCCGAGATCGCGCCCGACGTTGCGCCGGAAACGCCCGGCGCGCATTGCGGCAGTTGCACACGCTGCATCGACGCCTGTCCGACCGGTGCGATCGTCGCGCCGTATAAGGTCGACGCGCGGCTGTGCATCTCCTATCTCACGATCGAATTGAAAGGCAGTATTCCCGTGGAGATGCGGCCGCTGATCGGCAATCGCGTGTATGGCTGCGACGATTGCCAGCTCGTGTGTCCGTGGAACAAGTTCGCGCAGGCGGCGCCGGTCGCCGATTTCGACGTGCGGCATGGGCTGGATCGTGCGCCGCTCGTCGAGCTGTTTGCATGGAGCGCGGAAGACTTCGACACGCGCATGCAGGGCAGCGCGATTCGCCGCATCGGTTACGAAAGCTGGCTGCGCAATCTCGCGGTGGGAATGGGCAATGCGTTGCGCGCGGCGTCGCCGGAAAGCTTGAGCGAGGAGGCGCGCGAGCGCATTGTTGATTCGCTAAGGCTGCGTGCCGACGACCCGTCCGCGGTGGTGCGCGAGCATGTGGAATGGGCTTTGGAAGCGGCGTAAAGTAGCGGCATTCCGCGCCAGTCAGGGAGCAGGTAACCATGTTCAACGCAGTGATCGATGCGCCGTTCGGCAAAGTCGGCATTCGCCTCGAAGGCGACGCCGTGCGCGAGATCGTCTATCTGCCGGAGTCGATCGAGAACGTCGCGCCGGACACGCCGTTGGCCCGGCAAGCGGTCGAGCAGATCGAACGGTATTTCGAGCAGGCGTCCGCCACCTTCGAATTGCCGCTCGCGCCGGTCGGCACTGCGTTCCAGCAGCGCGTCTGGCAGGCGATCAGCGCAATTCCTCCGGGCGTCGTGCTGACTTACGGGCAACTGGCGAAGCAGGTGGGCAGCGTGCCGCGCGCGGTCGGGCAAGCATGCGGTTCGAACTATTTCCCGATCGTGATTCCGTGTCATCGGGTGGTCGGCTCGGGCGACATCGGCGGTTTCGCGCATCATGCCGGCGACGGTTTCTTTCGCAACGTCAAACGCTGGCTTCTCAAGCATGAAGGCATTCCCTACGCATGAGCGATACCCTGGCTGACGGCGCGAGCCTCGCGTCGCCTCTGTTCGCGGCGAGTTCCGCCTCGATCGACGCATTCTGCGACGCGCTGTGGCTCGAACACGGCCTGTCGCGCAACACGCTCGACGCGTATCGCCGCGATCTGCGTCTGTTCTGCGAATGGCTGGCGCAGACCCGCAACACGTCGCTCGATATTGCCGGCGAAGCCGATCTCAACGCATATAGCGCCGCGCGTCAGAAGGACAAATCGACGTCGGCGAACCGCCGGCTTTCGGTGTTTCGGCGGTATTACGCGTGGGCGGTGCGCGAACATCGCGCGAAGGTCGATCCGACGCTGCGCATCCGCTCCGCAAAACAGCCGCCGCGTTTTCCGTCGACGCTGAGCGAGGCGCAAGTCGAAGCGCTGCTCGGCGCGCCCGATGTCGCCACGCCCTTAGGTTTGCGCGACCGCACGATGCTGGAACTGATGTACGCGAGCGGTCTGCGTGTCACGGAACTCGTCACGCTGAAGACCGTGGAAGTGGGCCTGAACGAAGGCGTGGTGCGCGTGATGGGCAAGGGCTCGAAGGAGCGTCTGATTCCGTTCGGCGAAGAGGCGCATGGCTGGATCGAACGTTATCTGCGCGAGGCGCGGCCGGCGCTGCTCGGCGCGCGCGCCACGGACGCGCTGTTCGTGACGAGCCGCGCGGAGGGCATGACGCGTCAGCAGTTCTGGAACATCATCAAGCGGCATGCGGTGGCGGCGAATGTGCATGCGCCGTTGTCGCCGCACACGTTGCGGCATGCGTTCGCGACGCACCTGCTCAACCATGGCGCCGATCTGCGCGTCGTGCAATTGCTGCTCGGACATACCGACATCTCGACCACGCAGATTTACACGCACGTGGCGCGCGAGCGGTTGAAGTCGCTGCACGCGGAGCATCATCCGCGTGGGTGAGGTGGTGTGGCGCCCGCAGCGGCGCGTCGGTTGTCGCTTCAGAGATACTCGCGCAACCGGTGCTTGAGAATCTTGCCGGTCGAAGCGGCGGGTAACGCGGCAAGCACTTTCACTTCGGCCGGGCGCTTATACGGCGCGAGCCGCTCGCCGCACCACGCAATCAGCTCAGCCGCCGTCACCTTCGCGCCCGCGATCAATTCGACGAACGCGACCACTTCCTCATTACCCTCGACCGCCCGCCCGATCACCGCCGACTGAACGACCTGCGGATGCGCGTTCAACGCATGCTCGACTTCGGCTGGATACACGTTGAAGCCCGAGCGGATGATCAGCTCCTTGCTGCGCCCGACGATATGCAACGCGCCGTCCGCGTCCTGGCGCGCGAGATCGCCGGTCTTGAGCCAGCCGTCTTCAGTCACGGCGACACGCGTTTGCTCCGGATTGCGGTAATAGCCGAGCATCACGTTCGGGCCACGCACCCACAACTCGCCGATCTCGCCGGGCGCGGCATCCACACCGTCGAGTCCGACGAAGCGCACCTCGACGCCCGGAATGACCTCGCCAACCGAGCAGTCGCTACGCGGCCGGTCGAGCATGGTGTGCGAGACGGTCGGGCTGCTTTCGGTCATACCGTAGCCGTTGTGCAGCGGCAGACCGTAGACGGCTTCGACCTGCGACTTCAGCGCGGCGTCGAGCGGCGAGCCGCCCGAGTAGGCGAAGCGCAGACGCGGCGCGGACCACGCATGGCCGTGCGTCTGCAGATGTTCGAGCAGCTTGGCGTGCATGGCCGGCACGCCCTGGAAGATCGACACGCGTTCGTCGGCGAGCGCGCGACGCACGGCTTCCGGCGCGAAGCGCGGCGCGAGCCGCAAGGTCGCGCCCGCGTGCAGGCTGCCGAGACACACCGACGCGAAACCGTACACGTGCGAGATGGGCAGCACGGCGTAGACGACGTCGTCAGGGCCGACGTTGCGCAGGCGGCTCGACACCGACGCGATGAACATCAAGTTGCGATGCGACAGCATCACGCCCTTCGGCGCGCCGGTGGTGCCGGTGGTGTAGATCAGCGCGGCGCATTGGCGGTGGTTGGCGGCTTCGACGGGTTCGGCCTGCACGTTGGCCTCGACCGTGTAGGACCACGCGCCGATGTCCGGTGTAAACGCCGGCGCTGCGATCGCCTGATGACGCACGGCATGCTGCTCGGCGTCCTTCGAACTTTCCACCGCGTACGCGACCACGCGGGGCTGCGCGTGCGCACGGATCGAGTCGAGTTCCGCAGCGGACAGGCGCGCGTTCGACACCAGCGCCCACGCGTCCAGCTTCGCCGTGGCGAACAGCAGCACGATCTGCGCGATGCTGTTTTCCGCGACGATCATCACGCGGTCGCCGCCACGTACGCCCGATTCGCGCAGCAGCGCGGCGGCGGCTTCGACGGCGGCCAGCAGTTGCGCGCTGGTGAGACGGCGCGCATCTTCGATCAGCGCAACGTGCTGCGGATCGCGGGCGGCGGCGAGCGCCGGAATCTCGGCGATGCGCGCGGGCAGGGCGGCGAGCAAGGCGGGGATGTCGATCGTGGAACGGGGGGAGGACTCGAGGCTCAACGCTGTCTCCGTGCAACATGGTTGCGGTTAGCGATTCGGTGCCCAACGTGCGGTGCGTCGGACGATTTGCGAACGATCGTGCCACAATCGCCGGACCCGCACAATTGGCCGTTCGGCAAATAGCCGTTGTGCAAACTCGCCATTACAATGCGCCGATGAGCAAATCCAGACACGTTTCCGAAACGCCGGCCACGCAGTTTCTGCGCCGCCATGGCGTCGCGTTCGGCGAACATCCTTACGATTATGTCGAACACGGCGGCACCGGCGAATCGGCGCGCCAGCTCGGCGTAGACGAACATCATGTCGTGAAGACGCTGGTCATGGAAGACGAACACGCCAAGCCGCTGATCGTGCTGATGCACGGCGACCGGACCGTCAGCACCAAGAACCTCGCGCGGCAGATCGGCGCGAAGCGCGTCGAGCCGTGCAAGCCCGAGGTGGCGAACCGGCACTCCGGCTATCTGATCGGCGGAACCTCGCCGTTCGGGACGCGCAAGGCGATGCGTGTGTACGTCGAGTCGAGCATTCTCGAGATGGACACGGTCTGGCTGAACGGCGGGCGGCGCGGATTCCTGGTCAGTATCGAGCCGAAGGTGCTGACCGGTCTGCTGGCCGCGAAGGCGGTTCAGTGCGCGAGCGTCGATTGACGTTTGCCTGAATGTTTTCCGGGCGGGCGGGTTGGGTAGAATGTGCGCCGCTTTGTCGTCCGCTGTGTTTGCGGGTGTGTCTGTCCGTTGCACGCCTTGTTGTATGCCCTGTTGCGGTTGGGGTATCGAGTTTCAGACCGCCGATCCTTATAAGAGTCCCTTGATGCAAAACCTGATCGTTGCTGTCGTTGCCTACCTGATCGGTTCGCTGTCGTTTGCCGTGATCGTCAGCAAAGCGATGGGCCTCGACGACCCCCGCTCGTACGGCTCGGGCAATCCGGGCGCTACCAACGTGCTGCGCAGCGGCAGCAAGAAGGCCGCGATTCTCACGCTGATCGGCGACGCCTTCAAGGGCTGGCTGCCGGTGTGGGTCGTGGTGCACTTCGGCGCGCGTTTTGGGCTCGACGATACGTCGGTGGCGATCGCGTCGATCGCGGTGTTTCTCGGCCACCTGTATCCGGTTTTCTTCCGCTTCAAGGGCGGCAAAGGCGTGGCCACTGCCGCGGGCGTGCTGCTCGCGATCAATCCGATTCTCGGTATCGCTACGCTGCTTACGTGGCTGATCGTGGCGTTCTTCACGCGCTATTCGTCGCTGGCCGCGTTGGCTGCGGCGGTGTTCGCGCCGCTGTTCGATGGCTTTCTGTTCGGGCCGCACATTATCGCGCTGGCGATCGTGGTGATGAGCACGCTGCTGGTGTGGCGTCATCGCGGCAATATCGCCAAGCTGATGCGCGGGCAGGAAAGCCGGATCGGCGCCAAGAAGGCGGAGGCGGCCGCGAGTCCGGCGGCGGGGAATGATCGTTGAGGGTGAAGCCGAGGGGTGTGGCGGGTTGTTGAGTGTGGGCGCACTCTGCGCCTCCTCCAAGGCTGGGGTGACGCGTGGGCGGTGGGCTGCTAGCGCTTTGTCGACACCGCCGCGCATAAGTCGCGCGGCGCCTTCGCGGCCGTGCCGCCCGGCGGGCGCCTGGTTACCCAGGCGCCCATCCGCGTAACTGACGCTCAGTCGCGGAAGTTGTTGAAGTCGAGCGGCGTGTCGGTCACGTCTTTGCGCAGCATCGCGATCACGCTTTGCAGATCGTCGCGCTTGCCGCCGGTAATGCGCACCGCGTCGCCCTGAATGCTCGCCTGGACCTTGATCTTGCTGTCCTTGACGAGGCGCACGATTTTCTTCGACAGGTCGCCGGACACGCCCTTCTTGATCTTGATGACCTGCTTGACCTTGTCGCCGCCGATCTTCTCGGTCTTGCCGTAGTCGAGGAAGCGCACGTCCACGTTGCGCTTGGCCATTTTGGACAGCAGCACGTCGGTCACCTGGCCGAGCTTGAAGTCATCGTCCGCGTAGGCGGTGATTTCGTTTTCCTTGTGTTCGACGCGCGCGTCCGACCCTTTGAAGTCGAAGCGGGTTGAGATTTCCTTGTTGGACTGCTCGATCGCGTTCTTCACTTCAATCATGTCTGCTTCACAGACGACGTCAAACGATGGCATTGCATTCTCCCAATAGTGCTGCGGTGCGTGACGCGGCCGGTCGGCTGCTCACGGGGCACTCGCTATAATCACGGACCGGTCGTCATTTTACCGACGCCGTTCCCTTTTGCCCAAGGCTGCCGTGCATTGTCGCGCGGACCGGGGCCGATGTCGTTTCATTCGACGCTCATTCCTCTCATTCCGATGTCCCAATCCGAATCCCCCGAGTTCATGGCCGGCTACTCGCTGAAGGCGCACAACACCTTCGGCTTCGACGTTCGCGCGCAGTTTGCGTGCCGGATCGAGCGCGAGGAGCAACTGATGGCGGCGGTGCGCGACCCGCGCGCGGCCGGCTTGCCGCGTCTGGTGCTGGGCGGCGGCAGCAACGTGGTGCTGAGCGGCGATTTCGGTGGAGTCGTGTTACTGGTGGCGCTGCGCGGCCGCCGTGTCGTGCGCGAAGACGACGCGGCGTGGTACGTCGAAGCGGCCGGCGGCGAGTCGTGGCACGAGTTCGTGGCGTGGACCTTGGCGCAAGGGTTGCCCGGACTGGAAAACCTCGCGCTGATTCCGGGCACGGTCGGCGCGGCGCCGATTCAGAATATCGGCGCGTATGGCCTGGAGATGTGCGAGCGCTTCGCATCGCTGCGCGCGGTGGAGCTCGCCACGGGCGAGACGGTCGAGCTGGACTCACAGGCCTGCCGGTTCGGCTACCGCGACAGTTTTTTCAAGCGGGAAGGGCGCGACCGCTTCGTGATTACGTCGGTGACGTTCCGTCTGCCGAAGGCCTGGCAGCCGCGCGCTGCTTATGCCGATCTGGCGCGGGCGTTGGCTGCGAACGGTCATGTGGATGCGTCGCCCACTGCGCAGGCCATTTTCGATGCGGTGGTCGCGGTGCGGCGCGCGAAGCTGCCGGATCCGCTGGAGCTCGGCAATGCTGGCAGTTTCTTCAAGAATCCGGTGGTGGAGGCGCAGCAGTTCGAGGCGTTGAAGTTGAAGGAGCCAGAGCTCGTGTCATATCCCCAGGCGGATGGGCGGGTGAAGCTCGCGGCAGGCTGGCTGATCGATCAATGCGGCTGGAAAGGGCGCGCGATGGGCGCAGCGGCGGTGCATGAACGGCAGGCGCTGGTGCTGGTGAATCGCGGCGGCGCGAGTGGGGCGGAGGTGCTGGCGCTCGCGAAGGCGGTACAGCGCGATGTGTTCGCGAGATTTGGTGTGGAGCTGGAAGCGGAGCCGGTTTGTTTGTGATCGGCTGACGAGCGGTCGGACTATTGAGTTGTCGCTGGTTCTGAGCGGCGGCCGGAAAAGAAAAAGCGCCGGGAGATTTCTCCCGGCGCTTTTTTTGCGTCTACTTTTCGGCGCTTAACTTCGCTTGCGCGAAGTTAGCCTACGCCGAAATGCTCACCTTCAGTCACGCTGACGGCGCGCATTTTCCGCGATCCGCATACGCAGTGCGTTCAGCTTGATGAAGCCGCCGGCGTCGGCCTGGTTGTAAGCGCCGCCGTCGTCGTCGAACGTGGCGATGGTCTTGTCGAACAGCGTTTCTTTCGAATCGCGCGCGACAACCGACACGCTACCCTTGTACAGCTTCACACGCACCCAGCCGTTGACCTTGTCTTGCGTATGGTCGATCAGCACCTGGATCGCGCGACGCTCCGGGCTCCACCAGTAGCCGTTATAAATCAGCGACGCGTAACGAGCCATCAGGTCGTCTTTCAGATGCGCGACTTCACGGTCGAGTGTGATCGACTCGATGCCGCGGTGCGCCTTCAGCATGATCGTGCCGCCCGGCGTTTCATAGCAGCCGCGCGACTTCATGCCGACGTAACGGTTTTCCACCAGATCCAGACGGCCGATGCCGTGCTTGCCGCCCAGACGGTTCAGCTCGGTCAGCATTTCCGCCGCCGACAGACGCTTGCCGTTGATCGCGACCGGATCGCCGTGCTCGTATTCGATATCGAGGAATTCAGCCTGGTCCGGCGCCTGTTCCGGCGACACGGTCCAACGCCACATATCGGCTTCGGCTTCGTTCTTCGGGTCTTCCAGATGACGGCCTTCGAACGAAATGTGCAGCAGGTTCGCGTCCATCGAATACGGCGCGCCGCCTTGCTTGTGCTTCATTTCGATCGGAATGCCGGCCTTTTCCGCGTAAGCGAGCAGCTTTTCGCGCGACAGCAGATCCCATTCACGCCACGGCGCGATCACCTTGATGCCCGGTTCCAGCGCGTAGTAGCCGAGTTCGAAGCGAACCTGGTCGTTGCCCTTGCCGGTTGCGCCGTGCGACACCGCCTGCGCGCCGGTGGCGCGAGCGATCTCGATCTGACGCTTGGCGATCAGCGGACGCGCGATCGACGTGCCCAGCAGGTACTCGCCTTCATAAATCGTGTTGGCGCGGAACATCGGGAACACGTAGTCGCGCACGAATTCTTCGCGCAGGTCTTCGATGAAGATGTTGTCCTGCTTGATGCCGAGTTGCAGGGCTTTCTTGCGCGCCGGTTCCAGCTCTTCGCCCTGGCCGATGTCGGCCGTGAACGTGACGACTTCGGCGTCGTAATTGTCCTGCAACCACTTCAGGATGACGGAGGTGTCGAGGCCGCCCGAATAGGCGAGCACGACTTTCTTGATATCGCTCATGGTGAACTCGTAGCTGGAAAAAGCGGGAAAACAAGGCGCGCCGGCGGTTCCGGAGCGCGGAAAAAGCACTATTTTGACACTAAACCGCCACGCGCCCGCGGTTTTGGGGCTAGGTGGCGGGTCGGCCAGGCTCTTATGAAGCCCTGACATTCGGCCGGATGCGTGGCGCTGACGTGGATGCCTTGCCTCGTATTCAAGGCCCCGTCGCGCTTCACGCAGATGCTGCTGATCGTGCTGGGCAGCGGCTCGCTCAGTGATTCAGCTTGCCGAGCAGCAGGTATTCCATCAACGCCTTTTGCACGTGCAGACGATTTTCCGCTTCGTCCCACACGACGCTTTGCGGGCCGTCGATCACTTCGGCGCTGACTTCCTCGCCGCGGTGGGCGGGCAGGCAGTGCATGAACAGCGCGTCGGCGTTGGCGCGCGCCATCATGTCGGCGTCGACGCACCAGTCGGCGAAGGCTTTCTTGCGCGCTTCGTTTTCAGCTTCGAAGCCCATGCTGGTCCAGACGTCGGTTGTGACGAGATCGGCGCCCGCGCAGGCTTCGTTCGGGTCGTCGAACTCTTCGTAGAACGGCGCGCTTTCCGCGGCAACCATGGTGTGATCGAGCTTGTAGCCCGGCGGCGTGGACAGGCGCAGTTTGAAGCCGAGGATTTGCGCGGCTTCAATCCACGTGTACAGCATGTTGTTGGCGTCGCCGACCCATGCCACCGTCTTGCCGCGAATCGGGCCACGGTGTTCGAAGTACGTGAAAATGTCCGCCAGCACCTGGCACGGGTGATATTCGTTGGTCAGCCCGTTGATCACCGGCACACGCGAATTCTCGGCGAAGCGCTTGAGAATGTCCTGGCCGAACGTGCGGATCATGATGATGTCGACCATGCGCGAGATGACTTGCGCCGCGTCTTCGATCGGTTCGCCGCGGCCGAGCTGGGTGTCGCGCGTGCTCATGAACACCGCGTGGCCGCCCAGCTGGAAGATGCCGGCTTCGAACGACAGGCGCGTGCGTGTCGAATTCTTTTCGAAGATCATGGCCAGCGTGCGATCGTGCAGCGGGTGATAAGTCTCGTAGCTCTTGAATTTGCGCTTCAGAATGCGCGCGCGTTCGAGCACGTACTCGTAGTCGTCCAGCGAGAAATCCTTGAACTGCAGATAGTGGCGAATTTTCTTGGCGGTCATGAAACAAATACGGCGGTCTCACCCGGCAGGATTGCCGGACGGCGCCGCCGTCGTTTGTGGTAACTCAATGCAGCATAAAGGATTTCGCCCCGTTTGACGAGTCGGCTAAAAGGCCGGGCAAGCTGTCTGAAAGCCGCTCGCAAGTGTCGGACAAGTCTTGTGTGCGCTGCGGAAAAAGGTCCGCTGCGCTATAATCTTGCGGTTATCCCAAAGCCCAGCAAGCCCATATTTCGCTTGCGGGACACGGCTCGCGCGGCTCAGAAAGCCCTCACGCGGTGCGCCGTCATGACCAGCGCCGAGGCAGTTCAGTCGGCCCCTGGCGGTTTCCGGTGGCGCGATTCGTCGGCATGGCGAGTTCACGCAGTGCATGTCGCCGTGCCGTCCGCTTTGCTGTCATCCCGCTGGGCAGTTACACAGGTATTCCTACATGGCCGAAGAAGCTCCAACCGAATTTTTCATTCAGGGCATCACGTCGAAGGGAAAGCGGTTCCGACCGAGCGACTGGTCGGAGCGGCTTGCGGGCGTGATGGCATGCTTCGGCCCCGGGTCGAAAAAGGGGCCGAACGCCTACATGCAGTATTCGTCCTACGTCCGGCCGACCATGATCGGCGACCTCAAGTGCGTGATTCTCGATTCGCGCTTGCGGGACATCGAACCCATGGCCTTCGACTTCGTGCTCAACTTCGCGAAAGACAATGACCTTCTCGTGACCGAAGCGTGTGAATTGCAACTCGAGCACGCCACGCCGCAAGAAAAAAGACACGTGATTTAACGCGTGTCAGCCGGATCGGCAAAAACAAAAACCCGCCAGTAGCGGGTTTTTTTGTGTCTGAAGCGGCGGTGGCTTCAGCGAGTAGGGCGGCCTGAGCGCAAAATGCTAACCGCCGAGCCCCAAGCAAAAAAGCCCACCAAAGCGGGCTTTTTTGTGCAGCGGAAACAGGAGGTAGCCCACCGAAGCGGGCCGACCGGAATTACTGCGCTGCGGGCGCTTGCAGACCCTTGAGGGCTGCGGCGAGACGGCTCTTGTTGCGAGCAGCCTTGTTCTTGTGAACGATTTTCTTGTCGGCAATGATGTCGATGGTCTTCGACGATGCCTTGAAGATTTCAAGGGCCTTAGCCTTGTCGCCGGCGTCGATCGCCTTGCGGACAGCCTTGATGGCCGTGCGGAACTTCGAGCGCAGTGCCGAGTTGTGCGAGTTTGCCTTGGCGGCCTGGCGGGCGCGCTTACGTGCTTGTGCGGTATTAGCCATGACGGTTCCTTATCCTGTTCCTGTTTCCAGTACCCGACCTTCAAGTGGTGAGGTGCTGCTTTTAATCCGAACTCCTGGAAGCGATTGCCCAAGAGCGCAAAAGTGTCGAAAAAATTCGATCGTACGACGCGAAGGCGGGCCGTGTTTCGGAGGATTTGAGGCTTTGAGCAGGTGGCGTGGTGCCGACCTGAACCCCGTCCGAAAGTTGAGCGAGCTTCGAAACCGGCGATTATAGCAACAAAATCAGGCACGTGGCAACGGGGAATGTGCTACCGCGATCGGACCGCCCGCTCGGAATGTGCATTAGATCGCGGTCGGATCGAACGTCCGCGCGACAAATCTGTCCGATTCGCGGTCTGCGCGATCCAATTCGCGTTCCGGCTCGTCGTCCGCTCCTGCGGCACCCGTATAATAAGCGCCCCATGAATCTATTCCGAGCCCTGCTGACGGTCAGCGGCTTCACGCTGCTGTCGCGCGTGACCGGACTGGCCCGCGAAACGCTGATCGCACGCGCGTTCGGTGCCAGTCAATACACTGACGCGTTCTACGTCGCCTTCCGCATTCCAAACCTGCTGCGCCGTATTTCGGCCGAAGGCGCGTTCTCGCAAGCCTTCGTGCCCATCCTCGCCGAGTTCAAGAACAGCCAGGGGCATGACGCCACCAAGGCGCTGGTCGATGCCACGTCTACAGTGCTTGCGTGGGCGCTGGCGGTCATGTCGATTCTCGGCGTGGTGTTCGCGTCCGGCGTGGTGTTCGTCGTCGCGTCGGGTTTGGCGCACGAAGGCCACGCGTACACGCTCGCGGTCACCATGACCCGCATCATGTTCCCGTACATCATCTTCATCTCGCTGACGTCGCTGGCGTCGGGCGTGCTGAATACGTACAAGAACTTCTCGTTGCCCGCGTTTGCGCCGGTGCTGCTGAACGTAGCGTTCATTGGCGCGGCGGTGTTCGTCGCGCCGCGCATGCAAACGCCGGTCTATGCGCTCGCGTGGGCGGTGATCGTCGGCGGGGTGTTGCAGTTCATCGTGCAACTGCCGGGTCTGAAGAAGATCGACATGATCCCGCGCATCGGCCTGAATCCGCTGAAGGCGCTCGCGCATCGCGGCGTAAAACGCGTGCTGGCGAAGATGGTGCCCGCCATGTTCGCGGTCTCGGTCGCGCAGATCAGTCTGATCATCAACACGAACATCGCGTCGCGCATCGGCCCGGGCGCCGTCTCGTGGATCAACTACGCCGATCGCCTGATGGAGTTCCCGACCGCGCTGCTGGGCGTCGCGCTCGGCACGATTTTGCTGCCGAGCCTGTCGAAGGCGCACGTCGACGCCGATCCGCACGAGTATTCGTCGCTGCTCGACTGGGGTCTGCGCGTCACCTTCCTGCTGGCCGCGCCGAGCGCGATCGCGCTGTTTTTCTTCGCCGAACCGCTGACCGCCGTGCTGTTCCACTACGGTAAGTTCGACGCCAATTCGGTCGTGATGGTCAGCCGCGCGCTCGCGGCGTACGGCGTCGGCCTGATCGGCCTGATTCTGATCAAGATCCTCGCGCCGGGTTTCTACGCGAAGCAGGACATCAAAACGCCGGTGAAGATCGGCGTGGTCGTGCTGGTGCTGACGCAACTCAGCAACTATGTATTCGTACCGATTTTCGCGCATGCCGGCCTCACGCTGAGCGTCGGGCTCGGCGCGTGCGGCAATGCGCTGCTGCTGTTTCTGGGCCTGCGCAAGCGCGGCATCTATATGCCGTCGAGCGGCTGGCTCAAATTTTTCGTGCAATTGCTCGGCGCCTGTCTGGTGCTCTCCGGCGTGATGCACTGGCTGGCCATCAGTTTCGACTGGATCGGCATGCATGACCGGCCGGTCGACCGGATTGCGTTGCTGGCGGCGTGCCTCGTTCTGTTCGCCGCGCTATATTTCGGTATGCTTTGGCTGATGGGCTTCAAGTACGCGTATTTCAAAAGACGAGTGAAGTGATCACGATGACGCGAGTTCTCGACTATTTCAGCACGCTCGTCGCGGAAGACGACAGCCTGCCGCTCACCGAGGCGGCGCTCTCGCTAGCGCAGGACGCTTATCCGGACCTCGATCTGCAAGGCACGCTGGCCGAGATCGATGAGTTAGTGGTGCGCCTGCAGCGCCGCATGCCGGACGACGCCGACATCCGGCAGAAGGTCGGCATTCTGAATCGCTTTTTCTTCCGCGAACTGGGTTTCGCCCGAAACCTCAACGATTACGAAGACCCCGACAACAGCCATCTGAACGCGGTGCTCAAGCGTCGCCGCGGCATTCCGATTTCGCTCGCGGTGCTGTATCTGGAAATGGCTGAGCAGATCGGTATTCCGGCGCGCGGCGTGTCGTTTCCGGGGCACTTTCTGCTGCGCGTCACCACGCCCGACGGCGACGTGATGCTCGATCCGACCAACGGACATTCGCTGTCCGAGTCGCAGATGGTGGAGATGCTGGAGCCGTATGTGGCGTCGGCCAGCGACTCGGTGAGCCGCGCGTTGCGTATGCTGCTGCAACCGGCCACGCGGCGCGAGATCATCGCGCGAATGCTGCGCAATCTGAAGTCCACGTATCTTCAGACGGAACGTTGGCAGCGGCTGCTGGCGGTGCAGCAGCGTCTGGTGATCCTGTTGCCGAATAGTATCGAAGAGGTGCGGGATCGCGGCTTCGCTTATGCACGGCTCGATTATTTGCGCCCTGCGCTCGAAGACCTTGAACGCTATCTTGGCGATTGTCCGGATGCCGAGGACGCAACCGTGGTCGAATCGCAATTGCATGAGTTGCGGCAACGCACGCAGCACAACGACGGCGACTAGCCTCGCTATCTAAACCAGACGCAATAAAAAACGCCTGTGCATGATTCATGCGCAGGCGTTTTTGCATTGGCGCGCGCCGCCCGATCGAACCCAGCGGGGCACAGCGGCCTAGTCAAGTTACTTCGGCTGCATCCGGATCGCGCCGTCCAGACGAATCACTTCGCCATTGAGCATCGGATTGTCGAAAATCTGCTTGGCCAGCATCGCGTATTCGATCGGCTTGCCGAGGCGCGGGGGGAACGGCACCATCGCGCCGAGGGCGTCCTGCACTTCCTGCGGCATGCCGAGCAACATCGGCGTTTCGAAGATGCCCGGCGCGATTGTCATCACACGGATCGCGTTGCGCGACAGGTCGCGGGCGATCGGCAGCGTCATGCCGGCTACGCCGGCTTTCGACGCCGCATAAGCCGCCTGGCCGATCTGCCCGTCGAATGCCGCCACCGACGCCGTGTTGACGATCACGCCACGTTCGCCATTCGCGTTCGGTTCGTTCTTCGACATGGCTGCGGCCGCGAGCCGGACCATGTTGAAGGTGCCGATCAGGTTGATCGAGATGGTGCGCGAGAACGACTCGAGCGGATGCGGGCCATCTTTGCCCACCGTCTTGACGGCCGGCGCGACACCCGCGCAATTGATCAGGCCGCGCAGCGTGCCGAGCTTCGTGGCGGCTTCGACGGCTTGCGTCGCGTCGTCTTCGCGGCTCACGTCGCATTTGACGAACACGCCGCCGAGTTCCTGCGCGAGCGCCTGGCCGGCCGCTTCGTTCAGGTCGGCGAGCACCACCTTCCCGCCGTTTTCGACGAACAGGCGCGCCGTTGCGGCGCCGAGACCCGATGCACCACCGGTGATCAGGAATACGTTGTCATGAATCTCCATGTCTTCTCCTTTGCTACGGTTTGTTCAGTTGTGTCTGGATCGAATATCTTTTCGATAATCGATTGTAACGGCTATGCTGCATTGCGGAAAGCGCAGCGGCTGCGTCGGCAGGCCAGTTGCCTTTCGACCCCGAACCGCTACGGATGGCTAATTAATCCTAATCGCGGCAGCCCAAGATGAACTTGATAAAAGTCACGCCGCAAAACGAAAAAACCCGCCGGCAAGGGCGGGTTTTTCATCGGACAAACTCGGTGCGAGGCGCGCTTACTTCAGCGCTTCGAATGCGCGGCCGCGAATTTCGTCGACGCTGCCGAGGCCCGAAATGCGACGGTATTGCGGGGCCTTCAGTGAAGTCGACGCGTCGCCGTTATTGGCCCACGTGGTGTAGTACTCGATCAGCGGCTTGGTTTGCGCTTCATACACTTCCAGACGCTTCTTGACCGTTTCTTCCTTGTCGTCGTCGCGCTGGATCAGCGGTTCGCCGGTCACGTCGTCCACGCCTTCGACCTTGGGCGGATTGAACTTGACGTGGTACGTACGACCCGACGCGGCGTGCGAGCGACGGCCGCTCATGCGCACGATGATCTCGTCGAACGGCACGTCGATCTCGAGCACGTAGTCGATCGCGACGCCGGCCTGCTTCATGGCTTCGGCTTGCGGAATGGTGCGCGGAAAACCGTCGAACAGATAACCGTTCGCGCAGTCGGCCTGCAGCAGACGTTCCTTCACCAGATTGATGATCAGCTCGTCTGTGACCAGCTCGCCCGCGTCCATGAAACGCTTGGCTTCGATGCCGAGCGGCGTGCCGGCCTTGACGGCCGCGCGCAACATGTCGCCGGTGGAAATCTGCGGAATGCCGAATTTTTCCTTGATGAAGGTTGCCTGAGTGCCCTTACCCGCACCGGGCGCACCCAAAAGGATCAAACGCATGTGATATCTCCAGATCTATGTGAATTCTTGGGCGGCGCTGCAGTCATCCCACGATGCGTCGAGGGGGCCGCGTCGACTGCCGTGGTGAATCTTGCGCTGCACGTCGAGACGACGGCGCTGCAAAGACGACCACGGCGCGACCGGGCAAACCCCGACTCTCGCTTGTCACGGGAGGCGCGCACAACCGTCCGATTATGCCATGGGTTTTTCTGCTCAAGACCCGAATAAAGCCTGCACGCGTGCGAGATCGGCCGGTGTGTCGACGCCGGGTAGCGGCGCGTTGTCGGTGACGCGCACCGCGATGCGCTCGCCATGCCACATGGCGCGCAATTGCTCGAGCGCCTCGACCTGCTCGATCGGCGAGATCGCGAGCGTGGGGTAGGTGCGCAGGAATTGCGCACGATATGCATACAGCCCGATATGCCGGTAGACGACCGCGGGGGCCGGCGGCGTGGGCATCGACTCGACATCCGGCCAGTGCGGCTGGTAAGCGTCGCGCGACCAGGGAATCGGCGCGCGCGAGAAGTACAACGCCACGCCGCGCGCGTCGAGTACGACCTTGACGACGTTCGGGTTGAAGATTTCAGCGGGGTCGGTGATCGGATGGGCCGCGGTGGCGATCGCGCAGCCGTGGCTCGCCGCGAGGTGCGACGCAACGCCGCACACCAGCGCCGGATCGATCAGCGGTTCGTCGCCCTGCACGTTGACGACGATCGTGTCGTCGCTCCAGCCGAACAGCGCGGCGACCTCGGCGAGACGGTCCGTGCCCGACGGATGATCGGCGCGCGTGAGCACGGCTTCGAAGCCGTGGTCGCGGGCCGCGTCGAGCACCGCTTGCGCGTCTGATGCGATCAGCACCTGCTGGGCGCCCGATTCGCGTGCGCGTTCGGCGACCCGCACCACCATCGGCTTGCCGCCGATGTCGGCGAGCGGCTTGTTGGGCAGGCGCGTCGAAGCGAGCCGGGCCGGCACGACGGCGATGAACGGGGGAGTGGTGGCGTTGGCTTCAGTCATCGGAAGAGGGGCGAGTTACGCCACCGAGCCCGGATTCAGATCGACCGGCGTGCCTTCCACGGTCTGCCGTGCTTCGTCGACCAGCATGACGGGAATGCCGTCGCGAATCGGATAAGCCAGCTTGTCCGCGTTGCAGATAAGTTCCTGCGCGGCGCGGTCGTAGCTGAGCGGGCCCTTGCAGATCGGGCAGACGAGAATTTCAAGCAGGCGAGCGTCCACGGACTTTCTCCACAACTAATGCAATGAGGCGATGATCGAGCGCGGCTTCGACCGGGACAACCCAGATGCGCGCGTCGTGCCAGGACCCTAATTTTACCGCATCCTTTTCCGTTATCAGGATCGTGTCGGCGTCCACATCGGTAAACGGATTGCGCTCGAACGCGTAGTGATCGGGCAGCGCGCGGGTGGCCGGCGTGAGACCGGCGGCGCGCAACGTCGCGAAAAAGCGCTCGGGTGCGCCGATGCCGGCCGCGGCTAGCACGCGCTCGCCGCTGAATTGCGCGAGCGGACGACGCAGCGCGGGATTGTCGAGGTGCCAGGCGTCGGCGGGGGCGAGCGGCAGCGCGAAGGTGTTCGGCCACGCGGGCAAGGTGCGCGCATACGGATCGTTGACGAGCGTCGCATCGCGACGGCGCGACAGCGGTTCGCGCAGCGGACCGGCCGGCAGCAGAAACCCGTTGCCGCCGAGCCGGTGGTCGAACACCACGAGTTCGGCGTCGCGCTTCAGGCGGTAATGCTGCAAGCCGTCGTCGCTGACGATCACGTCGACTTCGCGATGTGCGGCGCACAGCGCCTGCGCGGCGGCCACGCGGTCCGGACAGACCCACACCGGCGCACCGGTGCGGCGCGCGATCAGCAACGGTTCGTCGCCGCCGACGCTCGCCGCCGAAGCGGGCGTGACCGGCGTCGGCGCTTTCACGCGCGCGCCGTAGCCGCGCGACACCACGCCGGGTTTGAAGCCCGCGGCGCGTAACGCTTCCACCAGCGCGATCACGGTCGGCGTCTTGCCGGTGCCGCCGACGGTCACATTGCCGACCACCACCACGGGCACGCCGATGCGCACGGATTTGAGCCAGCCGAGGGAAAACGCGGCGCGGCGCGCGGCGGCGATCACGCCGAACACGCAGGCGAAGGGCGTCAACGCCCAGGCGAGCGGGCCGCGCTGCTGCCATTCGCGCGCGAGGCGTGCTTCGAGACGGTCGTTGAAGTCGCTCATGGGCAAGTCGTGTGGACGAACAGCGCGCTGGCCGCCGAAGCGGGCCGGCGCGGCGGCATGAAGGCGTGGGCCGCAAGACGGGACGTCAGGCCGGACATACTACGCGGGGTCAGCATCAACGCGGTTCTCCGGACGATCAAAAAGTGAGGCGGAAACGATCCAGCAGCAGCGGGTGACAACAGGTGACAACCAGCGGCAGAGCCTGGCTTATCCACGCAGCGCATCACGCTTCGCTGGGCTTACGGTTTGCCGTCAGAACCCGCCACTCTAGCGCGCGAGCGTCCAGCCCGGCAAGTCGCCCGACTTGACAAAGACGCGAATTCGGCCCTTCGCACGCGCTCCGCAACCTGTGGATAACTTTGTGGAGAACCTGCCGCCCAACCGGCGGAGAAGGCCGTTCCGAGCCCTCCGCATCGGCAATGATTCTCTTTAGCGAGATATAAATGCCATATAAATCAACGGGATGCTTCGACTTTCCGCGCTCTGGCGGCAGCTCTGGCGGGATTCGTCAGGCGTTTCCCGCCATGTGGACACTTTTAACAATTCACCCGCCGCGCTGGACGTGGATGGCCGCTCGGTCTATCGTCTGTCCGGCCAGTCACAGACATTCCTCGCATGAATCCCGAAAGCCCTTTTTCTTCGTCCGCTGCGCCCGGCGGTGAGGTCGTCGTTCCCGTTTCCGCGCTCAATCGCGCGATCGGCACGATGCTCGAACGCTCGTTTCCGCTCGTCTGGGTGGCGGGCGAAGTGTCGAACTTCACGCGTGCCGCGAGCGGTCACTGGTACTTCTCGATCAAGGACGCGCAAGCGCAGATGCGTTGCGTGATGTTCCGCGGCCGCGCGCAATACGCCGAGTTCACGCCGCGTGAAGGCGACCGTATCGAAGTGCGCGCCCTTGTGACGATGTACGAGCCGCGCGGCGAGTTGCAACTGAATGTGGAAGCGGTGCGGCGTACCGGACAAGGGCGGCTTTATGAAGCGTTCTTGCGTTTGAAAGCGCAGCTCGAAGCGGAAGGGCTCTTTGCCGCTGAACGCAAACGCGCGCTGCCGTCGCATCCGCGCGCGATTGGCATTGTCACGTCGCTACAGGCCGCTGCGTTGCGCGACGTGCTGACCACGCTGTCGCGCCGCGCGCCGCATATTCCGGTGATCGTCTATCCGGCGCCGGTGCAGGGCGTGGGCGTCAGCGCCAAACTCGCGGCGATGGTCGACGCCGCCAATGCGCGCCGCGAAGTCGACGTGCTGATCGTGTGCCGCGGCGGCGGCTCGATCGAAGACCTGTGGGCCTTCAACGAAGAAGTGCTGGCCCGCGCGATCGCCGAAAGCGCGATCCCGGTGGTGAGCGGCGTCGGTCACGAAACCGATTTCACGATCGCCGATTTCGCCGCCGACGTGCGCGCGCCGACCCCAACTGGCGCCGCCGAACTCGTCAGCCCGCAACGTGTGCTGTTGCTGCGCGACCTCGATCAGCGGCACGCTACGCTCGCGCGCGGCTTCGGCCGCATGATGGAGCGGCGCGCCCAGCAACTCGACTGGCTGGCGCGCCGGCTGGTGTCGCCGGCCGAACGTCTGGCGCGGCAACGCACGCATTTGCAGCAGTTGAGCGTGCGGCTCGCGTCGGCGGGCGCGCGTCCGGTGCGCGATGCGCGAGCGCGGTTTTCGCTGTCGCAGATGCGCTGGCAGCGCTGGCGTCCCGATCTCGCCGCGCATCAGGCGAAGCTGGGCAATCTCACGCAACGTCTGGACGCGGCATTGTTACGCCAGCATGAACGTCAGAGCGCGAAGATCGGAACGCTGGCCGCACGGCTCGAAGTGCTGAGCCCGCAGCGCACGCTGGAGCGCGGCTATGCGGCGGTGCTCGACGCGCAGAACGGTCGCGCGGTGCGCGCACCGTCGTCGTTGAAGCCGGGGCGGCGTCTCACCGTGCATCTCGCGGAAGGGTCCGCGGATATCGCAATCGCCGACGTGCAAGCCCGTCTCTCCGACGATTTCTGAGCGACTGCCAAAGGTCCCCGAACGCTGCAATTTCGACTGTCGCGAAGGGCGGGCACAACGCATGCGACAGCACTAATTACGCCCAATGTGCGGCATGTTCGCCGATGCCGGGCATAAAGTCCGTTGGTTTGCGGGGTTATTCCAACTCGCCTACAATCGAGTGCTCAAAAGTGTAGTCCGCAGACTCCCCCACAACAGATACAGACAAAGGAAAGCACCATGGAACATACGCTCCCGCCGCTGCCGTTCGCGAAAAACGCACTCGTCCCGCATATGTCGGAAGAGACGCTCGAGTTCCACTACGGCAAGCATCACCAGACCTATGTGACCAACCTGAACAATCTGATCAAGGGCACGGAGTTCGAGAACCTGTCGCTCGAAGAGATCGTCAAGAAGGCAACGGGTGGCCTGTTCAACAACGCCGCCCAAGTGTGGAACCACACGTTCTTCTGGAACAGCCTGTCGCCGCAAGGTGGTGGTGCTCCGACCGGCGCACTGGCCGACGCGATCAACGCCAAGTGGGGTTCGTTCGACAAGTTCAAGGAAGAGTTCGCTAAAACCGCAGTCGGCACGTTCGGCTCGGGTTGGGCATGGCTGGTGAAGAAGGCTGACGGTTCGCTCGACCTCGTGTCGACCAGCAACGCCGCTACGCCGCTGACCACCGACGCGAAGGCACTGCTGACGATCGACGTGTGGGAACACGCGTATTACATCGACTACCGCAATGCGCGTCCGAAGTTCGTCGAAGCATTCTGGAACATCGCCAACTGGGAATTCGCGTCGAAGAACTTCGCGTGAGATTGCCGGTTGTAGCGTGAGCGACTAGTTGGTCACGCTGGTATCAAGGAAAGCCCTCCACTGTGAGGGCTTTTTTGTTTTCGCCGCGTCTCGTTTCGTTTCGCTGAACGCAAGCCGATAGAAACGTGACAGTTGGCCATTTCGTCGTATTCCCGCCGCAGTTCGACCCGCTTCCCACGCGCTATCCGCACGCACTATTACTTACGGTTTACCGGATATTTCTTCCAAAGGGCAAGCATCGTCAGGCGATCGCATCATGGCGCGTCTCTTGCCGAAAGCCCCGCGTTTCAGCATCGAAAGATTTTTTTCTTCCGGCCCCATCGGTTGAGCAAGGCTAGCGCCGTGCTGGCTATATCCGCAGCGTCTGGTGCGGCTTGCTTGCGATTGCCCACGGCCTACCGCGCCGCATGATTGCCGCGCTCCTGTCCCGTCCATTCCGCCGTATCGCCAACCTGTTTCACCATGTTGCCGCCGGTGCGAACCGGTAAACATCGGTAAGAGCCGGCTCGCTATCGTTCCCGAGCGTTCGTCCCCCGTCGCGCAGCCGACGATTCGTCTCGCTGACGGCATGACGGGGACGCCATCCGGACAACCGTCCGGGTCGACGCGCAATCGATGAAAAAGCGTTACGCCCGGGGGCACGATGGACAGCAAGCAGATTCTGGAACTCGCAACAGCACACCACGTCGCGGGCGAGTTCGGTCCCGCGCGCAAGTTGTACGAAAGCGGGCTCGCCATCGAGCCCGGCAACGCGAACTGGACGTACCGCCTCGGCGTGCTCGACATGCAATGCGGTGCGTATGATGCCGCGCTCGGCTGGCTCGACAGCGCGTTGAGCCTGGTTCCCGATAACGCGCGTTATCACTTCGTGCGCGGCCAGGTGCTTGCCGGCGCACAAGAGTTCACGGCCGCGATTGCCGCTTACCGGCAAGCGCTGGCGCTCGAACCGGAGGTATCGGTCGACGTGCTGTTCTCGCTGGCGGCCGCGCAGCAATCCGCCGCCGATTACCCCGCCGCGATCGACACGTACACCTCAGTCCTCGCGCTCGACGCCACGCACGCCGACGCGCTCAACAACCTCGGCAACTGTCATCGTCAACAAGGCGACGCGGAGCACGCGGAAGCCGTATACCGGCGCGCGCTCGACGCGCAGCCCGGCGACGCCAACGCGCTCACCAATCTCGGCACGCTGCTCGAAGCGCTCGGCCGTCTCGACGAAGCGCTCGTGCTGCTCGAAGCGGCGGTGCGGGCCGCGCCGGCGTCGCCGTGCGGACTTGTGAATCTCGGTGTCGCGCTGCATCGACGTGGCGATTTCGCGCGCGCGGTGGACTTGCTGACGAGCGCGATCGAGATCGATCCGGTGTTCCCGGAGGCGTCGTATAACCTCGCCAATGCATTGCACGCGCTCGGCAAAAAGCGCGAAGCAGTGATCCACTATCAACGCGCCATCGCGCAGGCGCCCGCCCATGCGGACGCGTACAACAACCTGGGCATCGTCTATCAGGAAGCCGGTTCGCGTGTCGAAGCCGCCAACGCGTTCGTCACGGCGATTCAACTGCGGCCAGGTTTCGTCGCCGCGCTCAACAATGCCGCGACGCTGATGCGCACGCTCGGCCGTTTCGCCGATGCCGAAGCGCATCTGCGCGACGCATTGGCCGTCGAGCCGCATCATTCCGTCACGCATAACAATCTCGGCAATGTGCTGAAAGACCAGGGGCGTCTCGCGGATGGCATCGACAGCTATCGTCGCGCGTTGACGTGCGATCCGTGCAACGTCGTCGCGCACAGCAATCTGGCCTACGCGCTGACGTTTCAGGCGGAACACTCACAACCGCTGCTGCACGAATGCCGCCGCTGGTCGGCGCGTCATGAAGCACCGTTTCGCGGCGCGCATCAGCCGCATTCGAACGACCCGACGCCGTCGCGCCGCCTGCGTATCGGCTACGTGTCGCCGGATTTTCGCGATCATTGCCAGACGCTGTTCACGCTGCCGCTGCTGTCGCATCACGATCACGAACGCTTCGAGATTTTCTGTTACGCGAGCGTCGCGCGGCCTGACGATCTGACGCAACGCGTGGCTACTCACGCCGACGTCTGGCGCGACGTGCGCAACCTCGACGACGAACAGCTCGCGCAGACGATCCGCGACGACCGCATCGACATTCTGATCGACCTGACCATGCATATGGCGGATGGCCGTCCGCTGCTGTTCGCGCGCAAACCCGCGCCGGTGCAGATTGCGTGGCTCGCGTATCCGGGGACGACCGGCATCGGCGCGATCGACTATCGCCTGACCGATCCGTGGCTCGATCCGGCTGGCGCCGACACGATGTATAGCGAGCGTTCGATCCGCCTACCGGATTCGTTCTGGTGCTACGACCCGTTGACGGAGACGCCGGAGGTCAACGCGCTGCCCGCGCTATCGAACGGTTATCCGACGTTCGGCTGCCTGAACAATCCGTGCAAGCTGAGCGACGCGACTTTCGCGATGTGGGGCAGCGTGATGCGCGAAGTGGCCGATGCCCGTCTGCTGCTGATGGCGCCAGCGGGTGCGGCGCGCGCGAGTCTGGTCGAGCGGCTCGGCCAGCAGGACATCGCAGCGGAACGGATCGCTTTCACGCCGTTCCGGCCGCGTGCGGACTACCTGCGCACGTATCACCGGATCGACGTGGGCCTCGACACGTTTCCGTATAACGGCCACACGACGAGTCTCGATTCGTACTGGATGGGCGTGCCGGTCGTCACGCGGGTCGGCGAGACGGCCGTGGGGCGCGCGGGCTTGAGCCAGTCGGCCAACCTCGGACTGCGCGAACTGGTTGCGGATACCGACGCGCAGTTCGTCGACATTGCCGTTCGGCTGGCTCGCGATCTGCCGCGTTTGGGCGATATCCGCGCAGGTTTGCGGGCGCGTCTCGCGGCGTCGCCGTTGATGGACGGCGCGCGCTTCGCGGTGCATGTCGAAGCGGTGTACCTCAAGGTCTGGCGGGAGTGGTGCGATCAGTCGCGCCGTCTCGCGCGAAGCAGGCGTGAGCGGGCGGGAGGCGTTGAAGCGGGTGGTGAGGCGCGGTCGCTGCCGGGTGTCGGGATTAATCGCCCGTTTTGAGGGGCGGCGTTTGTTTTTCGCGTTGGGTTTGGGTTGCGAGCGATGCTAGCCGCTGCATGGGGGGAAGCGGGCGGTGGTGGCGTCGTTCGGAGCGCTTGCGGCGTGTCATCACTGAGCTCACCCACTTGCTCCCTCCCTCGCTCGCGAAATCTCGTGGTTCGTGCCCACCGGGCCACTTTGCGGTGCAAGCTTTGTCACAGTTGGTAACTGCGGCGCGACGGTCGGACGGCTGTGTGAGAGCGCCTGATTCGTCGACGGGTACGGACGAGCGCCACGGATTACGGTTGCGTTGATCCGCTGCTGTCCGTGCTGGCATCCGTCGACGTCTGCCGGCGCCGATGGCCGCCACGGCCCCCGCCGCTCGGTGCGACCGCACTAGCCGGTGCGGGCGGCGGCGGATGATTGATGTACTGGAAGTTCTGCGCGACGGAGGCGCTGGAGAACGTCGTGGTCGTTGCCGGTTGCGCGAACACCGAGTTCTGCAAAGCCGGATTCGACTGCGCGAAGGCGGCCGGAATACAGGCCGCGCAAGCCGTGCCCACTACGAAAACAAGCCGTTTCATCGTGTCGTTCCTGATGTGTCGTTGACGGGTTTCCGTCGAGCCCGAGTCGTGTGCACGCCGCTGCGCGCGACGCGTCCGCAATCCGCACGACGTCGTTCGGATGCACTTCTGAACGTGTCACGCCGGCCGCCCTGGTCACGCCTTAGTGACGCCATTGCGCGGCAGGGCGGAGGCCAGTCTAGGCGGCTCAAGTCGCAAACAGGTTGCGGATGCGCTTACAAGCGTTACCCGATATGTCGGCGCAGCAAGCGTGTAATGAACCACCTCGCTGTGCCACGCCCGGCCGGCGCGAGGCGACGCCAGGTTGTAAGCAAAAAAACGATCTGTAACGATCCCGTAACCAAGCGTTGCCGCTATTGGCCTAACGTTTAAATTCCCATAGCTTCTGAAGCGCTCCAAGATGATCTCCAGCACTAAATCGATTGGCATCGCGATACCGGTCGCCGTCATGGCGCTTGCGCTCGGCGGATGCGCGGTGATGCCGCCGAGCGGCCCGAGCGTGGTCGCGATGCCGCGCAGCGGTGAGCCGCTCGGCCAGTTCCAGCAGGACGACTACGCCTGCCGCGACTATGCGAACCGGTCCACCGATCCCAATGGCACGGCCTCCCAGGCCGCCACGACGAATAGCGTGAACAGTGCGGCGCTCGGCACGCTCGGCGGCGCCGCGGTCGGCGCGCTGATCGGTGCGGCTGCCGGCAATGCGGGCGCAGGTGCGGCGATCGGCGCGGGCAGCGGCTTGCTGCTCGGCGGCGCGAATGGCGCGAACGGCGCGCAGTATTCCGCAGCGGGTTTGCAAGCACGCTACGACGCTTCCTACGCCCAGTGCATGACGTCGAAGGGCAATACGATTTCGCAGCCGCAGCCCGCTTATCAGCCCGTGTACGTGCAGCCGCAGCCGTACTATTACGCGCCGCCGCCGCGCTACTACGCTCCTCCGCCGGTGATGTACTCGCCTTATCCGTATTACTGACCGGCCGACCACCTCGATCGGATCGGTATGCCGGCCCTGTCGATTGGCGGGGTCCGGCCGGTGGAGCGGGCCGGTTTATTGCTGCCAAACATTTGTCATATCTGGCGGAAAGACGCGAAGGGATGGCGGCAAAGCCGCCGGCAAAACGCCTAGGTTTGAAAGGAGGTTTTGCGGCCGCCGGTTGTCTGACGGTCCTGCTTGGTGAGCAGCCTTAGTCAGTACCATCAGTCAGCACCATCAGTCCTTTCCGGCCGGTACATCTGCTTGTTGACTTCGTTACCCTGGGTGCGGAGCGAGCCGGATTTCGCGCGAACGAGGCGAACATGCGGCGACTGCAAACCGGCCTGGTCAATCCGAGCGTGGGGTCGCGCGTGCGCGCGTGGCTGGCGATGGCGTTTGTTACGGCCTGCTTCGTGTCGTGCGGCGGCGGTTCGGGCGGCTCGTCGACGGTGGCGTCGGGCTCGGCGAGCGGTAGCGGTAGCGGCACGACGGGCGGGACCGGTTCGGGATCGGGCAGCACCGGCACCGGAAGCGGCTCGCCCGGCACCACGCCCACACCCTCGACGACCACGACGATTGCCTTCGCGACCGACGTGCTGATGCATCACAACGACCTTGGCCGCACCGGCCAGATGCTCGCCGAAACCACGCTCACGCCTGCCAACGTCAATTCCACGAGTTTCGGCAAAGTCGCGTTTCTCGCCGCCGACGGCAAAGTCGACGCGCAACCGCTATTCGTCACCAGCCTTTCGATTGGCGGCACGTCGCACGACGTGGTTTACGTCGCGTCCGAGCACGACAGCCTCTATGCGTACGACGCCAACACCTTCGCGCTGCTGTGGCAGGTCTCGCTGACCGGCAGCGGCGAAACCGCCAGCGACAATTTCAGTTGCCAGGACTTCACGCCTGAAATCGGCATCACGTCGACGCCGGTGATCGACCGCAACCGTGGACCGAACGGTGTGCTGTACGCGGTGGCGATGACGAAAGACGGCGGCGGCAACTATCACCATCGTTTGCATGCGCTCGATCTGGCGACCGGCGCGGAGTTGTTCGGTGGTCCGACGGAGATCGCGGCGAGCTTTCCGGGCAACGGCGCGGGCAGTGTCAACGGCGTCATCACTTTTAGCGCGTCGATGTATACGGAGCGCGCCGCGCTGACGCTGGTGGGCGGCAACATCTATATGGGCTGGACTTCGCACTGCATGTCGGGCGCTTACACCGGCTGGATCATGGCGTATAACGCCGACACGCTGAAGCAGACCAGCTCGCTCGACGTGACACCGAACGGCAGTCAGGGCTCGTTCTGGATGGCGGGCTCGGGGATGTCGTCGGACGGCACGTCGCTGTACGCCGTGGGCGCCAATGGGACGTTCGGCACCACGCTGAATGCGCAGGGCTTTCCCGTGGATGGCGATTATGGCGACTCGGCGATCAAGATGACCTTGGGCACGCTGCAGATCACCGATTACTTCGCGATGGACAACGTTGTAGCCGAGGCAAGCGCGGACAACGATTACGGCTCGGGCGGCGTGATGCTGTTGCCGGATCAGAACACGGCAGCGGGTGTCGTCAAACACCTTGCGGTGACGGCGGGCAAGGATAACAACATCTATATTCTCGATCGCGATTCGATGGGCAAATTCAGTCCGACCGCGAACAATATCTGGCAGGAACTGGTTGGGACGTTGGCGGGCGGGATCTGGGGATCGCCGGCTTATTACGGCGGCGTGGTGTACTACGGCGGATGGAACGATAGCCTGAAGGCATTGCCGATCACGGGTGCGTATCTCGCGACGACGGCGGCGTCAAAGAGTGCGACTACGTTTGCTTATCCTGGGGCGACGCCGGCTGTGTCGGCCAACGGGTCGAGCAATGCGATCGTGTGGGCGGCGGAAAACGGCACGGTTGGCGCTTTGCATGCGTACAACGCCAGTAATCTCGCGAGCGAGTTGTACAACAGCAATCAGGCAGGAACGCGCGATCAATGGGGCGCGGGCAACAAGTTCATCACGCCGATGATCGCGCGAGGGAAGGTTTATGTTGGGGCGACGAATGGAGTGGCGGTGTTTGGGTTGTTGTGAGAGTGTAGGTTTAGGGTGGTGGTTTGGGCGGGACTGACTGATGGCGGTTTGCTTTGTGGGCTGACTCGGAATAGAAAAGCCCCTGCTCGCATTGCATGAGCAGGGGCTTTTTTTCGCTGTTGCCTTTGTTGCCGCTGTTGCTGCGGCGCTCCTATTGGGCGCTCTTATTACGGTGGGTAACGCATCTGATTTTCATGCGTAGCGCCCAACGCCGCGCGCTTATTCGGCGTCGCTCGCGGCAGCTTTACGAGGACGACGACTGCGCGGTGCTGCTTTGCGCGCGGCTTTTTTCGCGGCCGGTTTGGCTGCCTGATTCGTGGCTACTGGCGCTTCTTCCGCTTCAGCGCGATCAACGCGCTCGACGCGTTCAACGGGCGCCGCCGATGCTTCAGCAGGCGCGGCGATCGCCGGTACGTCGTCGATCGTTCGCGGCGTGCTCTTCTTCGCTTTCTTCGCGGCAGTCTTGCGCGGCGCGCGAGCGTTGCGACGCTCGGTCGGCTTGCCGGTCGGTTCCTTGTCTTTTTCCTCTGCTTCCTCTTCGTCGTCTATGGCGATCGGGGCAGGCTCAAAATTCTGCGGACCGGGCCACGGGAATACCGGCTGCTCGAAGAAGGCCGGCTCGCCTGTGGACAGAGCGTAGTCGTCTGTACTGTCCGCATGGTCCGCATGTTCAGCGTTGTCCGGTTCAGCTTGCACGCCGACGGTACGTTCGACGCTAGCGCGCTCTTCCTGGACACTTTCCTGTTGACCACGGCCTGCCTTGCGATTGCCGCGGCTTCGACGACGCGACTCGTGTTTTCCACCCGACTCGGCCGGCGCCGTTTCGGCGACCTGCGTTTCATCCAACTGCTCGGCGGATTCGACGGTTTCAGCCAGTTCCTGCGCATTTTCGCTCGCCGCGTTCGCGGCTGTGCTCCGATACACATACGCGCCGGACTTCTCGTCGCGACCGAATTCGAGCAGACCACGCGCATGCGCTTCTTCCAGCAGATTGCCGAAGGCGCGGAAACCGTAGTACGTCTCGTTGAAATCCGGCTTGCGACGCTTGATCGCATTCTTCAGCACGGACGCCCATATCTTGCCGCTGTCGCCGCGTTCGGAAGCGAGCGCGTCGAACGTTTGCACCGCGATCTCGACCGCTTTCGTGCGACGTTTTTCGAGGTCGTCCTTGTTGCGGTTTTTCTCTTCGTCGGGTGCGCGTTTGGCTGCCGGCTGGGCGGCCTGTTGCGGGCGCGACGATTCGCGTTTGGCGACCGCGCGCTGACTCTCGCGCACGAGGTCGTCGTAAAAGAAAAACTCGTCACAGTTCGCGATCAGCAGATCGGACGTGGATTGCTGCACGCCAACGCCGATCACCTGCTTGGCGTTCTCACGCAGCTTCGACACCAGCGGCGAGAAATCCGAGTCGCCGCTGATGATCACGAACGTATTGACGTGCGATTTGGTGTAGCACAGGTCGAGCGCGTCGACCACGAGCCGGATGTCGGCGGAATTCTTGCCCGACTGGCGCACGTGCGGAATCTCGATCAATTCGAAATTGGCCTCGTGCATTGCGCCTTTGAAACTCTTGTAGCGATCCCAGTCGCAATAGGCTTTCTTCACGACAATGCTGCCCTTGAGCAACAGACGTTCGAGCACCAGCTTGATATCGAACTTGTCGTACTTCGCGTCGCGCACGCCGAGCGCGACATTTTCGAAGTCGCAGAATAGCGCCATGCTGACGGTTTCGTTGGATGACGCCATGTATATCTCCATTGAAGCGATTCGCCGAATTCGACGAATCGCGACCATGATAGCGATTCCAGCGGAGGTGATCAGCTTTTGTGTTCATGGCGCACCGATGCGGGACGGGAAAATGCGCGGGTGAATCGGGTTTTCGGCGACGTGCCCAGCGCCGCTTCGCGCTGCTCGGTGGCGCGGCGGCGTGCCGGGCTACAGCGACATGCCGGGCGCCACGCTGCGTGTGCCGACCGTGCAAGCCGTACCAAGCGCCGGGCTACCTCTCCTGATGGCGGGTCGGACTACCGAGCGCCGCACGCGTTTCCAGCACTTCATCGACGAGCCCATATGCCTTTGCGTCATGCGCCGACATGAAGTTATCACGGTCGGTGTCGCGCTCGATTTCCTCCACGCTGCGCCCGGTGCATCCGGCCATCATGGCATTCAGCCGACCGCGCTGATAGAGCACCTCTCTGGCCTGAATCTCGACATCCGCCGCTGTGCCCTGGCTGCCGCCGGAGGGCTGGTGAATCATGATGCGCGCGTTCGGCAACGCATAGCGCTTGCCACGCTGCCCCGCGGTCAGCAGAAAGGTGCCCATGCTCGCGGCAAAGCCCGTGCACAACGTGGAGACCTCCGGCTTGATGAATTGCATGGTGTCGTAAATCGCCATGCCGTCGTACACCGATCCGCCCGGCGAATTGATGTAAAAAGAAATATCCTTGTCGGGATTCTCGGATTCCAGAAACAGCAACTGCGCGACGATCAGGCTGGCCGATTGTTCGTTCACCGGCCCGACCAGAAACACGATCCGCTCGCGCAGTAGACGGGAATAGATGTCGTAAGCGCGCTCGCCGCGACCGGACTGTTCGATGACGGTCGGCACGAGGCCGAGACCGGTGATGGAAGGGTAGCTGGATTGCATAAGTGCCTCGTGACAGGCGGCGCGGCACCGTGACCCGGTAGCGCGGCGGCTGATTCGTCGAACCGCGCGCCCGATGCGCCGGTTTCTGCTCATATGACGACGGCGCGGCCGGCAGCGTGACAGGAATATTTTTGCGTGCCGCTGTCACATCGGGGATCGCTGGCACGTCAAGCTGAAAAGGATGCCGATTTGCAGCGCGCGTCTGAAATCCCGCAGGCAGCCAGGCAGGCGCCGCGCGCTCACTACTAAGCACGATCCGGAGGTCCACGCATGACGGAACAAGTAATCGACAAGGCATCCAGCTTCCAGGCCGCCCGCGCCCGCCTGTTCGCGCTGGCGTACCGAATGCTCGGCAGCCGTGCGGAAGCGGAAGACGTGGTCCAGGACGTCTGGCTCAAATGGCATCTCGCCGCCACGCAAGAGGTGCAGACGCCGGCGGCCTGGCTCACCACGCTCACCACACGCACGGCGATCGATCGGCTGCGGCACGTGCAGCGCGAGCGGGCGTCGCAAGCTGCCGGCTGGTTGCCGGAGCCCTGGCTCGATGACGTGGCGCCGTCGGCGGAGGAACTGGCCTTGCGCGCCGCGGAGATGTCGTATGGCGTGATGCTGCTGCTCGAACGGCTGAAACCCGACGAACGCGCGGCCTTCGTGCTGCACGAGGCTTTCGACTGCGATTACGCGGAGATCGCGAAGATTCTTGAGCGCACGCCGGGCGCCTGCCGGCAGATCGTCCATCGGGCGAAGGAGCGTCTGCGGCGTGCCGGCGCGCCGTTGGAGCGACCCGACCCGGCCGCACACGCACGGATCGTCGAGCGGCTGCGTTGCGCGCTGGAGGCGCAAGATCGCGCCGGCCTGCTGCGGCTCTTCAGTGAAGCGCCGGAAGTGGTCAGCGACGTGGCACCGAGTGCATTTGAACCGGCCCAAGTGTCCGCATTGGCAAAGGCACAGGTATTGGTATCAGCGTCGGCACAGACCTCGGCGTTGGAATCAGCGCAGGGGCAGGCGCAAGCACAGGCATCCGCGTTCGCCTCCGCACCCCGACCCCTGCCCACACCCACCTCAACCCCCGTGTTCGCAACACACGAACCGGCGGTGGCGGGTTGGATCGAGAAAGTCACGTCGCTGGCGCGGCAAGCACGCCATGCGGAGATCGTGTCGGTGGGCGGTGCCACCTGCGTTGCGCTGATCTGCGAGGGCGAGGTCGTCGGCGTGATCGACGTATCCACGGGCGGTCTGCCGAGCGATTCGCCGAAGATCGTCGCATTGCGCGCGGTGACCAGCGCCGCGCGTTTGCAATCGGCCAACCGTGCGCTGGGACGCGCGGCGATCATCCAGCTGCTCGCGCGAATCCAGCGGGAGGCGGTGGTGTCAGTTGCGGTGCGCCGCGACTTCCCAGTTGATGTCTACGCATAGCACCTGCGTGCCGTTCGGTGTATGCGCGGCGATCGAGGCGGTCACGCAGAGGTGGGCTTCGTTGATCGACAGGTAAGGCGGCGTCAGATGCACGCGGCCAGGCGCGCGCATTGCCTGGATGAAGTAAGGCCGGCGTTCCCAGCTTGCGCCTTCCGAATGCAGCAGCGGCCGGAATCGCTTCGCGCGTTGCGAGGCGCGACCCGGCGGCAGCACGTTGTCGCCGATCTGCCGGCCTGAGCCGTCCAGCACGAAGCAGCGTGCCGTCTCGCCGAGCGTGAGCAGCGGCGCGGTGGCTTGCGCAACCGACTCGCCGGCAACCAGTTGCGCGGCGGCGGTTTCCAGCGCCGTGACATAAGGGGCGAGGCGGGCCGACTGGGCGCGTTCGCGTGCGGCGACGCGTTCGCGCAGCGCGGCGGAAAGCGAGTCCATCAGGCCGGCCGCGGCCTGCGGCTTGACCGGTTCGACGCTCGCGCCCGCGAAGAACGCGCCCTGCACGAAGTCCACGTTGCATTCGAGCGCGATCAGCGCGTCGCGCTCGGTGCTGAGTCCGCCCATCAGCACCAGTTGCCCGGATTCATGCAGCAGCGAGACGAGGCCCGGCAACACCCGCTCGATGTGCGAGTGTTCGCTGGCTTGCGCGAGAATGCAGCGGTCGAGCGTGACGATGTCCGGCCGCAGGTTCCACACGCGGTCAATGTTCGAGTGCTTGGCGCCGAAGCCGTCGAGCGCGATCAGGAAGCCGGATTTGCGCAGCGAGTCGATGATTTCGGCAAAGCGCGTGGTTTCGCCGCCCGCCTGCTCCGAGACTTCCAGTACGACGCGCTGCGGCGGCAACCCGAGCGCCTTGAGGCCGGCGAGCAGTGCGTCGCCGTAACTGGTGTCCATCAGCGCAGCCGGGTGCAGGCTCAGAAAGAGCCATTCGTCGTGACTGTCGAACGCGTTGAAGTTGCCCAGATGCAGCGATTCGGCGAGCCGCCCGAGTTCCAGCAGGTCGCCGCGTCGCGCGGCCTGCGTAAAGACTTCGTGCGAGGGCACTTGCTTCGCGTGCTCGTCGTGCGCGCGCAGCGAAGCGTGGTAGCCGATAGCGCGCCGGTGCGACACCGAGAAAACGGGCTGAAACACGCTGAAGACGGTGTAGCCGCCGTACAGAACGGTGCGCCGGGAGCCTTCGTCGCCGGCCATCGGGCGAGGGGGCTGGAAGCCGGGAGGATCGAGTTCGATCATGCTCATCTTGTCAGTCGTGTGGAGGTGGCGGTGCGCCTGCATGCTCAACACGAGTCCGCACGCGCTAAATGGGAGTTTACAGGATAGGCGAGCAAGAACTATGCGCGCGCGGAAACACACTACGCGTGCTCGCTGACCACGGTCTCCAGCGGCGATTGTGCGCCAGCGCGGGCGCGAAGGCCACGATTCGCACTTCGCTGGTGCGGCCCGCGCCCTGTTGCGGGTCGGCGGGCCACTCCCTCAGGTCCGCTCCGAAGGATCCGTCTTTTTCGCCGGCGTGCGAATGTCCGGCGCCAGTTGCGCGAAGATCCACGACGAGCCCGCCGTGATGATCCCCACGCACAGGAAGGTCGCGTGAAACGCGGGCAGCGAATTGGCCGCCGTCACGCGCGGCAACAAGCCGGTGAAGGTCGCGAGCAGGGCGCCGGCAATCGTCACGCCGAGGCTCATCGACAGCATCTGGACCAGCGAAAACAAACTGTTGCCGCTGCTCGCGCCGCCGGTGCCCAGGTCTTTGAGCGTCAACGTGTTCATCGCGGTGAACTGCATCGAGT
Source organism: Paraburkholderia sp. BCC1876 (assembly GCF_902833695.1). Taxonomy (NCBI): domain Bacteria; kingdom Pseudomonadati; phylum Pseudomonadota; class Betaproteobacteria; order Burkholderiales; family Burkholderiaceae; genus Paraburkholderia; species Paraburkholderia sp. BCC1876. Next base: position 517,682 of record NZ_CADFGI010000003.1, on the reverse strand, counting down.
TGACGCCGCCGAAGAACGCCAGTTGCACGAGCCGCAGCCATAGCGGCTGATTCGCGCTGGTGAGCGCAAAGCTCGCCATGGTCAGGCCGACCAGCACCGTGTTGACGATCAGTACGCTGCGATAGCTGTATTTCACGATCAGCTTTGTCACGAGCCGTTTGGACGCCATGCCCGCCGCCGCGACCGGTAGCATCATCATGCCGGCTTCGAATGCGCTATAGCCGAGACTCACCTGCAGCAGCAGCGGAATCAGATAAGGCATCGCGCCGCTGCCGATCCGCGCGAACAGATTGCCGAGCAGGCCGACGCTGAACGTGTGAATCTTGAAGAGGTCGAGCGAGAAAATCGGCGCTGGTTCGCGCACGGCATGCAGGCCGTACGCAACGAACGCGGCGAGGCTCAGGATCAGCAGCACCAGCACCGTAGCGTGCTGAATGCCGAACTCGGTGCGGCCGTCGAGCGCGAACGAGATGGCGACCATGCCCACCACCAGCAGCAGGTAGCCTTTCATGTCGAATTTGCCGACGTGTTCGTTGCGGCTGTCCGGCATGAAGATAAACGTGGTGATGCAACCGACAATCCCCACCGGCACGTTGATCAGAAAGATCCAGTGCCACGAGGCGATCTTCACGAGCCAGCCGCCGAGCGTCGGGCCGATCAGCGGTCCGATCAAACCGGGAATCGCCACGAACGACAACGCCGCCAGGTACCGTTCCGCCGGAAAGGTGCGCAGCACCGCGAGCCGTCCGACCGGCAGCAGCATCGCGCCGCCCACGCCTTGCACGATACGGAAGATCACGAGCTGGTTGAGCGTATGCGCGTTTGCGCACAGCAGCGAGCCGATCGCGAACACCAGGATCGCGCTGAAGAACACGCGCCGCGTGCCGAGCTTATCCGCGAGCCAGCCTGAGACCGGGATCATGACCGCCATCGTCAGCGAATAGGCGATTACGACCGACTGCATGCGCAGCGGCAATTCGCCGAGGCTCGTCGCCATGGCGGGCAGCGCGGTGTTGACGATGGTCGAGTCCAGCGTCTGCATGAAGAAGCCGGTGGCGACCAGCCACAGCATCACGGTCAGCGAGCGGGGCGAGGGCGAAGGCGAAGGCGACGACGGTGCAGCGTCGGAGGGGGTGGCGGGCAGGGTCGGCGGCGTGGTCATGGAGAGCGGCTGGGAACGCGGAGACCCGGAACGGGCAGGGACTCGCTATTCTAGGGAAAAGCGCGGGGCGACGCAGCGGGCATGCCGCACACCGCCGCACACGACCTCACTCCGACGCCGGCAACGCCGCCGCCGCGCGAAAAAACGCTTGCGCCAACGGGTCGTTGCCGAACGCGATATGGATCCGCGTCCACGGACTCACTTCCATACCTGGCCGGAAATAGTGGCCCGGCGCAACCGTCACGCCCATCGTCGCGCCGCACTCCACCAGCCGCTGCGCATTGCCGACATGCGGCACGCGAGCCCAGACGAACTTGCCGCCCACGGGCTTATCGAACAGCTCCCAGCCGGCGCTTTCGAGCGTCTGGATAGTCGAGCCGAGCGCCTCGCGCATGCGGCGGCGCAGCCGCTCCAGGTACTTGCGGTACGCGCCGCGCTCCAGCAGCGTGGCCGCGACCGCTTCGGCAAAGCGCGAGCCGCCGATGCTCGTCAGCATCTTGATGTCGACCAGATCCTTGATGATCGCCGGGCTCGCCACCACGCAGCCGATCCGTAACGACGACGACAGCGTCTTCGACAAACCGCCCACGTAGATCACATGTTCGAGTTGATCGAGCGTGGCGAGACGGTCGGTGATATCGGTCTGCAGATCGGCGTAGATATCGTCTTCGATAATCGAGAAGCCGTGTTCGCGCGCCAGTTGCAGCAGCCGGAAGGCGACCGGCGGCGCGACCGTGGTGCCGGTCGGGTTGTGGAACACGGTGTTGATGAACAGCAGCTTGGGCCGGTGCAACTTCAACTGCGCCTGCATGACGTCGAGGTCGGGCCCGTTGCGGGTACGCGGAATGCCGATCAGTTTCACGCCGTGCAGCTTCAGCAGACCGTACAGATTGTAGTAACCGGGGTCTTCGACAAAGATCGTGTCGCCGGCCTTGAGCATGTAGCGCATCAGCAGATCGAACGCCTGGCTCGCGCCGTTGGTGATCACGATCTGCGAGGTGTCCGCCTGAATCCCCAACTGGCCGATGCGCGCCTGCAGATGCTCGCGTAAGGCCATGTTGCCGAACGGGGTGGCGTAGTCGACCATGCTCGCGGGGTCGGTGCGCGAGACGTGGCGGATTGCCTGCGCGATGCTGTCCGTGTCGCGCCACGCTTCCGGAATGAAACCGCTGCCGAGCTTGAGCGTTTCGCCGGGGTGGTTGAACTGCTGCAGCAGGTGGTCCGTGTCCTCTTCGGCGCGGCGCGGATCCGAGGTGCCCTGGCAAGTCGTGCCCATCGGTTGCCGGTCGGCCACATAGAAGCCCGACCCGTGGCGCGAGTCGACATAGCCGAGCGACACCAGCCGGTCATACGCCTCGATCACGGGAAAGCGGCTCACGCCGTAGTCGGCGGCAAACTGGCGGATAGACGGCAGCTTTGAACCGGGATGCGCGGTGCGCGCCCGGATCCAGCCGGTAACACCGGTGACGATCTGCTCGGTCAGCGGCACGCCGTTGTCCCGATCGAGCTGAATGTCGAGTTTCATGCGGTTCTCTCCTTCACCGTTGGCCGAGACGATGCCTCGACGCCTCGACCTGACAACTGTACGGTTTTTTGACTGAACAGTTCCGATGAAAGTGTTCGGAACTGTGCATGGGTATCCGATGATCCTACGTCAATAATCGGCACAACAGAAAAGTTCTTTGAAGGAGAACGGCGATGCGTGAAGTCCGGATTTTTGAATTGGAACAGGGCGAACCCGTGGCGGCCTGGCGTGTCGCGCGGCCGTCGATCTTCAAGGTGATCTCGGGCGAGATCTGGCTGACCGTCGAAGGCGAAACCATGGATCATTGGCTCGCCACCGGCGAATCGGTCGAGTTGCCGCGGCATGCGGTGGCGTGGATCAGCGCCGGTCAGGCCGGCGCACGTTTCGCGGTGGCGAGCGGCTCGGAACAGGTGGTGGCCAAGCTGATTCCGGGCTTGTCGATGTTCGCCTGGCTGCCGCGCTGGTTGAGTGCGGCTTGATAGCCTGAGCCAGCCCAATACAGCCTAATAGTCTCCAACGTAGCGCGCGCGTGGCCGGATCAAGCGGCCGTCGCGCGCCTGTTCCATGGCGTGCGCGATCCAGCCGATCACCCGGCCCACCGCAAATAACGTGAACGCCGCACCGGCCGGCAGGCCGAGCACGCGTTCGATCGCCACCAGCGCATAGTCCACGTTCGGTTGTGCGCCGGTCGTGTCGTGCACCGTGCGCGCCAGCGCGAGCACGTCGCCAAGCGGCGAGCGGGCCGGCGCGCAATCGGCGAGCATGCTCAGCAGGACGCGTGCGCGCGGATCGCCATCCGGATACAGCGGATGCCCGAAGCCCGACAGCGTCGGCCCATGCGCGCCGTGTTCGAGGCGCGCGAAACGGTTCGCGAGATAACGGTCGAGATCGGGCGCGCGCGACGCTTCTTCGAGCAACGCGGCGATCCGCACGGTTTCGCCGCCATGTCGCGGCCCGGACAACGCGGCGAGTCCGCCCGCCACCGCACCGAACAAATGCGTTCCCGTCGACGTGATACAGCGCACCGTAAATGTCGACGCATTCAGCTCATGATCCGCGCAGGCCACCAGAGCCGCCCTCAACAACCCGGCCTGCTGACGGTTGCGCACCTGCCACGCGGTCGCGAGTTGCCGGTGCAGCGGTTCGTTCGACGGTGACGCCGAGATCATCGCGGCGGCCAGCAAGCGCATCACGGCGCACGCCGTATCGAGTTGCGCATCGCGGCCGAGCGCCCACACGCGCGGCATCTGCGCCGCGGCGGCCGGCAGCAGCACGAGCGCGCGGTCGAGCGGCGTGCTGTCGCCCCACAGCTTCAGCCATGCGCTCCACTGCGCGGCGGCGAACGGCACCGCCGGCGCTTGAGCGATGCGTCGCTCGCTACATTCCCATAGCAACGCGGCCACGTCCTCGAGCGACGCGCTACCCGCCAGTTCCATCGCATCGCGCCCGCGATACAGCAGACGGCCGTCGGCCACCAGCGTGATCGACGATTCGAGCACCGGCACGCCCCAGTCCAGCACCTTCTGCGCGACCTTGCCGGCGCGCTTGCCGTCTTCCTTGCGCTTGGCGAGGCGCCGCACTTCCGCAGCGTCGTAGAGGCGGTGCTTGCTTTGCGCATCCGGCATCGACTGAAGCATGCCGCGGCTCACGTACGCGTACAGCGTGGGCAGGCTGATACCGAGCGCGGCGGCGGCTTCCGGTGCGGTCAGAAAATTCGAGGCGGGCATGGGAGCGGGCATGAAAACCGATAAGAACCGAAGAAATCAATATATATTGATTATCATAATCAAGGTTGATTGAGAAGGGTGGGGATTCTAGACTCGGTTTCACTTTCCCTCGCTTCGGTACGAACGCCATGACGCCTGAACTCGCTCTCAAACAGATCTGGACGCTCGCGGGCTGCGACCCGACAGCGCTGCACGCCGTCACGCTGAGCGGTGACGATCCGGGCTTGCCGTCGGTCTTCCGGGTCGGCAGCCTGGCGTCGGCGACCATCGCCGCGACCGGTCTCGCGGCAGCCGAATATCACCGCTTGCGCACGGGTCACCGGCAGCATGTCGCGGTGCAGATGCGGCGTGCGCTCGCGTCGTTTCGCAGCGAACGGTATTTGCGTATCGACGATGGCCCGCCGCCCGCACTGCGCGATCCGGTAATGGGTTTCTACGAGACGCGCGACGGCCGCTGGATTCAACTGCACACGAATTTCCCGCATCACCTGCAAGGGGTGTTGACCGTGCTCGGCTGCGAGAACAGCCCTGCCGCGGTAGCTGCCGCGATTCGCGAGTGGGACGGTGCAACGCTCGACCAGACGCTCGCCGATGCGGGCCTCTGCGCGGCGCTGATTCGCACGCCCGAGGAGTGGGCCACGCTCGACCAGGCGCAGGCGATCGCGGGTTTGCCGCTGTTCGAGATCGAGCGCATTGGCGACGCGCCGGTCGAACCGCCGCGTATAGGCGACGCGAATCGGGCATTAGCGGGGGTGCGGGTGCTGGATCTGTCGCGCATCATCGCGGGGCCGGTGGCGGGGCGCGCGCTTGCGCAACACGGCGCGGACGTGCTGATGATCAACGGCCCGCATCTGCCGAACATTGCGCCGCTGGTGATCGACAATGGACGCGGCAAGCGCTCGGCGCTGGTCGATCTGCGCGAGGCGGCCGGACGTGAAACCTTGCGCGGCCTTGCCGGCGGTGCCGACGTGTTTTTGCAGGCCTATCGCCCCGGCGCGCTGGCGGCGCGTGGCTTCGGTCCCGAAGAACTGGCGCGGATCCGGCCGGGCATCGTGTATGTGTCGGTGTCCGCGTATGGACACGAGGGACCGTGGTCGCAACGGCGTGGCTTCGATAGCCTGGTGCAGTCGGCGAGCGGCATTGCGTCGACCGAGCGGCAGGCGGCGGGCTGGACCGAGCCGAAACATCTACCGTGTCAGGCGCTGGATCACGCGACCGGTTACCTCGCCGCGTTCGGTGCGATGGTCGCGTTGGCGCGGCGCGCGACTGAAGGTGGAAGTTGGCACGTGCGGCTTTCGCTGGCGCAAACGGGACGCTGGTTGCAGTCGTTCGGGCAGATTGCCGATGGCTGGAAAGCGCCCGATGTGTCGATCGATGACGTACGCGATTGTCTGGGGACGGTGGCCTCCGACTTCGGCCGCGTGCTGGGCGTGTTGCCCGCCGAAGAGCTGGACGAAACGCCGGCGTTTTTCGCGTTGCCGCCGGCCCGGCCAGGCGCGCACGAGGCCAGGTGGTAGTGGCCGCGCTTAGCGCTAACGGCCGCGTTGCCTACTTCCGCAACTCTGCGACAAAGTCGTAGTAATCGTTGCGGCAATACGTGTCGGTCAATTCGATGGCCCGCTGGTCGGCGGTATAGCCCACGCGGGTGATCAGCAGCAGCGCGTCGTTCGGCGCGATGCTCATCTGCTGCGCGATTTCGTCGCTCGCATTCACCGCGCGGAAGTGCTGCAGCGCGCGCACGATCGTCAGTCCGCGCTGTTCAAGGTACGTGTACAACGAATCGCCGATAGCCTGAGGATCGGGAATCACCGCAGAAGGGAAAGTGGAGTTCTCCACCGCCATCACGATGCCGTCGGCCAGCCGCAAACGCCGCAAACGCGTGACCGCCGCCGCCGGCGACAAGCCGAGCTGAATCACTTCGTCGCGATTGGCCGGCAGGATTTCGCGCGACAGCCACTTCGAACTCGGCGTGAAGCCCCGCCGCCGCAGCATTTCGCTAAAGCTCGACAGACGCGACAGCGGATCTTCATAGCGCGGTGTGATGAAACTGCCCGCACCCTGCGTGCGCCGGATCAGGCCTTGCTCGACCAGCAACGCGATCGCCTTGCGCGACGTGATGCGCGATACGCCAAGCGCCTCGGACAGCACGCGCTCCGAGGGCAGGGCCTCGCCGGCGTTCCAGCGGTTTTCGTGAATCGCGGTGCCGAGCTTGCGGGCAAGTTGCAGATACAGCGGCGTGTCGTTTTCCGGGTCCGGGCGCAGGTCGCGCCAGCGGTCTTCCGAGGCAGAGTTCATGGGGCTCACGCAAGAAGGGCAAGCGGCAATTCTATGACATCGGCGCGCTGCGTTATAGCGGGCTTTTGCCTGGTGCCGGATCGAATGCCCATTCAGCCGCTAAACTCGTCGTGTGTTTTTCGGCCACTTCGAGGAGTCAGCATGACGAGCGATATCGCAAGCGTGAGCCTGCCCGACGGCGAACGCATTCCAAAACTGGGGCAGGGCACGTGGGAAATGGGCGAGGTGCCGACGCGGCGCGCCGCCGAAATCGCCGCGCTGCGCTGTGGGATCGAACTGGGCATGACGCTGATCGATACGGCGGAAATGTACGGCGACGGCGCGACCGAACAGCTAGTCGGCGAAGCGCTCGCCGGCTTGCGCGATCAGGTGTTTCTGGTCAGCAAGGTGTATCCGCATAACGCCAGCCGGCGCGGCGTGATCGCGGCCTGCGAACAGAGCCTTAAACGGTTGAAGACGGACCAGCTCGATCTGTATCTGCTGCACTGGCGCGGCTCGGTGCCGCTCGCGGAAACGGTCGAAGGTTTCGAGGCGCTGCGCCGGGCGGGCAAGATCCGCCATTGGGGCGTCAGCAATTTCGACACGGACGATATGGAAGAACTCGTCGCGACACCCGGCGGGGACGCCTGCGCGACCAATCAGATTCTCTATAACGTGGCGCGTCGCGGGCCGGAGTTCGACCTGCTGCCATGGCTTGCCGCGCACAAGATGCCGGCGATGGCGTACAGCCCGGTCGATCACGCTCGCTTGCCGAAGCGCTCGCCGCTCGACGATATCGCCGACGCGCGCGGCGTCTCGGTGTTTCAGGTGGCGCTCGCGTGGGTGTTGCGCGAGCCGGGCGTGTTCGCGATTCCGAAAGCGGGGCGCGTCGAGCATGTGCGGGACAACCATCGCGCGTCGCAACTGCGGCTCGGCGCCGATGAGCTCGCGGCGCTCGACGCTTACTTCAAACCGCCGCGCAGCAAGCGGGCGCTCGAAATGCTGTGAGCGCGGCCGCCTTTAATTGCAACTGTGATGCAGGTGCACGGAGCCTAGCACCGCGACTTCCGCGGGGGTGTGCTTAAGCGAATCGTCGCTGACTTGCGCGGCGTCGGTGATGAAATCGTCGACGATCGACGACACCTGCGTGTTGCGCAGGCACAGCGACACGCGCTGGGTTTCATTGGCCGGCAACGCGGAACGCTGACCGAGGAACAGCACGCCGTACTGATAACCGTGGATGATCCCGCGGATCGCGCCGACGCATTGACCCTGCGCGACGTTGTCGTTCTTCTGCTTGCAGGTCTGCGCGAGCGAGTAGGCGGAAAAGCTGGGGTCGACCGGCGGCGCCGCTTGCGACAGCGTGGGTGACAGCGGCGCGGCCGCCTGTGCGGGTTGCGCGGGTGTTTGCGCCGGGGTTTGCGCATGAGCGAGCGATGCGAGGCCCAGCGCGGCGGCCATCAGCAGGCCAGATGCCACGCGTGTTGCGAAGGGGGGGACGTTTCGTTGCATGTTGTGGTGCCCTCATATCGAACGTTGAATCTGATATGAGGCGATCGATGCGGTTTGGTTCCAGGCGGGCACCGACTTTGCCCGTTTGGGTCGCTGTCGCCAGCGAGCGCGTTGGTGTGCCGCGCTGCGCGTGACGAGGCCGATTGACGGCCGGTTGGCATGGACGTGTCGTCTGACTGAACCGGCCTCGCGCGGTGACGCTCGACCGGGGGATCGAGACATCACCGCCGATGCCAGCGGACAGCGCACGGTAGCCGGCCGTGTCGTCGGCGAGGGTAGGGCGCGGGGGCCCCCTACCTATGAAACGGGCGATTGCTAGTGCCCGTTTCCTCCGCCGTTGCCACCGCCGTTACCGCTGCCACCCTTGCCTCCGTGACCGCCGCCGAAGCCTCCGCCAAAGCCACCGCCGAAACCGCCACCGAAGCCACCGCCAAAGCCACCACCGAAACCACCGCCTTTGCCACCGCTTGGGCCGCCGCTGGAGCCGCCGCAACCACAGCCGGCGCTCCCGCTGCTGCCGCTGCTGCCGCCACCGCTGCTACCGCCACCGCTGCTTCCGCCGCCGCTGCTTCCACCACCGCTGCTTCCACCGCCGCTGCTTCCGCCACCGCTGCTTCCACCGCCGCTGCTTCCGCCGCCGCTGCTGCTTCCACCGCTGCTACCGCCACCGCTGCTTCCACCACCGCTGCTTCCACCACCGCTGCTTCCACCGCCGCTGCTTCCGCCACCGCTGCTTCCACCGCCGCTGCTTCCACCGCCGCTGCTTCCGCCGCCGCTGCTGCTTCCACCGCTGCTACCGCCACCGCTGCTTCCACCACCGCTGCTTCCACCACCGCTGCTTCCACCGCTATTTCCCTTACCACCCGTACCCGAAGAACTTCCGCTGCCGCTGCCACTGCCCGATCCAGCTGCACCACCCGCCGCACCGCCCGCCGCGCCACTACCATTCGCACCCGCGCCGCTGTTGCCTCCGCTCGCTGCACCGTTGCTGCCGCTGCCGCCGCCATGATGGCCGCAGCCCGCAATATTGACGCCCTCGCAGCCTTGCGGCTGGAAGATCGCGGCGGCGTCGTCGGCGGCGGTCGTGTCGCCGGGCGCGGCGCCCGTCGCCGATTCGCCGGCGGCCATGCCCGTCGTCAATTCACCGGCCGTTGCGCCGTCGGCCTGCGCGAGCGAGCGCGTCGTGCCTTGCGTGCCGCTGGCCGGCAGCGGCGCATCGGCGAGCACGATCCACTTCGGGATCACATCGGTCGATGCCGGGTAAGCGAGTTGAGTGGCCAACGCGGTGACGCCTGCTACGATCGCCGCGCTCCGCAGGACCCCGAAGTAATACCGTTTATATCTGGTGGTCTTCATCACATCTCTCCCGAGGAACGCCGGCGCCTCGCTGCCGCCATCTCTCATGCTGATTCCGCGGCGGCGGACCTGTCTGTTGCGGGCTTCGCCGCGCCCCCGAGTCTGTTTTGCCGATACTCGTCAATCGCTCGTTTGTTGTCGTTTGAAACGCGCGTGCGCAGTCGTTACGCTGAGATGCGCTCGCCGGTTTTTTTATCTGATTCCCCATCGGTTGCCGCGCCCGCTTGCCGGGGCGCCTGCGTTCCTATGTCTGGACACTACTTAGCGATATCCATGCCACTGACCGCAAAGCCTTGCGGCCACAGGCGTCGAATAGGGGTGTGCGATGCCGGCGTTGAAAAAACACCGGAAAACGTTTCGGCGATGAAACGCGCGGCCCTGAAACTCAGGAGACGCCGCGCGATGCCGCGTTATTCGCTGCGTCCGGCGCTTTCCGGCGCGCTGTCGGCGCCGTTGCCAGGGAGCGTGCCTGCGTCGTCGCGCGAGGCGGCTTGCAGGGTGCGCAATTCGTCGATAGGGATATGACAGCGGATGCGATGCACGGCCGCTTGTCCACCGTTCACGTCGACGCCGCCGGCATCGACGAACGGCGGGTCCTGCTCTTCGCAGATCGCGCCGAGCTTGCGCGGGCAGCGTGTGTGGAACACGCAACCGGACGGCGGTGAGGCCGCGCTCGGCAGATCACCGGACAGCCGGATACGCTTGCGAGCGGGGCGGCCGGTGCCGTCGGCCTGAGCGTCGTGGGTGGTATCGAGCGTCGGTACGGAAGACAGCAACGCCTCGGTATAAGGATGATGCGGCCCGCCGAACACCGCGGCCGCCGGTCCGATTTCCAGCAGTCGGCCGAGATACAGTACGGCGATGCGATCGGCCAGATAGCGCACCACGTGCAGATCGTGCGAGATAAAAACGTAACTCACGCCGCGCTCGCGCTGCAAGTCGGCGAGCAGATTGAGAATCGCGGCCTGCACGGAGACGTCGAGCGCGGAGGTCGGTTCGTCGCAGACCACCACGCGCGGTTCGCCGGCAAACGCGCGGGCAATCGCCACGCGCTGCTTGAGCCCGCCGGACAGTTGGCGCGTGCGCGAGCCGAGATAGCGCTCCGGCAAACGCACGGCGGCCGTCAGCGTGGCGAGCCGTTCGTCGATCGCGGGCCCGCGCAACGGCGTGAGCCGCGACAGCGCACGGCCGATCAAACGCTTGACCGAATGCGCGCGATTGAGCGCCGAGTCCGGGTTCTGGAACACGATCTGCAGCGACTTGACCTGTTCGTCGTTGCGCCGCGTCACGCGCGCGGCGAGGGGCGCGCCGTCGAGTTCGAGCACGCTGCCGGCGTCCGGCGTGAGCAGGCCGAGCATCAGCTTGGCGAGCGTCGTCTTGCCGCTGCCCGATTCGCCGACGAGGCCAAGCGTCTCGCCGCTCGCGAGGTCGATCGAAACATTGTCGACCGCGCGCAACGGTGCGCCGCCCACATGGAAAGTCTTCGAGAGTTTGTCGGTGCGCAGCACGAGCGGACGCGCGTCGCTATCAAACGACTCAGGACGGCGTTCCGGCAACGTGGCCTCAGCCGCCTCGGCGACCTCAGCGGACGCGCGCGGCAATTCAAGCGCGCGTTCGTGGTAATGGCAGCGCGACATCTGATCGCCATGCGCGGCGCTCACCCGATACGGCGGCGGCGCTTCGCGACGGCAGCGGTCGTCGGCGAGACGGCAGCGCTCCGCGTAGATGCAGCCCTGCGTGACCGAGCCCGGCAGCGGCAGACTGCCCGCGATCGTGTCGAGCCGCTCGCTGTCCTTGCTGCGTCCGGCTGTCGGCAAACAGCGCAACAGCCCGACCGTATAAGGATGGCGCGGCCGCGTGAAGACGTCCTGAGTGGCGCCTTCCTCGACCAGCTTGCCCGCGTAGAGCACGCCGACGCGCTCGCACATCCGCCCGATCACCGCGAGGTTATGGCTGATGAACAGCACGGCGGTGCCGAGTTCTTCGCGCAACTGCGCGACGAGGTCGAGCACTTCGGCTTCGACGGTGGCGTCGAGGCCGGTGGTCGGTTCGTCGAGAATCAGCAACGCGGGGTTCGACGCGAGCGCCATGGCGATCACCACGCGCTGCTGCATACCGCCCGACAGTTGATGCGGATAGCTCTCCATCACCCGCTCGGGCGCCGCGATGCGCACGCGCTGCAGCATCTCGCGCGTGCGTCGCAGTGCTTCGTCGCGCGCGACGCCAGCCGCTTCGAATGCTTCGGAGACTTGCCGCGCGATCGTCAGCGACGGATTCAGCGCGCGCCCCGGGTCCTGATAGACGATCGAAATCGCATTCGCGCGCAGATGGCGCAGCGCGTCGGCGTCGAGCTTCTGCACGTCTTCGCCGGCGATCACGATCTTGCCCGCTTTCACCTTGCCGTTGCGCGGCAGATAGCGCAGCGTGGCCATCGCGACCGTCGATTTGCCGCAGCCCGATTCGCCGACGAGTCCGTACGCCTCGCCGCGTCGCACGCGAAACGATACGTCCTGCAGCACTTCGCGATCGCGTCCGCGCATCCGGTACGTCACGGTCAGGCCGACGACGGTCAGCGCGTCGGTGCGGTCGCTCTTCGACACATCGAAGGCGGGGAAGGAGGAGGGCGGCGGGCCGTTCATCGGTCGAGCACGCCTTGCACGCTGTCGGCGATCAGATTGACGCCGACCACCAGCGACGCGATTGCACCTGCCGCGAACACCACGGTCCACCAGGCGCCGCCGGCCATCAGCGTGTACGACTCGGAGAGCGCGAGGCCCCAGTCGGCGGAAGGCGGCTGAATGCCGAAGCCGAGAAACGACAGCGTGGCGACCGCGAAGATCGCATAGCCGAGCCGCACGGTGGCCTCGACGATGATCGGCGGCAGCACATTCGGCAGAATCTCCGCGAACATGATGTATGGCGCGCGTTCGCCACGCAGTTGCGCGGCGGCCACGTAGTCGAGATGGCGTTCGGCGAACACGGCGGCGCGCACGGTGCGCGCGGTGATCGGCGTGAAGGTGATGCCGATCACGAGGATCACCGTGAAGTTCGACGCGCCGACCGCGGCCAGCGCGAGCAGCGCGACGATCACGAGCGGCAGCGCGAGCACGGCGTCGATCGCGCGGCCGACCACGTTGTCGACCCAGCCTTCGAAATAGCCGACGATCAGGCCCAGGGTCGTGCCCGCCACGGTGCCGAGCAGCGTGGCCAGCGGCGCGATGGTCAGAATGTCGCGCGCGCCGACGATCACGCGCGAGAACACGTCGCGACCGAGCTGGTCGGTGCCGAACCAGTGCGTGCGGTCGGGCGGCATCAGCGAATTGAGCGGATCGGACGCGTAAGGGTCGATCCGCACGATCCACTGCCCGGCGAGCGCGCAGACAATCCACCACGCGACGATCACCACCCCCACCACGAAAGTGGGCGAACGCAGCAGCACGCGCAATTGATCGAAGCGCGGCTCGGCGAGCGCGCGTGGGGTAGCGGGTGTCGGCGGAACGATCGTGCTCATTCGGCGCTCCTCACGCGCAAGCGCGGATTGAGCAGCACGTGCAGCGCATCGGCGACGAGATTCGCCACCGTGTACACCACGCCGATGGTCAGCACGCCCGCTTCGAGCATCGGAAAGTCCTTGGCCTTGGCGGCGTTGTAGATCAGCGAACCGATGCCCTGGTAGTGGAACAGCGTCTCGACCACTACCAGCCCGCCGATCATGTAGCCGAGCTGCGTCGCGGCCACGGTGATGGTGGGCAACAGCGCGTTGCGCAATACGTGCCGCCAGATCACGACACGGCGCGGCAGGCCCTTGAGAATCGCGGTGCGGGTGTAGTCGGCGTCGAGCGCCTCGACGGTGCCCGCCCGCGCCATGCGCGCGATGTAGCCGAAGAACACCAGCACCAGCGGCAGCACCGGCAGAATCAGATGGCGCAGTTGTTCGAGCACGCTCGCGTCGGGCGGATACGACGCTTCGATCGGCAGCCATTGCAGCCAGATGCCGAACACCAGAATCAGCACGATCGACGAAACGAACTCCGGCACCACGGTCGCCGACAAACCGGCAATGCTGATCGTGCGATCGAGCCAGCGCCCCGCGTGCATGGCCGACCACACGCCGCCCGCAATGCCGAGCGGCACGACCACGATAAAGGCGAGCAGACCGAGCTTGGCCGAATGCGCGAGCGCGTCGGCGATAAACGGGCCGACCGGCTCACGGTACGCGTACGAAAGCCCCATATCGCCGCGCAGGAAATGCGAAATCCACTCGACGTATTGCGTGAGCAGCGGTCGATCCGCGCCGAGCTGATGATTGAGCGCGGCGACCGCGCGCGCATCGGCGAGCGGCCCCAGCACCGCGCGGCCGATATCGCCGGGCAGCAACTGGCCGCCCGCGAACACGATCACCGAGAGCAGCCACAGCGTGATCAGCGACAAGCCCACGCGCGTCGCAAGAAAACGCACGACGCGCGCCGCGTTGCCGCCGGCGACCGAACGCGTGGGCGGGGCAGGCGACGTGGGTGAAGTGGGCGGGGTCACCGTGGTCGACATCGTGAGCTCCTGCCGAAGACGCGCCGGCGCTTACGCGCTCAACACCGCGCGGTCGAAATAGAGTTGCGCGAGCGCGGTGAAGCGCACGCCGTTCACGCCCTTACGCATCGCGATCAATTGATCGTAGAAGAACGGAATGATGACGGGCGTCTCGTCGAGCAACAGCGTCTGGATCTGCCCGGAGATTTTCCTCTGCGTGCCGAGATCGACCGCGGCGACGAATTGCGCAACCAGTTGATCGTATTGCGGGTTCTTGAAGTGGGCGGCGTTCCATGTGCCGGTGCTGGTGAGCGGCGCATTCAGGAACACGTTCGGCACGCCGCGATGACCGTAGTCGGTGATGCCGAGCGGCGAGTCGAGCCAGTCCGATTTGCCCGGCGTGCCGGCGCCGTAATACAGCGACTGGCTCTCGACCTTCAGGTTGATGCGCACGCCGATCGCTTTCGCCGCGTTCTGCACGACGACCGCGAGATCGGGAATCTCCATGTACTTTTCGGTGGTCAGCGTCACGTCGAAGCCGTTCGGCACGCCGGCCTGCGCGAGCAGTTGCTTCGCCTTCGCGACGTCGAGCTTGCGTTGCGGAATGCCCGCGTCCGACGACGGAAACACCGGCGCGAAGGGACTATCGTTGCCGAGTTGCGCGCGACCCTTGAAGAGCCCGCGCACCAGCACGTCGCGATCGAGCGACAACGCCAGCGCCTGGCGCACACGTTTGTCCTTGAACAGCGGACTGTCGTTGCGCATGTGAATCTGCCGGTGCGCGCTCGACTTCACGCCGACGGCCTTGTACTCCGGATTGTTCAGAATGCTGGCGCCGCCCTGCACGGTGAAGGTGCCCATCACGTCCGCCTGATGGCCTTGCAGTGCGAGCAACTGTGCCTGTTCGTCGGCGTAGAAGGAGAACTGTACGCGTTGCGGTAACGCTTTTTCGCCCCAGTAATCCGGGTTGCGCACGAACGACGCACCGACCTTGGCCTGATACTTTTCGAGCTTGAACGGACCCGTGCCGATGAAGCTCTTTTCATAACCGCCCGCGTAATTGGCGGGCAGGATCACGGCGTTGTAATTGTCCGAGGAAACGTAGTACGGAAAGTTGCCGTTCGGCGCGTCCAGATGAAACGCGACCGTGTGGTCGTCGACCACTTTCGCGCCGCCTTTCGACAGCACGCCCTTGAGCACCGAGAGCGCCGCCGAGCCGCTCGCCGGATCGGCGAGGCGGTCGAAGGTGGCGACCACGTCTTTGGCGCCGAACACCTGGCCGTCGTGGAACTTGACGTTGGGGCGCAGCGTGAAGGTCCACACGTCGCCCTTGTCGTTCGGCTTCCACGACAACGCGAGCGCCGGCTTCAGCACGAGTTTTTCGCCGTCGTCGTCGATCAGGAATTCACCGGTCTGGTTCAGCAGCGCGAGGCTCGCGGCGTCCGTGACGGTGAGCGGATCGACCGCGCCCGCGGGCGTCAGGTGGGCCACACGGATCGTCTGATTGGACGCGGCTGCATTACCCTGGGCGCGGGCACGCGGCGCGTTCAGCACGCCACCGCCCACCAGCGACAAACCGATCACGCTCGCATAGCGCAGCAGTTCGCGGCGCGTCAGGCGGCCGGCGACGAATTCGTCGAGGGCGTGGTGGCCGTACGCGTCGGCGGTGAGGCGGGCTGCGTCGAGGTCGGGGAATCGGTCCGCGGGAGTCTTCATCGAAGGAGTGTCCAGTCCGTTTCTGCTGCCGGTTCTGAAGGACCGCACGAGACGCGCGCGCGAGCGGCGACGTTAGGGCGGTGAAAAAAGCGCAGCGGCGTACGCGGGGTAGCGAAAAGCTGCGTAAAACGGCTTCAGTGTAAGCGATTGCTCTGCGATCCGGCGCGCTTGCCGCGCTGCCGGGTTGCGGATCGGCGGATAAAAGGGCCGCTGTGTATCGCCATCACAACGTTCTGCGAAGCCGCCTCGCGACGGCGGCCGCGAGTCAATGATCGTGTGGATGCTTGTGAATCGGATCGACCCAGAAAACCGTTTCCGGTGCTTCCACCGCGTCGATGTTCAGATTGACCACCACGGCCTCGTTGTCGCTGCGCACCAGCACGCATTCGAGCGGGTCGTCGGTGCTCGCGTTGATCTCCTGATGCGGCACGTACGGCGGCACGAAGATGAAGTCGCCGGGACCGGCTTCGGCGGTGAACTCGAGGTGTTCGCCCCACCGCATGCGCGCCTGGCCGCGCACCACGTAGATCACGCTTTCGAGCGCGCCGTGATGATGCGCGCCGGTCTTCGCATTCGGATGAATCGTCACCGTGCCGGCCCAGATTTTCTGCGCGCCGACCCGCGCGGCGTTGATCGCGGCCGCGCGATTCATGCCCGGCGTCTGGGCGGTATTGCTGTCGAGCTGATCGCCCTTGATGACCTTCACGCCGTGCTCGCGCCAATCGACCGGCTCCGCCGGTTGCTCGGCCTTGTAATGCGGATGTTCGTGATCCTGGCTCATGATGTGTCTCCTCGTGGGCGTCGGTCCCGCCGATCGGCATGGCGCCGTCCTGCATTTTTGCACGTTCGCAAACGTTCGGAAACCGGCGGGTGAACGTGCGTCCGTTGAATGAAAAAAGCCCGTCCACAGGGGACGGGCTTGTTCGAGTCGTGAGCCTATGAGCCGCCCGCTTGCGCGTGACGGAGCTTATGGCGCACGACGCGTGCCTGCTACCGCAGCGCTTATTTGTGCTTCGCGTTGATCACCGCTTCGGCGACGTTGTTCGGCGTTTCGGCGTAGTGCTTGAACTCCATCGTGTAGGTGGCGCGGCCTTGCGTGGCCGAACGCAGCGACGTGGAGTAGCCGAACATCTCCGCGAGCGGCACTTCGGCGCGCACCAGCTTGCCGCCGCCACCGGCGATGTCTTCCATGCCTTGCACCAGACCGCGACGGCTCGACAGGTCGCCCATCACGTTGCCCATGAAGTCTTCCGGCGTTTCCACTTCGACGGCCATCATCGGTTCGAGCAACACCGGTTTGGCTTTACGCATGGCTTCCTTGAAGGCCATCGAACCGGCCATACGGAATGCGTTTTCGTTCGAGTCGACGTCGTGGTACGAACCGAAGGTCAGCGTCACCTTCACATCGACCACCGGATAGCCCGCCAGCACGCCGGCCTTCAGCGTTTCCTGAATGCCCTTGTCCACCGCCGGAATATACTCGCGCGGAATCACGCCGCCCTTGATCGCGTCGACGAATTCGTAGCCCTTGCCCTGCGCCGCCGGTTCGAGCGTCACCACCGCGTGGCCGTACTGACCGCGACCGCCCGACTGCTTGACGAACTTGCCTTCGACGTCTTCGACCTTGTTGCGCACCGTTTCACGATACGCGACCTGCGGCTTGCCGACCGTGGCTTCCACGCCGAACTCGCGCTTCATCCGGTCGACCAGAATTTCCAGGTGCAGCTCGCCCATCCCGGAGATGATCGTCTGGCCGGATTCTTCGTCAGTCTGCACGCGGAACGACGGGTCTTCCTGCGCCAGACGGTTCAGCGCAATGCCCATCTTTTCCTGGTCGACCTTGGTCTTCGGCTCGACGGCCTGCGAGATCACCGGTTCCGGGAAGATCATCTTTTCAAGAATGATCACGTTGTTCGGGTCGCACAACGTGTCGCCCGTGGTCGCTTCTTTCAGGCCGACGGCCGCGGCGATGTCGCCCGCGTAAACCTCTTTGATTTCCTTGCGCTCGTTGGCGTGCATCTGCAGGATCCGGCCAAGGCGTTCCTTCTTTTCCTTGATCGCGTTGTAGACCGTGTCGCCCGAATTCACCACGCCGGAATAGACGCGGAAGAAAATCAGCTGGCCGACGAACGGGTCGGTCATGATCTTGAAGGCGAGCGCCGAGAACGGATCGGTGTCGGTCGGATGGCGCTCGATTTCCTTGTCGTACTCGTCGTGGCCCTTGATGGCGGGCACGTCGACCGGCGACGGCAGATAGTCGATCACCGCGTCGAGCATGGCCTGCACGCCCTTGTTCTTGAACGCGCTGCCGCACAGCATCGGCACGATTTCATTGGCGATACAGCGGGTGCGAATGCCGTGCTTGATTTCCTCTTCGGTCAGCGTCTCGCCGCCGAGGTATTTCTCGAGCAGTTCCTCGTTTGCCTCCGCCGCGGCCTCGACCATTTTGTCGTGCCATTCCTTCGCGGTGTCCGCGAGTTCCGCGGGGATATCGCGGTACTCGAACTTGATGCCCTGGTTTTCTTCTTCCCAGTAGATCGCCTTCATCTTGACGAGATCGACCACGCCCTGGAAGTGATCTTCCGCGCCGACCGGAATCTGGAGCGGCACCGCGACGCCCTTCAGACGATCGCCGATCTGCCGCTGCACGCGGAAGAAGTCCGCGCCGACGCGGTCCATCTTGTTGACGAAGGCAATGCGCGGCACCTTGTACTTGTTCGCCTGACGCCAGACGGTTTCGGATTGCGGCTGCACGCCGCCGACTGAGTCGTACACCATGCAGGCGCCGTCGAGCACACGCATGGAACGCTCGACTTCAATCGTGAAGTCGACGTGTCCCGGCGTGTCGATGATGTTGATCCGATGTTCGGGGTAGTTGCCGGCCATGCCCTTCCAGAAAGCGGTGGTGGCCGCCGACGTGATGGTGATGCCGCGCTCCTGCTCCTGTTCCATCCAGTCCATCGTTGCCGCACCGTCGTGAACCTCGCCGATCTTGTGGGTCACGCCTGTGTAGAACAGGATGCGTTCAGTGGTGGTGGTTTTGCCGGCGTCGATGTGAGCGCTGATGCCGATATTCCGGTAGCGCTCGATGGGAGTCTTGCGGGGCACGTGAACCTCCTTGGAATGGCGCGCCAGAAACACTTGCCGGGTGGCCGTCTTGTGCTACCCGGCAAGCTGGGTGCTGCTTTACTAAGATTACTAGGATAGCGCGTCGGCCCGGCTTTTGCAGGAATCTTGCCAGGCGGGTCAACGGCCTGCCGACGGGGTTCCGGCGGTTGCCGTCCGCACGCGTGGCTACGATATGGGGACACGTGGCCAATAAAAAAGCCGGCGCCTGTTTTGCGGGCACCGGCTTTGTCGAAAGCGGCGGGATGAAGCGGTGGTTTCGACCGGCGACGCTAACCGCCGCGATCGAGGTAATCGATGTGATCGATGTGATCGATGTGATCGACCTCGTGGCTTATTGCGCGGCCGGCAAACCCTGGATCTTCATCCCCGGTTTGATGCCCTTCGACGTGAACCAGCCTTTGCTCATTTCCAACGCGTACATGCCGTTGTTCTTCGGGCAATGATTGTCGGTGGTCTCGGCCTGCATTTCGTCGATGTCGGTGACCGTGCCGTCGGCGCGCATGAAGGCGATCGACAACGGAATCAACGTGTTCTTCATCCAGAAGCAATGCACGGCCCGTTCGTTGAAGACGAACAGCATGCCTTCGTTCGGCGCGAGGGTCGTGCGATACATCAGACCTTGCTCGCGGTCCGCGTCGGTCGAGGCCACTGCCGCGTCGATCACGAACATGCCGGCGGTCAGCTTGGCGCGCGGAAATTCGCTGGGCTGCTTGGCACCGGGCGGCATGTCCTGCGCGTGAGCAGGGGCGGCGGTGCTGGCGGCGAACGAGAGCGCGGCGAGCGGCAGTGCAACGGCAACGGCGAAGCGCGCAATCAACGAGCGCATGGGAAATCGCACGGCATGACTCCTTGCTGGAAATTAACCCGCGAATGTTACGCGAGCGCGTCAAAAACAAAAAGGCAGATCGCCTTGCGGTGATCTGCCTTTCAACGCCGTAAGAACGGCAATGAAGCTAGTTCTTGACTGCGTTTTTACAAACTTATTCCGAAGCGCCCGAAGCTGCTGCTGCTGCAGCTGCCTTCTTGTGCGACTTCTTGTGTGCTGCCTTCTTCGTGGTCTTCTTTGCCGACGAAGCTGCTGCCGGTGCCGACGCTGCTGCGACCGGTGCCGATGCTTGTGCGAATGCTGCCGTTGCGAAAAGGCCAGCGACCAGAGCGGCGATCAGTTTGTTCATTTTGAGAATCCTCAGCTTTAGTTAATTAACCAAATGACCCGGTTATGTAAGAGTCATGTCGGTAAACGTGCCATCCACCTTTCGGTTGACAGCGCATCGAACAAATTTTTCGACACGTCTGTTTAGCGCTCAGACTCCCCGCGTCGACCGCGTGAGCGGCTTGTGCAAAGGCCCTTAAGGCTGAATGCCGGATAGCTTCGGGCGGCATCTGCGTCGATTAACGCGTGAGCTGACAACGCGGTTGACGTAATTTTTCTGAAAAATTTATATGCCCTTGAGCTGAAGCAAATGGATTAGTGCGAGGGTGTCGCGCGCCTACTTGTTTCACGCTTTTTTAATGACGGTTTCACGCGATTATTTGTTTGCGGATACAACGAGTTAGTCCGCTTATCCACAGCGCGCGAGTCAGGTTCGGTGCGCGGCGTCCCTGCGCGGATCGATATGTCAGGCGATACCTTCCCAGGGCGCCTTCAGCGGCAATTCGACGCTTTGCCCCGGTTGGAGTCCGAGTGAAAGAATGTCGAGCGCGCCGATGCCCACGCGTACGAGACGCAGTGTCGGGAATCCGACCGCGGCCGTCATGCGGCGCACCTGGCGGTTCTTGCCTTCAGTGATCGACAACTCGATCCACGTGGTGGGGATCGCGGCGCGATAGCGGATCGGCGGCGTGCGGGTCCACAGTGTGTCGGTCGGTTCCACGTAGTCGGCGCGGCAGGGCTGCGTCACGTAGTCGCCGAGGTCGACACCGCACGCGAGTTTCTTCAACGCGGCGGGGTCCACCGCGCCTTCCACCTGCGCCCAATAACGTTTGACGAGCTTGTGACGCGGTTCGGCGATGCGTGCCTGCAATGTGCCATCGTCGGTGAGGAGCAGCAGACCTTCGCTATCGGAATCGAGCCGGCCCGCCGGATAGACGCCCGGCACCTTGACCCAGTCGGCCAGCGACGCGCGCGTCTCGTGAGGGGAAAACTGGCAGATGGTGCCGAACGGTTTGTTCAGAGCGAGCAGACGCATGGAGAGGGCAGGGTAAAAGTCGCGCCGAGTCGCGCGGCGCGAGTGGCGGCGGGCCGTGCCGCTTAAGCCTGGCAGGGCGTTTGGCCGGATAGTCAATGGCGGGATGATAATGCATAATGCGCGCCGATAAGCCTCTTGTCTTATATAAGACATAAGACCTATGCTTCGCGGATGAGCATGCCGCGAACGTGCGGCCGACGTGCCGCCATGTTGGAAAACCCCGAGCCGCGGCGGCCGTGTTGCGCCGGCCGCGTGGGCTAGAATAACGGCCAGGCCGCTTGCAGGCGTCCGGCATTGCGCGTAGCGAGGAAGCGCCCAGTTTCGCAGTCTCCCATCAGCTTTCAGCCTAGCCTTCACTGGAGTCCGATCATGCCGTATCAGCACATCAAGGTCCCCACCGACGGTGACAAAATCACCGTCAACGCCGATTTCTCGCTCAACGTTTCCGACCAGCCGATCATTCCGTTTATCGAAGGCGACGGCACGGGTCTCGACATCACGCCGGTCATGATCAAGGTAGTGGATGCCGCGGTAGAAAAAGCGTACGCAGGCAAGAAGAAAATCCACTGGATGGAAATCTATGCCGGCGAGAAGTCGACCAAGGTGTACGGTCCCGACGTGTGGCTGCCGGAAGAAACGCTGCAGGTGCTGAAGGAATACGTCGTGTCGATCAAGGGACCGCTCACCACGCCGGTCGGCGGCGGCATCCGTTCGCTGAACGTCGCGTTGCGCCAGGAGCTGGATCTGTATGTGTGTCTGCGGCCGGTGCAGTATTTCAAGGGCGTGCCTTCGCCGGTGCGTGAGCCTGAAAAAACCAACATGGTGATCTTCCGCGAGAACTCGGAAGACATTTACGCCGGTATCGAGTGGGCCGCCGAGTCGGAGCAGGCGAAGAAGGTCATCAAGTTCCTGCAGGAAGAGATGGGCGTGAAGAAGATCCGCTTCCCGAACACGTCGGGGATCGGTATCAAGCCGGTGTCGCGCGAAGGCACCGAGCGCCTCGTGCGCAAGGCGATCCAGTACGCGCTCGACAACGATCGTCGCTCGGTCACGCTGGTGCACAAGGGCAACATCATGAAGTTCACCGAAGGCGCGTTCCGCGACTACGGTTATGGCCTCGCGCAGAAAGAGTTCGCCGCGGAACTGATCGACGGCGGCCCGTGGATGAAGATCAAGAATCCGAAAACAGGTAGCGATATCGTCGTTAAAGACGTGATCGCGGATGCGTTCCTGCAGCAGATCCTGTTGCGTCCGGCCGAATACGACGTGATCGCCACGCTGAACCTGAACGGCGACTACGTGTCGGATGCGCTGGCCGCGCAAGTCGGCGGGATCGGTATCGCGCCGGGCGCGAATATGTCGGATTCGGTCGCGATGTTCGAAGCGACGCACGGCACCGCGCCGAAGTACGCGGGTAAGGACTACGTGAATCCGGGTTCGGAAATTCTCTCGGCGGAAATGATGCTGCGTCACCTCGGCTGGTTCGAGGCGGCGGAACTGATCATCAAGTCGATGGAAAAATCCATTCTGCAAAAACGCGTCACGTACGACTTCGCTCGCTTGATGGAAGGCGCGACGCAGGTGTCGTGTTCGGGTTTCGGTCAGGTGTTGATCGAGAATATGTAAGCGCAGGAGGAGCGCCTTGCGCGCTCCGCGGCGATCCGGTAAACCCCGATGGGCACGATGTGCCGTCGGGGTTTTTGTTTTTTAGCGCGGATGGAGCGTTAAGGCGACGGGCGAAGGTCGGTCGTGCGCATCGGCGCACCCTCGCTCCGCTCAACGAACGTTGAAACTGTAATGCCCTGAGCCAGCCTTATAAATTGAGAATCCCGGTTCGTTGCGGACAAAACGGGCGCCGTCGCTTTGCACTTTCCTGCCCCTGTTTTGCACCCAGATTTCGGCGCTCGTGTTCACGGGGACGCTCACCGCAAGTTTTAATCCGTCGGCGCCGCTGTTCCAGCGCACCGCAATCGGTCCGTAACCCGACAGATAACGCGCATCGACCGAATGCACGTTGCCGCCCGGCACCGGTTTGACGACGAATCGCTGATAACCGGGCGCGCTCGGGCGGATCCCCGCGACGTTCTGATACATCCAGT
Source organism: Paraburkholderia sp. BCC1876 (assembly GCF_902833695.1). Taxonomy (NCBI): domain Bacteria; kingdom Pseudomonadati; phylum Pseudomonadota; class Betaproteobacteria; order Burkholderiales; family Burkholderiaceae; genus Paraburkholderia; species Paraburkholderia sp. BCC1876. The sequence goes on along the minus strand of NZ_CADFGI010000003.1, from coordinate 494,469 downwards.
CACCGACCGAACCATAGGCGTAGTGGTTGAACGAATTCATCGCCTTGTCTTCAAAGCTGCCGTCCGGCCGGATGCCGTCCCAGCGTTCCCACATGGTCGTTGCGCCTTTGCCTATCTGATAGCCCCAGGACGGGAAAGTCGTTTGCATCAGTAAGCGGTAGGCCACATCCGTGTGACCGGTTTCCGTTAGCGCGGGCAGCAGCCGGGGCGTACCCAGGAACCCTGTGGACAGGTGCCAGCCCTTGTCCTTGATCAACTGGACCATACGATCCGCAGCGGGTTTACGCAACGCGGTGGGCAGGAGATCCATGGTCAGCGCAAGGGCGTAAGCCGTTTGCGTGTCGGCCTTCAATCTGCCGTTGGGTAACACATAGGCATGGTCGAATGCATTGCGAATATTTGCACGGAGCTCGTCATAGCGGCGCGGGTCTTTGTTGAGCACGCGGGCGGCGTTGGCCAGTGTGCCGGCGCTGTCCGCGAAGAAGGCGGTCGCAATCAGGTCTTTGGGTGTCTCGTCGTTCACATTCAACCAGTCGCCGTACCCGCTGTCCGGGCGCAGATACGCCTGGCTGTTTTTTTCAAGGTACGACAGCCAACGATCCATCGAATCAAAGTTCTGCTGAAGTACATGCACGTCGCCATAGCGCCGGTACAGGGTCCACGGCACGGAGACGCCTGCGTCGCCCCAACCGGCGTCAGCGACGCCAATTCCCTGCAGCGTGGGTGCGATATTGGCAAACGCGCCGCTGGGCGCCTGCGTGTCACGCAGATCGGTCAGCCACTTTGCGAGGAAGGAGAGTGTGCGCATGTTGTAGGAGGCCGTGCCCGCGAACGCGGCGATGTCGCCGGTCCAACCCAGCCGCTCGTCGCGCGCGGGGGTGTCCATGGGCACCGACAGAAAATCGCCGCGCTGGCTCCACAGAATGTTCTGCTGCAACTGGTTCAGCATGGGCACGTTGGTGGTGAACGACCCCGTCAACGGCATGGCCGTGTGTAACACGCGCCCGACGATCACCGGCCGGATGCTCGATCCGCTGACCTCGACATAGCGGAAGCCATGGAACGTAAAGACCGGTTCGAAGGTTTCCGTTCCCTTGCCGCTCATGATGTATTGATCCGTAGCCTTTGCGGTGCGGAGGTTGTCGGTGTATAGCGTGCCGTCCTTGTTCAGCACTTCCGCGTGCCGCAGGGTGATGACCTGTCCGGCTTTGCCACGGACACGCAGCTTCACGACCCCCACCATGTTCTGGCCCAGATCGTAGACGTAGGTGTCCGGCTTGATCCGCGTGACCTTGACTGGCCTGATGTCACGATCGACGCGCACGGGCGGATCGACCTGGGCGACGAGGGCGGCTTTGACGTTCGGGCCGATCAGCACCGGCTGCCACGCTTTGTCGTCGAAGTTCGGCAAAGTCCAGCCCGGCGTAGCCAGGCGGGCGTCGTATTGCTCACCCATGATCAGATCGGAGCTGATGATGGGGCCGAGCGTGCTTTTCCAACTGCCGTCGGTATCGATCTGAGCGGTGGTGCCGTCCGCGTAACGCAATTCGAGTTGCGCGCGCAGGTAAGGCAACTGGCCATATTGGTTCGGACCCAGCGAGCCGACGTTCCCGGCATACCAGCCAGGGCCGAGATCGGCCGCGATGGCGTTGTTGCCTGGGTGGACCAGTTTGGTGACGTCGTAAGTCTGGTACTGAATCCGCTTCCGGTAGTCGGTCCAGCCCGGCGCGAAGTAATCGGCACTGGCGGGTTGACCGTTGATCTGTACGCGATACAAGCCGAGCGCGGTGATATACAACCTGGCTTGCGCGATAGTCTTGGTGGCGGAAAACTCATGACGCAACTGGGATGTCAGACCGTCGCGTCCCCGTTCACCGCTGATTTCCCATTTTGTCTTGCGATCGCCCGGGATTACCGTCTTCCCGGCGTAGCCCATGCCATACGCATATTTGCAGTCGGGATAGGTGTACCACCCAGCCTTGCCGACGAGATCGGATTGCTCCAGATAGTACTTGCCCGCTGGCAGCGGCTTGCTGAGCTTCAACGTCGCCCAGTCGTTATCGAGATGGTTCGTAATGCGCTGTCTGGCCAGCAATTCGCCACCAGGGCCGTTCCTGTACAGCGATAGCGTAAAGCCGGAGTCTTTGGTGCCGAAAGTCGGCACCTCTGCGCTGACTGACGCGATGGCGTGGTCGGTCGTGAAACTTTGTCCCTGCACCTCGCCCGCCTTGAATGCGGACGGTATGGCGGGCAGTTGCGCTTTGATAATGTCCGGCGGCAAGGGCACGTTACCGCCGCGGCCAATCCACTGGGCCTGCCAATCGGTGTCGTTCAGCAAGCCCGTTTCCCACCAGGACGGTTTGCTCCAGGCGGAAGGATGGCCGTGAGCGTCCCACACGCGGACCATCCAGAAATACCGGCTCCGTGAACGTAGTGCGGCACCTTGATACGGAACGAACTGCGACTGATCTCCGGCGACCTTGCCGCTATCCCAGATGTCAGGTGTGCGCAGTTTTTCCGGACTTCCAGCGACGCGAATCTGATAAGCGGTCTGTTTCTGGTTGCGCTCGTTTGCCGCGATGACCCAACTGAATCTCGGCGTCATGGCGTCGATGCCAAGCGGAGTGGGCTTGTTTTCGGTGGACACGCTCTCGATGCTGACGGTCTTGGCGTTAGCTGGCGCCACTGCGCAGCACCAAAGAATCGACGCCGAAGCAAAGACGGAAAAGAGGCCTCGAATTGTCATGTGCGTTAAGGCTTGGGTCTCGGCCACCCGGGGAGTCGCCGAACACGCGGAAATGGGAAGTTCAAGATGTTAGCAGGCCATCTCGGCATCGATTCCGGCATGCGGACTTAACTGTCTGACGTGCCGCATTTAAAAATAATCGCGAGCCGCAGCGATGTGACGCCCCCAAAAAAAGAAACCCGGCACGAAGCCGGGTCTCAAAGGACGGGTAACGAACCGTATCAGGCGGGTGCCTGGATGTTCGATGCCTGTTTGCCTTTCGGGCCTTGCACGACCTCGAAGGTCACCTTTTGGCCTTCCTTGAGGGTTTTGAACCCATTCATCTGGATGGCCGAGAAGTGTGCAAACAGATCCTCACCACCTTCATCAGGCGTGATGAATCCGAAACCTTTTGCGTCATTGAACCATTTGACCGTACCAGTTGCCATTCCAACTTCCCCTGTAACTCATGTCACTACCACGAGCCCTCGAAAAGCTCGACGACCGCGCGAGCAGCCGCTCCCTCCTCACAAGCTCACCATCGGCATTTTTTCGATTTATGGCTCAGTGAAAAAAGTGCCAGCTTGATTGTTGAGGCTCTTTATTCGGGTGTCAAGAAAATTTTGAGACGCTAGCTGAGGCGTTGCAAACAGGCGCTTTCCAGGGTTTTTCCCGCTTTCGTTATGTGCGGTTGCGCAAGCGGGCTGTCTTGAAAAGTCGCATAATCGACTCACATGCTGTTCTGCGGGTCGCCTGCCGCCGATTGGCACGGGGCGAGCCTTCCAGCCAGCTCCGGCAGGTTGTGCGATACTCGATCCGACTGCGGTGCAGCAAGGCCGCGATGCATCAGGATAGGGGGCCGGCTCCGCAAACGGCTCGTCGAATGGCGCACGCATGGCGGGTAGTTACTCATCAGGCGGTAGCGAACGGGCTCACCGGCCGGTCGGCCGGGTTTTGACAGGATTGCGGGCCTGTCCTAGTTGTTTAGAATGGGTGTATGGCGATTATCCCGGACAAGCAGGACGGCACCGTACTGGAGCGGCAGGAGAAGAAACTCAAGCCGCCGTCCATGTACAAAGTGGTGCTGCTGAATGACGACTTCACGCCAATGGAATTTGTCGTGATGGTCGTGCAGGAATACTTCAATAAAGATCGTGAAACCGCAACACAGGTAATGTTGAAGGTGCATCGCGAGGGCAGGGGAGTTTGTGGGGTCTATACGCGGGACATCGCGTCGACCAAAGTCGAGCAAGTCGTTACCCACGCACGGCAGGCCGGGCATCCGCTGCAGTGTGTGATGGAGGAAGCATGATTGCCCAGGAACTGGAAGTCAGCCTGCACATGGCGTTCATGGAAGCACGCCAGGCGCGGCACGAGTTCATAACGGTCGAACATCTTTTGCTGGCACTGTTGGACAATCCGACAGCGGCGGAGGTGTTGCGTGCATGCGCGGCCAATATCGAGGATCTGCGCCAGAACCTGCGCAACTTCATACATGACAACACGCCGACCGTGCCTGGCACGGACGACGTCGACACGCAGCCCACGCTGGGTTTCCAGCGTGTGATCCAGCGCGCCATCATGCATGTGCAGTCCACCTCGAATGGCAAGAAGGAAGTGACCGGCGCGAATGTGCTGGTCGCGATCTTCGGCGAGAAGGATTCGCACGCGGTGTACTACCTGCAACAGCAGGGCGTGACGCGTCTGGACGTGGTCAATTTCATCTCGCACGGCATCGCCAAGACGAGCAGCACGGACGCCGCGAAAGCGAGCGACGCGAATGCCGAGTCCGACGAAGCCGCCGCGCAGAAGGAAACGCCGCTCGCGCAGTTCACGCAGAACCTGAACCAGATGGCGAAAGACGGCCGCATCGATCCGCTGATCGGACGCGAGTCGGAAGTCGAGCGTGTGGTGCAGGTGCTGTGTCGCCGGCGCAAGAATAATCCGCTACTGGTCGGTGAGGCGGGGGTCGGTAAGACCGCGATCGCCGAAGGTCTGGCGTGGCGAATTACGCGCGGCGAAGTGCCCGACATCCTCGCGGATGCTCAGGTGTACTCGCTCGACATGGGCGCGCTGCTGGCCGGCACCAAATATCGTGGCGACTTCGAACAGCGTCTGAAGACGGTCCTCAAGGAATTGAAGGAACGTCCGCATGCGATCCTGTTCATCGACGAAATTCATACGCTGATCGGCGCGGGCGCGGCATCGGGCGGCACGCTGGACGCGTCGAATCTGCTGAAGCCGGCGTTGTCGTCGGGCACCCTGAAGTGCATCGGCGCGACCACGTTCACGGAATATCGCGGCATCTTCGAAAAAGACGCGGCACTGTCGCGTCGTTTCCAGAAGGTCGACGTGACCGAGCCGACCGTCGAGCAGACGGTGGCGATTCTGCGTGGCCTGAAGTCGCGTTTCGAAGAGCACCACGGCGTGAAGTATTCGTCGGGCGCGCTGTCGGCGGCGGCTGAGTTGTCGGCACGCTTCATCACGGATCGTCACTTGCCGGATAAGGCAATCGACGTGATCGACGAAGCCGGCGCCGCGCAACGCATCCTGCCAAAGTCGAAGCAGAAGAAGACTATCGGCAAGAACGAGATCGAAGAGATCATTTCGAAGATCGCCCGCGTCCCGCCGCAAAGCGTGTCGCAAGACGATCGCAGCAAGCTGCAAACGCTGGATCGCGATCTGAAGAGCGTGGTGTTCGGGCAAGACCCGGCTATCGACGCGCTGTCGGCCGCGATCAAGATGGCGCGTGCAGGGCTCGGCAAATTGGACAAGCCGATCGGCGCATTCCTGTTCTCCGGCCCCACGGGCGTCGGCAAGACGGAGGTGGCGAAGCAGTTGGCGTTCACGCTGGGTATCGAACTGATCCGCTTCGACATGTCGGAATACATGGAGCGTCATGCGGTCAGCCGTTTGATCGGCGCGCCGCCGGGCTATGTCGGTTTCGACCAGGGCGGTCTGCTGACCGAAGCCGTCACGAAGAAGCCGCATTGCGTGCTGCTGCTCGACGAAATCGAGAAGGCGCATCCGGACATCTACAACGTGCTGCTGCAGGTCATGGACCACGGCACGCTGACGGACAACAACGGCCGCAAGGCGGATTTCCGCAACGTCATCATCATCATGACGACGAACGCGGGCGCCGAGGCAATGGGCAAGTCGGTGATCGGTTTCACGAATCGTCGGGAAACCGGCGACGAGATGGTCGACATCAAGCGCATGTTCACGCCGGAGTTCCGTAACCGTCTGGACGCAACGATCAGCTTCCGTTCGCTCGATGAAGAAATCATCATGCGTGTGGTCGACAAGTTCCTGATGCAGTTGGAAGATCAGTTGCACGAGAAGAAGGTCGACGCACTCTTCACCGACGCGTTGCGCGCGCATCTCGCCAAGCACGGTTTCGATCCGTTGATGGGCGCACGGCCGATGCAGCGTCTGATCCAGGACACGATCCGTCGTGCGCTGGCCGACGAGCTGCTGTTCGGCAAGCTGATGAACGGCGGCCGCGTATCGGTCGACGTCGATGCGGAAGACAAGGTGCAGTTGACCTTCGACGAGCATCCGGCGCCGCGCAATCCGAATCCGGAAGCGGTCGAAGTCGAGTAAGTTTCAGGCGTTACTACACGGCTAAGCCAGGCAAAAAAACGGCGCGGGTTTTTAACCCGCGCCGTTTTTTTATGTGCGCTCCGGCTTCGGTGCCGGTTGGCGACTACGCGCTCAATGCTTGCCCGTGCTACCGAACCCGCCCGCACCGCGATCGCTCGTCTCGAAGTCGTCGACGATATTGAACTCGGCTTGCACGACCGGCACGATCATGAGTTGTGCGAGGCGTTCCATCGGATTCAGCACGAAGGTGGTCTCGCCGCGATTCCACGTCGAGATCATCAACTGACCTTGGTAATCCGAATCGATCAGGCCGACCAGATTGCCCAGCACGATACCGTGCTTATGTCCCAACCCCGAACGCGGCAGAATCAACGCCGCATAACCCGGATCACCGACGTGAATCGCCAGCCCGGTCGGCACCAGCGCCGTCTGGCCGGGCTCGAGCGTCAGCGGTTCGTCGAGGCACGCACGCAGATCGAGGCCGGCGCTGCCGGTGGTGGCGTAGGCCGGGAGTTGGTCGCGCATGCGCGCATCGAGAATCTTGAGGTCGAGTTTCATGCGGGTTGGAAAGGTTGAAGAGGGTGGAAAGTAGAGGTTAGGACTCAATGCGCCAATTGGAACGCATCGGCAAGGAGTTCATAAGAGCGCAGGCGGGCGCGATAGCTGCCCGCCACGGTCAGCACGATCAGCTCATCGGCCTGGAACTGCTCCTGCAACGCATGCAGGCGTTCAGTGACGATCTCCGGCGTACCGACAATGCTGCGTGGCCTTTCCCGCGCGATCACCAGTTGCTCGCGCTCGCCGTACTCCTGCGCGATGCCTTGTTCGATCGACGGAATGGGTTCGTTCAGGCCGTACGCCATTTGCACGCGGCGCAGATCGACGGCCTTTTCCAGATCGGCCGCTTCCTGTTCGGTGTCCGCACAGATCACAAAAACCGCGGCGGCGAGATAAGCCTGTTGCGCTTCCTGACTGGCCTTGAAACGCTCGCGATAAGCCAGCGCCACCTGATGCCCGAAATGCGCGTTGATGAAATGCGCGAACGCGAAACGAATGCCGAGTTGCGCGGCCAGCAAGCCGCCGAATTCGCTCGATCCGAGCATCCACAGTTGCGGGCGCGTATCGATTTGCGGTTGCAGTAGCACGCCATGTGCGACGTGATCGTCGGGCAGCGTGCCGTGCATCAGCCCGACCAGATCCGCGACCTGCTGCGGAAAAATATCGCCGCGGTTGTAGTCGCCGGCCGCGACCGCTTGCGCGGTGCGCATGTCGCCGCCCGGCGCACGTCCTACGCCGAGGTCGATCCGATTCGGAAACAGCGCCTCGAGCATCATGAATTGCTCGGCGACTTTGAACGGACTGTAGTAAGGCAGCATCACGCCGCCTGAGCCGAGGCGAATGCGTTTCGTCACACTGCCGAGGCGCGCCAGCAGCACTTCCGGGCAAGGATTCGATACGCCGCGCAGGCCATGGTGTTCGGCGCACCAGTAGCGCGTGTAGCCGAGGTCGTCGGCGAGTTGCGCAAGTTCCACGGTGGCGGCGATCGCATCCGCCACCGAGTGCCCGGCGATCACGGGCGTTTGATCGAGCACGGATAGTAGCGTCATGTCGGCACGGCTCCAGATGAGTCACGTCGCTGCGCGTTTTGACCTCGTGACGGCGAACTTGCCGTGAGGTCAAACGCGAGCGGCGTTCAGCGAATCAGACTTGAATCGGGCAAGCGCTTCGCGATCTCCGCGATCAGCGTGCGCGCGAGCGTCTGCTTGTCGGCGCGCGGCAGCTTCGTGGCGCCGCTGGCTTCGAACAGGATCACTTCGTTGTCGTCGAGGCCGAAAGTCAACGGGCCGAGATTGCCGATCAGCAGCGGCACCTTCTTGCGCGCGCGCTTTTCTTCGCCATGCACTTCGAGATCGCCGCTTTCCGCCGCGAAGCCGACCGCGAACGGTGGATGCGGCAGTTTCGCGACCGTGGCCAGAATGTCCGGATTCTCGACGAACGTGAAGGTGGGCAGCGTGCGCTCGGCGGTCTTCTTGATCTTGTGCTCGCTGGCGTGATCGGCGCGCCAGTCGGCCACGGCGGCCACGCCGATAAAGATATCGGCATCCGCGACCGAGCGCATCACCGCATCGTGCATTTGCTGCGCGGTCTGCACGTCTTCGCGGAACACGCCCCACGGCGTTTCCAACGCGACCGGGCCGGCCACCAGATGCACCTCGGCGCCGGCCTGTTGCGCGGCGCGCGCCAGCGCGAAACCCATCTTGCCGCTCGACCGGTTGGTGATGCCGCGCACCGGATCGAGCGGTTCGAAGGTCGGTCCGGCGGTCAGCAACACGCGCCGGCCGGCCAGAATCTTGGGCGAGAAAAACGACGCGATCGCTTCATACGTGGCGGCCGCTTCGAGCATGCGCCCGTCGCCGATTTCGCCGCAAGCCTGCGGGCCGGAGTCGGGGCCGAGCACCTGAACGCCGTCCTCGCGCAGTTGCGTGACGTTGCGCTGCGTGGCCGGGTTCTGCCACATCTGCCTGTTCATGGCCGGCACGACCAGCAGCGGACAGTCGCGCGCCACGCACAGCGTGGACAGCAGGTCGTCGGCCATGCCGTGGGCGAGCTTGGCGAGGAAGTCGGTGGAGGCGGGCGCGATCACGATCGCATCCGCTTCACGCGACAGATCGATGTGCGCCATGTTGTTCGCCATGCGCGCATCCCACTGGCTCGTGTAGACCGGACGGCCCGAGAGCGCCTGCATGGTGACGGGAGTGATGAACTGCGTGGCCGCTTCGGTCATGACGACCTGCACGGTCGCGCCGGCCTTGGTCAGCAGACGCGTGAGTTCGGCGATCTTGTAGCAGGCGATGCCGCCCGTCATGCCGAGGACGAGGTGTTTTCCTGCGAGTTCTGCGGTTGCCAACGAAGCCTCCGACAAAGCGTGGTGGCGGGCGGCGCGGTGGGGCGTTGCACCCGGGCCGCCGCGTCTTTCGAACCGGACCCCGGCGCGCGGATTCAGACGAACCCGGACACCGGCGTCTGCGGCGTTAGCGTGACGCGCCGCGGACGCGCCGCAACTCGTCGAGCACCAGCAGGATCGCGCCGACGGTAATCGCGCTGTCGGCGAGATTGAACGCCGGCCAGTGCCACGTGCGCACGTGAAAATCGAGGAAGTCGATCACGTGGCCGTACGCGAGCCGGTCGATCACATTGCCGAGCGCGCCACCGAGAATCAGCGAGAGCGCCGTGCAGAACATCTTCTGCCCGCCGTGGCGCTTGAGCAGATAGCAGATCACGAGCGCCGCGATCACGCCGAGCGCGGTGAAGGCCCAACGCTGCCAGCCGCCGGCCATGGCGAGGAAGCTGAACGCCGCGCCGCGGTTGTACACGAGGATCAGGTTGAAAAACGGCGTGATCTCATGCGGGACACCGTACGCGAACACCTTTTGGATCGCGATCTTCGTCAACTGATCGAACAGAATCACGATCAGCGCGACGCCCAGCCAGGGCGCCAGCGAACTATGGCCGCTCGATGCTTTGGACAGGGTTCGTGCCATTATGCCGCGCTCCTCGATTCACCGTCGCCGAACAGATTGCTGAAGCAGCGGCCGCACAGCGTGGGGTGATCGGCGTGCGCGCCGACGTCTTCGCGGTAGTGCCAGCAGCGCTCGCATTTCAGATACTTCGACGCGATCACTTCGACGCCTTCTTCCGCTTCGCTCGCGACCTTCACGACATTCGCCGCCGACGTGATCAGCACGAACTTCAGGTCTTCGCCGAGGCTCGCAAGCACGTCGTAACGCGCGCCGCTCGCGCGGATTTCGACTTCCGCCTGCAGCGACGAACCGATCAGGTTCGCGCCGCGCGCTTCTTCCAGCGCCTTCGTCACGTCGCCGCGCGCGGCGCGCAGCAGCGTCCACTTGTCGAGCAGTTCGCCCGCTTGCGGCACGGCCGGGAACGCGTGATACGTCTCGGTGAAGATGGTTTCGCTATTCGGCTGGAACACCTTCCACGCTTCTTCGGCGGTGAAGGACATGAACGGCGCCATCAGACGCAGCAGACCATGTGCGATGTGATACAGCGCGGTCTGTGCCGAACGGCGCGCGACCGAATCCGCCGCCGTGGTGTACAGGCGGTCCTTCAGCACGTCGAGGTAGAAGCCGCCGAGGTCTTCCGAGCAGAACGTCTGCAACTTGGCGACCACCGGATGAAACTCGTACTTGTCGTAGTGCGTGAGGATGTCGTTCTGCAGGTTCGCCGACAGCGCGACCGCGTAGCGATCGATCTCGAGCCAGTCTTCAACTGGACGCGCGTGCTGCGCGAAGTCGAAGTCCGACAGGTTCGCGAGCAGGAAGCGCAGCGTGTTGCGGATCCGGCGATAGCTTTCCGTGACGCGCTTCAGGATTTCTTCCGAGATCGCCAGTTCGCCCGAGTAATCGGTCGACGCGATCCACAAGCGGATGATTTCCGCGCCCAGACGGTTCGCCACTTCATGCGGGTCGATCCCGTTGCCGAGCGACTTGCTCATCTTGCGGCCTTCGCCGTCGACGGTGAAGCCGTGGGTCAGCAGCGCGTTGTACGGCGGACGGCCGTCGAGCATCGAGGCGGTCAGCAGCGACGAGTGGAACCAGCCGCGGTGTTGATCCGAGCCTTCCAGATACAGATCGGCCGGAAATTGCAGTTCGTCTTTATGCGAGCCGCGCAGCACATGCCAGTGCGTGGTGCCCGAATCGAACCAGACGTCCAGCGTGTCGCGGTTCTTTTCGTACAGGTTGGCTTCGTCGCCGAGCAGTTCGCGCGGGTCGAGCGTTTGCCACGCTTCGATCCCGGCCTTCTCAACGCGTTGCGCGACTTCTTCGAGCAGTTCCACCGTGCGCGGATGCAGCTCGCCGGTTTCCTTGTGCACGAAGAACGCCATCGGCACGCCCCATTGGCGTTGACGCGACAGCGTCCAGTCCGGGCGGTTGGCGATCATGCTGAACAGACGCTGCTTGCCCCACGCCGGATAGAACGCGGTGTTTTCGATGCCTTCCAGCGCGGTCTCACGCAGCGTTCTGTCGCTGTCGTTCGGCTTCACGTCCATGCCGGCGAACCATTGCGAGGTCGCGCGGTAGATGATCGGCGTCTTGTGGCGCCAGCAGTGCATGTAGCTGTGCGTGTAGCGCTCGGTGCGCATCAGCGAGCCGGCCGTTTGCAGCGCCTCGACGATCTGCGGATTCGCCGCCCAGATCGACAGGCCGCCGAACAGCGCGAGCGATTCGATGTAACGGCCGTCGCCCATCACCGGGCTGATGATGTCGGAATCGGCCATGCCGTGCGCCTTGCACGACACGAAGTCTTCCACGCCGTAGGCCGGCGACGAGTGCACGACACCCGTACCGGTTTCGGTCGTCACGTAGTCGCCGAGATAGACCGGCGCGGTGCGCTTGTAAGCCGGATGCGCGGCCGCGAGCGGGTGATTGAAGCGCAGGTTGACGAGCTTCGCGCCCGGCGCGGTGGCGACGATCGTGCCTTCCAGGCCGTATTGCTTCAGGCACGCTTCAACGCGCTCTTCCGCGAGGATCAGCAGACCGCGCGGCGTATCCACCAGCGCGTAGACGATTTCCGGATGCAGGTTCAGCGCCTGGTTGGCGGGGATGGTCCACGGCGTGGTGGTCCAGATCACGATGCCGCCTTCTTCGCGCGGCAGTGCGTTCAGGCCGAACGCGTGCGCGGTCTTTTCCGGTTCGGCGAAGCTGAACAGCACGTCGATGGTCGGATCGTTCTTGTCCGCGTATTCGACTTCCGCTTCAGCCAGCGCCGAGCCGCAGTCGAAACACCAGTTGACCGGCTTCAGACCGCGGAACACGTAGCCTTTTTCCAGGATCTTCGCGAGCGCGCGGATTTCGCCGGCTTCGTTCGTGAAGTTCATGGTCTTGTACGGATTGTCCCAGTCGCCGAGCACGCCCAGACGACGGAAGCCGACCTTCTGCTTCTCGATCTGTTCGGTCGCGTAGGCGCGCGCCTTCTGCATTACTTCGGCGGCCGGCAGCGATTTGCCGAACTGCTTTTCGATCTGGATTTCGATCGGCATGCCGTGACAGTCCCAGCCCGGCACGTAGACCGCGTCGAAGCCCGCCAGATTGCGCGCCTTGACGATCATGTCCTTCAGGATCTTGTTCACCGCGTGACCGAGGTGGATGTCGCCGTTCGCATACGGCGGCCCGTCGTGCAGGATGAACTTCTTGCGGCCCTTGCTGGCGGCGCGGATCTTTTCGTAGATCTTGCCTTCCTGCCATTCCTTGACCCATTGCGGCTCGCGCTTGGGCAGGTCGCCGCGCATCGGGAACGGCGTGTCGAGCAGGTTCACGGGATAGCGTGACTGCGGTTTCGAATCGGCTTTCTTGTTGCTCATGATGTGGTCGCGGTGAATTCGTTCTGTGCACAGCGGGGCGCGGAATGCGCACGCTGCGCGTGGGCGTGGGGCGCGCCCGGCAGGCATGTCGCGTGATCCACGGACGCCCTTCGATGCGCGCGGCGAGGGTCCAGGCGGCGTACGGCATGCGCGCATGGACCACGGCGGCTATCTAATTCGGTCGGTGGCCGAGGTGGCGAAGCCGGTGGACCGACTGCCCGGCGTGCCGGCGCCGACAGCCGCGAACCAGACGCGGGCGTTGGCGACGTCGCGCGCGATCGCGGCGGTCAGCGTTTCGAGGTCGACGTACTTTTCCTCGTCACGCAGCTTCTTCAGGAATTCGACGCGCACGAGTTTGCCATACGCGTCGCCGTGCCAGTCGAGCAGATGCACTTCGAGCAGCACGCGGCCGGAATCGTCGACGGTGGGGCGCAGCCCGAGGCTCGCGACGCCCGGCAGCGGCTCGTCCGCCACGCCGTGCACGCGCACCACGAAAATGCCCGCGAGCGCCGGCCGCTTGTGAGCGATCGGCAGATTCAACGTGGGGAAACCGAGATCGCGGCCCAGCTTCATGCCGTGCACGACGTGGCCGCTGATCAGATAATCGCGGCCCAGCGCGGCCCGTGCCGAATCGAGGTCGCCCGCCACCAGCGCAGCGCGAACGCCCGAGCTGGAAATGCGCGCGCCGGACGGATCGGCGACGGTGGCCATCTGTTCGACTTCGAAGCCGTATTGCTGGCCCGCGGCCTTGAGCGACGCGAAATCGCCCGCGCGTTTGGCGCCGTAGCGGAAGTCGTCGCCGATCATGACCCAACGCGCGTGCAGGCCGTTGACGATGATCCGTTCGACGAACGTATCCGGCGACTGGCTTGCGAACGTGTGGTTGAAATGCTCGACCACCACGCGATCGACGCCGTTGGTGCGCAGCGCCTCGAGCTTGTCGCGCAGCATGGCGATACGCGGCGGCGCGCCGGCGGGATTGAAGAACTCGCGCGGGTGCGGCTCGAAGGTCATCACGCAGACGGGCAGGCCGCGCGCGTCGGCCGCTGCGCGCACGTGCGCGAGCAGAGCCTGATGGCCGCGGTGGACACCGTCGAAGTTGCCGATGGTCAGTGCGCAGGGCGCACGGCTTTCAGCATTGGGAAGACCGCGGAAGACTCTCACGATAGCGCGTTGGAATAGGGCGGGCGGGGTGCCGCAAAACAAACGATTATAAACGCTCGGCGCGTGAGACGGCGGCGCGTCGCGGTTTCAGGGTCCCCCGAATGATAAAATCCGCGGATGAAAAAACTCGTCATCCTGATTTCGGGGCGGGGAAGCAACATGGAAGCCATCGTTCGAGCCTGCTCGGACGAGGTTTGGCCGGCGCAAGTCGCCGCCGTGATTGCCAACCGTCCTGACGCCGCGGGCCTTGCGTTCGCGGCGTCGCACGGTATTGCCACGGCGGTGGTCGACCACCGCCAGTATCCCGACCGCGACCGCTTCGACGCGGCGCTGGCCCAGCAGATCGACGGCTTCGCGCCCGATCTCGTGGTGCTCGCCGGCTTCATGCGCGTGCTGACGGCCGGTTTCGTCGACCGTTACGCCGGGCGCATGCTGAACGTGCACCCGTCGCTGCTGCCGAGCTTTCCGGGCCTGAAAACCCATCAACAGGCACTGGACGCGGGCGTACGGCTACACGGCGCGTCGGTGCATTTTGTTACGTCGCAACTGGATCACGGGCCGATCGTCGCGCAGGCGGCGGTTCCCGTGGAAAACGGCGACACCCCCGCCATGCTCGCCGAACGCGTGCTGGCGATCGAACACATTATTTATCCACGCGCGGTGCGCTGGTTCGTCGAAGGGCGTCTTGCTCTAGATGGTCTGCGCGTCACGCTTACGCCGTCAGAGCCGCAATGGCTCTTTGCCGGTCACACCGCCGGAGAGGGCGCATGAGATTACATGGTTTTTTGATTGGACAAACTGAGACTTTGCTGGCTGAAGTCCTGAAACTCACCGGCCCGGCCGATGCCACGACCAGCCGCTTTTTCCGCGCCCATCCGAAGCTCGGGCACGGCGAGCGCGGCGTGATCGCGGAAGCGGTGTTCGCGGTGCTGCGCCGCCGGATGGAATTCGCCCATCTGGCCGAAAGCGGCGCCGGCAGCCCGGCCCGCCGTATGGCGCTGCTCGGCCTGATGCAGACGGCGGGGCGTAACGCGCTCAAGCCGTTCGTGACGGAACAGGAGTTGAGCTGGCTCGAACACGTGTCGAAGATCGACCCGCAAAGCCTGCCGCTGCGCATTCGCCTGAACCTGCCCGACTGGATCTATCAGGCGCTGGCCAAGCGTTTCGAGCCCGCCGAACTGGCGCAACTGGCCGCCGCGCTGAACTACCCGGCGCCGCTGGATCTGCGCGCGAACCCGATCAAGGCAAGCCGCGAAGACGTGCTGAACGCGCTGTCGAAGGCCGGTATCGAGGGCGGTGAAACGCCGTTCGCGCCGTTCGGCGTGCGGGTGGTCGGCAAGCCGCCGCTCACCAAGCTCGACGCGTTCCAGCACGGCTGGGTCGAAGTGCAGGACGAAGGCAGCCAGTTGCTGTGCTCGCTGGTCGCGCCCAAGCGCGGCGAGATGATCGTCGACTTCTGCGCGGGCGCGGGCGGCAAGACGCTGGCGCTGGGCGCGGCGATGCGCTCCACCGGCCGTTTGTACGCCTTCGACATCTCGGAGCGTCGTCTCGCCAAGCTCAAGCCGCGCCTCGCGCGCAGCGGGTTGTCGAACGTGAATCCGGTGCTGATCGATAGCGAACACGACGCCAAGATCAAGCGTCTGGCCGGCAAGATCGACCGCGTGCTCGTCGACGCGCCGTGCAGCGGGCTGGGCACGCTGCGCCGTAACCCGGACCTGAAGTGGCGCCAGTCGCCGGAATCGGTCGCCGAACTGGCGCCGAAGCAATTGTCGATTCTGGCGAGCGCCTCGCGTCTGGTGAAGAAGGGCGGCCGCCTCGTCTACGCGACCTGCTCGATTCTGGAAGCGGAAAACGAAGCGGTCGTGCAGCAGTTCCTCGCCGACCATCCGGACTTCGTACTGGTGCCCGCACGCGACGTGCTGGCCGAGCAGCGTATCGAACTGGAAATGGGCGACTACCTGTCGCTGTGGCCGCACCGCCACGCAACCGACGGCTTCTTCGCCGCCGTGCTGGAACGCCAGAGCTAAGCAACACGACAGGCTTTTTTGCCGGCGTACTGTGGGTTGGGTAGTTGACCCGCGGCACGCCGGCGATTTCGGCGACATCATGCAAAACCGTATTTTTTCTCATATGTTCGGCGACCTTGCGCGCGACTTTGGCCAGCCCGTCATGCTCTGGCAGGTCGGCGTGCTGCTGGGGACGCTCGCGCTCGCGTGGCTGCTCGCGCGCCTGTTGCGGCGCACGCTCGATCTGCGCCGGCAAACGCGTTACCAGACGCTGCGCTTCGGCGCGGAAAGTCTGAACCGCGCCTTCTTTCCGCTGATCGGCGCGGCGCTCGTGTGGCTCGCACGCACGATCACCGCGCCGTTCATGCATACCGCGCTGCTCGATCTGGCCTTGGTGCCGCTGTTCGGCATCGGGTTGATCTATATCGTGTTTTTCATCGCGCGACGGGTTTTTAGCCACGACGGCGTGACGCATCCCTGGCTGTTTCTGGTCGAAAAACTGGTCTCGCTGATTGTCTGGGTCGGCATGGTGCTGACCGTGATGGGCATTCAGGACGACGTGATCTCGTGGATGGGCAGCGTCCATTTCCGCGTGGCCAATGCGCACATGACGCTGCTGTCGCTCACCACGGGCCTGCTGTGGGTCTGCGTGACGATGATCGTCGCGATGTGGCTCGGCTCCACGTTCGAGGACCGCCTGATCCGTTCGACCACGCTCGACGCCAATCTGAAGGTGGTGGTGGCGCGCGTCGGCCGGGCCGCGTTGATGCTGGCGGCGATTCTGATCAGCCTGTCGCTGGTCGGCATCGACATCACCGTGCTGGGCGTGTTCGGCGGCGCGTTGGGCGTCGGGCTCGGGTTCGGGCTGCAGAAGATCGCCAGCAACTACGTGTCGGGCTTCATTATCCTGATCGACCGGTCGCTGCGGATCGGCGACACGATCAACGTGAGCGGCCTGCAAGGCATGGTCACGCAGATCCGCACGCGTTACACCGTGGTGCGTGGGCTCGACGGCATCGAAACGCTGATCCCGAACGAAAAACTGATCACCGACGTGGTGCAGAACCAGTCGTCGTTCCTGACGCGCGGATATTCGAAGGTGGCCGTGCAGGTCGCTTATTCGTCGGACGTCGAGCAGGCCATGGGCCTGCTCGCGCAAGCGGTCGAAGGCGTGCCGCGCGTGCTCAAGGAGCCCGCGCCCACGCCGTATCTGGCGAGCTTCGGCGCCGACGGCATCAATCTCGAGCTGGGTTTCTGGATCGAAGACGCGGCAACCGGCACGTCGGGTGTGCGCTCCGCCGTGAATCGCAATATCTGGCGTCTGTTCTCCGAACACGACATCTCGATTCCGTTCGCGCAACGCGAAGTGCGGATCGTGGGCAATGTGAGTGCTGCCATGCCGCAACCGGTAACAATGACCGCGCCTGCGGCCAATCAGGCGGACGGCGCCCTCTGACGGGTGTTTCGAACCCGCCGACCGCGGTAAAAACCCTGTCGGCGTTTTCCATCCCATTGATATCGCACAAAAAATCCCCATTTGTTACAAACACTTGGAACGGTTCAAGTAGAATGACGTCCAATCCCGCTGTATGCTTTCACTTTCTTGACACGCGCATGTTGCGTGTGTCTCGTGTCTCTCGTTCCACAGGTAAATTGCCTTGTTGAATTCCTTGCTCGACTTCCTTGCCCACGGTCTGCTGCACTTCTCGTGGTGGCAACTCGTGGTGTACACGCTGATCGCGACGCACATCACGATTATCGGCGTGACGGTCTATCTGCATCGCTGCCAGGCGCACCGCGCGCTGGAGCTGCATCCGGTCGTCAGTCATTTTTTCCGTTTCTGGCTGTGGATGAGCACGGGCATGCTGACCGGCCAATGGGCCGCGATTCACCGTAAGCACCACGCCAAGTGCGAGACTGAAGAAGATCCGCACAGCCCGCAAACGCGCGGTATCTGGAAGGTCTTGCTCGAAGGCGCGGAGCTTTATCGCACCGAGGCCAAGAACGAAGAAACGATGCGCAAATTCAGCCACGGCACGCCGAACGACTGGATGGAACGCAACGTCTACACGAAGTACCCGATCCTCGGCGTGAGCCTGATGATGGTGCTGAACATCGCGCTGTTCGGCGTGGCCGGCCTGACGATCTGGGCCGTGCAGATGGTGTGGATTCCCTTCTGGGCCGCTGGCGTGGTCAATGGCCTTGCGCACTTCTGGGGTTATCGCAACTTCAACTCGTCGGATGCGAGCACCAACATCTTCCCGTGGGGCATCCTCATCGGCGGTGAAGAGCTGCATAACAATCACCACACGTATGCGACGTCGGCCAAGCTGTCGAACAAGTGGTACGAGTTCGATATCGGCTGGATGTACATCCGCATCATGTCGGCGTTCCGTCTTGCCAAGGTGAAGAAGGTCGCGCCGACGCCGCGTCTGACCACCGGCAAGCTGGTGCTCGATCAGGACACGCTGCAAGCCGTGCTGGCCAATCGCTACGAAGTGATGGCGCGTTACGGCAAGGCGCTCAAGCGTGCCTATCGCCAGGAATTGGCTCATCTGAAAGAAGTCGGCGCGCGCGAGAAGTATCAGGTCATGCGCGGTGCGCGTAGCTGGTTCCACAAGGAAGAGGCCGGTCTGAACGAGCCGCAGAAGCGCCAGTTGCCGCAAATCTTCGCAAACAGCCAGAAGCTCAAGACCTACATCGACATGCGCAACGAACTCGCGTCCATGTGGGAGCGGTCGAATGCGTCGCGTGACCAGTTGCTGGTTCAGTTGCAGGACTGGTGCCATCGCGCTGAGCAGAGCGGTATCAAGGCGCTGCAGGAATTCGCTTTGCGACTACGTCGTTATGCCTGATTGCGAAATCCATTAAAATCTCGTTACGTCACAAAACCCCGCGTTGGCGGGGTTTTGCTTTTTGGGCCGCGAAAACTGCAACGACACGTCGTTGACCGTCCGCGGCGGCAGAGCGAAGGCAGAGGAGATCATGGATCAGCAGGCGATCAGGACCGTCGAATACGACCGGCCGCAAGCGCAGGGCACGACCTGCGGAATCGGGCAGGCTTGGGCGAAGGTGCCCGACACGCCGTCGGCGCAGGAAAAGGCGGCACTGAAGACACGCATCCGCGCACTGCTTGAGCGCGAGAAAGCGGTGCTCGTCGCGCATTACTACGTCGACGCGGAGTTGCAGGAACTCGCCGATGAGACCGGCGGCTGCGTGGCCGATTCGCTGGAAATGGCGCGCTTTGGTCGCGATCACGATGCGCAGACGCTGGTGGTGGCGGGCGTGCGCTTCATGGGCGAGACGGCCAAAATTCTGAGCCCCAACAAGCGCATTCTGATGCCCGATCTCGACGCGACCTGTTCGCTCGATCTGGGCTGTCCGGTGGACGAATTCTCAGCGTTCTGCGACGCGCATCCTGACCGCACAGTGGTCGTGTATGCGAACACCAGCGCGGCGGTGAAGGCGCGTGCGGACTGGATGGTGACGTCGTCGATCGGTCTGGAAATCGTCGCCGATCTGCACGCGCGCGGCGAAAAGATCATCTGGGCGCCGGACCGGCACCTCGGCAGCTACATCCAGAGCAAGACCGGCGCGGACATGCTGCTGTGGCAAGGCTCCTGTCTCGTGCATGACGAATTCAAAGGCATCGAACTCGACCTGCTGCGCGCGGAGTATCCGGACGCGAAAGTGCTGGTACATCCGGAGTCGCCGGCTAACGTGGTCGCGCAAGCGGACGTGGTGGGGTCGACGACGCAATTGATCGACGCCGCGCAAAAACTCGATGCCACGCATTTCATCGTCGCGACCGATCTCGGCATTCTGCACAAGATGCAACTCGCTGCGCCCGGCAAGACCCTGATCGCCGCGCCCACAGCCGGCAACAGCGCGACCTGCAAGAGTTGCGCGCACTGCCCGTGGATGGCGATGAACGGACTCGCGAATCTGGCCGACGTCCTGGAGCGCGGGCATAACGAAATTTTCGTCGACCGTGCGATCGGCGAGCGGGCGCGTCTGCCGATCGATCGGATGCTGGACTTCGCCGCGCGTCAGAAGAAACGCGTGCAGGCAAGCGGCGATCTCGCGCGCGACGCGCAACTGTATTCGAATGTGGGAGCAGCGTGATGGGGGCGGTTGAGAGCATGGTCGAGCGCGATCCGGGTGAGGCGGTGTCGCCGCTGTTCGCTGAAATTCACGCGCAATACGGTGCGGCGTTCGACGCCGCGCTCGCGCGCAACGTCGCCGATGCGCTGGCCGAAGACGTCGGCGCTGGCGATCAGACTGGACGCCTGGTGCCTGCGGACGACATACGCAACGCGCGCATTATCGTGCGCGAAGATGCGGTGTTGTGCGGCGTGCCGTGGTTCAACGCGGTGATGCGCGAGGTGGATTCGCGCATCGACGTGCAATGGCTCTACCGCGAAGGTGATCGCATGACGGCGGACACGCCCGTTTGCGAACTGCGCGGACCGGTGCGCGCGTTGTTGACGGCCGAGCGCAACGCGCTGAACTTTCTGCAGTTGCTGTCGGGCGTGGCGAGTGCAACGCGCCGTTATGTCGACGCGATCGCCCATACGCGAACGCGCATCCTGGACACGCGTAAGACGCTGCCCGGTTTACGGCTCGCGCAGAAATATGCGGTGCGTGTGGGTGGCGGCGCGAATCAGCGGCTCGCGCTGTACGACGGCATTCTGATCAAGGAAAACCACATTGCCGCAGCCGGCGGCGTGGGCGCGGCAATGGACGCGGCGCTTGCGCTGAACGCGGGTATCTCCATCCAGATCGAGGTCGAGACGCTGGAGCAATTGGAGACGGCGTTGGCGCATCGTGCTCAATCCATTCTGCTCGACAACTTCTCGCTCGACGCAATGCGCGAGGCTGTTCGCGTGACAGCAGGACGAGCGGTGCTGGAGGTGTCGGGCGGCGTGAACTTGGACACGGTGCAGACGATTGCGGAAACGGGCGTTGACCGGGTATCGATCGGCGCGCTGACTAAAGACGTGCGCGCGACCGATTACTCGATGCGGATTGTTTGAGGCAGCGCGTTTGCGCGTCCAAGCGTTTATTGCGCTGGAAAAAAGGCCATCGCCAGTGTGTTCACCGGCGATGGCCTTTTCGTTTCAACTCACCTTCAATCACACGTTGCGGTTGCGCACATGCTCCGGCGATAGAACCGACGGCAGCGCCTTCGGCAACGTAGCGGGCCAGTCGCGGCTGAAATGCAGGCCGCGACTCTCGCGCCGCGACCGTGCGCCTTCCACGATCAGCGACCCCACGTCCACCAGATTGCGCAACTCAAGCAGGTCGCGGCTGACCTTGAAGTTGGCGTAGTACTCGTGGATCTCGTCGCGCAGCAGGGCGAGCCGATGTTTGGCGCGCATCAGACGCTTGTCGGTGCGCACAATGCCGACGTAATTCCACATCAGCCGGCGCAACTCGTCCCAGTTGTGCGCGACCACCACTTCCTCATCCGGATCGGAGACACGGCTCTCGTCCCAATCGGGCAGCGGCGCATGGACGGCGGCGCTGAAGCCTTCTGCCTCGATAGCCTGCGCGGCGGAGCGCCCGATCACGAGGCATTCGAGCAGCGAATTGCTGGCCAGCCGGTTCGCGCCGTGCAGACCCGTGCAGGACGTTTCGCCGACCGCATAGAGGCCCGCGAGATCGGTGCGGCCCGCTAGATCCGTCACGACGCCGCCGCACGTGTAGTGCGCGGCCGGCACGACCGGAATCCCTTCTTTAGTGATGTCGATACCGAATTCCAGGCAGCGCGCCAGGATTGTCGGAAAATGCTCGCGCAGGAATTCGGGCGATTGATGGCTGATGTCGAGATACACGCAATCGATGCCGCGCTTCTTGATTTCGAAGTCAATCGCACGCGCGACGATATCGCGTGGCGCGAGTTCAGCGCGCTCGTCGTGGTTCGGCATGAAGCGGGTGCCGTCCGGTAGCTTCAGAATGCCGCCTTCGCCGCGCACGGCCTCCGAGATCAGGAACGACTTCGCGTAGGGATGGAACAGGCAGGTCGGATGGAACTGGATGAACTCCATGTTCGATACGCGGCAGCCGGCGCGCCACGCCATCGCAATGCCGTCGCCCGTCGCGGTGTCGGGGTTCGTTGTGTACAGGTAGACCTTGCCGGCACCGCCGGTGGCGAGCACGGTATGCGGCGCCTCGATCGTGACGGTGCGGCCGCTCTGCAGATCAAGCGCGTACAGACCGTGACACCGACGACCCGGCAAGCCGAGGCGGTCGGATGTGATCAGATCGATCGCGTAGTGATCTTCGAGCAGCGTGATGTTCGGATGACGGCGCACGCGCTCGCTGAGCGTGGCGACCACGGCGTGACCCGTTGCGTCCGCGGCGTGAATGATGCGCCGATGGCTATGGCCGCCTTCGCGCGTCAAATGGAAGCCGAGTTCCGCGGCGTCGTCTTTGGTGAACGGCACACCTTGCTCGATCAGCCATTCGATCGCGGCCCGCCCGTGTTCGACGATAAAGCGTGTCGCCGCCTCATCGCACAAGCCGCCGCCGGCAATCAGCGTATCGCGCACATGATTTTCGATGCTGTCTGCCGAGTCCAGCACTGCAGCGATGCCGCCCTGCGCCCAATCGCTTGCGCCTTCGGTCATCGATCGCTTGGCGACCACCGCAACCCGCCGGGTCTCGGCGAGATTGAGCGCGACGCTCAAACCAGCCAGACCGCTACCGACAATCGCCACATCGAATTCCATTACCCGCATCTCCCACTGTCGTTTTGCCATGACGGCGAAACATTCGTTCGCCGCTAAAACGAGAAAGGATACGCGTCGCGATGGAGTAGGGAAAGCTAGCCGAACGGGTTAGGACTATCTCAGCGTGTAAAGGGAATGCGGCGACATGGTCGTTGAGATTGGAGCAGTGGAAAACAGGCCCTTAGAAAACAAAAAAGCCTCGCATGAATGCGAGGCTTTTTGCGCCTGTCTTTGCCTTCGTCAGGCAGGAGCCAAGATTTATTTAATCTTGGTTTCCTTGTAGTCAACGTGCTTACGGACGACCGGATCAAATTTCTTGATCAGCATCTTTTCCGGCATGTTGCGTTTGTTCTTCGTCGTCGTGTAGAAATGACCCGTGCCTGCGGTCGATTCCAACTTGATCTTGTCGCGTGCGCCTTTCGCCATGATTTACTCCTTAGGCTTGGCCGCGTGCGCGCAGATCTGCGAGCACAGCGTCAATACCGTTTTTGTCGATCAGGCGCAGGCCGGCGTTCGAAACGCGCAGACGCACCCAACGGTTTTCGCTTTCCACCCAAATACGGCGGTTTTGCAGGTTCGGCAGGAACCGGCGCTTGGTTTTGTTGTTCGCGTGGGAAACGTTGTTGCCGCTCATCGGCGCTTTCCCAGTTACTTGGCATACGCGTGCCATGAGAGCACTCCTAATACGCTAATTCTGAGTTCGAACGCCGTGAAAGTTTCCCGAAAAGAGCCACGCTTAAGTTATGAAACTAGAGGCGCTTGGTCCTTTCCGGAACGCCTTGGTGGCTTCGGAACAGGGGGTTGGAAATAGGCAAACCGGAATTATAGCGGAAAAAAAGCCGCAAAATCAAACCTTATTTGCGATGCCTGACTCCGCGCAACGCCCGTGCGGTCCAGGTTCAGGCCGGATTCGGCCCGGGTTCAAGCCCTGTCACGGCCAGCCGGCGCGGGCGAACGAGTAAACCTGGTCGGTGCCGATCACCAGATGATCGATCAGTTGCACGTCGATCAGCGAGAGGGTGTCGCGCAGTGTGCGCGTCAGGCGGCAATCGCTCGCGCTCGGCTCGACGACGCCGGAGGGGTGATTATGCGCGACGATCAGGCTGGCTGCATTCAAACTTAAGGCGCGGCGGGCGATTTCGCGCGGATACACCGCCATCCGCGTGAGCGTGCCCTGGGCACTTTCCTCGCATTCGATCAGCCGATGACGGGCGTCGAGATACAACGACATGAACACTTCCTGTTGAAGTGAGCCGATCCGCAGACGCAGAAAGTTCTCCACGGCTTCCGGCGAGTTCATCAACGAACGTTCGCGCATGCGGGCGACCAGCGAGCGGCGCGCCATTTCCATGATGGCCAGCAACTGGGCGATCTTCGCCGGTCCGATGCCGCGGATGCCCTCGAAATCTGAATAGGTTGCGTCGAGCATCGCGCGTAACGAGCCGAAACGCTCCAGCAACGCGCGCGCGACGCTGAACACGTCGTGTCCGGGCAAGCCCGAACCCAGCACCAGCACGATCATCTCGGTGTCCGACAACACGCCGGGTCCGTGGCCGATCAGGCGCTCGCGCGGCATGTCCTGCTTCAGCCACTTGCCGCGGATAAGCCGCGGGCGTGGCCGTTTGCCGCGCGCCGCCGGCGCCGGGTGTACGGCGGGCAACGGTGTTTCGTCGATCATGCTGGCGTAATCTGCCATATATAGAGAGTCCTCCGGTTCGGTTTGAGGGCGGCGCCGATGCCGCGGCGCTCTGCGACGCAGCCAAGCCAGCGCAGACTATGTGGCTTACAATAGGCGCTTTGCGCACGGCACCCCCGACGGTCTGCCACACGCGTACTGCGGCGTCGACTGCGCCCGCGGCGCACGCGTGCAGCGCGCTTCGACTGAGCGAGCATTGCATGAGCATCATCGACATTTCCGAAGTGAAACCCGGTTCACACGTGACGCTTCATTACCGGCTTTCCCTTGCCGATGGCGCCGAAGTCATCAACACCTTCACCGAGAAACCGGCCACGCTGCTGCTCGGGGCCGGTCAACTGGCGCCGCCGCTGGAAGATATTTTGCTGGGTTTGAAGGTGGGCCACCACTCGACCTTTCAGCTAATGCCCGGTCAGGCGTTCGGTCCCCGCAATCCGGAATTGATCCAGCGCGTGTCGCTGGCCACGCTGCGAGAAAACAGCATGATCGGCGAGGATTTTTCTCCCGGTGATCTGGTCGAATTTAACGCGCCGGGTGGCGGCCGCTACGCCGGCGTCCTGAAGGAGGTCGGCGAAACCTCGGCCCTGTTCGATTTCAACCACCCGCTTGCCGGCCAGGCGCTGGCGTTTGAAGTGAAAATCATCGGGATTTTGTAAACATGAGCATCACGGATACGACTCTTGCCGAAACCGAGATCCTGCTGGCGCAGCCGCGCGGGTTCTGTGCCGGCGTCGATCGGGCGATCGAGATCGTCGAGCGGGCTATCAAATTGCACGGCTCGCCGATTTACGTACGTCACGAAATCGTCCACAACGCCTATGTCGTTGAAGATCTGCGCAAGAAGGGCGCGATTTTCATCGAGCGGCTGGAAGAGGTGCCGGCCGGCAATACAGTGATTTTCAGCGCGCACGGTGTGTCTAAAGCCGTGCGTTCCGAAGCCGAGTCGCGCGGGCTGCGGGTGTACGACGCCACGTGTCCGCTCGTGACCAAGGTGCATATCGAAGTGGCGAAAATGCGCCAGGACGGTTTCGACATCATCATGATTGGCCACAAGGGGCATCCTGAAGTCGAGGGCACCATGGGCCAGGCCGGCGAGGGCATGCACCTGGTCGAAGATATCGAAGACGTGCAGGCTTTGCAGCTCGACGACCCGGAGCGGATCGCGTTCGTCACGCAAACCACGCTGTCGGTCGACGACGCCGCCGAAATCATCCGCGCGTTGAAGACCAAATTTCCGTCTATCCGTGAGCCGAAGAAGCAGGACATCTGCTACGCCACGCAAAACCGTCAGGACGCGGTCAAGTTCATGGCGCCGCAGTGCGACGTCGTGATCGTGGTCGGCAGCCCGAACAGCTCGAACTCCAACCGCTTGCGCGAGTTGGCCGAAAAGCTCGGCGTACCCGCCTATATGGTGGATTCGCCGGATCAGATCGATCCGGTCTGGGTCGAGGGCAAGCGCCGTATCGGCGTGACGGCGGGCGCCTCGGCGCCGGAAGTGCTGGCGCAGGCGGTGATCGCCCGCTTGCGCGAACTTGGGGTGCGCAACGTGCGCGCGCTGGAAGGCATCGAGGAAAATATTGCGTTTCCGCTGCCGCGCGGGCTAGGTCTACCCGCCTGACAATTAGCTGACCATGAAAGGAAAGCGCACCCGAGGGTGCGCTTTTTTTATGTCCGTCGATCGGGCGATCTCAGAATAAATAAAGTGCCAGATCACGGGTCAAGCTCAGTTTTAGTGGCCTTGCGCACAAATTCTTTTGAAAACCGATCTGGTTTTTAAACCCGTCCCCCATGATATAGCCCCGTTTATTTCCAGTAAAAGCGCTTGCGCCGATTTTTGACGCACTAAAATAGTGCGTGATCGTTGAATCGATAGAAACGTAATACTTATCGCGAAACGCGCTGCAATCGGGGCTTGGGCCAATTCGCCGCAACACTTGATGCCACGGGGCGCGGCGCTGGTGCAACTGATGCACGAAAAATAGTCGCAACCGGGTTGCGCCTTTTAGTGAATTTCGCTCTCAAAATAAGGTTGCAATGCAGGAAAACCCTGCCGGTTCAACAATATTGCCCGTCGCAAAATTGGAGTTACAATGCGCGCGTTCTCAAGGCCTCCGGGTCCCGAACACGAGATTTTGCAAGGCGCAGGAGACCTACTTAATGCGAGTCAAATTTGCTTACGCCGTGTCCATCGCGGCCGCGGTTGCGATGCTGACCGCGTGCGGCAAGAAACAGGATGGCGAGGCGGGAGCAGGTGCATCGGCGGCCATGACGGCAGCGGCGCCGGCAAGCGAAGCGACGGTTGTGAAAATTGGTCATGCGGCCCCATTGACGGGCGGTATTGCGCACCTTGGCAAAGACAATGAGAACGGCGCGCGTCTGGCGGTCGAGGAAATCAACACACAGGGTTTGACGATCGACGGCCACAAGATCCAGTTGGAGCTCGACGCGCAGGACGATGCAGCGGACCCGAAAACGGGCACCGCCGTCGCGCAGAAGCTGGTCGACGATCACGTGGTCGCGGTGGTCGGGCATCTGAACTCGGGGGTGTCGATTCCGGCTTCGAAGATCTATAGCGATGCGAACATCGTGCAGATCTCGCCGTCGTCGACCAATCCGGCCTACACGCAGCAAGGATTCAAGACGACCTATCGGGTCGTCGCCACGGACGCGCAACAAGGTCCGGCGCTCGCCGATTACGCCACGAAGGCGTTGGGCGCCAGACGCATCGCGGTAGTGGACGATGCAACCGCCTACGGTAAGGGGCTCGCGGACGAATTCGCGAAGACCGTAGAGGCGAGCGGAGCGAAGATCGTCGCGCGGGAAGCGACGAACGACCGGGCCACGGATTTCCGGGCCATCCTCACAAAGATCAAGAGTGTTCAGCCGGACGTGATTATGTTCGGCGGCATGGACGCGACGGGCGGGCCGTTTACCAAACAGGCGGCGGCGCTCGGTATCAGGGCAAAAATCCTTGGCGGCGACGGTGTGTGTACCGACAAGGTGGGGGAGCTGGCGGGATCCGCCGTGCAAAACCTGGTCTGCTCGGAGGCGGGACTCGCGCTTTCGAAGATGGACAAGGGAGCGGACTTCGAAAAGAAGTACGTGGACCGCTTCCACACGCCGGTGCAGATTTACGCACCGTTCACGTATGACGCTGTGTACGTGATTGTCGATGCAATGAAGCGCGCTAATTCGATCGAGGCGCCCAAGGTGCTGGCTGCGATGCCGTCCACCGATTACAACGGGGTAATCGGCCACATCGCGTTCGACGACAAGGGTGATTTGAAAGAGGGCGCCATTACGCTTTACGACTTCAAGGACGGCAAGAAAGCGGTTCTCGACGTCGTGAAGATGTGATGACGGGACGTTCAGCCTGACGGCACCGAAACCACCCAACGGTGCCGTTTTTGCATCCGCTCAAGGCGAGCCTGCGACCGCATCCCGGTCGTTATGGCAAACCGGCGGCGGATAACCCTTACCGGTCTTTTACATCAGTACCCGCAGTGCCGTTGAGATTCCGTGACGCATCACCGCCCACCGGCTGATGAAGAACGCGAATCCAGTCGCACGGGCTAAGGAGCATTAAATGGATATCTTCATCCAGCAGGTCCTCAACGGGCTGGTGCTTGGCAGCGTTTACGCCATCATCGCACTGGGCTATACGATGGTTTACGGCATCTTGGGCATCATCAACTTCGCTCACGGCGATGTGTTGATGGTGGGCGCGATGGTTGCGCTCTCAGCCATAGGCGTGCTTCAGAACCACTTCCCTGGCCTCGGCAACGTGCCGACGCTCATCATCGCGCTGATCATCGCCGCCATAGTGTGCGCGGCCGTCGGCTACACGATCGAGCGGGTGGCCTACCGGCCGTTGCGTAAAGCGCCGCGTCTCGCCCCGCTGATCACCGCGATCGGCGTGTCGATCCTGCTGCAGACGCTGGCCATGATGATCTGGTCGCGCAATCCGCTGCCGTTCCCGCAGCTGTTGCCCACCGACCCGATCAACGTGATCAAGGCCACCGACACGACGCCGGGCGCCGTGATCTCGATGACTGAAATCGTGATCATCGTGGTGGCGTTCCTCGTGATGGCCGGCCTGCTGCTGCTGGTGCACAAAACCAAGCTCGGCCGCGCGATGCGTGCCATTGCCGAGAACCCGGGCAATGCCAGCCTGATGGGCGTGAACCCGAACTTCGTGATTTCGGCAACCTTCATGATCGGCTCGGCGCTCGCCGCTCTGGCCGGCGTGATGATCGCGTCCGAATACGGCAACGCGCACTTCTACATGGGCTTCATCCCCGGTTTGAAGGCCTTTACCGCGGCGGTGCTGGGCGGCATCGGTAACCTCGGCGGCGCGATGGTGGGCGGGGTGATCCTCGGCCTGATCGAGCAGTTGGGCGCCGGCTATATCGGCAACCTCACCGGTGGTGTGTTCGGCAGTAATTATCAGGACGTGTTTGCTTTCATCGTGCTGATTATTGTGCTGGTGTTCCGTCCGTCGGGCCTGCTCGGCGAACGCGTTGCGGATCGCGCCTGATTCTGGGAGTAAATAAACATGACCTCAATTCAACCGATCGAGCCGTCCACGACGCTCATCCCTGAAAAGAACCGCACCAAGACGCTGACGGTCGGCATCATCACCGCGATCTTCGTGATAGCCGCGCCGATGATCATCGGCACGGCCGGCGGCAACTACTGGGTCCGCGTGCTCGACTTCGCGATGCTGTACGTGATGCTCGCGCTCGGCCTCAATGTGGTGGTCGGCTTTGCCGGCCTGCTGGATTTGGGCTACATCGCGTTCTACGCGGTCGGCGCGTACACGTCCGCGCTGCTGAGTTCACCGCACCTGTCGTCGCAGTTCGAGTGGATCGCGCACTTCGCGCCGAACGGGCTGCATGTCCCGTTCCTGCTGATCGTGCCGTGCGCGATGGCCGTCGCCGCGTTCTTCGGCGTGATTCTCGGTGCACCGACGCTGCGTCTGCGGGGCGATTACCTCGCCATCGTGACGTTGGGCTTCGGGGAAATCGTGCGGATCTTCCTGAACAACCTCGACCGTCCGGTGAACATCACCAACGGCCCGAAGGGGATCACGGCGATCGACCCGGTTCACTTCGGCGACTTCAGCCTCGCGCAAACGCACACGCTGTTCGGCTTCCAGTTCCCCACGGTGTACTCGTACTACTACCTGTTCGTGATCGCGGCGTTGGCCGTGATCTGGGTGTGTACGCGTTTGCAGCACTCGCGTATCGGCCGTGCATGGGCCGCGATCCGCGAAGACGAAATCGCTGCCAAGGCGATGGGCATCAACACCCGCAACGTGAAGCTGCTGGCGTTCGCGATGGGCGCGTCGTTCGGCGGCCTGTCGGGCGCGATGTTCGGCTCGTTCCAGGGCTTCGTGTCGCCGGAATCGTTCACGCTGCCGGAATCGATCGTGGTGCTGGCGTGCGTGGTGCTGGGCGGTATGGGCCACATCCCGGGCGTGATTCTCGGTGCGGTGCTGCTCGCGGTGCTGCCGGAATTCCTGCGCTCGACCATGGGTCCGTTGCAGAACATGGTCTTCGGTCATGAAATCGTCGACACGGAAGTGATCCGTCAGTTGGTCTACGCACTCGCCATGGTGCTGATCATGCTGTATCGCTCGGAAGGTTTGTGGC
Organism: Paraburkholderia sp. BCC1876; assembly: GCF_902833695.1. Classification (NCBI taxonomy): domain Bacteria; kingdom Pseudomonadati; phylum Pseudomonadota; class Betaproteobacteria; order Burkholderiales; family Burkholderiaceae; genus Paraburkholderia; species Paraburkholderia sp. BCC1876. The sequence goes on along the minus strand of NZ_CADFGI010000003.1, from coordinate 464,505 downwards.
CATCGCCCAAACATGAAGACAAGATTGCGAAACTGACGAAGCGTGGCGGCAAGAAGCCGGTTCGCGCCTAAGCCGGGGAGAGAAAAAAATGAGCGACAACATTCGACTGTCGGTGAAGGGCGTCAACAAGCGCTTCGGTGGCTTGCAGGCGCTGTCCGACGTCGGACTTGAAATCAAGTCCGGCCAGATTTACGGTTTGATCGGCCCGAACGGCGCCGGCAAGACGACGTTCTTCAATGTGATCACGGGCCTGTACACGCCGGATTCGGGCGAGTTCAAGCTCGACGGCACGCCGTACACGCCGACTGCGGTGTACCAGGTGGCGCAGGCCGGTATTGCGCGTACGTTCCAGAACATTCGTCTGTTCGGCGGCATGACCGCGCTGGAAAACGTGATGGTCGGCCGCCATGTGCGTACCAAACACGGGCTGCTCGGCGCGGTGTTCCAGACGCCGTCCGAACGCAAGGAAGAGCGCGAGATCAAGGAACGCGCAATCGAACTGCTGGAATACGTCGGCATTGCGCAGTACGCGGACTACACGTCGCGCAATCTGTCGTACGGCCACCAGCGCCGTCTGGAGATTGCCCGCGCATTGGCAACCGATCCGAAACTGCTCGCGCTGGACGAACCGGCCGCCGGCATGAACGCGACGGAAAAGGTCGATCTGACCAAGCTGCTCGACAAGATCCGCAGTGACGGCAAGACGATCCTCTTGATCGAACACGACGTGAAACTCGTGATGGGTCTGTGCAACCAGATGACGGTGCTCGACTACGGCAAGGTGATTGCGCAAGGTCTGCCGTCAGACGTGCAGAAGGATCCGAAGGTGATCGAAGCTTATCTGGGTGCGGGAGTCCACTGATGTCCACAACGCAAGCAATGTTGAAAATCAAGGGCCTGCAGGTCAATTACGGCGGCATCCAGGCAGTCAAGGGCATCGACCTCGACGTCCAGCAGGGCGAGCTGGTCACGCTGATCGGCGCGAACGGCGCGGGCAAGACCACGACGATGAAGGCGATCACGGGCCTGAAGCCCTACACGATCGGCGACATCGAGTACATGGGCGAGTCGATCAAGGGCGTGCCGCCGCATCTGTTGCTCAAGCGCGGTCTGGCGATGGTGCCGGAAGGCCGCGGCATCTTCTCGCGTATGTCGATCATCGAGAATATGCAGATGGGTGCGTATCTGCGGACCGATACCGACGGCATCAAGGCGGACGTGGATCGCATGTTCGGCTTCTTCCCGCGTCTGAAGGAACGGGCTACGCAGTACGCGGGCACGCTCTCCGGCGGCGAACAGCAGATGCTGGCGATGGCGCGCGCGATCATCAGCAAGCCGAAGCTGTTATTGCTCGACGAACCGTCGATGGGTCTGTCGCCGATCATGGTCGAGAAGATCTTCGAAGTGGTGCGGGCGATCTCGGCCGAAGGCATGACCGTGCTGCTGGTCGAGCAGAACGCGCGTCTGGCGTTGCAGGCGGCGAACCGCGGCTACGTGATGGACTCGGGTCTGGTCACGATGTCGGGCGACGCGAAGCAGATGCTGGACGATCCGAAGGTGCGCGCGGCTTATCTGGGTGAGTAACCTGGTTTAGCCGGACGAGACCAAAAAAAGGCTGCATGCGCAAACGCATGCAGCCTTTTTCTATTCCGACGCGGCGTCTCAGGTCGCCGCCACCGGCTCCGCGAGTTCGCCCAGCCGCTTGCCCAAACTGATTACCGCGTCGGCGCGATAGCCGAGCGCTTCGTAAAACTCACGGATATCCGTCTTCGCGGACAACACCTGCAGATTCAGCTTCGGGCAACCCAGCCCGGTCAACACCTGTTCGACGTGCGCGACCAGCCGCGTACCGATTCCGTGACGTCGCACCGATTCGTCGACGGCGAGCGAATAGAGCCAGCCTCGGTGACCGTCGTAGCCGCCCATCACCGTGCCGACGATGCGCTCGTCGAGTGTCGCGACAAAGAACAGTTCCGCTTGCGTCGCCAGCTTGTTGGCGATCGACAGATGCGGGTTGCGCTGCGGCCTCGTCACGTCCCGATACTCGGGGAAGGCTTCTTGCCACAGCGCGACCACGGCATCGGTGTCGCGCGCGTCGAAGCGGCGGATCGATAACGTGGAGGTCGTCGTCATAGGTGCGTTCCTTTGGCTTACAGCGTGTCGAGAATCGAACGCAGCATCGCCATCATCTGGTCGATTTCTTCGTTCGTCACGTTCAGCGCCGGCATGAAGCGCAGCAGGTTCGGGCGCGCCGCGTTCAGCAGCAGACCGTCGGGCTGCATCACCCGAGCCTTCTCGACGATCTGGTTGCCGATGTCCTTGCCGAGCAGCAGCGCGCGCAGCAGGCCCTCACCGCGTTCGCCCTCAAAGCCGCGTTCCGCCGACAACTCCAGCAGCTTCGCGCGCAAATATTCGCCGCGCGCCCGCACGCCTTCGAGGAAGCCCGGCGCCACCAGTTGCGAGATCACCGAATAGCCGACCGCGGTCATCAGCGGATTGCCGTTATAAGTGCCGCCCTGATCGCCGGCTTCGAACACGGCGACCTCCGCCTTCGACAGCAGTGCCGCGAGCGGCACACCACCGCCGATGCCCTTGCCGAGCGTCATGATGTCCGGCTCGATGCCCGACAGTTCATACGCGAACAGCGTGCCGGCGCGGCCGCAACCGCTTTGCACTTCGTCGACGATCAGCAGCAGGTTGTGCTGTTGCGTCAGCGCGCGCAGTTGCTTCATGAATTCGGGGGCCGCCGGAATCACGCCGCCTTCGCCCTGAATCGGTTCGAGCATCACGGCAACGGTCTTCGCGTTGATGAGCTTTTCCACCGACGCGATGTCGTTCAGATCCGCCTTCGGGAAGCCCGGCACTTGCGGTGCGTAGATCGTGTCCCAGCCCGGCTTGCCGCTGGCCGACATGGTGGCCAGCGTGCGGCCGTGGAAGCTGTGATCGAAGGTGATGATCTCGAACGCGCCGTCCTTGAACTTCTTGCCCCACTTGCGCGCGAGCTTGATCGCGCCTTCGTTGGCTTCGGCGCCGCTGTTGGTGAAGAACACCTTGTCGAAGCAGCTGTGTTGCGTCAGCAGGCCGGCGAGTTGCGCCATCGGTTCGTTGTAGAACGCCGGCGACGGATTGAACAGCAACTTGGCCTGCTTGTTCAGCGCTTCGATCATGCCTTCGTTGCAATGGCCGAGGCTATTGACCGCCCAGCCCTGGATGAAGTCCAGATATCGCTTGCCGTTATTGTCGTAGAGCCACGAGCCCTTGCCGTGCGTGAAAACGATTTCGGGCCGGTTCGTGATGTACATCAGCGACTCGATCGGGTACTCAGTGAAATTCATGACGGCAGGCTCCAGACAACGGGTGAAGGGGGGATGAAAGTTGGCCGGATACGCAACAGAGCGGCCGGGGATACAACGGAACGGCAAAAACAAAAAAGCCACGGCATGCCGTGGCTTTCATGATTCGAACTGCGTGCGCCGGTGTGTGGCGCGAATCCGTGACGAAGCCAGCGGCGTCCCTAAGGGAGCGGCGAGCGGCGACGTCGAAGTTCGGACTGGATGCGGTTCATGCGCGAAAGAATACGACAAGGAAAGCGCTGGTGTAAACCATGAATTTGCATCGGACGGATTTTTTTCTCCGACGTGCAAGCTTATGCGGCTTGCCGATTATGAGATCGGCCGCTGACTAGAATGTGACGGCGGTTGTTTTTTGGGCGTTGTTCGCACGGGCGGCAACTCACAACAAACCATCGCCGCAAAAGCAAATGGGCGCTCAACCGAGCGCCCATTCTGAATCAGGAAGCCGGGGGTCCGCCCATCCGAAGATAGCTGCCGACGCTGATCCCGACTTATCGCCAACAATTCTAAAAGCCAAGGAGGTGCCCGTCAATGGACCACCTGACAGATGATGAAATTTCAGCAATTACCGCGCTGCTCTCTGAAGATCGCCTCAGCACTTTTCAGACAATGGCCGACACGACTCGCACGGCCATCGCGCTTCATCAGCAGATGTTGCAGTTGGCCGGGGCGCTGATGAGCGTCACGGCAGTTGTCGAGATAGCGCTTCGTAATTCGGTCTGTGACCGGCTAGGCGATCACTTCGGCGTGGACGGCTGGTTGCGTCGTCCACCGGTGCCTTTCGTCTGGAAAGACGAGGAGCGCGGCAAGATCGAAGCGGCCGTTCGCGGGGCACAACGTGCAGCCTATGCAAAACTGAATGCTTCGGATAAATCCTCGGTCGATCAAGCGGCGTTCCGTCGCGGCGTGCCGCCGGGTCTGGACCATGAATTTCGGGTCGCGGCGCGGCAAAAGGCAATCGTTGTGCGAAGTGGTCAGGTGATTACCCAACTCACGATGTACTTCTGGAAGCGGCTCTTCTCTCGCGATTACGAACAGACGCTGTGGAAGCCTGCGCTAAGACGCATCTTTCCGAACAAGGCAATTGATCGATCGGCGGTTGCCATTCAACTGGAGCGAATCCACCAGTCACGCAATCGCGTCGCGCACCATGAACCGGTGTATGGGCACAGACTATTCGACACGCTAAACGCGGTCGATTTTCTTGCTTCGAATCTCGGCGCGACCGGCAGCGACGGCTGTACTGCACTACATAAAATGCTGCGATCCGAGCGTGCGGCGCTCGAGGATCGGGCACACTTGCTTCAGCTCAAAGTCGAGACCGGCGCGGGCGCAACCTCTCCATGCGCGAAGCGCGGCCAGGTGCATGGCCGCGCTTCCAGAATCGTACGTTGCGAGCATCGGCGCATCTGCACCGACGTCGCTCACCTCAAACCGCGTTCGCCAGATCCGCGGCGCTCGTGAACGAGTCCGCATAGAACTCATCTTGCGGCAGGCCGTGGTGCTGGGTGAAATCGCGCTGAGCCGATTCGACCATCACGGGTGCGCCGCAGGCATAAACCTGATACGCCGACAGATCGGGCAAATCTTCGATCACCGCGCGATGCACGAAGCCGACGCGGCCCGTCCACGCGTCGTCCGCATCGGGCTCCGACAACACCGGCACGAACTTGAAGTTCGGAATCTCGCGTGCCCACTGCTCGGCCAGTTCGAGCAGATACAAGTCTTTCTTGCGGCGTGCGCCCCAGTAAAGCGTCATGGGACGATCCAGGTTCTTGAACACCGCATGCTCGACGATCGCCTTCAGCGGCGCGAAGCCCGTGCCCGAGGCCAGCAGCACGATCGGCCGGTCGGAATCTTCACGCAGGAAGAACGTGCCGAGCGGCGCTTCGAAGCGCAGAATGTCGCGCTCTTTCAGCGTGTTGAACACGTGGTCGGTGAAGGCGCCGCCGGGCATGTGGCGAATATGCAGTTCGACCGGGCCTTCCGCGTGTGGCGCGCTCGCCATCGAATAGCTGCGGCGCTTGCCGTCTTTCAGAATGAATTCGAGGTACTGGCCGGCCAGATATTGCAGACGTTCGTTGGCGGGCAGTTGTAGCTTCAGCACGACGACGTCGTCGGCTTTGCGCTCGATCGCGCTGACGCGGCACGGCAGCTTCTTGACCTGCACGTCGCCCACACCGGCCACTTCGCGAATGTCCACTTCGAGATCGGAGCAGGCGGTCGCGCAGCACAACAGCGCCATACCGCGAGTCTTTTCGTCGTTCGACAATGCCGACGACGAATGCGCGCGCTGTTCGACTTCGCCGCTGAGCACAGCGCCCTTGCACGAGCCGCAAGCGCCGTTCTTGCAGCCGTAAGGCAGGCCAATGCCCTGGCGCAACGCGGCGCTCAGCACCGGTTCGTCCTGTTCTACCTGAAACTGCCGGCCGCTTTGCCGGAGCGTGACGTTGAATGCCATAAAGTGTGGGGAAATCGAAAAGTCGGTAATCGTTATCGGACCCGCCGCGTTCGCGGCTGACGGCTACAATGCGTCCACCATGAAAGCGACACGAAACTTCCGCCGGCCGCGCGTGTTGATCGTAGGTTGCGGCGATGTCGGCATGCGCTGCGTGCCCTTGCTGCAGCCACGTGCACACGTTTTTGCACTGACCAGCCATGCCGGGCGCTGCGCAGAATTGCGCGCCGCGGGCGTCACGCCGCTAGTCGGCGATCTGGATCAACGTCGCAGCCTGAAACGGCTCGCGGGCCTCGCGCCGACGGTGCTGCACCTTGCGCCGCCGCAAAAAAATGGCGACGACGATCTGCGTACTCGCGCCCTGCTTGCAACACTTGGCGCTCGTGGCGCCCGCGCGCTGCGAGCCGCGGCGGCGCCTGCCGTGGCGCCGGTTGGGCGGCTGCGTCGCGAACGGGCCGCGCGTGCCGGGTTTGCTGATTTTGCCCTGTGGGACGGATCCGGGAAAGCCAATATTGTACCCGACGGGGTCAGCCGTGCCGCCGCTTCGCGCGCGCCGGTCCGCCTCGTGTACGCGAGCACGACGGGCGTCTACGGCGACTGCGGCGGCGCCTGGATCGACGAGACGCGCGTCACGCAGGCGACCAATGCGCGCGCCAAACGTCGCGTGTCGGCCGAGCGGCAACTGCGGCGCGCGACCGCTCGCGGCGCGGTCCGCGCCAGCATCGCGCGGATTCCCGGCATCTATGCGGGCAACCGTCTGCCGCTCGCGCGGCTCGAAAAACGCACGCCGGCCTTGATCGATGCCGACGACGTCTACACCAACCATATCCACGCCGACGATCTCGCCGCGATCCTCGTGCGGCTCGTCACACACGGCCGGCCGGCGCGCGTGATCCACGCGAGCGACGACTCGTCGTTGAAAATGGGGGAGTACTTCGATGCGGTCGCCGATGCGTTCGGCGTCGCGCGTGCGCCGCGTATCACGCGTGCGCAGGCCGAGCAGGCGATCGAGCCGACCATGCTGTCGTTCATGCGTGAATCGCGACGGCTGATGAACCGGCGGCTCAAGACGGAATTGCGCGTGCAATTGCGCTATCCGAGCGTGGCGGATTTTCTGCGTGAGGCCACCGCGCAAGCGTGACCTCCTGCGCCGCGCTGGCCTAAGTCAGCGCCGGCAATGCCTCCAGCAGCAGGAAGCACAGCATTGCGCCGATCAATGCGCCGATCAGATTCGGATGGTAGTTATGCCGCAGCCGCATCGCGATCAGCAGTCCGCCGATCAGAACCAGTCCGAGACACATAAAAGCAATCATCACGGACGAGATCCGGATAGTGTCGTGGATCATCATGGCGCGCCTCCTTGTACCCTTTGTTGTCTTTGTTTAAAGGAGTATAGGGTGAGCTGTAAGCAAGAGCATGCTGCGGCGCAGCGCATGAAGACCGCCCGCCACGCCTTGTGTGCGGCCGCGCACAGGCTTTTTCCAGCCGCATCAAGGCCTTGGTGCGCGACTACCGGTTTACCCGCTCCGTAAAGATCCGAGGTCGGTTTCGTCGAGCCATTGCCATGCGCCCGGCGCGAGCGTCGCGGGCAGCGCGAGTCCGCCGATCCGCTCGCGATGCAACGCCTCGCAGCGGTTGCCGGCGGCGGCGATCATCCGCTTGACCTGGTGGTACTTGCCTTCCATGACCGTGAGCGCCAGCGCGTGCTCGCCACGCGCGACGGCGTCGACTGCGGCGATCGGTTTCGGCTCGCCGTGCAGCAGCACGCCGTCGCGCAGCGCGCCTAATTGCGTGTCGTCGAGCGGATGGCGCGTGGTCGCGACATACACCTTCGGCACCTTGCGTTTCGGCGACGTGAACAGGTGGACGAACTTACCGTCGTCGGAGAGCAGCAGCAGGCCGGTGGTGTCCTGGTCGAGCCGGCCCACGCATTGCACGCCGCGCTCCGCGAACTGCGGCGGCAGCAGACTGAATACGCTCGGATGATGCTGCGGGTCGCGCGAACATTCGTAGCCGGCCGGCTTGTTCAGCAGCAGATAAGCGTGCTCGCGATACGGCCAGACGACGCCGTCCACACTGAAGTGGAAGGCGTTGCCGGTGACGGGGAAATCGGCGTCGGCGTCGGTGCAGACGGCGCTTTCGATGCTCACGCGCGCGTCGCCGATCAGCGCGCGGCATTGGCGGCGCGAGCCGAAACCTTGAGTGAAGAGAATGCTTTCGAGATTCATGGCGAGCGAAGAATAACACCGCAAGAAGCGGAGCGCCCCACGGCGCGAACCGGACGACGATGGGCTCCTCATCACCGAGCCCAAGGAGTGCTTCGATGCCCGTCGTTTCCTCTTCTTCTCCCTCGATCCGATCCCGCTTGCCGGCCGCCTTCCAGCGGCTCGCGTGGTCGAACCTGGTCGCGCAGTCGGCCGAACAGATCAGCCTCGCCGCCGCGCCGCTCGTCGCGGTGTTCATGCTCGGCGCCGACGCGCGCGACACCGGCTTGCTGCAAACCGCGCAGACGCTGCCGTTCCTGTTGCTGTCGATCCCGCTCGGCGTCTGGGCCGACCGCCGCTCGCGCCGGCTGTTGATGACGCTCGCCGAAAGCGTGCGTGTGATCGCGATGCTGTGTGTCCTGCTGCTCGTGTCGACGCATGCGTTGAGCCTGCCGCTGCTCGCCGCGCTCGGCTTCGTGGCGGCGACCGGCACGGTGGCCTACAACGTCGCGGCGCCGTCGCTGGTGCCCGCGCTGGTGCCGCGCGAGGCGTTTGCCAACGCCAACGGCCGGCTCGAACTCGCGCGCAGCGTCGCGTATTCGGCGGGTCCGGCGCTGGGCGGTTTGCTGGTCGGCTGGATCGGGGCAGGGTGGGCATACGGCTGCGCGGCCGGGCTCTCGGCGCTAGCCGTCGCGCTGCTGGCCGGACTGCGCGAACCGCCGCGCGCGGCCATGCCGCAGCGTCACTTCCTGCTGGAGTTACGCGACGGCACGCGCTTCGTGCTGCGCGATGCGCTGCTGCGGCCGATGCTCGCGACCGCCGTGTTCTTCAACCTCGGCTTTTTCATCCTGCAAGCGGTGTATGTGCCGTACGCGGTGCATCGCTTGGGGCTGAGCGCGTCGATGGTCGGCGTGACGCTCGGGGCCTATGGCGTGGGCATGGTGTGCGGCGCGCTGGCCGCGCCGGCGATCGCGCGGCGTCTCGCCTTCGGACGCGTGCTGATCATTGGGCCGTCGTGCGGCCTGCTCGCGTCGCTCGTGATGGTGGCGACGCTCGTCGCGCCGTCGTTCTGGCTGGCGATGTTGAGTTTCTTCCTGGTCGGCGCCGGGCCGATTCTGTGGGTGGTCGGTTCGACCACGCTGCGCCAGGCGATCACCCCCGAACGGATGATGGGCCGCGTGTCGGCGCTCAACAGCACCGCCACCTACGGTGCGCGTCCGCTGGGCGCGTTGCTCGGCGCGGCGATCAGCGCGCGCTGGGGCATGGACGCTTGTCTCGTCGCGGCCGCGGCGGCGTTTGTCGTGCAGGCGCTGATCATCTTCATGTCGCCGGCGGCGCGGCTCGAGCGCATTCCCGAGCAGAGTGCCGCCGCCTGCTGAAAACAGGTTTTCATCCGGTCGCGTCGTGCCAGCCGGAGGTGCGTGGAGGTGCCGCACGAGCCAATACGCATCATCCGGAGAAACCCTTGAAAATGAAAATGAATTTTTTTTTGCGTGATTTCTATGTAAATATACTTTCATTCATTTTCATTACAGCATCGATCCAGCCAACCCGCTCGCATGATTCATCAACCGTCCGTTGCCCCTAATTCCGCCGAGCAGGCTATCGCGGCGCGCATTGCCGCCGCGATGCCGACGCTCACGCCGATTCACCGGCGTATGGGCGATTACGTGCTGGCCAATCTGTTCCGCGCGGCCACCATGCGGATCGACGAACTGGCGAGCGTGGTGGGCGCGTCGGTGGCAACGGCGAATCGTTTCGCTCGCGCGCTCGGCTTCGACGGTTATCCGCAGTTTCGCGACGCGCTCGTGCGCGGCTTCGAAGCGACGCTCGCGCCGGTCGAGCGCTTGCGCAGCGCGCAGGAGTCGCTGGCGGCCGGCGACGCTGTGCTCGACGCGTCGCTCGAACAAGCCGCCAATAATCTGCACGCCACCCGCACGGCGATCGACAAGAACGCAGCCGAAGCCGCCGTCGAAGCGATCATCGCGGCGCGCCGTGTGTTCGTGCTCGGCTATGGCGCCAGCGCGTTCCTCGCCGGGCTGATGGAGCATGGCCTGATGCCGTATCACGACAACGTGCAGTCGCTCGCGCTGATGGGCGGCCCGTCGCATGCCGCGCGGCGTCTGTTCGCCTCGAACGAGGACGATCTCGTGATTGGCCTCGCGTTTCCGCGTTACGTCGAAGACACGATCGAACTCGCGCGCCGCGCCGCAAGCCGTGGCGCTCGCGTGCTCGCGCTGACCGACAGTCCGCGTTCGCCGCTCGCGCAATTCGCGGATCTCTCGCTCTACATTCGCGCCGACCGACGGCTCGCGGCCAATGCCGATTCCGCCGTGCTAGCCGTGATCGAAGCACTGTGCGACGCGGTCGCGTACCGGGCGAAACGCTCGGTGAAAGCCGCCGCCGAAGTCAGCGAATTCGTGCTGCCGTGGCTGGTCGATCCGCACGCCGAGAACGCCGGCCCGAACGAGCGGCCAGCGCGCGCGGTCAGCCGTGGTGCGAACGACGCCGGCAAACCCGGCAAGCCTGGCAAACCTGGTGAGCCTGGCGTTGCGGCCACGCCCCGATCCACCCGAACCTCCAGCAAGACTCAAGCTAAACGATGAACTCCAACGCAGTCATTGCCATTCATGGCGGCGCCGGGACGATCCTGCGCGCGTCGATGTCGGCCAGCGCCGAAGCCGATTACCACGCCGCGCTGCACGCGGTGCTGAGCGCCGGCCAGCGCGTGCTGGCGGACGGCGGCAGCGCGCTCGACGCGGTGAGCGAAGCGGTGCGTCTGCTCGAAGACTGTCCGCTGTTCAACGCGGGCCGCGGCGCGGTGTACACGGCGGCCGGCACGCACGAAATGGACGCCGCCATCATGGACGGCGGCACGCTCGAAGCCGGCGCGATCTGTTGCGTGAAACGCGTGCGCAATCCGATTCTGGCGGCGCGCAAGGTGCTGGAACGCAGCGAACATGTGCTGTTCACCGGCGAAGGCGCGGAGGCGTTCGCCGCCGCGCAGGGACTCGAATTCGCCGAGCCCGAGTATTTCCATACCGAAGCGCGTCATCGTCAATGGCTGCTCGCGCGCGATCAGCACCGCGCGATGCTCGATCACGACGGCGCGTCGCTCGCCGCCACGCCATCGGCGGAGCATGACGACAGCGGCAACGACAGCAATAACGACAACGGCGACGACCCCATGCCGCACGAACCCATCGACCCGAACCGCAAGTTCGGCACGGTCGGCGCGGTCGCGCTCGATCGACACGGCCATGTGGCCGCGGCGACCTCGACGGGCGGCGTTACCAACAAGCAGGCGGGCCGGGTCGGCGACACGCCGCTGATCGGCGCGGGCTGCTATGCGGACGACGCCACCTGCGCGGTCTCCACCACCGGCTCCGGCGAAATGTTCATGCGCATGGTCGCGGCCTACGATGTCGCCGCGCAAATGGCCTACCGCCAGGTGTCGCTGCAGGAAGCGGCGCACGACGTGGTGATGAACCGCTTGCCGAAGATCGAAGGCCGTGGCGGTCTGATCGCCGTCGACGCGCGCGGCAACATCACGCTGCCGTTCAACACCGAAGGCATGTATCGCGGCTTCGCGCGTCTCGGCGAAACGCCGGTGACGGCGATCTATCGCTAGCAGGCCTCGCCGGATCTCACTGAATCATGGTTCGAACGCTCGCGCGACCGCGCGCTTGCGTTCTGGCTAGTCGCGTTCGAATTCAAAGGAACCACCGTGCCGACTTCATTGCACACCGCCCGTCCGCTTATCGAAACCCTGCCGCCGCAACGCGTGCTCGCGGTCGACGATCTGTCGGTCGCGTTTCGCCGCGGCGAACAGGCCTTCAACGCGGTGCGCAATCTGTCGCTGACAGTCGAGCGTGGCGAAACGCTCGCGATCGTCGGCGAATCGGGTTCCGGTAAATCGGTGACTTCGCTCGCGTTGATGCGGCTGATCGAGCACGGCGGTGGGCGCCTGGCCGGCGGCAGCATCGCATTCCGGCGCCGCGACGGCAGCGTGCTCGACCTCGCGAAAGCGTCGTCCGGCACGATGCGCTCGATTCGCGGCGCCGACATCGCGATGATCTTTCAGGAGCCGATGACCTCGCTCAATCCGGTCTTCACGGTCGGCGATCAGATCAGCGAAGCGATTGCATTGCATCAGGGCAAGAGCCGTTCGGCCGCGCACGCCGAAACGCTGCGCCTGCTCGACCTCGTGCGGATTCCGGAGGCGCGACGGGTGGCGGCGCGATATCCGCATCAGTTGTCGGGCGGCATGCGCCAGCGCGTGATGATCGCGATGGCGCTGTCGTGCAAGCCCGCGCTGCTGATCGCCGACGAACCGACCACCGCGCTCGACGTGACGATCCAGGCGCAAATTTTGCAACTGATTCGCGGCTTGCAGGACGAGATGAACATGGGCGTGATCTTCATCACGCACGACATGGGTGTCGTCGCCGAAGTGGCTGACCGCGTGCTGGTGATGTATCGCGGCGAGAAAGTGGAAGAGGGTGCGTCGGACACGATCTTCGCCGCGCCGTCGCATCCTTATACGAAGGCGTTGCTCGCCGCCGTGCCGCGTTTAGGCGCGATGCAAGGTACCGATCAACCCGCCAAGTTTCCGATTCTGACCGTCGAGCAGGCGAGTTTGAGCGGTGCGGAACAGGCGGTGCGTGCCGCGTCCGCCGTCGCCGAAGAAGCGCAGCCGCCGGTACAGGAGAGCACGCCGCCCATTCTGCGCGTGCGCGATCTGGTCACGCGTTTTCCGGTCAAGACCGGCGTGTTCGGCCGTCTCACCGGCCGCGTGCATGCGGTCGAAAAAGTCAGCTTCGATCTGCGGCCGGGTGAAACGCTCGCGCTGGTCGGTGAATCGGGTTGCGGCAAATCGACCACGGGTCGCTCGTTGCTGCGTCTGGTTGAAAGTCAGAGCGGCTCGATCGAGTTCGCCGGCAAGGAAATCAGTTCACTGACGGGACCCGCGTTGCAGGCACTGCGCCGCGACATCCAGTTTATTTTCCAGGACCCGTTCGCGTCGTTGAATCCGCGGTTGACGGTCGGCTTTTCGATCATGGAGCCGTTGCTCGTACATGGCGTGGCGCAGGGCGCCGAAGCGCAGGCGCGCGTCGCGTGGCTGCTCGACAAGGTCGGTTTGCCGCACGAAGCGGCGCGCCGTTATCCGCATGAATTCTCCGGTGGTCAGCGGCAGCGGATCGCGATTGCCCGCGCGCTGGCGTTGAACCCCAAAGTCGTGATCGCCGACGAATCCGTCTCCGCGCTCGACGTCTCGGTGCAGGCGCAAATCGTCAACCTGATGCTCGATCTCCAACGCGAGCTCGGCGTGGCTTATCTGTTCATTTCGCACGATATGGCCGTGGTCGAACGCGTCAGCCATCGCGTCGCGGTGATGTATCTCGGCCAGATCGTCGAAATCGGTCCACGCCGCGCGGTGTTCGAAGCGCCGCAGCATCCGTACACGAAGAAGCTGATGGGCGCGGTGCCGGTTGCCGATCCCGCGCGCCGTCACGCCAAACGCATGCTCGCCGCCGATGAAATTCCAAGCCCGATCCGCGCGCTGAACGACGAACCCATGGTGGCGCCGCTGGTGGCGGTGGGCCCGGATCACTTCGTCGCGCAGCATCGCGTTGGCGGCGCTTACTAGACCGACAAGCCCAAGCAAAAAAACGTTTCCTCTCGCAGTCCCTCAACCCGTTTTCATTTCGCAGCCTGGAGTCATCCTCATGAACCTGCTGGTCCCGTCTTCTCCGTTTCGTTTGCGCGCGCTGGTCAGCGGCGGCGCGGTGGTGTTCGCGATGCTCGCGGGCAATGTGGCGCATGCCGAGACCACGGCCGTGATGGCCGTCGCGTCGACCTTCACGACGCTCGATCCGTACGATGCGAACGACACGCTGTCGCAAGCCGTCGCGAAGTCGTTCTATCAAGGGCTGTTCGGTTTCGACAAGGACATGAAGCTGGTCAACGTGCTGGCCGACAGCTATGAGGCCAGCCCGGATGCGAAGGTTTATACGTTCAAGCTGCGCCACGGCGTGAAGTTCCAGGACGGCACCGACTTCAACGCCGCGGCGGTGAAAGCGAACTTCGACCGCGTGACCGATCCGGCCAACAAGCTCAAGCGCTACAACATGTTCAGCCGTATCGAGAAGACCGAAGTGGTCGATCCGTACACGGTGAAGATCACCCTGAAGGCGCCGTTCTCGGCTTTCATCAACGTGCTGGCGCATCCGTCGGCGGTGATGATTTCGCCGGACGCGCTGAAGAAGTACGGCAAGGACATTGCGTTTCATCCGGTGGGCACGGGGCCGTTCGAACTGGTCAAGTGGGATCCGGCCGGCGATCTGACGGTGAAGAAGTTCGCCGGCTACTGGAAGAAGGGCTATCCGAAGGTCGACGCAATCGACTGGAAGCCGGTGGTCGACAACAACACGCGCGCCGCGCTGATGCGCACCGGCGAAGCCGATTTCGCGTTCCAGGTGCCGTTCGAACAGGCCGCGCAATTGCAGGCGAGCCCGAAGGTCGATCTGATCGCGTCGCCGTCCATCATTCAGCGCTATATCAGCCTGAACATGAACCAGAAGCCGTTCGACAACCCGAAGGTGCGCGAAGCGCTGAACTACGCGGTCAACAAGGACGCGCTGACCAAGGTCGCGTTCGCCGGTTATGCGACGCCGGCCGACGGCGTGGTGCCGCAAGGCGTCGATTACGCGGTGAAGCTTGGGCCGTGGCCGTACGACCCGGCGAAGGCGCGTGAGTTGCTGAAGGAAGCGGGCTATCCGAACGGTTTCGAAACCACGCTGTGGTCGGCCTATAACTACTCGACCGCGCAGAAGGTGATCCAGTTCGTGCAGCAGCAACTCGCGCAAGTGGGCATCAAGGCGCAGGTCGAAGCGCTCGAAGCCGGGCAGCGCGTCGCCAAGGTGGAAAGCGCGCAGGACCCCGCCACCGCGCCGGTGCGCATGTACTACGCGGGCTGGTCGTCGTCGACGGGTGAAGCCGACTGGGCGATCACGCCGTTGCTCGGCTCCGTGTCGTTCCCGCCGAAGATGGTCAACACCGCGTACTACAAGAACGACGCGGTCGACAACGATCTGAAACAGGCGCTCGAAACCACCGACCGCACGCAGAAGGCCGCGCTCTATACCGACGCGCAAAAACGCATCTGGGCCGACGCGCCGTGGATCTTCCTCGTCAAGGAGAAGGTCGTGTACGCGCGCAGCAAGCGTCTGTCGGGTGCGTACGTGGCGCCGGACGGTTCGTTCAATTTCGACGAGATCGCGATCAAGTGATCGGCTGACCGTTCGTGCTCCGGCGTGTTCGATGAATACGCCGGAGCGTGAACGGTTCTGACTCACAG
The DNA here is from genome assembly GCF_902833695.1 of Paraburkholderia sp. BCC1876. Lineage (NCBI taxonomy): Bacteria > Pseudomonadati > Pseudomonadota > Betaproteobacteria > Burkholderiales > Burkholderiaceae > Paraburkholderia > Paraburkholderia sp. BCC1876. The sequence continues at coordinate 449,130 of NZ_CADFGI010000003.1, read as the reverse complement.
GCCGCACCGGATCATTCGTTACCCGCATCATTGCCGGATTGGGTTTCATGCTGAACTTCCTCGTCAAACGTCTCTTTGGCCTGCTGCCGACGCTCTTTATCGTCGCCGTGCTGGTGTTCCTGTTCGTGCATCTGTTGCCGGGCGATCCGGCGCGGCTCGCCGCCGGTCCCGAAGCGGACGAGGCGACCGTCGCGCTGGTGCGCGCGGATCTCGGTCTCGACAAACCGATGCCGCAGCAGTTCGTCAACTTCTTCGTGAAGATCGCGCACGGCGACTTCGGTATCTCGACGCGCAGCAAGCGGCCGGTCAGCGAGGAAATCGGTGAACGCTTCATGCCGACGCTGCTGCTCACACTCGCCAGCATGGTGTGGGCGGTCGTGCTGGGCATGGGCATCGGCATTGTCTCGGCGGTGTGGCGCAACCGCTGGCCCGACCGGCTCGGCATGACGCTCGCGGTGTCGGGCATTTCGTTTCCGGCCTTCGCGCTCGGCATGGTGCTGATGGAGATTTTCTCGGTGAAGCTCGGCTGGCTGCCGGTGGTCGGCGACGGTTCGTGGCAGAGCTACGTGCTGCCTTCGCTGACGCTCGGCGCGGCGGTCGCGGCGGTGATGGCGCGCTTCACGCGGGCTTCGTTCGTCGAGGTGCTGAACGAGGACTTCGTGCGGACCGCGCGCGCCAAGGGCGTGCCCGAACGTCTCGTGATCCTCAAACACTGTCTGCGCAACGCGCTGATTCCCGTCATCACGATGATGGGGCTGCAATTCGGTTTTCTGCTGGGCGGCTCGATCGTGGTCGAGGTGGTGTTCAACTGGCCGGGCCTCGGACGCCTGCTGGTGGACGCTGTGTCGATGCGCGACTATCCGGTGATTCAGGCTGAGGTACTGCTGTTCTCGCTTGAATTCATCATCATCAATCTGATCGTGGACGTGTTGTACGCCGTGATCAATCCGACCATCCGTTTCAAGTGAGGCCCGCATGAGCATCTCCGCAACCGAGGCGAATGCGGCCAAGGCCGCTATCGTCGAGAAAACGATCCGCACACCGTGGGGCGAGTTCTGGCGCAAATTCCGTAAGCAGCATGTGGCGCTCGGCGCCGGCATTTTCGTGCTGCTGCTGATCGTGGTCGCGATCGCCGCGCCGCATCTGGTGCCGTACGACCCGGAGAATTTCTTCGACTACGACGCGTTGAACGCGGGGCCTTCGGCGGCGCACTGGTTCGGCGTCGATTCGCTGGGCCGCGATATTTTCAGCCGCATTCTCGCGGGCTCGCGCATTTCGCTGGAGGCCGGGTTTCTGTCGGTCGCGATCGGCGCACTGATCGGCACATTTTTCGGCCTGCTGGCCGGCTATTACGAAGGCTGGTGGGATCGTATCGTGATGCGGGTGGCCGACGTGCTGTTCGCGTTCCCCGGCATTCTGCTCGCCATCGGCGTGGTGGCGATTCTCGGCAACGGCATGATCAACGTGATCTGCGCGGTGGCGATCTTCAGCATTCCGGCGTTCGCGCGGCTCGTGCGCGGCAACACGCTGATGCTCAAGCAGCTCACGTATATCGAAGCGGCGCGCAGTATCGGCGCGTCGGACTGGACGATCATCGTGCGCCATATTTTGCCGGGGACGATTTCGTCGGTGGTGGTGTACTTCACGATGCGCATCGGCACCTCGATCATCACCGCCGCGAGTCTGTCGTTTCTCGGACTCGGTGCGCAACCGCCCACTCCCGAGTGGGGCGCGATGCTCAACGAAGCGCGCGCCGATATGGTCACCGCGCCGCATATCGCGCTGTTTCCGAGTCTGGCGATCTTCGTGACCGTGCTCGCGTTCAACCTGCTCGGCGACGGTTTGCGCGATGCGCTCGATCCGAAGCTCGACCGCGCATGAGCGTGTCCTCTGCTGAAAACGCGCCGCATATCGGCGCTTTGCCGCGCGGTCCGCTCGGCACGATTGCCGATGTGCCGGGCGTAACCGTCGGACATTGCACGCTCGACGAAGGCGCGCTGCAAACCGGCGTGACCGTGATTCGCCCGCATGACGGCGATCCGTTTCGCGACAAGGTGCCCGCCGCGGTGTCGGTGATCAACGGCTTTGGCAAGAGTATCGGGCTCATGCAGGTCGAGGAACTCGGCACGCTGGAAACGCCGATTGCGTTGACCAATACGTTCGGCGCCGCCGCCGTTGCACAGGCGCAGATTCGCGCGGCGATTCGTGCGAATCCGCGAATCGGGCGCGAGTGGTCGACGGTGAATCCGTTGGTGTTCGAGTGCAACGACGGCTATCTGAACGATATCCAGGCAATGGCGGTCGGCTCGCAACATTTCGACGACGCGTACGCGGCCGCGAGCGCCGAGGTTGCCAGCGGTTCGGTGGGGGCGGGGCGCGGTATGTCGTGCTTCGATCTGAAGGGCGGTATGGGCAACGCGTCGCGCGTGGTGGAGGCCGCAGGGCAACGTTATACCGTCGGCGCGCTGGTGCTGGCGAACTTTGGCCGCTTGCCGATGCTGACGCTCGACGGCGTGCCGCTCGGCCGCATGCTGAGCGAACGCGCGGCTGCAACTGCGAACGCTTCGACCACGACGAAGCCCGAGCAAGGCTCGATCATCATGATCGTCGCCACCGATGCGCCGCTCGACGCACGTCAGCTCAAGCGTCTCTCGCTACGCGCGGCAGCCGGTCTCGCGCGCACCGGCTCCGTGTACGGCCACGGCAGCGGCGATATCGCCCTGGCGTTTTCGACCGCGTACACCGTGCCGCACGAAGCGCAATTCGTCACGCTGCCGCCGCTACTCGCCGATGAACGTCTGGACCCGCTGTTTCGCGCCTGCGCGGACAGCGTCGAGCAGGCCATCGTCGACGCGTTGTGGAACGCTGTCTCGGTGACCGGACGCGACGGTCATCGACGTCTGTCGCTCCACGACAGCGCGCCCGATCTTTCCCAACTACTCAACTCCGCTCGCTGATGAAAGTCCTCATTTCCGCCGACATCGAAGGCGTGGCCGGCGTGTTTCATCCCGAGCAAACGCGCGCGGGCAACGGCGAATACGAAGCCGCGCGCCGCTGGATGACGCTCGAAGCCAACGCCGCGATCGAAGGTGCGTTCGCCGGCGGCGCCACGCAAGTGTGGGTCAACGACTCGCACGGCGGCTTCCGCAATCTGCTGCCCGATCTGCTCGATCCGCGCGCGCTGGTGGTGCTCGGCAAACCGCGCACGCTCGGCATGATGGCCGGGCTTGAATATGGCGCGGCGCTGGTCTTCATGATCGGCTATCACGCCAAGTCGCAAACGCGCGGCATCCTCGCGCATACGATCAACAGTTTCGCGTTCGCGCGCGTGTCGCTGAACGGCGTGGAAGTCGGCGAGGCGGGAATCTACGGCGCGCTGGCGGAAGAATATGGGGCACAGGTAGCGCTTTTATCCGGCGACGATGTGTTCGCCGAGGAAACTGCGCCGCGTTTTCCCGGCGCACGTTTTGTCGTCACCAAGAGCGCGACGGGCCAGTCGAGCGGTGTCACGCAGTCGCCGGCGAATGCGCGCGAGGCGATCGAAACGGCGGCGCGCGAAGTGGTCCGTCAACATCTCGACGGTGGCCGCGCGCCGCAGGCCACGCGTGCGGCGGCGCAACCGGTTGTGTGCGAACTGCGCGTGCAGACCAGCGCGCTCGCCGATCTGTTCTGCCAATGGCCGACGCTTACACGCGTCGACGCGGTCACGTTGCGTTTCGACGCGGCGTCGGCGGAGCACACAGTGCGTATGCTGAACTGCCTGTCCGCGATGTCGTTCATGCTGCGCTAGCCGGGCAGCCCGCGCTACGGTTGCGCGCAAATCACGTGCGGCCATTTTCAACTCGCTTACGGATTGCTGCCGACTGTAAAGAAGTACACGCAGCGAACACGTTCGGTGAGGACGCGGTACTCTCTGTTTTCCAAAAAGTACCGTCTTTCTCACTGAGCGGAGTACAGCATGGGTAAGCAGACTATCGCGGATTATCTGGCCAAAACCCTGGCGGCAGCGGATGTCGAGCGGATCTGGGGCGTGACGGGCGACAGCCTGAATGGCCTGTCGGACAGCTTGCAGCGCGTCGGCTCGATTCGCTGGATGCACACGCGTCACGAAGAGGTCGCGGCCTTCGCCGCCGGCGCCGACGCCGCGGCGACCGGCAAGCTCGCCGTCTGTGCGGGCAGTTGCGGTCCCGGCAACCTGCATCTGATCAACGGTCTCTTCGACTGTCACCGGAATCATCAACCGGTGCTGGCGATTGCCGCGCACATTCCTTCGTCGGAAATCGGTCTCGGCTACTTTCAGGAAACGCATCCGCAAGAGTTGTTCAAGGAGTGCAGCCACTACGTGGAGCTCGTGACGAATCCGTCGCAGTTTCCGCGCGTGCTGGCGCGCGCGATGCGCACCGCGATCGAAGAACGCGGCGTCGCGGTGATCGTGCTGCCGGGCGACGTGGCACTGAGCGATGCGCCCGACGAAGCGCCGGCATGGTCCGGCACGCTGGAACGTTCGACGCTGACGCCGTCCGGGCCCGATCTCGATCGTCTCGCCGATCTGCTGAATCAGGCCGGCGCCGTGACGCTGCTGTGCGGCAGCGGTTGCGAGGGCGCGCACGACGAAGTGGTCGCGTTCGCCGATCAGCTCGGCGCGCCGACCGTGCATGCGTTGCGCGGCAAGCAATACGTGGAGTGGGACAACCCGTTCGACGTCGGCATGACGGGGTTGATCGGCTTCAGCTCCGGCTATCACGCGATGATGTCGTGCGACACGCTCGTGATGCTCGGTACCGACTTCCCGTATCGCAACTTCTATCCGTCGCACGGCAACGTGGTGCAGATCGACCGGAACGGCTCCGCGCTCGGCAAGCGCACGCCGTTGAAGCTGGGTCTGGTCGGCGACGTCAAGGCGACCTTGCAGGCGTTGCTGCCGAAGCTTCAGCGCAAGACCGACCGGGGCTTTCTCGATAATGCGCGCAAACACTATACGGACGCACGCAAAGGGCTCGACGATCTGGCGCGTCCGTCCGCGCCGGGGCGCGCGATTCATCCGCAGTACCTCGCCAGCATTATCGACAAGGTCGCGAACGAAGACGCCGTGCTGACCGCCGACGTCGGCACGCCGACGCTGTGGGCCGCGCGCTATCTGACCATGAACGGCAAGCGCAGTCTGCACGGCTCGTTCAATCACGGTTCGATGGCGAACGCGATGCCGCAGGCACTCGGGGCGCAAGCCGCCGAACCGGGTCGTCAGGTGATTTCGCTATCCGGCGACGGCGGGTTGTCGATGCTGCTCGGCGATCTGCTCACCGCTCGTCAGCTCAATCTGCCGATCAAGGTCGTGGTGTTCAACAACAGCGTGCTCGGTTTCGTCGCGATGGAGATGAAGGCCGGCGGCTATCTGGAAGCCGGCACCGATCTCGCGACCACCGACTTCGCGGCGATTGCGCGCGGCGCGGGCATCTACGGTGTTCGTATCGAACTGTCGGAGAACATCGAACCGGCGCTGCGCGAAGCCTTCGCGCATCCGGGACCGGCGGTGATCGATGTGACGACCGCGAAGCATGAACTCGCAATGCCGCCGAAGATTCAATGGGCGCAGGCGAAGGGCTTCAGTCTTTATATGCTGAAGGCGGTGCTGAACGGACGCGGAGACGAGATCGTCGAACTGGCGACGACGAATCTGCGCTGAGGTGGCGAGTTGCTGAAGTGCTGAAGTGCTTTGCGACCGCTAACGCGCGGTCGGATTGCGGAAGAAGTTAGCGTATGCGCGGCCACGCTGCCGCGCATACGCACGCACCGCGTGTTAGCCGCTACTGCTGCCGGCTCAATTCCCGCGCCGCGCGATCGATCACGTCGGCAATCGCACCGGCATGCGACACCGGCGCGAGATGGCTCGACGCCATCGGCACGATCTTCGCGCCCATCCGGTCGGCCATGAATTTCTCGACGTCCGGCGACACGGCGCGGTCTTTCGTCGTCAACACATACCACGACGGTTTTTCTCTCCACGCGACATGACTGACCGTTTCGCTGAACGCCTTCGCGGCGATCGGCACTTGCGCGGTGGCGAGTACGCGCGTGAGATTCTCGGGCACGTCAGCGGCAAAGTCCGCATGATATTTGGTGCGATCGAGCCACAGAAAACCGCTCGCATCCGGAATGATGGCCTGGGCCGCCGGCATCGGCTCGGCGCGCTTCATCAGGTCTTGCGTCGATTCGTGAAGGTCCGGCGCAATCGCCGCGATGTACACGAGACCCGCGACATTCGGCGCGTTCGCGCCTGCCTCGGTGATCACGACACCGCCCCACGAATGGCCCACCAGCATGGTCGGTCCGTCCTGACGCGCGAGCACCCGACGGGTCGCGGCGACATCATCCGCGAGGGACGTCAGCGGGTTTTGCACCGAACTCACGTGATAACCCTTCTGCTGCAATTTGGCGACCACGCCGTTCCAGCTCGACCCGTCGACGAACGCGCCGTGCACCAGCACGATGTTGCGCACAGGGCCGGTCATCGGCGCGGGGGGCGGCGTGGGCGCCGCGGCTGCCGGCATTGGGGCAGGGGCTTGCGCTGCGGGCGTGGGCGGCGTCATGGGTGGTTGTGCTGCGGGCAAAGCGGGCGCTTCGGGTGCGCTGGCTGCCATGCCGGGTTCGTCGGCGGGTTCGGGAGAGGGCGCCATGCTGGGTGTCGCCATGGGCGCCTCGGCAGGCGCCGCGGTTTGGGCGCGTACGCCCGTCCCCGTGAAACAGAGACACAAAGCAGCGGCGCAAAGCAGACGTTTGGGCAACATGTTGAATCTCCGGAGGCGGGAACCTCGACTAGGCGACCATACAGAAGCCCCAGGCCAGTGACAATCCCTAACCGCGCCGTTAAGTGCGGCGCTGAACGAAGCGCGGGTTGGTCCCAGTATTTGACTTATATCGGCCACGGTAAAATTTCAGGTTACGCCCGGCAGGGACCATAAGTCCGCTCGGGCGATCGATTTCCATACACTGGGGCGCAATGTTGAATAGTGCACAGCAGCAAGACGGCCTGAAGCGCGGGCTGAAGAATCGCCATATCCAGTTGATCGCGCTGGGCGGCGCGATCGGCACCGGCTTGTTTCTCGGCTCCGCCAGCGTGTTGCAGGCAGCCGGCCCGTCGATGATTCTCGGCTACGCGATCGGCGGCATCATCGCGTTCATGATCATGCGGCAGCTCGGCGAAATGGTCGCGCAGGAACCGGTGGCCGGCTCGTTCAGCCACTTTGCGTACAAGTATTGGGGCGACTTTCCCGGCTTTCTGTCGGGCTGGAATTACTGGGTGCTGTACGTGCTCGTGAGCATGGCCGAGCTGACCGCGGTCGGTACCTACGTGCATTACTGGTGGCCCGGTGTGCCGTCGTGGATATCGGCGCTGGTGTGTTTCGTCGCGATCAACGCGATCAATCTCGCCAACGTCAAGGCGTATGGCGAAACCGAGTTCTGGTTCGCGATCATCAAGGTGGTCGCGGTGATCGGCATGATCGTATTCGGCGGCTATCTGCTGTTCAGCGGTCACGGCGGCCCGCAAGCGTCGATCACCAATCTGTGGAGTCATGGCGGCTTCTTCCCGCACGGCTTTCACGGCCTCTTCATGATGCTCGCGGTCATCATGTTCTCGTTCGGCGGGCTGGAGTTGATCGGTATCACGGCAGCCGAGGCCGATCAGCCGCAAAAGAGCATTCCGAAAGCGGTGAATCAGGTGATCTACCGGATCCTGATTTTCTACATCTGCTCGCTGACGGTGTTGCTCTCGCTGTATCCGTGGAATGAAGTGGCGGCCGGCGGCAGCCCGTTCGTGATGATCTTCTCGCAGATCGGTTCGACGCTGACCGCCAACGTGCTCAACGTGGTGGTGCTGACGGCGGCGCTGTCGGTGTACAACAGCGGCGTGTATGCGAATAGCCGCATGCTTTACGGTCTCGCGGAGCAGGGCAATGCGCCGCGCGCGCTGATGAAGGTCGATCGTCGCGGCGTGCCGTATATGGCGATCGGTTTGTCGGCGCTTGCTACGTTCACCTGTGTGATCGTCAACTATCTGATTCCCGCCGAAGCGCTCGGTCTGCTGATGGCGCTGGTCGTTGCCGCGTTGGTGCTGAACTGGGCGCTGATCAGCCTGACGCATCTGAAGTCGCGCAAGGCGATGGTGGCGGCGGGCGAGACGCTGGTGTTCAAGTCGATCTGGTTCCCGCTCAGCAACTACCTCTGCCTCGCGTTCATGGCGCTGGTGCTCGTGATTCTGGCCATGACGCCTGGGTTGTCGGTATCGGCGTGGCTCGTGCCGGCGTGGCTGGTGGTGATGTGGGCCGGCTATGTGTTCAAGCGCCGGCGCGCGGCGCTGCAGGGTGGCGCGCGAGTGGCCGGGCGATAAGGAGCAAAGCTATGGAAGCGAGCCGCGATCTCGAGCAGTTGCTACGCGACATGACGCCGGTTGTTGCCGCGCCGGCTTATGTTTTCTGTAGCTTTGCCGATCGTCGTCTGCCGGCGGGCGTCGACGCGGTCTGTCTGTTCAACGAGGCCGAAGGCCTGACCGCGATTCTCGATCAGTCGGATGCCGATCGCCTCGGCATCGCCTACGACTTCACCGCGCGCATGATTACGTTGACGGTTCATTCGGATCTTGCCGCAGTGGGTTTTCTCGCCGTGATCTCGACGAAGCTGGCGCAAGCGCGAATCGCGTGCAACGTGGTGTCGGCTTTTTATCACGACCATCTGTTCGTGCCGGCCGAGCGTGTCGATGAGGCGATGAACATATTGCGTGCGTTGTCGGCGCCTTCGGACGCGGCAGAAGCATAAACACGCGCGCATAAAAAAACCCGCGAAGCGTGAGGCTCTCGCGGGTTTATTCAAACAAGCTGGTCAAACTCGAATTCGATTTGGTGCCCAGGGCCGGAATCGAACCGGCACGCCTTGCGGCGGGGGATTTTGAGTCCCCTGCGTCTACCAATTTCACCACCTGGGCAGGTCTTGCAGCACACGCGTCGGAACATGGCGCGCGGCGAAGACGCAGATTATGGCAAAAAATCGGACGACGGGCAAGCCGGTTGCTCGATTCAGCCGCGATGCCGTCAAACCGTCCGCGAAAATCGTTCGAGTGTCTGCTGACCGAGGTAGTGGTCGAACACCATCGCGATGTTGCGCACCAGCATGCGTCCGGCCATTCGCACTTCGAGCTTGCCGGCGCCGAGCGTGACCAGTCCGTCGTCTTCGAAACTGCGCAGACGCTCCAGCTCGGGCTCGAATGTGTCGGCGAAGCGAATGCCGTAAGCCGCTTCGAATTCGTCGAAGCGGAGTTCCAGATTGCACATCAGTTGCGTGATCACGTCGCGGCGCAGACGGTCGTCGGCGGTGAGGCGCACGCCGCGTGTGATCGCGAGCCGGCCTGCGTCGATCGCGGCGGCGTAGCCAGGCAGGTCCTTGACGTTCTGCGCGTAGACATCGCCGACCTTGCCGATCGACGACGCACCGAAGCCGATCAGATCGCATTCCGCGCGCGTGCTGTAGCCCTGGAAATTGCGGTGCAAGGTACGCTGCGCCTGGGCGCGCGCGAGCTCGTCGGTGGGCAGCGCGAAGTGATCCATGCCGATGTACACGTAGCCCGCGCCGGTCAGGCGCTCGACCACCCGTTGCAGGATCGCGAGCCGCACTGTCGGTGACGGCAGCGTGGCCGGGTCCATCTGCCGTTGCATCTTGAAGAGCTGCGGCATATGCGCGTAAGCGAACACCGAGAGGCGATCCGGCGCGAGTTCGAGCATCGTGTCGAGCGTGCGGCTGAAGCTCTCAACCGTTTGATGCGGCAGCCCGTAGATCAGATCGACGCCGATCGAATGAAAGCCGGTCTCGCGCGCGGCTTGCATGACCGACGCGGTCATGGCGAGCGGCTGAATGCGGTTGATCGCCTGCTGCACGACCGGATCGAAATCCTGTACGCCGAGGCTGAGCCGGTTGAAGCCGAGCTGGCGCAAATGCGCGATCGTGTCGGGCGAGGCTTCACGCGGATCGACTTCGATCGAATACTCGCCTTCGGCTTCGGGCAGCAACGTAAAGTGCTCGCGCGCGGCGGCCATCAACTCCGCCATTTCATCGTGCGACAGGAAGGTCGGCGTGCCGCCGCCTAAATGCAGTTGCGATACCGGACGCCGCGTGTCGAAACAGGCGGCCTGTAACGCCATCTCGCGCTTCAACTGGTCGAGGTAGGGCCGCGCGTGGGCGCGGTTCTTTGTCGCGACCTTGTTGCAGCCGCAGTAGAAGCACACGGTGTCGCAGAACGGGATATGGAAGTACAGCGACAGGTCCGTCGTGGCGGCGCCCGGGTCGGCGGCGGCGCGCAGGTAGTCGGCGGGATCGAACTCGTCGCGGAACTGCAGCGCGGTCGGATAGGACGTATACCGTGGACCGTTCGCGCTGTATTTGGCGAGCAGGTCGGGGCGGAACAGCGTCTCGGCGGTGGTCATGAGGTGCTCGGGTTGGTTGGCCACCCTGGAAGAGGCAGGCTCGGGCGCGCTTTGCCTGAGCGGAACGGGATCGGACATCACCGGTCGGTGCCTCTTGAGCGTGGCCTTTGTGATCCTCTGAGTTTACGTGAGCGGCCGTTTGCTGGATTGCGTAAAAAGGTCGCATGGAATGCGATGGCACAATGCGGGTCTACAGGGTGGCGGCGGTTGGTGGGTTTCGGGAGATGGCGTGAGTGACTGGGTGGATGAAGCGGTGAATGACGTGGTGAACGAAGCGAAAGATCGAGTGCGAAACGCAGGGCAGATCGACGTGCCGAACCCGGCGCAAAACGCCGTGGCGGACCGCGCGGGGAAACGCGAGTCGCCGTTTCGCGTCGCGGGTCACGCGTGCCGGCCCGATTGCGGCGCGTGCTGTATCGCGCCGTCGATTTCGAGTCCGATTCCCGGTATGCCCGACGGTAAGCCGGCCGGCGTGCGCTGCGTGCAACTCGGCGACGATCTGCGCTGCGCGATCTTCGGTCAGCCGGAGCGTCCGGCGTGCTGTTCCGGTCTGCAACCGCAGATGGACATGTGCGGCACGGACCGCGACGAAGCCCTCGCCTGGCTGATGCAGCTCGAAGTGCAAACCCGGCCGCGCAATGACACAACCCGCCCCGACCCCAACCGCGTGCACAACCCACCTTCTCCAGGAGATTCCGCATGATTGAACCCACCGCGCCGGCCCGGCGCCGCTTTCTGCTCGCCGCGCTGACAAGCTGTAGCGCGCTGGGCATCACCATCTCGCTGGCCGCTTGCGCGACGCCGACTTTCCCGTTCATCCCCTCACACTACACGTTCTCGCAGCAGCAGGTGCAGGACGCGGTGCAGCGCAAATTCCCGTATCAGCGCACGGTTTCGCAAGTGTTTGACGTGGCGCTGTCCAACCCGGTGGTCGGCTTCCTGCCGGACGCAAACCGTATTTCGGTGAAGCTCGACGCGCGTTTCGCGAGCCCGTTCATGCCGCAGCCGGTCGACGGCGTCTTCACGCTATCGAGCGAACTCGCCTATGACGCCGCCAGCAAGTCGGTCGTGCTGAAGTCGCCGAACGTCGACAATGTTAGCGTGAGCGGCCAGGCGCAGGCCTATACGCAACAGATCAGCGCCGCAGCGGCGGTGCTCGCCACCCAATTGCTGACCAACTATCCGATTTACACCTTCAAGCCCGAACAGTTGCAATTTGCCGGCGTGAATTACGAACCCGGTACAATCACGATCCTTACAAACGGCATACGCGTGCAGATCGTCGAAAAATGACGTGGCGTGCGGCCGTCAGGGCCGCGCCTGAGCGTGCCGGCCCTGTCGTTCCGACTATTTACCGCGATGAGGGTCACGAATGGACTGGCTAATGGCTTGCAAGGCGCTGATTCTGGGCGTCGTCGAAGGGTTGACGGAATTTTTGCCGGTGTCGAGCACCGGGCATCTGATCGTCGCGGGCAGTCTGCTGAATTTCACGGACGCGCACGCGAAAACCTTCGACGTCGTGATCCAGCTCGGCGCGATTCTCGCCGTGTGCTGGGAGTTCCGGCGGCGTATCGGCAGTGTGGTGACCGGTTTGCCGAGCCGTCCCGACGCGCGCCGCTTCACGCTGAACGTGATCATTGCGACGATTCCGGCGATCGTGCTGGGCTTGCTGTTCGAGAAGTCGATCAAGGCGGCGCTGTTTTCGCCGGTGCCGGTCGCGTTCGCGCTGGTGGCGGGCGGCGTGGTGATTCTGTGGGCGGAAGCGCGGCAGCGCGCGCGCGGCAATGCGCCGGCGCGTGTGAAAAACGTCGACGAACTGAGCCCGCTCGACGCGTTGAAAGTTGGCCTCGCGCAGTGTTTCGCGCTGATTCCGGGCATGTCGCGCTCGGGCTCGACGATCATCGGCGGGATGTTGTTCGGTCTCGAACGGCGCGTCGCCACCGAGTTTTCGTTCTTCCTCGCGATTCCGATCATTTTCGGCGCGACCGCTTACGAGCTCTATAAAGACTGGCACCTGCTTTCCGTCGATGCGCTCGGCAGCTTCGCGCTCGGCTTCGTGGCGGCCTTTGTCAGCGCGTTCGCCTGCGTGCGCTGGTTGCTGCGCTATATTTCCGCGCACGATTTCACCTTGTTCGCCTGGTATCGGATCGGCTTCGGCTTATTGATCCTGCTGGTTGGTTATAGCGGCGCGTTGAGTTGGGCGGATTGAGTTTTCTCGCGCCGGGTGGTTAGCTTGAACCATGAAAAAAGGTCCGCGTTTGCGGACCTTTTTGTTTGACGACGGCGGTTTTACCGTTCCGTCTGAGACGTTGCCGTCAGTCGCGTTTGCGGAATACGAGATCCCAAACGCCGTGGCCGAGCCGCAGCCCGCGGCGCTCGAACTTCGTCACCGGACGATAGTCGGGACGCGGGGCGTAACCGTCGGCGGTATTGGCCAGCGCGGGTTCGGCGTCGAGTACTTCGAGCATCTGCTCGGCGTAGTTTTGCCAGTCGGTCGCGCAGTGCAGATACGCGCCCGGTTTCAGCCGCGACACCAGCAATGCGACGAACTTCGGCTGGATCAGCCGGCGTTTGTGATGACGCGCCTTGTGCCACGGATCCGGAAAGAAGATGTGCACGCCGTCGAGGCTGTCCGGCGCGATCATCTGCTCGAGCACTTCCACCGCGTCGTGCTGAATGATGCGGATGTTCGACACGTTCTGCTCGCCCATCAGTTTCAGCAGCGCACCGACGCCGGGCTCGTGCACTTCGACGCCGAGGAAATCGTCGTCAGGGCGGTGCGAGGCGATCTCCGCCGTGGTCGCGCCCATGCCGAAGCCGATTTCCAGCACGCGCGGCGCGGCGCGGCCGAACACGCTGTTCCAGTCGGGTTGTTGCGGCGTGAACGGCACCACGTAGCGCGGGCCGAGCTCGTCCATGGCGCGGCGCTGGCCGGTCGAGACGCGGCCGGCGCGCGTCACAAAGCTGCGGATGCGGCGCAGGTGCAGGGCTTCGCCTTGCGGCGCGGCGGCGTCGCCGGTGGCGGGGTGGTCGTCGGCTGCGCTGGAAGGCGTAGGGAGGTCGTCCGGCAGGCCGGCGTCGTTGGGATCGTGGATCATTGTCGATGCTGCTACAAGGGTCAGGGCTGCGCGGCTCGGGCGGCGTATCGCTACGCGGCGCTCCGCGCTCGCGGTGTATTGCGCGTGACATGGGCCATGGGCCGCCGTGGTTCGCACGCGCGGTTTGTCAGCACCGTGCGCGGCGAATCGCGCCGCCGGGCCGCCGCCACTACAAAAAAGCCGCCTTCGTGGAGGCGGCTCGTGCTGGATTCTGCTGAGGTTCAGCAGCAAGGTGGAGCGGGCGTTGCAAGTGCGCGTAAGGTAGCACAACCGAAAAGGGTGCGTCCAGACGGACAGGGGTTGCTTTACGCATGGAAATCGTCGGGTACATTACATTTATATAACCGTGATGAGCGTTCGTGTGATTTAATCGTTTTGTAAGCCACCTGTTTCCAACGATTATCTGAACGACTATCCACTATGAGTAAGCACGCACACAATCATCGTCAGGCGAAACCGGCCAAACAGGGCTGGGTGGCTGTCGATCCGAATACCGTTCCGACCACTTCACGACATGCGCTGCGCGAGGCGTTGTCGATCGAAAAAGTATCGCTGACCCAATTCGACGATTTACTGTGGTTGATGGCGCAGGAATCGGGCGGGGTCGTGGACCTGCGCAATCCGAAGATTGCCGCGCGCGGGCTTTATCAGTTACTGCCGGCGCAGTCCCGATTGAATCCTGATGGCGACAAGTCTTTCGGCAATGCCGTTGAAGAATGCCAGGGCGGCATTCGCTATATTCTTGGCCGTTATCATCATGCCGGCGCCGCCAGGTTGGTGTGGGAAGCGAATCACTGGGTTTAATGCGCGTTGCGATGCGCCGTGGTTCTAGGTGGTACGGCGCAATTCGTGTTCGAGCTTCGCGCTGGCAATCTCGTCCAAAGGCCGAATGGCTTGCTCGAGAATCCTGATGAGCGACGGGGTGGCGCCCTGCGCTTCGAAGACGGTCTTCCAGCTTCGAACCGCGGCCCAGACGCGGCGGATAACGCCAAGCGCGGCGGGGCGATCCGGCACGAAGGCCGCGAATTCGCTCATGGCGTTGTCTAGCGTGGCCAGTTTTCCCTGGGTTCCAACGCTCAGATGCAAGCGCCTCTCCTGCGAGGCCGACGGCCGCGGGACCACGTCGTACAAGGGGCTTAGCCGCCAGCCCTGTAACTGCGCGTCGTAGGAGAACGCGTGATTGCGCAGGTGGTCGTCGTCATTGGTCACGAAGATGTTAAGCACCATCCGGGCGAACAGCTCTTCGTTGTCGCGCGCAATACACTGGGGATGAACCTGCTCGCGGATGGTCTGCGCGAGATCCTTGTAGCCCTTGGCGATCGATTCCATCTCGGGGCAAGCCATCAAGGTCAGCGCGCTGACTTGCGGAATGCGTCCTTCAGTGAATCCCGCCCGCGGTTCGGTGTCGTAGCCGCGCGCCATGGCCGTGAGCGGCTGGCCCGTCGGCGCCCAGAAACGGTCGAACCGGCGAATCAGCAGAACCGGATGGTCGCCCACGGCGATGATCCGCACCGGCGGCACCGTCAGACCGGCCGCACGGGCTAGTTCCAGAGCGCCTGCCTCGGCAATCGCCAGGTTGTACGCGTCGTTTTTTGCCGGAAATTTGGCGAGCCACAGCACGCCGTGTTCGTCGCGTACGGACGCTTTGGGACGCGCGCCACCGGCCGACGGTGCGCCGCCCAGGTAGGGCAGGAGATTCGCCGGAATTGGTTCGCCTGCTTCGACGGCCGCCGCTGCCTGGAGCAGATACGGCAAGCCCAGCATATTGCCGGCGGCCTGTCGGGGCGGTGTGTCGAGGCGTTCGCGAACGTCGAGCGCGCCGACCCGATCGCTGCCGGCTTCCAGCAGATAGGTGAATTCGTCGAGGCTATTCGGCGCGGCCTGGAGCCGGGCCTCGATGACGCGCCGGCCCCAGGCGTCCGGTGCGGCGTCGCGAATGCCGCCAAATTCTCCGACCGCCGGCAGCGGATACCACCGTGCGCCGGGATTTTCGCGTGCCTTTGCCAGGTTTAGCGCGAGCGGGTCCACCTCGAAGGCTTCTGGGCGTTTTACGTAGCGTGTGCCGTAGGCAAAACTGACGGTCCGTTGATCCGCTGCGGCTGTCTCGCTGTCCAGCAGGCCGGCCGGCACGAATTGATGCGCGCCGTCGACCTGATCGGGCACGTGAGCAAAAACAGCTACCCGGTCAGGGACGCTGCGAGTTGCCAAGTACGGCTCCTTAAAAGTCGAGATCGCGAAGTTCGGTTTTGGTCGCGCTACGCACGCGCTGCGGCAACTTGCGTGCGTGCAGTGCAATCAGGGCGGGCACGTCGCCAGCCAGTAACGCTTGCAACGACACTTCCGGTGCCATGGCATGCACGTAGCGCAGGACTTGCGCCAACGTGCGCCCAGGGTCGCCCTTTTCTATAAGAATCGCCGTGGACCGGGACAGCCCGGCACGCGCCGCCGCGTCGGACTGGCGCAGCTTGACGCCTTGCCTGAGTTGGGCGATGCGCTCGCCCAGCATTTGCGCTTCGGTGAGACGGACGGAGGGCAGGAGAGGCGTTTCGTTGCGCTTCATAATGTCTGCAATCGTAGTCTTAAAGTGACTTATGGCTTGTGATTGAGAACATGCTATGCCGCTCGGGTTTCGTCGTCAAGACTGGAATCATAGACCTTATGTCGGTTAAGGGCTGGGATTGCAGACATTTTCGGGTTATGGTCGCGAGTCAATCCCAAGCACACAGGCCAAGCGCGCGCCAATTTCGCCAGACGACGACGGATTAACCCGAACGGAGCGGCTTTTGCAATCAATGATTCTGGTGAATGTCGACCAGGTCCAGCACGGCCTTGATGAGATAGGCGGATGAACCACCTTGCAACGCTTCACGAACGGAAGCGGTGGAGCGGGCGATGGGAATCCTATCCAGAATCCCGCAAACCCCCGCCAATCCTACATCCACACACACCTGTGCACAAAAAATAGGCAAAAAAGTGTGGGTGAAAAGCGTGGGTATCTAACCCAAGCTGGGGCGAAGTATACCAAGTATCCGGCTACTTGCTGACCTCGTCGTCTCCGGTCTTATCCAGGTCAGCGAAAAATTCAGATGGATGAACGCCAAGGGTCCGGATGATTTTCATGATGTTAACGAGTGCAAGGTTGTGCTCTCCCCGCTCGATGCCACCCATATAACTGCGATCAATGCCACATGCGTCACCGAAGGCTTCCTGTGAGAAGCCTTTCTGTTTCCGTCGGCGTCGCACTGTTTCACCAAATGCGACTAGAACGGGATGTTTTGCCTTGTCAGGACTGGGAGTCGAGGAGGTTGCCATACCCAATGTTTCCTCCACAGTGAATAAATTTCCACGGGATAAGAAAACACGGGTTATAAATACGCGGGATATAGTTACAGTTTACGCTATGATCGCCCCGAGCATGGCCGGTGCCATGCCATTCAACCAAGAGCGGGGGCGAGATGCGTATGAAGGTAGCGATGGCGGTGATGCTTGCGGTGTCGTTGGCCGCCTGCGGTGGTGGAAGTGGTAACAGTGGAAATAGCCAGACCAGTTCATCAAGCAACGGTTCTTCGTCGTCGGTTGTTCTGAGCGATGCACAAATCTTGGCTGATATCGCCACGAGCCAGAGCACGACAACGAACACGCCGATCTGGGATACCTCACAAGCGTATGGTGCGGTCGGCAATCCGTTCAAGGGCACCGTGGACGGCCAGCATTCCTATCGCTGGAACATTGAGCGCGATGGCTTGATCCCGATTCTGGACACAAGCGGTCGTCCGGAACTAACCATGGCACTGAACAACCTCGAAGCGGCTGCGGGCAAAACGCTGTTTAACCGCCTACCGTCGACCACGAATCCGGCTCAACTGGAACGGGGTGTCATTTTCAACAACCAGACGCCGCCGACGCAAGGCACCAGTGAGCCGAATAACTGTGGCGAGTTGTATGCCAACCGGCAGAACCTGTTCAGCGAATGGTTTGACCCGACTTATTCCATTGATCCGCCGTTGGCTTCCGACTGGCAGGCCGAAGTGGATTCTGGCCCGCTCATCGATCCCCGCACAACATTCAATGTCGATGTCGATTTCAGTAACGCGAACTGTGCTCCGCTCGAACCGCTTGTTGAACATGAGTTGCTGCACGCACTCGGGCTGACCAATCACTTCGATGGTTTCGGTGAAGGCAGTGGTGGCAACTGCAATGGAGCACTGTGCACCGACCGCGCGTATCCCGTTCTCAAGACGCTTTACGCGAATCCGCCGATGACCGTCATATCAAGCATGACCGTCGCCCGGTAACGAAGGGAATTCCATGGAAACTACTATCAAATACAAGCAAGCCTGCCAGGTCACGACTCAACCGGATGGCTCTGTTGCCATCACCTTCCGGCAACGACGCATCAACTGGGCTGCTGCCGACATGTTGATTGCCTTGCCTGCCTTTGCTCTGCTGATTGTCGGCTTGCTGGCAAGTGCGGTGGTTGGTGTCAATCACGGATTTATCCTTGGTCTGCTGACACTTTTCGTCGTGTTCTTCCTGCCCGTCATCCTGTTCTATCGCCTTAACTGGACGACTGCGACGATCACCGTTGAGCGCGATGGCATCAGGTGGGGACGGCATGCCATGAATTACGACGACATCGATTCCTTCGGCTGGAATCGCAGGACACGCACTGGTCAACGCAAGGTGAACGACTCTTACGTCTACATCACCTCCGAGGGCAGGGAAATTGTCATCACCAAGGAAATCAACGGAGAAGGCGGCCGTGACATTGCTGAGGCGTTGGACAAGGCTGCCGCGCATCAGGTGAACCAGTTGTCCCCAATCGTCAGATAAACCCGCGGTAGTCCATATTCTGAACGGCTTATCCACGGTTTTCGAAGCGACCGCCACTATCGGTCACGGGCTAGAAAACGGTGGGTAAGCCGTTCTGACTTTCAATGCTTTCCGCCTCCGGAAATGCGTGCGGCACCGCTTCCCATGTTGAGTTGCCGCTGTCGGGCCTGGGCAAGCTGCAATTCCATTCGCCGTTTGCGTTCCATGAGTGCCATCAATTTCCGCTCGGCACTGGCCTTCTGCTCGGGGCTTCTCGCGCTGTTCATCTCGGCAACTGCGGCATTGATGTTCGACTCGATATCGGACAAGCCTGCCATCAAGCCGCCGATCCCAAAATCGCTCGTCATGTTGGCACGGTCACCGGTCACGGCCTGATCGCGCATCATTTTGATCGTCTTCATCACGCCAGGTTTGTCCCCAAACCTGACTGGCGACGAATCGGTGGTCTGCTGGTGTGCGACGGCTGGAGGTGCGTTCTTCGCTTTCATGATGTTCTCCTTG
Source organism: Paraburkholderia sp. BCC1876 (assembly GCF_902833695.1). NCBI lineage: Bacteria > Pseudomonadati > Pseudomonadota > Betaproteobacteria > Burkholderiales > Burkholderiaceae > Paraburkholderia > Paraburkholderia sp. BCC1876. The sequence goes on along the minus strand of NZ_CADFGI010000003.1, from coordinate 430,229 downwards.
ATTGTTATGGTTGGTTGGGAAACGGTTTGTGGCTGTTGCTGCTGGCGTTGCTGCAACCGTTGGGATCGCAGCACGCGAGGCATCAGGTAGGCACTGACATTAAACTGCCTGCGTGCCTCGACAAGCTGTCGCAGGGTGTCTTGTACCTGCCGGTATTCGGTGGGCGACAGGCGATGCTCCTGGCGGTTGTCTCGTGCCTGGATGACGATCTGCCGGTAATCGGCATCCGCACGATAGAGCGGGCCACGAAAGCGTTTCGCTTTCGCGGCACCGGGAAACTTCATCGACAGATAATCCTGACCCTTGCGGGTGATCTCGACCCCGTATTCGCTCGACAGGAAATCGCACAACTGGTCGCGGTCGGCTATCTGCCCCGTGCGGATAGCTTTGGTCAGACGGCGATGCAGGTATAGCTTGTTACTGCGATCCCGCTTGCCGTCCGCCGTGTATCGTTCAAAATCGCTGAGGGCAAGTTTGAGCGGATCGGGCACGACCTGGGCATAGCCGAGCCGGTGATTGCTCACCTGGGTAAAGGCTTCATAGAGCCGGATATTCTGTTGGCCCGGTGGGTGGATGTTCATGCGTTTGCCGGTCATCTCGGTCATGGGCACGATGAAATGGATTTCAGTGTTGCCCTTGTCACGGTGCAGGACAAACAGGCTATTGAAATGCTCAGGCCCGAGGCCGGGACACATAGTCTGCTTGAATGACCGAATGACTTCGCGCATCTGCTCGCGCGTTGGCTGTTCGTTGTCGCGAAATGCGATCGCACCCGACACGTATTTATGTTTCCGCTGGATGCTGTTGATGACGGCGACCGTGAGGTCGGGATTGCCTTCGATAATTTCCGGGGCAACCGAACGGGGCTGGCCGGTGTGATCACGGTCGCCCATCAGATAGTTGACCGGGGACTCGCCACGCGAAATCCCCGCATTGAAAACACGGACGATCATGCGTTGCCCGTGTTTCTCCCCTGCTTTACTTCTTTCCAGACATATTCCGCACACTCCTGAAGCTGGAGCAGGGCGACCAGCATCTCGTCGTCGGGCTGCTGGCGATCCCGGAGCAGGGTGGCGATTTCGGCGACATTGTTGCCGATGAAGTTGATGGCCTGCAGCCATGCAGTATGTGCGTCGCCGGATAATGATGCCGAGCCTGCGAGTGCGGTTTCGCGAAGGTATTGGGCGAGGTTGCCGTAACCGGCTTCGAGGGCAAGCTGGCCGATCTTGTCACGTTCGGCTGGACTGACACGGACATCGATATGTCGATCGCGGCGATGGATGTTGCCGTCGATGCCGCTCTGTCCTGCTTGCTTCTTGATTGGGGCGGCGAGTGCCGCATGCTGTTGCTGTTCCATAATGGCTCCTGTTTTAGTTGTTATTTGGGCCGTGCGTTGCTGCGTCCGTATCTGTGCGGCGATGTTGCCTTTCAGGGGACTGGGGGAACCCCAGATATATCGTTTCACACGGCGCGTCCCTGTGAAACGTTGACCTGGCTTAGATTCCAGTTTTTCGACTCTCTATATCAATACCGGAATTTTCATGTAATGCAAGGGCCATCCGACGAACGGCGAGGATACCGCTTGAGCGGCATCCGAATCTCGGTCACGCATTTCGACTGTGGACTCAACCGGTGGATGAAACAGGTTGAGCGGCATTTAGGATCGGTGCACTCATGAGCCGTCCAGTAACAGTGTCTGGAACATGCTTCGGACTTCACTCTCACTTAGCGAACTTCGGGGGAGAGTCTGATTAGGCAACCCAGTCCCAACCTCTGGCTTCTCTGCTTCATCAGGAATGGCGGCAATCTCGTCGCGAACTTTACCTAGCGGAGCCGTGAAGAATCGTGACCTCTTCTTGCGTTGCGCCAACTCAGACAAATTCTCGATTATCCGCGCTCTGTCATACGAGTCTTCGCAGTCTTCAAGATCATTTCGCCAGCCACCGTTCATGTACGACCGAAGACCCTCAAAGAACTTCTGCCCATTACGTTGCTGCCAGCCTGCCGTGGAGTCAGGGAGATCTATCAGAGCCCGCCAGTGGTACGACCGCGCGTGTGGTAACGCATCCAACAGCTTCTCCAGCAAGAGCTGCCGAATGCTTGCCCCACGACCCCCAACGAATCTTTCCATTTCCGACATCTCTTGCAAAAGCGTCGGCGTATCCCAAAGATTGACAAACTCCGGAGACCACTTCGTAATTAGATGTTCCATGGCGTCATAGATCTGATCGAGGCAAAGCTCTGCGAACTCGGTATCGCAGAATTCGGCAAGGAATCTCAGTCGTTCGTCCGTTCCATAGTCCACCCGATGCCAAATTCGCTCGCCTTCCGTCGAAGTGGTCCAAACATAAGCCGGGCCATCCGATAGTGTGGTGAGCTTTGACACGAGGGCTGCACTGTGATGCAGCGGAAGCTGCTGCATTGAGGGGAGTCCAACCTCTTTCCTCAGCCGCCAAAGTACTGCGACCTGCCTGAAGCGGCTAGCAGATTCAAAGATGTCAGAATAGGTTTCCGGATCGCCAACAATAACTGACGCGACATATCCCTTAATCGACGGATTCAAGTAGTCAACACCTCGGGTTCCAATGGCTACGAACCCCCCTTCAAGTATCTTAAGAGTCGACTCGAATTCATTTGGCTCAATCTGCTGGTTGTACCTCTTGGCTCTTGCCTTGCGAAGCGTGGCGTAGCAGGATGCCAGTTCGAAAAGGCTGTCGCCGCCATGCGTGTACAGGGCCAGTAGGAGGCAGCGACCGGCCTCTGGAATCTGCGTTCGATAGGCGTGATCCCAGATCTTTTCCGGGTTATTGAGCAGTTCCTCAACGTAACTTTGATAGTCCGCCGCCCTTACCGATCCGACGCGGCTCATGTCCGCTAACCACTCAATCAGTCGAGGATTGAAATGTGGATGACGGATAACCCGCAGGAAAAAGTCGCCGCTGAGCGCCTCGGATTTATGCGTCTTAGGTAATTCGCTGAAGTAGAGGTGGTTGTAGAGGATTCTTGCGCGATCACCAAAGCTGTAGTGCTCCAACTTAAGCACAATACGATCACGGATCAGAGTGCTGCCATCAAGCCGTTCAGAAAGCCGGATCGCACTGCTGAGGATGTGTTCCCGAGTAGTCAGGATGAACTTCGAGTCCGGTGACTGTCTGACCATTTCGATGAAGTCGACCACGGCCTTGTCTTGGTTACGACCGAAGTACTCGCGGCTGTCGCCGAGGAAGGTTTGGCCAAGGAAGTCGTCGTAATAAAAGATCTGTCGGGATCCACGTCGAAATAATTTTTTTGCCTCAGCAATGTCGGCTTGAATCACCACGGGCTCGTAACCTTCCTCCAGGCTCGAATATAGGAGCATCTCCGCTAGCGTCGTCTTTCCTATTCCCGGCGGACCAGAAATCACCAGGATCCGATTTGCTCTCAGAATCTCGTTCGCTTGCGGATAGGCTTGGTTCTGAACGAAGAGCGGGAGCTTGCGCCTGATGCGCTCTACCTCGAACTCGGTTTGGCATATTTCCGCATTGTGCAGAATCCGATCAATAACACTGACGCTTGTCAGCCACAGCTTGAAATTTGCTCGTTCCACGTTTGGATGCTTCGCAAGCAGCCCATTGAGATCGTCCGCACCGAGAATGTCCGATGGTGACTTCACGTAAGGAGTTAGCGTTTGTAGGAGCGACCGCTTGTTATCAGGTGAAAGGCCGACTGTCGTTGCGACGACATACCGGCTCGGACTCAACTTCGCAATCTTCGGCAGTTCGGAGTCTCTCAAGTGCCGCAGGAGTGCGGCAAAGCCAGATTTGGCATAATGTTTGCACTGAATAATCACGGTGTTATCAGGGGACGTGGTGTAGCGCAAGTCGATACCACTGTCGCGACCTTCCTTGAAGGCCTCCAACGCGACATTCCATTCTGCCTGCAAGAGATCCCGCGAGATTTCCTCAAAGTCCTGAGGTGAGAGCGCTCCGTAATTGTAGTTCGGCATCTGCGATCTTTTTCCGCACGTTTTCAAAAGGTCCTAAGTAACATCGCCGATGCGCGTGAGCCTTGAGTCCGGGTTCATGTCGTGCATTGGCTAGGGCCGGCAAATTTGGCATCTTAGAATGCTTGATCGGCATCCTGGGCATGCCTGCCGCTCAAGCGGTAGGCTCGTCATCCCCCTGATACCGGACATCGTTTCCGCCATTCATCTTTTTCAGCATCTCCAATCCCTGTGCCATCGCTTCGCGCTGCCGATCCCGCAGAATTTCCAGATACACCTTGACGTGCCGCGCAATGCCCCACGGATCGAACAGATCATAAACCGCCTTGTGAAGTAACCCTGTCATCACGAAGTCCATCATCGGATAGGCGATCCCGGACAGGATGCTGAGCCGGAACAAGGCGACCAGCACGGTGAAGCGTTCCATGCTGATCGTCGTCTCGCCTTTATTGATGGCATAGGCGAGCACATTGCGCTTCACATCGAGATCCCACTTCGGAAAGTATTCAAGAAATATTTCTCTTGGAAGGATCGGGTCGGTGACCGAAAACATCAACTGCTCTAAGGGCACACCGGCCATCTGTGCACGCCAGAGCGTGTCGTCATACCAGTTGAGCACTGCACGCACTGCCTCTATCGGCCCGGCCATGGCTAGCCATAGAGGTGCAACACCACTATCGCATTTCGGCCCGATCAGGAATGCGTCTTTCGTGGTCGGCAGGACAAGCTCGACCCGATCCAGTGTTACTTCTGACGGCGTTACGCCCCCTACCAAATACCGTTGAAACTGGATCTCAGGCCAGTCTTTCTCGCCTTCATCTTCCTTATCGTCCTCGTTTTCCTCCATCGCAGCTATCGCCGCCTTCTCGGCCGCTAGATATTCCATTTGCAGCTCGTTAAAGCGAACCGTAAGGGCGGTTTGAGTGGGCTTGCATTCAGCCTCCATGGCGACGCCATGGACCCATGCCAGGACACGAATGTTCTCGATCAGGTCTCGCTCTGCCATATTTTTTCGCCTTTGTCAAAGGCACGCTGATCGTTCAGCGTGCCCTCCAGGAATATGCCCCTGCCTTAGTAATCTCCGTCTGGTCGCAACGCACTGCAATACAGCGGTAACCGATGCGTCAAAGTGTTTTTCAACCCGCATCCCACCAGGCGATGCACTTTTACAGGAGTCTTATATGGAACTGAATTATGACCAAATCGCGCATGAGATGCGCACGCTCGTTGAGCAAAACCTGATGGCCGAGCAGGCGGCAGCTATCAGCAAACCGATGGCCGATGTCCAGGCCGCAGCCCAGATGGTGGCCGAAGTGATGACCGGGATCGATCTTGGCAATCCCGATAGCTGTGCATTGGCGGTGCCGATGCTGCATGAGCTGCTGCAGACGGCCCATGCCGAACTGAACAGGGTCGAGCAGATCAAGGCCGGCTATGTCGCGGCCTTGGCTGATCCCCGCACCCATCACGAAATCATCAGCCGGTACAAGAAAGCATCCGGCGCGGATTGGGCCGAACGGCATGTCCGCCCGAACGGCTGTGCCGTGATTCCCGAATTGGAAAACCGCGAATTCTCTGGTCAGACGATCGCCGAGGTCGTGCGTGCTTGCCTGCCGGCAATCGAATCGGCTCTCAAGCAGTTCTCGCTGGCCAAAGTGCATGCCTTCTTTGTGGCCAAGGGACTGCATGGCAAGCAGTCGTCGTTCTACCAGGCCATCAACGCCGCACGGAAGTAATCACCGGGCCGGCAGGGTGCCGATCCGACTGTCATAACCACAAGGAGAATTTATATGACGAATATCAAAAATACTGAATACCTGATTCACAGTGCTGCCGCACTGTTTCCCCCGATGTCCGACGAAGAGTTCGCGGAACTCAAGGCCGACATCGACAAGAACGGCCAGCAGATGGCGATCCTGGTCTATCGCAACAAGATCGTGGATGGCCGTCAACGGCTGCGTGCGTGTCAAGAACTCGGCATCGAGCCGGTTTACAAGGATGTGGGCAAACTCGATGTGCCGACGCAGGCTTTCATCGTCAGCCAGAATTTGCACCGTCGCCATCTGGACAGTAATCAACGCTCGCTGATTGCGGCCAAGTTGTCCAATACCAAGAAGGGGGCCAATCAGCATACCGCTGAAGCGGTTTCCCAGAAACAGGCGGCCGAGGCCTGCAAGGTTTCGGTCGATTCCGTGCAGCGTGCGGCCAAGGTGCTTGAATCCGGGCATGAAGGGCTGATCCAGGCCGTCGAGTCTGGCAAACTCGATGTCAGTAATGCCGCGGCAATGGTCACCATGTCCCGGGATGAACTGGACGAAACTGTGAAGCGGTCGGCCAAGGAAATGATCGCCCGTGCCAAAACGGAACGCGAGGAGGCCCGTGCTGAAGCGCGCAAGCTCAAACTTGAGCAGATTGCGAAGACGCGCAAGAACAGCCAGCCGTTCGACCACGGTGTCGGGCCGTTCAATGTGATCTATGCTGATCCGCCCTGGGATTACATCCCCGAAGTGCAGCTTGGTTATCCGACCATGAAGTTCGATGCCATTTGTGATCTGCTTCGCGGTAGCAAGGCGGTCTCGTTTGATGCCGTGCTGTTTCTCTGGGTTCCGGCTTCGCTGATCGCCGAAGGGCTGAAGGTGATCGAGGCGTGGGGCTTCCGTTACATCACCCATGCGATCTGGCATAAAGGGGAGAGCGGCATGGGCTCGTATTTCCGGATGACTCATGAGGTGCTGATGTTTGCGACTCGCGGCAGCACGGTGATTCCCGAAGTGCCGACCGAGGAGCGGCCTGGATCGGTGTTCACCTACAAGCGTGGCATGCACAGCCAGAAGCCGGAAGAGTTGTATGGTGTGATCGAGCGGATGTACCCGGAACTGCCGAAAATGGAACTGTTCCGCCGTGGGGTGTCCCGTGACGGCTGGTATTGCTGGGGTAACGAAGTGCAGCATGGCCCGGCGGTTCCGCTCGGGCAGCAGATTGTCGACGCGATGGTGGTCGAGCCGGTGGCTGGTGAACTGGCGGAAATGGCCGAGGCAGGCGAGGCGGTCAACGATCTGGAGCAGCAGGCAGCATAGTGGTCAAAAGCCCTCTGCCCATGAGCACATCGCAGAGCGGTTGAAGCAGGCAGTTTGATGATTGATGCAGTACAAGAATGGTCGAAATGTGCTTCGGCCATTTTTTATTTCTATTTGCCCTTCGGGCTGGCGTTTCCTTCCGGTTGTCCTATTCCGGGCTTCGATTTCCCCCTGATCTGCATGCCGCTCGTGCGGTATCCTGCCGTTGGCTGTGCGCGAGCGCGATCCCAGCATACGGGCTAATTACCTGACCGGGGCCGTTCCGGTCGAAAAATAGTGAAAGCGGCTATGAGCAGCCGTTCGATACGGTTGTCCAATACATCGACAATTCCACCTCATGAACGAAGCCTGGATTCTTCAAACATCCGAAATACGACGACCGTTTGCACGTGCGACGTGGATTCCCCTTCGCGCATCTCAACACGAAGAGAAGCTCGGGTTAAAGGATGTCGGATATGTCAGTGACTTGTTCGCTTGCGGTTCGGTCGCCTTTCCGCCGCGGCATCGCGAACTCGCTGAACGCCTCAGCTGGAGCGATATTGGCATTGGGCACACGGTGGCACCTTATGCTTACCCAGATGGTCATTACTCCCCGATCGATGAATATCAGTACAACGACAAGGAGCCTGTCGGGGTCAACCTTGTCTTGGAGCACCCGCAGCCAGTCGTCGGCGGCCGACAATGGATCTTGAATTCAGACTTGGTAGTCGCACTTGGTCTGATTAAGGAGGGGGCTAACTGGGTCAGGCCGGAAGAGGACTTCACCGTGGTCGCAAGGGAGACGGTGGATAGCGACGGCGACCATTGTCTAATCGAAATCAAGCGAGAGTTCCTGATGGATTACCTCGCAGCACGGAACCTATCGCTTCGCCTGTCCTATTACCGCCAGCGTGTCGAGAACGTGTCGAGCCTCGAGGACAGTCCCTACGCCAAGCTGTCTGACGACAGCGACCAGCGCGATGGCGGAAGATATGAACTCCGAATTCGCGAGTTGGATGCTGTTTTTGGAGGGAGCTGGGCGTCGTTCCGAATGTGGCGAACAGATGTCGATGAAGAGGACGACGCGCCGGTCATGGGGCCGGAGAACAACGACAACACCGCCTCGGAGAGTTCGAAGGGCTATCGAGGTGGTCACCCCGGCGTGCGCGTCGAAGGGGAGTTCTGGCGAGACGAGTGGATTGACCATCAAGGAAAGAGCACCCGTGTTCGCGGTGACGTCGATCAGAACCTGCCCTTTTTCATCGTTGACACCGACGGCACGCGCAAGCCATCGGCAGAGTTGGACGACGAGGACATCGGTAGATGGCTCTGGTTTCGTCCATCCGTGATCATCGAGCTTCTGACCCATCGAGGTTTTTCTTTGAAGTGGTACACCGCCGAAACAGGCGCGATCAACTCCAGCTCCGGGTACCCGACGCATTTTGGGATTAACTCATCTGAGCTCATCACAGTCTATGCTTACGATATTGCAAAGCTGCCTGCATGGGAGCAGTTCCTCTGGGCCGCGAACAACGTCGCCCCTGAGGGCAAAGTTTCCGCTGAACTCTTGGCATCCCAGGTCAAGGCCCAGCCAGCGGACACGCATGCCGTTGAGGACTTGCTATTCGGGTGTATGCGATTGCTTGGACGAGAATTCCGCAAAGAGTTCGATGTTCCCCTGTTCTCGCATGAAATTGACGATGCCTTGTCGATGCAACAGGTCTCTCGATTTGCGAGCAAAGATCAAGCATCTCTCTTGAGACTCGCTAAGGAGCTTGTTCGCGTTTTCTCCGATCGACTTGATGTACGCTCACTTCGAAAACTCTCGAATCACCCCGAGAAGGAAAAGTTGGGCTCCAACAAGTTGCTTCAGAGCATTCTGGCCCAGAAGGCCGGGGACGAGCGGGCGCGAGAGATTTTTGGAGCCATCGCCGGTGCATATGACATGCGCCTCGGCGACGCACATCCGACCAGTTCAAAGATCGGAGACGCTCTCAAGCTCGCCGGCATCGATACTTCCTCTTCGTATCTTCGGCAGGGAGAGCAGTTGATTGGTAACTTCGGTCATGCGGTTTGGTGGACCGGAAAATTGCTTTTCAGCGGGAATGACCGCTGCGAGGAATAGCCCCCGATTCCATAGGCGCGTTCTGGATTGCAAGGCAGCGGATGCCTGCATTGAAGAGAGGCATCCAAATCGATCAACCTCGGAGTCGGAGGTGTGCGGTTGCTTCCTGGAAGTATTTGCTAACAGTCTTGACGTTCATGCCGGTGTGCTCCACGAGCAGACGACGGCTGAGCTCGTTTCCATAGACCGGATACAGCTCGTTGGCTGCGTTGACCAGCGTGTCCAGCGATTTCCGCCGACGCACGGCGTTGGTGTGGTCTGCTCCCTGACGCATGCGTTCGACGGCTGTTTCATCGGTGAAAGTCAGCACGTGGCGACGGCTATCGACCGAGTTCCGGTTTTTCCAATGCCATTTGGCAACAGATCGAGTGGTCGCCCTGATTTCGGAAACGGGTAGTGGTCTGTCGAAATGTCCATTGATTTCCTCGGCTTGGGCAAGGGCTGATCGATACCAGGCATCTATATCGCCGTGCTGACGCACGGCACTGTATGCCCACAGGCGAAGCGTATGGAACAGTTCGTCGTTACGGCCTTGGATGATGAGGTTGCCGGGAAGCGAATGCACGGTCGACCGTTTGGGCAGGTCGATCCATTCGCTAAAATCTGGCAGGTCGTAGCTGGTCGGGAATGTGATGACTTCCCAGACAGGATGCAGCGGGTTCTTCGTAAGCGTGTGATTGAACGCGAGGTCGGCTGACAGGCGGGATTCCATCTCGGACTGAATCGCCTCGAAATAATCTTGCGGGGCACTCCGGCTGTTCCGGTGATACGCAACTGGGGTATTGAGCCGGTAGAGCATGTGGCAATGCCCGTTCGTCCGGTTCACTGTGATGATTGTGGGGACGGGCAGATTGGCGTCCTCAAACCGGAATGCCGATGCGGGACTGTCGAGGTCGAAGCTGAGATAAGCCCGGTAGACCGGGTTCAGCCCGCAATAGGCGAACTGATCGACCTTCTCGCGTTTGCGGAATTTGGTGCCTTCGGCGAAATCGTTGGTGGTGACTACGGCGTCGTTCAGATGGTTATAGAAGTCTTCTAGTTGTTGGTTCATTCATTTTGTTTGTTAGCCTTGCGACTAACAAACAAAATTTCTTCCCCGAAGTCAAGGCCGGCGGAAAACTATCGCGCTATACGGCCTTGAGATTGCATGTCGATCGCTCAGAACACGGTAAAGGCGATGGCGGGATTGAACTGGCTTAGATCGATCCGCTCGTGAAAGTCGAGGGCCTCGATTCCGGCTTGAAGAGTGAGCATCGGCAATGGATGCAGATAGTCGAAGTGCGCGTTTTTCTTGTCGACGTGCCCGGTCAGCTGGTAGACGGTACTGTCGTTTACCATCCTCGCCGAAAGGCGGGTAATGACGGTGTGCCGAAGCGAGTGGAAGCAGGTGGTTGGGTCTTTCACGCCGATCTTGACCAGATACTCCGAAAAACGCCGGGACAGATTTTTCTTCGTGCCGTTGTGTCCATCCACCAGATACCAGAACAGTCGATCATTTTCGCGATTCTTGGCGGACTGCGACAATTTTACGAACTTCATAAACCCGAGTTCGATCAGCTTGGAGTGGATAGGAATAACGCGGTTGCCGGCCTCTGTTTTCGCATCGGTCACGCGAAAGAAGTGCACGCCATCTTGCTCCTTGATGTCGTTCAGTTCGAGCGAGGTCGCTTCCTCGATGCGCATGCCCGAGTAGAGGCACATGAGCGGGCCCCAGAAGTAATCGGGTTTGATCGCAAGCTTGCGATAATTCGTCCAGTCGAAAATCACTGCGAGGTCGTCGTCGTAGAACATGTCGCGCTTCTTGATGTTGTTCTTGGCGTGCTTGATGAACATATCGTCTACCGGATTCTGTTCGATCTTGGCGTAGCCGTTGTTGGTGGTAAAGGCGAAGAAGCTTCGCAGGTGTGAAAGGCACTGGTTGACGGTATGCGCAACCTTGCCTTCGTTCAGCATGCGGGTTTTGAACGACTTGATGTCGTCCTTCGTGTAGGCATCAACCGACTGGTCACCTGCCTGCCCGAGAAAAAGCTTGAGGGTCTGCTTGTGCTTGTAGACGGTTGCCGGACGCAAGGTCGCGTCAATCTCCTGGATGTAGAACGGCTCGACCTCACTCATCTTGCGGGATGGACGTTTTTCGGCCTTGGCGATCGGCTGGACTGCAACGGCTGGTGCATTGTGCCGTTCGTTCGACCGGGTAGGGCTGGTCGCTGCGGCGAGTTGCAGCCTCCCCATCTGTTCGAGGATTTTCAGGCCGCGTTCCTGTTCCTCTTCCGTATCGGCCTCGAACACGCCTTCGCTGATGTTGATCTTGAGAAGTTCCCTGATCTTGCCAAGGTTGATTGGCTTGCTCATTTCGATCCCGTAGTTAAGCATCGCGGCCATGGCGCGAGCCTGTTTATTGTTTCTGGTCCGAAGGGAAGTATAAATGCTCGTCTGGTTAGCTTGAATAGCCAGTTGACGGGGCAGGGTGTAGCGGAAATAGAAGATGCCCGTCTTGTTGTCGCGGACGAGGCGAGGGACTTTGATCGGCACTGGATGGGCTCCAAGTGCCTATTTATTGAGCGAACTGTGGGTGCTACGTGTGGGTGGGATTCTCCATCACCATGCTCAAAGCCTTATCTGGCGGGCCTGAGAGGGTTTTGGAGCGGGCGATGGGAATCGAACCCACGGCTCTAGCTTGGGAAGCTAGGGTATTACCATTATACGACGCCCGCAGAGCGCATGATTTTACTCGGGAAAGGGCGGTTAGCGCAAATCGCGCCGCCATTTCCCGTCAAAGCCGATGCCGCGCTCAGCTTCAGATCACGAAGTAAGTCAGTTGAACCGCCGCGCGCGTCACCACCATCAGCAGCACCTGCACGATCACGAACAGCAGAATCGGCGAGAGATCGATGCCACCGAGCTGCGGCACGACCCGGCGCAGCGGATTCAGAAACGGCGCGGTCAGCTGATACAGAATCGGCATGGCCGGCGAACGCGGATTGAGCCACGACAGCAGCGCCATCAGGATCGTCATCCAGATGATCAGATTCAGCGCCCACTTGATCAGCGTCAGCACGGCGACGATCAGCAGCGTCGGCACGAGGGTCAGCGGATCGGCGCCGGTCAGGACCACCATCAGCACCACATAGACGATCGCCGCGATCAGCGCCGCGACAAGGCTCGCCCAGTCGATGCTGCGGGTGCTCGGCAGAATGCGCCGCAGCGGCAGCACGATCCAGTTGGTGGCTTGCAGCACGGCGTTCGTGACCGGGTTGTACGGCGGCATGCGCACGACCTGCAGCCAGGCGCGCAGCAGCAACGCCGCGCCGAACAGCGTAAAGACGGTATTGAGCAGAAAACGGGCGATATCGCCAAACATCGTGTGTCCTTATCCTTCTGATGGCGGCCGTCGATCGGCCGCGGGGAGCCGGCGCGAGCCGATCGGTGCGCCGGCGGTTTCATTCGGTTTCCATGCGCCGATTCCGCGGAAGGGCGCGTCATGTGCGGTTTCGAGCGGCCGCTCGGCGTTTGCCCAGCTTACTTCGATCGCGCTACCTTCCAGCGAGCTTGAGCGGCTGGTGCAACGATAAGTCGCCGCCCTGGCCGTCTCCGCTCGCCATCACACGGAAATCTTGATCTCGCTGATCAGAATCGTGCCGTTGCCGCCGTCGGTGTAATTGGGAATGTCCGCGGTGAGTTGTTCGGCTGCGGACTTGAAGACCTTGTAGAAGTCGTCCGTGCTCTCGAACAGGAAGTGTCCCGCTGCGACGTACGGCGGCGGCGTTCCCGGCGGCCCGGCGTTGATGCCGACGTCGACCGACCAGCCTTTCAGCGACGGCCCGAACAGCCTGGCCGCCAGCGGCATGTGCGTGACGCAGTAATAGTCCACGTCGAAGTGGCCGTTTTCCCGGTACGGATAAAGGATGCTGACCTTGATCATTGTGCGTTCTCGTCTGTTGGTCCCGAAGCGCGGCGCTGGCGGATTGCGCGCGGCGCCGGACGTCACATTATCACGGCTTACTTGACGCTTGCACCTGCTGCCGCCTGATTCAGCGAGCGGTTGAGCGATTCTTCGACAACCTCGGCGATCGCGTCGATGGCGGCGGGCGGCGTGGCGCGGCGTTCGGCGAGGCCGACCGCGCGCCGCGACAACAAACCGTATAGCGCGGCGTGGTCGCCGCCGAGCCCTTCCAGCAGCGCCAGCTGCTTTTCGACGACACCCGTGTCGCCGCGCGACACGGGGCCGGCGAGCGCATTGGACAGGCCCTTGTCGCGCGCCGTTTCGATCGTGCCGGCGAGCATCGGCAGCAGCGCGCGCAGGGCGTCGTCCTCCGCGAAACCTAGCGTGCGCCACAGCGCGACGCATTCGGCGAGGCTGCACAGCGCGAAGCTGGCGGCATAGTGCGCGGCCGCGTGATACAGCATGCGGCCGCCTGCCGGAATCGACAGCGGATGGCAGCGTAGCGCGACGGTTAGCGCCGTCAGCGCGTCTTTCAGCGCGCCGTCGGCCTCGATCGTGACCGAGCAGCCGGCAATCCGCTCGAGGTCGGCGAGGTCACCGCCAAAGAGGTACAGTGGATGAAAGCCGCCGATCGCCGCGCCCTGATCGCGCGCCGGGGCCAGCAGCTCGACCGGCGAGGCGCCGCTGCAATGCACCAGCGCCTTACGCGAGTCGCTCGCTGCCGGGCCGAAGCGCAGAGTGTGGGCTGACGAACCGATATGGTCGTCCGGAACGGCTAAAAAGATGATGTCGGCGGCGTCGACTACCTGTTGAGGGTCGTCACAAGCCGCGCAATGCCCGATTTGACTGGCGAGCCGGCTGGCTGAAGCCGCTGTGCGGCTCGTCACCGCCGTGACCGGATAGCCGGCGCGGGAAAAGCTCAGCGCGAGGCACCGCGCGAGCCGGCCTGCACCGATAAAGCCGAGGCGCGGCAGAGAAGACTGGGACATGGTTGCCTGCTCCAGACGGAACATTGGGACGGGAAAGCAGAAGTATCGCGCATCCGGCCGCGCTTTCCTCTGATCAGATGGCGCGCCGTATGGCGCAGCAGGCCGGTTATCCGGCGGCACGCGCCCCGCAGGCTTGAAAACTGCTCACAATTTCTTCATGTACCGCTTTAGGCCGTTGCAGTTCCGGGTATTTCGTCTCGCAGTCAGATTCGGGAGGTCACGATGAGCATTTTTTCTTACCGAAAGCACTTGCGGTTCCTCACCCACGCCCAGCGCCGCCGCTGGTGGGACCAGAAAAAACGCCTGACGCCGCGCGTGCGGATTAGCGGCGCCTACGTCCCGCCGAGCGTGTCGCGCGAATTCGCCTACGTGAAGGTCGGTTGACACACCGCTGCTAGCGCTGTTTGCAGGTAAGAGATGCCCGGCCTCAGCGCCGGGCATTTTTCGTTTTGGCGCGTCAATCGAGCCGTCAGGATTGAAGCTAATTTGTAATCAAAGATTACTGAAAAGCGCGCATTCGACACCGCGCGCTTCGTCAAGCGGCCAATGAAATCCCGCGGCCGCGCGGAAACCCTTAGTTTTCAGCCCGCTACGTCGGCCGTTCGGCATTTCTCGCGCACTGGCGAATTGCGGCGTATTGCCGTCAATTGCAATTTGCAACAAATGCGCACAAATACGATTGGGCTTTTTCGATACATTGGATTCATAGCATGCAACGCGTGCAAAGTCGGCGACCTGAGTGGGCCGCGCCAGGAGAATACAAGTGAAAAAGATCGTTCCGTTTGTCGTTGCCGCTGCACTCGGCTTAGGGCTCGCCAGTGCAGCCGAAGCACACGTTTCCGTGGGTATCGGTATCGGGGTGCCGATCGCGCCGGCTTATCCGGTTTATGCTGCGCCGCCGCCGGTTTATTACGCACCGCCGCCGGTCTATGCTCCGCCGCCGGTCGTGTATGCGCCGCCGCCTGCCGTCGTGGTGGGCGGGTATTACGGTGGCTATGGCCGTCCTTATTACCATCACGGTTATTATGGCCGCGGCTATTACGGACACGGTTATTACGGCCATGGTTACTACCGCCGCTAATCGCACCAGCGTTTAGCGCGGGTTTAACGGCGTAACGCCGGCTTGATCGCCGGGTTACGCCGTTTGTCTTTTGTTGGCGCGGCCGTGATCCAAAGCACCGGTGAAGCTGGGACAATGGTTGTTTAACGATCGCTCTGGAGAGTTTCGCCGATGCATGCGCTTCCCGCTCCCACTTTCGACGACGTCCTCGACGCCGCCGCGCGTCTCGAAGGCGTCGCGCATCGCACCCCTGTTTTGACATCGAGCACGTTCAACGAACGCACGGGTGCGTCGGTATTCTTCAAGTGCGAGAATTTTCAGCGCATGGGCGCCTTCAAGTTTCGCGGCGCCTATAACGCGATTTCGCACTTCGACGCGGAGCAGCGCAAAGCCGGCGTGCTGACGTACTCGTCGGGCAATCATGCGCAAGCCATTGCTTTGTCCGCGCAGCTCGCCGGCATCCGCGCGACGATCATCATGCCGCACGACGCCCCCGCGGCCAAAGTCGCGGCGACCAAGGGCTACGGCGGTGAAGTCATCATCTACGATCGCTACACGGAGAACCGCGAAGAGATCGGCCGCCGCCTCGCCGAAGAGCGCGGCATGACGCTGATTCCGCCTTACGACCATCCGCATGTGATCGCGGGGCAGGGCACCGCGGTGAAGGAATTCATCGATGAAACCGGCCCGCTCGACATGCTGTTCGTCTGTCTCGGCGGCGGTGGATTGATCGGCGGCAGCGCGTTGTCGGCGGCGGCGTTGAGCCCGGCATGCACGGTGATCGGCGTCGAACCGGAAGCCGGCAACGACGGCCAGCAATCGCTCGCGCGCGGAGAGATCGTGCGTATCGACACGCCGCGAACTATCGCCGACGGCGCCGCCTCCACGCATCTCGGCGACTACACGTTCGCGATTATTCGCAAACTGGTGGCGCGAATCGAAACGGTCAGCGACGCGCAATTGATCGACACGATGCGTTTTTTCGCACAGCGCATGAAGATCGTGGTCGAGCCGACGGGCTGCCTCGCGGCGGCGGCGGTCCTGAACGGCATCGTGCCGGTTGAGGGCAAACGCGTCGGCGTGGTGATCAGCGGGGGGAACGTCGATCTGGAGAAGCTCGCGCAGTATCTCGCGTGATAGATCGCTCGCGTTGCCGCGTACGCTGACGTTCGCTGAACGGAATAGAAGGTCGCAGATGGAAAAACGGCTCGCCTAAAGCGAGCCGTTTTCGTATCAACTCACCGCGTGCGCGGTCTGCACGATCAGATCGCGATACCCGTTGACGATCACGCTATAAGAGAAGTACGCGAACAGCAGCGCGGACAGCACATGACACGCGCGCAGCAAACCGGTGCCGGCGCGCTTGCGGCCGTGACTGCCGAGCCCGCAGATAAAGATCGTCCAGCACAATCCGCCGAGAAAGAAGCCGCCGAGAAACACCGGCGCCGTCGTGACGCTCGTCGCGCCCGCTTTCGCGATCAACGCGCCGCCGACGGCCGCGAACCACAGAATCGCCGAAGGCGACGACACCGCCAGCAAGACGCCACGCAAAAAGCCGCGCCATGCGGACAGATGCGGCGCATTCGCGTCCGCCTCGCCGGCGACTGCCGGCGCCGACGCCGGGAACATTGCCTCACGCGCCATCTTCCACGTGAGAAACAGCAAAATCGCCGCGCCGCCGATCCATACCACCCAGCGCACCGATTCGAACTGTAGCAGCGCGGCCATGCCCGCGAGCGCGAGCGCTGCGTAAATCAGATCGCCGATGCAAGAGCCGAGGCCGAGCCAGAAGCCGGGTTTGAAGCCGTGCGAGAGCGTCAGCGAAATCATCGCGACATTCACGAGACCGATATCCAGACACAACGACAACGACAGAAAAAAACCATCCGACATCATTGAAAAAGCATGCATCCGCGCAACCACTCCCTCGGTGTTTTGTTATTTGAACTTGTCGTGCGGCTTGCCTACAGGCCCAGCTCGTTCCACAACGAGTCGATGCGTTGTTTGACCGCTTTATCCATCTCGATCGGGCGGCCCCATTCGCGATCGGTTTCGCCGGGCCACTTGTTGGTGGCGTCGAGCCCCATCTTCGACCCGAGCCCCGCCACCGGCGACGCGAAATCCAGATAGTCGATCGGCGTGCGGTCCACCAGCACCGTGTCACGCGCGGGATCGATGCGCGTGGTAATCGCCCAGATCACCTCTTTCCAGTCGCGAATATTGACGTCTTCGTCGACCACAACGATGAACTTCGTATACATGAACTGCCGCAGAAAACTCCACACGCCGAACATCACGCGCTTGGCGTGGCCGGGGTAGCTTTTCTTCATCTGCACGATGGCCATGCGGTAGCTGCAGCCTTCGGGCGGCAGATAGAAATCGGTGATCTCGGTGAACTGCTTCTGCAACAGCGGCACGAACACTTCGTTGAGCGCGACGCCGAGCACCGCGGGTTCGTCGGGCGGTTTGCCGGTGTAGGTGGAGTGATAGATCGCATCGCGCCGCATGGTGATGCGTTCGACGGTGAAGACGGGGAACCACTCCTGCTCGTTGTAGTAGCCGGTGTGGTCGCCGTACGGGCCTTCCAGCGCATGTTCGTAGCCGGCCGATGCACCCTTTGTGGGCCGCGGCGGCGCGCCGGCCGGAGCGGGCGAGGGCGTGCCTTCCTGCGGATAGATGAACCCTTCGAGCACGATCTCGGCGCGCGCGGGCACCTGCAAACCGTCGACGCCCGGCGTGATGCATTTGGCGAGCTCGGTGCGCCCGCCTCGCAGCAGTCCGGCGAACTGGTATTCGGACAAGGTATCGGGCACCGGCGTGACCGCACCGAGGATCGTGGCCGGATCGGCGCCCAGCACGACCGCCACCGGATACGGTTTGCCCGGATTCTGCAGCGCGAACTCGCGGAAATCGAGCGCGCCACCGCGATGGGCGAGCCAGCGCATGATCAGTTTGTTACGCCCGATCAGTTGCTGGCGATATATACCTAAATTTTGTCGGCCCTTATTCGGGCCTTTTGTGACGGTCAGGCCCCATGTGATCAGCGGGCCGGCATCGCCCGGCCAGCAGGTCTGAATCGGCAGTCTGGCGAGGTCCACGTCGTTGCCTTCCCAGACGATTTCCTGGCAGGGCGGCGCGCTCACCGTTTTGGGCGCCATGTCCCACACCGCCTTGGCCAGCGAGAACAGTTTGCCCGCGTCCTTGAGGCCTTTCGGCGGCTCCGGTTCCTTCAACGCGGAGAGCAACCGGCCGACGTCGCGCAGCGACTCGAGCGCAGCGCCGTCGCCTTCACCGGCCTGCGCGTCGACACCCATGCCGAGCGCCACCCGACGCGGTGTGCCGAACAGGTTGCCGAGCACCGGAAACGCATGCTGGGCACGACTCTCGAATAACAGCGCCGGGCCGCCGGCACGCAGCACGCGGTCGCATAGTTCGGTCATTTCCAGGACAGGCGAGACGGTTTGCGAGATACGGCGCAGCTCTCCGATCGATTCGAGACGGCCGACGAAATCACGCAGGTCTTTATATTTCATCTGGTGCGGTTCAGTGCCGCGCGAGCGGCGGGAAGGAAGGGCGCGGCAGGCTGCTACCGCACCAAAACGATTGTCGATTTTACCTGCGTTGACTAGCGCACGTAGCTCAGCCGAACGGCCTGGGTAGAGGAACTCATTTGAGATGGCCCAAAAGGCGCATGCTGCGCGGTTCTTGACCGACTGAACACCGTTCATTATTACAATTAGTTATACTTTTGCCCGTCTATAGTGTTGACGATCTATAAAACCCTGCATAGAATCCGTCCACATTGGTTGCAGGGCGTGAACCTTTTTACCACTGCCCCCGGTCCCTTTAGACGCAACGCGTCACCGTTTACCGAACCCCTGCACGGTATCTGACGGCCTTACTGAAGTCCTCGCCAGCGCCAACTGACGCTGGTTTTTCGCGTGGGAGCCATCGCCTGCATACTTTTTTGGTATGCCGCGTCCACTTTTCAGGACGGCTCCCCACAGAGACGGTATTTGCCGTTTTCCCGACGTCGCTGCTGCCCTAACCAGACAGAGCACGCGATGTCTTGACTCTTCGAACGTGTGTTACCGCCTGTTTACATGGCGGAGTTCGGGGATCATGCACCATGGGAGATCTGAATGAACGCCTGGTTATCGTGGCGTCCCGATGAGCGTATTGCGCAGGTTGTGCGTGGTGTGCTGCGTCGCGGGACGCGAATGAGTCATCACCTGTTCAGCATTGTCGGCGGTATCGCTGTCGTGCTGGCACTCGTACTGTGGCTGATGCCGGCCCTGCGCGGCACGCTCGCCGCCAAGCTGATGCCGGTTGTGTCGGCCGCCGTGCAAGCCGGGCCCGCCCGGTTGCTGCAGGGCAACCCGCTGCCGTCGTTCGGCCCGCCGGGCAGCCCGTCTTCCGACGAATCGCTGTCCGCCAATTCGAACGGCGCCGACAGCGCGAGCGGTGCGACCAACGGCAACACCGCCGCCACCGTAAGCAATACCAGCTTTGACGGCGCCTTCGACGGCTCCGGTTCGGCCGGTATGGGCGTCGCAGCCCTCAACGGGCTCGACCCGCGCACCATGCAAAGCGTCAGCGCGCTGGCGCGTCTGATCCCGTCGCAGCGTGTCTCCGCCGACGCCCGCGATGACCGCGTGCTGGTGTCGACCCGTGAGCAGGATCTGGTCGCGTCTTACCTGGCGCGGCGTTATCGCGTCGCCCAGGAGCCCGTTAGCGAGCTCGTGAAGGCCGCGTTCGACACCGGCCGCGAAGTCGGTCTCGACCCGCTGCTGCTGCTGTCCGTGATGGCGATCGAATCCGGCTTCAACCCGTACGCCGAGAGCGGCGTGGGCGCGCAAGGCCTGATGCAGGTCATGTCGAAGGTGCACTCGGACAAGTTCCAGTACTTCGGCGGCCAGAGCGCGGCGCTCGAACCGGTCGCGAACATCAAGGTGGGCGCGCTGGTGCTGAAGGATTGCATCGCCCGTGGCGGTTCGTTGCCGGGCGGCTTGCGCCTGTATGTGGGCTCGACCTCGCAGGACGACGGCGGTTACGGCGCCAAGGTGATGGCTGAGCGCGGTCGTCTGCGCGACGTGGCGCGTGGCCGCAAGGTGCCGATCAATGCACCGCAATCGCCGGTTCTGACGACCGCATCGGCGAATACGACGGCTGCGGCGGCTGCCAGCGGCAAGCGCGTACAGATGACGCTCGACGGCGGTCATCCGCTGAGCGCGGCGCCGGTGAAGACGCCAGTGTCCGAGCAGGACGACGCCAGTTCCAACGCGACCAAGCATGTCGCTTCGAATTCGGAGTTCGGCGCTTAACGTTTAGCGTTGTTTTGCGTCGGCGATATGAGCTGAACGCGACTGGGCCGATGCAAGGCCGTCGCCCATAAAAAAGGACACCCTCGGGTGTCCTTTTTTGCGTCTGGCGATCCGGAACGATCAATGCTGCCCGAACAGCTTCGCCAGCCGGTCGACGGCTTCTTCCAGCTTCGGATAAGCCGTTGCATACGACAGCCGGATGTAGTCCTTCGGCGCATGCGTGCCGAAATCCATTCCTGGCACCAGCACCACGCCCGCATCGTGCAGCATCGCTTTGGTCAGCGCGGCGCTGTCGCCGGCGGCCGGATGCGCGACCGTGCGGCAATCCGCGTAGACGTAAAACGCGCCGTCGGGCACGACCGGCACCGAAAACCCCAGCGATTCCAGAGCCGGTGCGATGAAGTCGCGCCGACGCTTGAATTCCAGCCGCCGGCCTTCATAAATGGCGATGGTGTCTGGCTCGAAGCACGCGAGCGCCGCGTGCTGCGCGAGCGCCGACGCGCAGATGAACAGGTTCTGCGCGAGCTTTTCGAACGCGCCGACCATGTTTGGCGGCACCACCAGCCAGCCGAGTCGCCAGCCGGTCATGTTGAAGTACTTGGAGAAACTGTTGACGGTGATCACGTCGTCGCCGAACGACAGCGCTGACACGGGCTTCGCGTCGTAGCTCAAGCCCTGGTAGATTTCGTCGACGATGGTAAAGCCGCCGCGCGAGCGCACCGCTTTGACGATGCGTTCGAGTTCGGCGGGTTCGATCGACGTGCCGGTCGGATTCGACGGCGACGCCAGCAGCACACCACGGGTGTGCTCGTTCCACAGACGTTCGACGTCGGCGGCGGTCAGCTGGAAACGTTCGGCCGGGCCGCTCGGCACCATGACCGGCTTGCCTTCGGCGGCGATCACGAAATGCCGGTTGCACGGATAGCACGGGTCGGGCATCAGCACTTCGTCGTCGCGATCGACCAGCGCGGCGCATGCCAGCAGCAACGCGGCGGAAGCGCCGGCCGTGACCACGATCCGCGCCGGATCGACGTTCACGCCGTAGAAGTCGGCGTAGTGCGCGGAGATGGCTTCGCGCAGCGGCTGCAGGCCGAGCGCATTGGTGTATTGGGTGACGCCGCGGCGCAGCGCGTTCGCGGCGGCCTCGATGACCGGTTCGGGCGCGGTGAAATCGGGCTCGCCGATTCCCATGTGAATGATGTCGCGCCCGTCGCGCTCCAGCAGCGCGGCCTCCTTGGCCAGCTCCATCACATAGAAAGGCTGGATGGCATCGACGCGAGCGGCGAGCCGCACCAAGGGTTCGGTCACGGAGTTCATACGATCAGATCAGATCCATTCAGAAGCAAAGACGGCAGAAGCAAAGACGGACGGCGCCTTTCGCGGCAACGCGCTTCACGTTCAAGCGCGCACAGCCAGACTCAGCAAACCCAGCACATGCCGCGGCTCACGCCGCAGTCATGTGCTGCATCAAACTCAAGACTTGCGGGCCGCTTGCGTTTCGGCCGAGCGCAATTGCGCCGCCAGCTTGTCCAGCACGCCGTTCACGTACTTGTAGCCGTCCGCGCCGCCGAACGTCTTGGCGAGTTCGACCGCTTCGTTGATGACCACGCGATAGGGAATATCCACATGGTTCTTGAACTCGTAGGCGGCGACCAGCAGAACCGCGCGTTCGACCGGCGAGAGCTGTTCGAGCGGACGGTCCAGACACGGCGCGATGTCGGCGGAGAGCGCTTCCGAATCGCGGATCACGCCTTGCAGCAGCGCGTTCAGATGTTCGTGGTCGGCCTTGTCGTAGCCTTGCGCGCCGCGCAGTTGCGCGTCGATTTCGCTGCCGGACGAACCTGACAGCAGCCACTGGTAAAGCCCCTGCGTGGCCAGTTCGCGGGAGCGTCGGCGTGCGCTCTTCATGCCTCTTCCTCTTCTTCGTCTTCTTCTTCGTCGTCGCCGCCGAGTTGTTCGAGCGCGACGGAGAGGTTCGCCATTTCGACGGCCACGCGCGCTGCGTCACGACCCTTTTCGGTCATGCGGGCGACGGCCTGCTCGTCGTTTTCCGTGGTCAACACGGCGTTCGCGACCGGAATGCCGAAGTCGAGACCGATACGCGTGATGCCCGCGCCGCTTTCGTTCGAGACCAGTTCGAAGTGGTACGTCTCGCCGCGAATCACCGCGCCGAGCGCGATCAGTGCGTCGAATTGCGCGCTTTCGGCGAGCTTTTGCAGCGCCAGCGGAATTTCCAGTGCACCCGGCACGGTGACCAGCAGCACGTCTTCGCCGGTCACGCCGAGGCGTTCGAGTTCTTCGATGCAGGAGTCGGCGAGGCCGTTGCAAACGGGTTCGTTAAAGCGCGCCTGGACGATGCCGATGCGCAGTCCGTCGCCGTCGAGATTCGGTTGGTATTGTCCGATTTCCATTGTGAATTCCGTAGTGTTTTGAGTGGGCGCTAATGCGCGAGAGTGGTCGGATCAGCCTTGTGGAGCTTGTGCCTTGCTGCCCGGCATCGGAACGAAACCGGTGACTTCGAGACCGTAACCCGACATGCTGCCCAGCTTGCGCGGGTTCGACAGGACCTGCATCTTGCCGACACCCAGCTCGCGCAGAATCTGCGCGCCGATGCCGTACGTCTTGAAGTCGACCGGACGGCGTTTGAGCGCCTCGGCTTTTTCCTTCGAATCGAAGGCCTTGAACACGTCGATCAGATGGTCTTTCGAGTCGCCGCAGTTCAGCAGCACGATCACGCCGCAGTCGCGCGCGGCGATTTCTTTCATGGCCGCGTCGAGCGTCCACGAGTGGGTGGATTCGCTGACTTCCAGCAGATCCAGCACCGACAGCGGCTCATGCACGCGCACCAGCGTGTCCTGATCCGTGCACGGCGTGCCGCGCACCAGCGCGATATGCGGCTGGCCGCTCGGCTGGTCGAGATACATGACCGCGCGGAACGCGCCGTGCGCCGTTTGCATGGTGCGTTCGCAAATACGCTCGACGATCGACTCGGTGCGGCTGCGATAGTGGATCAGATCCGCGATCGTGCCGATCTTGAGATCGTGTTCTTTCGCGAACTCCATCAGGTCCGGCAGGCGCGCCATGGTGCCGTCGTCTTTGATGACTTCGCAGATCACCGCGGCCGGCGTGAGGCCTGCCAGCGCGGTGAAGTCGCAACCGGCCTCGGTATGGCCGGCGCGCACCAGCACGCCGCCCGGCTGGGCCATGATCGGGAACACGTGGCCCGGCTGCACGATGTGCTCGGCCTTGGCGTCCGGCGCGACCGCCGCGGCGATCGTGCGGGCGCGGTCCGCCGCAGAGATGCCGGTGGTCACGCCTTCAGCCGCTTCGATGCTGACCGTGAACGCCGTGCCGTACTGCGTGCCGTTGCGGTACGTCATGAGCGGCAGGTTCAGCAGCTTGCAGCGCTCCTGGGTGAGCGTCAGGCAGACCAGGCCACGGCCGTAGCGGGCCATGAAGTTGATCGCTTCCGGCGTGACGAATTCGGCGGCGATTACGAGGTCGCCCTCGTTTTCGCGGTCTTCTTCGTCGACGAGGATCACCATCCGGCCGGCTTTCAGTTCGGCGATGATCTCTAAAGTGGAGGCGAGCGTCATGTTGGCGGAGATTTTCGGGAAAGCGCGTATTTTACGCCACGCGCGGTCTCAAGTCGCCATCCGCCGGATGGGATAGGCCATTCGGCCGGCTTGTGGAAGGCCCGGCGGACCTCCACAATCGGCCGGCCAACGCTTACCAAACCACTCAGTGATCCGTCAGGTTCGCCTGCAGCACGGTCAGCGCCGTCATGTTGACGATCCGCCTGACCGTCGAGCTCGAGGTCAGGATATTGACCGGCGCGTTGACGCCGAGCAGGAACGGACCCACGGCGACATTGCTGCCCGCGCCGGTTTTCAGCAGGTTGTAGGCAATGTTGCCGGCGTCCACGTTCGGGCAGACCAGCAGATTGGCCGCGCCCTTGAGTGGCGAGTTGGGCAGAATACGAAGGCGCAACGCTTCGTCCAGTGCGCAATCGCCGTGCATTTCGCCGTCCACTTCGAGCTCGGGCGCCTGCGCCCGCACCAGTTCCAGCGCGCGGCGCATCTTCGCGCCGGAGGCCGCGGCGCCCGAGCCGAAGTTCGAGCGCGACAGCAGGGCGGCCTTGGGCGTCAGGTTTAGCCACGCCATCTGCTTCGCGGCGGCGATCGTGTATTCGGCGATCTGTTCGGCGGTGGGGTCGTCGTTGATGTGCGTGTCGACCAGCGCGACCGTGCGCTCGTCGAGCAGCAGAATGTTCATCGCCGCATAGGTGCGCGCGCCGGGCTTCTTGCCGATCACTTCATCGACGAAGCGCAGATGGTCGTGATACGCGCCGACCGTGCCGCACACCATGCCGTCCGCGTCGCCCAGGCGCACCATCATCGCGCCGATCAGCGTCAGGCGCCGACGCGTCTCGACGCGTGCCATTTCCTTCGTGATGCCGTCGCGGCACATCAATTCCCAGTACGTCGTCCAGTACTGCGTGAAACGCTCGTCGTACTCGGGATTGGTGACTTCGACGTCCTGGCCGAGCCGCAAGCGCAGACCGAATTTCTCGATGCGTGCGAGCAGCACCTCCGGCCGCCCGACTAGAATCGGCCGTGCGAGCTTTTCGTCGACGACCACCTGCACCGCGCGCAGCACACGTTCGTCCTCGCCCTCGGTGAAGACGATGCGTGCCTTGCCGCCGTCGCGCACGAATTGTCGCGCGTTCGAGAAAAGCGGCTTCATGAACGCGCCCGAGTGGTAGACGAACTGCTGCAACTGTTCGACGTAGGCGTCCAGATCCGGCAGCGGCCGGGTCGCGACGCCGCCTTCCATGGCAGCCCGCGCGACGGCCGGCGCGATCCGCACGATCAGGCGCGGGTCGAACGGCTTCGGAATCAGGTATTGCGGGCCGAACGCCACGTCGTAGGCGCCGTAGGCGGCCGCGACCACGTCGTTCTGTTCTTCTTCCGCGAGGCCGGCAATGGCGTGCACGGCGGCAATTTCCATCTCCCGCGTGATGGTGGTGGCGCCCACGTCGAGCGCGCCGCGGAAGATATAAGGGAAGCACAGCACGTTGTTGACCTGATTCGGATAGTCCGAGCGGCCGGTCGCGATCACGACGTCGTCGCGGGTCGCGTGCGCGAGTTCCGGGAAAATCTCCGGCGTCGGATTGGCGAGCGCGAGGATCAGCGGCCGCGCGGCCATCGTTTTCAGCATGTCCGCGCTCAGAATGCCGCCCACCGACAGACCGAGGAACACGTCGGCGCCCTCGATCACCTCGGCCAGCGTACGCGCCGGGGTTTCCTGCGCGAAGCGCGCCTTGTCCGGGTCCATCAGCGTTGTGCGGCCGCGATAGACGACGCCTTCAATGTCGGTCGCCCAGATGTTGTCCACCGGCAGGCCGAGGTCCACCAGCAAATCGAGGCAGGCCAGCGCCGCCGCGCCCGCGCCGGACGTGACGACCTTGACCTCGGCGATGGACTTGCCCACCACCTTCAGGCCGTTGATAAACGCGGCCGACACGGTGATCGCCGTGCCGTGCTGATCGTCGTGAAAGACCGGAATCTTCATGCGCTCGCGCAGCTTGCGTTCGACGATAAAGCACTCCGGTGCCTTGATGTCTTCGAGGTTGATCCCGCCGAAGGTCGGCTCCAGGCCGGCAATGATGTCGACCAGCTTGTCCGGGTCCGTTTCATTGATCTCGATGTCGAACACGTCGACGCCGGCGAACTTCTTGAACAGCACGGCTTTGCCTTCCATGACCGGCTTGGAGGCCAGCGCGCCGATATTGCCGAGGCCCAGCACCGCGGTGCCGTTGCTGATCACGCCGACCAGGTTGCCGCGCGCGGTAAAGCGATACGCCTGAAGCGGATCTTCGGCGATGGCCGAGCACACGCTGGCGACGCCCGGCGTGTAGGCGAGCGCCAGGTCGCGCTGGGTCGCGAGCGGTTTGCTGGCCACCACGGAGATCTTTCCCGGGGTCGGGAATTCGTGATAGTCGAAAGCGGCTTGCTGGTCGGTCGGGTTCATGATTTTCGCCTTGGTGCGCGCCGGGCCGGTCCCGGTGCGATCTGTTAAGGCGATTCTAGAGAGCCGTTATAAGGGGATCATTCTGTTTTAATATCGACCCATCACTTTTTTATGATGAGCGCGGGCTAACCGGCAACTTTGCGACGACTTTGCGATGACATTCGAATCGAACGATCTGGTCAGGCGCCTGGGCGCGCGGCTAAAAATGCGGCATCTGGTGCTGTTGCTGCACATCGAGCAGCACCGGTCGCTCACGCGGGTCGCCGAGCACATGGCCAGCAGTCAACCCGCCGTGACCAACGCGCTGGCGGAGTTGGAGAGCATGTTCGGCACGCCGCTGTTCGAGCGCTCGTCGCGCGGCATGCTGCCGACCGCGTTGGGCGCCGTGGTGCTCAGGCGCGCGCAGGCCATGGTCCACGATCTCGACCACCTCGCGCGCGATATGCAGGCGGTGGCGTCCGGGCATGCGGCGCATCTGCACGTCGGGGTGATTCCGTTCATTTCCGGGCAGATGTTGTCGGCGACCTTACGGCGCCTGAAATCCGGCATGGAGCGGCGCCTGACCGTGACGATTCACGAAGGCACCAGCGAGCAGTTGCTCTCGCAACTACACGACCATGCCGTCGACATTGTGATCGGCCGGGCGTCGGCGGCGGTGGATCTGGCGCAAGTCGGCTTCCAGGTGCTGTACCAGCAACAACCCCGGCTGATTGCGAACCGGCGGCTGGCCGCGCAACTGGCGCGCGTGAAGCTCGACTGGAACACGCTGCGCACACTCGACTGGATTCTCGGCGCACCGCAGACGCCGATGCGCGAGCAGGTGTCGGATCTGTTTCTGGCTGCGGGCGCGGCGCCACCCGTGCCGATGGTGGAGAGTTACTCGTCCAAGCTGATCGGCGAAATGATTGCGTCGGGTGAAAACGCCGTGTCGATCGTTCCGGCCGATATCGCCGAAGAGCTGGTTCGAATCGCGGGCGTGGCGATCGTGCCGTATTCGTTTCAGTGGACGCTGCCGCCGATCGCCGTGTTCACACATTCGCAACGGCCGCGTCCGGAGGCGCTGACGCTTTTCATCGCATCGTTGCAGGCGATTTGCGCGGAGACCTATGCGGAACGGCGCAGGGAAGGGTGAGTCGAGAGTCGGATCGTGTCGTTGCGCGGGCGGGTGACTTGCCGAACTTCTCGCGAGCGGAGTGAAAAGGCGGCAATTACCCGCTCTATTCGCCGCGTTCGCTGCCAGGGAGGCACGATATAGTCGGTCGGCATGGCTGTTTCAGCCACCCCTTCTCACGACGGACGTCGAAATGATTCCAATCGGTCTAGCCTCAACGCTGCTCAGCAATGTGGGCAGCGCAATCCGTTCCGGTCTGTCGCAACTGGCCGGCAACAAGAGCAGCTCCAGCGCATCGGGCGCCAGCGCCAGCCAGCAACCCACTTTTGCCACCCACCTGAAGGCGGCGACCTCGTCGACCAGTACGACGGGAAGCCATCACCCTCATCTGCATTCCAAGGGAATCGTGGTGAGCGCGTCGGCCGATGCCGTGCCGTCGACGTCGCAAGCGAGCGGCGCTAATGCCGCGGTGGGCAAGAGCATCGATATCAGCGCGTAAGCGTTTGATGGTTTAGCGGTTTAGCGGTTTAAGCGTCGGCTTTTCCTGGCCGACGGTTAAACCGTCAGAACTCGCTTCGGTAGGCGAAAAGCCCGGGCAGACCACCGGTCATGACGAACAGGATGTTCTGTCCTGCGCGGTAGTGCCCGGCGGCGGCGTTTTCCACGAGACCCGCGAACGCTTTTCCACCGTAGACCGGATCGAGCAGCAATCCTTCCGTCGACGCCATCAGGCGAACTGCTGCGCGCATGCCATCGGTTGGGATGCCGTAGCCGGCGCCGAGTTGGGCCTCGTCGATTGAAATCGCGCTGCTGTCCACGCGGAGAGTCGCGTTGATGAGTTGAGCCGTCTGGTTCGCTTTGTCGAGCGTGGTCGAGCGGGCCGCTTCGGCCTTGCCATACACCGTGAACGCGCTCACGAGCGACGGATCCCGTCCCATCGCCACCAATCCGGCGACGAGCCCGGCGTGCATCCCACCGCTGCCGTTGGGAACCACGATGCGATCGAACGACAGGCCATCCGCCTTCGCCTGGCCGACGATTTCAGCCGCGCAATCCGCATAGCCCAAACAGCCCACCGGACTCGAGCCGCCCAACGGACAGACATAGACGCGACGGCCTTGCGCACGCAACTCGTTCGCGCGGTCCTCGGCGAATTGCAGCGCGTTGGCCGAGCCCGGCAAATCGTGCACGCGCGCGTTGAACAATGCGTCGAGCAGAATGTTGCCGTTGTCGACGTAGTCGGGGTCGTCACGCGGCACCGCTCTCGTCAGAACCAGCTCGCACCCGAGGCCGACACGCGCAGCGGCCGCGGCCGTCAGGCGCGCGTGATTCGACTGCCGCGCGCCGACGGTAATGATCGTGTCTGCGCCGCTCGCTAATGCTTCGCCGATCAGGAATTCGAGCTTGCGCAACTTGTTGCCGCCACCGCCCAGACCGTTCAGATCGTCTCGTTTGACGAACACGTTCACGCCGCCTAAGTGGGCGCTCAGGCGAGGCAGATGCTGGATCGGCGTCGGCCCTTCGAGGAGGGCGCGGCGCGGAAACTTCGACAGATCGAGTTGGGGTGTGGGGGCGAGGGCCATTAGCTTTGCGACGTCGACAGCATCCGCTCCACATACCGCGCAATCAGATCAATCTCCAGATTAACCGCCGACCCCTCGCGCAGATTCTTCAGCGACGTTACCTGCACCGTGTGCGGAATCAGATTGATCGAAAACTCGCAGCCATCGTCGCGATCTTTAACCGAGTTCACCGTCAGGCTCACGCCATTCACCGTGATCGATCCTTTAAACGCCAGGTAGCGGCCAATCTCACGCGGCGCCAGCACGCGCAGTTCATGCGATTCACCCACCGGCGCGAAATGCGTGACCGTGCCGAGTCCGTCGACGTGACCGGAAACGATATGCCCGCCCAACCGGTCATGCGCGCGCAGCGCCTTCTCGAGATTCACCTCGCCGGTTTCGCCGAGCCCTGCCGTGCAGTTCAAACTTTCGCGCGACACGTCGACTTCGAACGAATGCGCGGTCAGCGCGACCACGGTCATGCAGGCGCCCTGGATTGTGATGCTGTCGCCGAGTTGCACGTCGCCGAGATCGAGCCCACCCGCTTCGACGTTCAGGCGCACGCCCGCGTCGCCGTCGGTGCCGAGCGGCTTGACTGATTCAATGCGGCCCACTGCCGCAACGATTCCTGTGAACATCGTGCTAATCCTCGATCAATTTGAAATGGGTTCAGACGTGGGATCGGTGCCGGGCTCGCTCGCGCCGTGAGGCGTGAAGCGCGCGAGAATCCGCAGATCGTCGCCGATCCGGTCGATCGCATGGAAATTCAGTTTGACGCGGCTGTCCAGCGTGTCCGGCGCGCTCAGATTGAACATGCTCATCGAGTCCATGCCGAGCAGGCTCGGCGCGAGGTAGACGAGCAGTTCGTCGACGCAGCCTTCACGCAGCAGCGAGCCGTTCAGCTTGTAGCCTGCCTCGACATGCAGTTCGTTCACGTTGCGCTGGCCGAGGACATTCAGCACGGCGGGCAGATCGACCTTGCCGGCGGGATTCGCCAACTGGACGATCTCGGCGCCGCGATCGCGCAGCGCGTTGGCGCGCTCGGTATGGCGTTGATCCAGATTGCCGCAAAAAATCAACGTGGGCGCACCGGCCAGAATCTGCGCCTCGGGCGGCACGTCGAGCTGACTGTCGATCAACACGCGTTGTGGCTGGCGCGGCGTGTCGACGGCGCGCACGGTCATGCGCGGATCGTCTTCCCTGACGGTGCCGATACCCGTCAGAATCGCCGACGCCCGGGCGCGCCACGCGTGACCATCGGCGCGCGCCGCTTCGCCAGTGATCCACTGGCTGACACCCGAAGGCAAGCCCGTGCGGCCGTCGAGCGACGCCGCCACCTTCATGCGCACCCACGGGCGGCCACGCGTCATGCGCGATACGAAGCCGATGTTCAGTTCATGCGCTTCCTGCGCGAGCAGTCCGCAACGCACTTCGATCCCGGCGTCGCGCAATATTGCGAGGCCGCGTCCGGACACTTGCGGATTGGGGTCTTCCATTGCCGCGACCACACGCGCGACCTGCGCTTCGATCAACGCATTCGCGCACGGCGGCGTGCGGCCGAAGTGGCTGCACGGTTCGAGCGTGACGTAGGCCGTGGCGCCGCGCAGATCGTGACCGCGCGAACGCGCGTCTTTCAGTGCGCGGATTTCCGCATGATCCTGGCCGGCCGGTTGCGTGAAACCTTCGCCGATCACTTCGCCGTTCTTGACGAGCACGCAGCCGACCCGCGGGTTGGGATCGGTGGTGTACATGCCGCGCTTCGCGAGAGCGAGCGCGCGTTCCATATGGACGAAGTCGGTTTGCGAGAACATCGGCTTCAGGCCGCGAGCGAAGCGAACGCGCCACGCGCCGCGTCGATCGTGGCGTCGATGATCGCGTCGTCGTGAACGATCGACACGAAGCCTGCTTCGTACGCCGACGGCGCGAAATACACGCCGGCGTCGAGCATTTTGTGGAAGAACGCGTTGAAGCGCGGCACGTCGCTCTTCGTCACTTCGGCGAAGCTCGCCGGAACCGCGTCGGCAAAGTAGAGGCCGAACATGCCGCCGAGGGAATCGGCCGCGAACGGCACGCCGGCTTCATGCGCGACCTTCACCAGACCTTGCGCGAGGCGCGTGGTGCGGGCGGTAAGCGTGTCGTAAAAGCCCGGTGCCTGGATCAGTTGCAAGGTTTTCAGGCCCGCGGCGACCGCGATCGGATTGCCCGACAGCGTGCCGGCCTGATAGACGCCGCCGAGCGGCGCGAGGTGCGCCATGATGTCGCGCCGTCCGCCGAATGCCGCGGCCGGCATGCCGCCGCCGATCACTTTGCCCAGACACGTCAGGTCCGGCGTGATGCCGTAGACCTGCTGTGCGCCGCCCAGCGCGACGCGGAAACCGCACATCACTTCGTCGAAAATCAGCACGGCGCCGTATTCGGTGCACAGGCGCCGCAAGGCTTGCAGGAATTCCGGCGTGGCGCGCACGAGGTTCATGTTGCCCGCCACCGGCTCGACGATCACCGAAGCGATCTCGTTGCCGAACGCCTTGAACGCTTCTTCGAGTTCCGCGACGTTGTTGTATTCGAGCACGGTGGTGTGCTTCGCGATATCGGCCGGCACGCCCGCCGAGGTCGGATTGCCGAAGGTCAGCAGGCCCGAGCCGGCCTTGACCAGCAGGCTGTCCGCGTGACCGTGATAGCAGCCCTCGAACTTGACGATGCGGCTGCGGTCCGTGAAGCCGCGTGCGAGACGCAGCGCGCTCATGGTGGCTTCCGTGCCGCTCGACACCATACGAACCTGTTCGATCGACGGCACCAGCTTGCAGATTTCTTCGGCGATTTCGATTTCGGACTCGGTCGGCGCGCCGAACGAGAAGCCGTTGCCGAGCACTCGCTGGACCGCTTCGAGCACGTCGGGGTGGACGTGGCCGAGAATCATCGGGCCCCACGAGCCGATGTAGTCGATGTAGCGCTGGCCGTCCGCGTCCCAGAAGTACGGGCCTTGCGCGCGCTCGATGAAACGCGGCGTGCCGCCGACCGAGCGGAACGCGCGCACCGGCGAGTTCACGCCGCCGGGGATGGTACGTTGCGCGCGTTCGAAGAGGGTTTCGTTGTTGGACATGGCGATAGCTGGAATAGAGGTTGCGCAGCGGCGCGGGTTGCCGGAAGGCGGTTCGCGCGGCGCTGGGATCGGTGAGGAAATTGTACCGGAGTCAGCGTGAAGCGGCTTTGCGGCTGGCCTTGTACCTGGGCTCAGGTTTTGCGCGCGCTTTTTGCCGCCACCGCGGCGTGCGCGCTGACTTTACTGGAACGCGGCGGTGTGGTCGGCGGTTCGAGTGCCGGCGACGGACGTGCACCGGTTAGCTCGCGCCAACGCTTTTCCAGCGCGCCTTCGGCGATCGCCTTGATGACGGTGCCGGAACTTTGCGCGTCCCATGTCTGCACCGAGAATGGATGCACGCGCAACGTGTCGCGCGGAATCACCACGCTTGCATGCGCATCGACCAGCCAGTCGTACACGAAGTCGATACACAGGCGGTAGCCGCGCTTCGTCGCCGCGTCCGGGACCTCGTACGGCGCACGCGTCACGTAGCCGGAGCCGAAGATACCCTTGGGTTCCATGGCCACACGGTGCAGAAACACCCGATCGCCCGGCAGGATGCCGCGCGCGAATCCGCAGCCCCAGACGTCGGACACCGCGACACCTGCGGCGACGCGCTTCGCCACGTCAGGCAGTTCGGGCCAAGGCCATTTCTTGGGGCTCCAGATCAGCAGGAAGGCGGTCATCGCGTGGTCGTTGCGGGAGGGTGGAGTAGGGCGGCCCGGATCGTTCATGCGGCGTCCGGATCGGTCTGGCGGCAGCTTAACCGATCGGCGGCGCGGTCGCGGTGGCGGGCCGGGGCCTACGCGCGCGGTTCAGCATGGACGCGCATTATTCGCGGATGCGATAGTGCGTGCGGCTGCGCGGTGTGTCGCGGCGCCAAGTGGTGCCAAGTGGTGCCAAGCGGTGCCGCGCGGTGTTGCACGATGTTCAGATTAACCGTCGCGTACAATTGAGGCGGTCAAGTCGTCGCATTCCCCGTTTCACCCGTTCCGCCGCCGGTCACGGCGCGGCGCATCATCTGGATTCCCATGTCTCACGTCACCAGACGCCGGCCCGATGGCCGGCTGATTCTGTTGCTCGGTGCGCTCGCCGCATGCGGGCCGATCTCCATCGATATGTATCTGCCGAGCCTGCCGACCATCGCGCAGGCGTTCGCGATCACCAACGGCGCCGCGCAGACCACGCTGACCAGCTTCATGTTCGGCTTTTCGATCGGCATGCTGCTCTACGGTCCGCTGTCGGATACCTATGGACGCCGGCCGGTGCTGCTCGGCGGCATCATCATGTATGCGCTGGCGAGCGTGGCCTGCGCGTTGTCGTTCTCGATCGGCTCGCTGGTGACGTTCCGCTTCGTGCAGGCACTGGGCGCGGGCGCGGCGTCGGTGCTCGCACGGGCAATCGCGCGCGACGCGCACGGTCCAACCGATGCCGCCCGCGTGCTGTCGATGCTCGCCATCGTCACGTCGATCGGGCCGCTGCTTGCCCCGCTGATCGGCGGCCAGTTGCTGCTGCTCGGCGGCTGGCGCGTGGTGTTCGTGGTGCTGACGCTGTTCGGCACGCTGTGCGCGGTCACTGCGTTTTTGAAGGTGCCGGAAACGTGGCCGCGCGAGAAGCGGGCCGAGTCGGCGCTGCTGAAGTCGTTCGGCGCGTACGGCAAGCTGCTGCGCGATCCGGTGGCGTGGGGGCACATGCTGTGCGGCGGCATGGCGTTCGCGTCGATGTTCGCGTACATCACGGCGACGCCGTTCGTTTATATCGAGTACTTCCATGTGTCGGCCCAGCATTACGGCTTTCTGTTCGCGCTGAATATCGTCGGCATCATGTTCGGCAACTTCATGAATACGCGGCTCGTCGGGCAACTCGGGTCGCTGCCGATCATCTCGTTCGCGGCAACCGTCAGTTGTATCGCGTCGTTGTTCGTATGCTTCGTGTCGCTGACCGGGCTCGGCGGATTGTGGTCGATCGTGTTCGGTCTGTTCTTCGTGGTCGGCGTGGTGGGACTGTTGTCAGCCAATTGCACGACCGATCTGATGCATCGCTATCCGGTCAATGCCGGCGCCGCGGCGGCCGTGTTCGGCGCGGTGCAGCTGGCGCTCGGCGCGGTGTCGAGTCTGGCGGTCGGATGGTGGCAGGACGGCTCGCCGAAGGGCATGGGTGTCGTCATCGGCGTCGCTGGCGTGTTGTGTTATGTGGGCCGGATTCTCGTTGTCAGATGGCATGGAACGAAGGCGCCGGTCGCGGCTGTGTGAACGCCGCGTTACGCAACGGTGACAAAGGTGCCTGAAGCGGCGCGCGCTTGTGCACGTCGCGCAATGCGATGTGTCTACGGAAAACACCAGGTGTTGCACGCGCGCGACCCTGTGTTTCGATTTGCATTGCTATGATGGGACCACTGTTCCTCGGAGCGGCAATCATGGCGATCAGAGATTTGATAAATGGCGAACGGCAACATGCCGCTTTCGCTGAAGCGCAGAAGCTGGCTGACAGCGGCGCCTATCACGATTACACGGACATCGAATACGTCCTGCGCTTTGATTTCGGTTTGTCTGATGTATCGGCGCTGCTCGACAGCCAGTTGATGCATCGCGACCTGAATCGCCGGTGTGCGGACGCGCGCGAAAGGCTGGAAGCGCTTAGTGTGTGAGATGGACCACGAGTCCATTGAACTGCGCATTGCCTGCGCCGGCGGCGATATTCACACCGACGTTGCCGCTCGCACCGGCTAATGCATGAGCGCCGAGTTCTGCGCTATCGCTGCCGCTCAACTGTGCGACGGCATGCACATTCTGCTGCGTGGAAATCTCCGCGCGAGGCGTGTCGATCACCGCGATTTCATTGGCTTGCGCGTTCAGCGCACCGGCGGCGAGATTGACGCCGAGGTTGCCGCTGACGCCGCGCAATGCATCCGTACCGAGTGCCGCCGAAGCGGGCCCGAGTTTCGCGCTGCCGCCGATATCCTGCAGATTTGACAATGTCGCCGAGCCGAACACGGCGGCGCTGTCATCGTCGGACAAAGCCGTCGATACCCCTGCGAACGCGAACGATGCGCCCGACCCCGCGGCCACGTAAATCAACGTAAAGACTAACGAACGGATCTTCATGAGCGCCTCCTGGCGTGTGCGTACCGCATCGATAGATTGGATATCGACCGGGGAAACGGGAAGTTGAGGGGCGCGGTCGACCTGAGTTTTCTATCGGTAGAGCGATACGCCTGTTTGAATCGGGCCGAACGAAGTGAGCGTCGCTGGAGAGATGGAGGCTGACGAAACAATATGCCCGATATAAGACTACGACCTTGTGCCGGCGCTCCGGTGCTTCAATGGACTCGCACTTCTGCAATGGAAAGTGCTCGGCGAAGCCGATTCGACTTTTCACGTAGACAAGGATAGCGAAATGAGAGTCCAGTCAGCCAACAGTCAAGCGAACGCATCAGGTCTGGCACAGGCACAGGCGACGCAAGGCGTAGGGCCGGCGGCAACGTCGGGTGCGGCGCCAGCCGTGTTCGATACGTCGGCACACGGGTCGTCGGATGGGGAAAGGCGCGCGGGTGGAGTCGGCCCAGGCGAGTCGCGGCCATTCGCGAGCAACGCGCGGTTCGGTGTGCCCGCGCATTACGCCATCGAACCGGTGGGTCGACTACGGGCCGATGCGATCCATCGAGGCGTGTACAAAGACGACAGCGGGGCGGCATACATCAGGCAAGGCACCCAGGCTTACCCGGTGAGGTACGACAAGGACAACGGCACCTGGCGAGTGCACCGGCCGGATAGGCCGACGAAGTACGCGTATCCCGTCAAACCGGACGATAGCGGCAGCTGGCGTGCGCACGGTGAGGTCGGGGTGCCGGGCGGCTGGCGTGGTGGGGCGCCTGGG
The DNA here is from genome assembly GCF_902833695.1 of Paraburkholderia sp. BCC1876. Lineage (NCBI taxonomy): Bacteria > Pseudomonadati > Pseudomonadota > Betaproteobacteria > Burkholderiales > Burkholderiaceae > Paraburkholderia > Paraburkholderia sp. BCC1876. The sequence goes on along the minus strand of NZ_CADFGI010000003.1, from coordinate 394,089 downwards.
GGGATGAGTTTTGGGCACCATGCCATCGGACAGTTGCAGCAGCAGGTGCAACAGTTGCAGCTTCAGAGGCAGGACTTACTGCAGCAGCGCCAACACTTGCAAGGTCAGCTGCATCAATTTCCGGGGCCCCAGCACGCGAACCGGTCGCCACTGGAACTGGCGTTTCTGCAGAGCGCGTTGAGCGCGCAGCTTGCTAACGTCAACAATCAATTGCATGGGGTCGAGCAGCAACTGCAACAGGCGAATCAGGCGTTACAACACCTTCAAAACGAGTTGCCGCAGTAGCGACAATAGCGTCGTCGAGAGTCAGCCGGTCGCTAGCAATCCAGACGGGACCATCGGACCAGGATGGCTGTCGGCGCATTCGGCGTTTCAGATTTTGCTGAGGGAAAGACAGTACTGTCGATGCCGGGAAGTGCAACCTGCGAGGCTTCCCGGCCAAGGAATCAGAGCGATTCCGAAGAGATAAAACACTTATTCTGGCGGAGGCGGTGAGATTCGAACTCACGGAAAGATTGCTCCTTCGCCGGTTTTCAAGACCGGTGCCTTAAACCACTCGGCCACACCTCCAAGCCCTAAATTGTAACCTGAAAAATCGGCCGTGCGGCACTCGCTCGAACCGCTATCACAGCGGATCTTTCAGAAACAGCTCCTGCAAGTCGTTCAGGAACGCCTGACCGAGCGGTGTCGGCGCGATCTTTTCATGGTCGCGCGTGATCAGCTTGCGCCGCTCCGCTTCCTGCAAAGCCGGTTCGATCGACGTCATCGACAACCCGGTGCGCTCGATAAACCGATGCACCGGAAACCCTTCCACCAGCCGCAGCGCGTTCAGCATGAATTCGAACGGCAGATCGCGCGGCCCGACTTCGTTCTCTTCCTGCACCGCCGTGCCGGCCATGGCCTGCTCGATAAAGGTGGTCGGATGCTTGTAGCGCACCTGGCGCAGCACGCGATTCGGAAACGACAGCTTGGTATGCGCGCCCGCGCCGATGCCGAGATAGTCGCCGAAGCGCCAGTAGTTCAGATTGTGCTTGCTCTGCTTATGCGGCTGCGCGTACGCCGACACTTCATAGCGACCGTAACCGGCAGCCGTGGTGCGCTCGTGAATCCAGTCCTGCATATCCGCGGAGGCGTCGTCGTCGGGCAGCGCCGGCGGGAATTTCGCGAACAGCGTGTTGGGTTCGAGCGTGAGGTGATACAAGGACAGATGCGGCGGCGCGAATGCCAACGCCGTATTGATATCGGCCTGGCATTCGGCGAGCGTTTGCCCCGGCAGCGCGAACATCAGGTCGAGATTGAAGTTGTCGAACGTGGTGGCCGCCACCTCGACCGCGTGGCGCGCCTGCGTCGCGTCGTGAATCCGGCCGAGCGCTTTCAGATGCGCCTCGTTGAAACTTTGAATTCCCACCGACAGCCGGTTCACGCCGCTCGCGCGAAACTGCGCGAACTTGTCGGCTTCGAAGGTGCCGGGGTTCGCTTCGAGCGTGATTTCCGCATCGGCGTCCAGCGGCAGTAGCGCACGCACGTCCGACAGCATCCGGTCGAGTCCCGCCGCCGACAGCAAGCTCGGCGTGCCGCCGCCGATGAACACCGTATGCACCTGGCGTCCCCACACCAGCGGCAGCGCCATCTCCAGATCGGCGCGCAACGCGTCGAGATATTCGTTTTCCGGGAACGTGTCGCCTTTCCACTCATGCGAGTTGAAATCGCAATACGGACACTTGCGCACGCACCACGGAAAATGCACGTACAACGCCAACGGCGGCAGCGACGTCAGCCGGATACTGCCCGGCGACGTGAATGCCTTGATGACGCCATTGCCGATGTCGGCCGGCACCGGTTTGATCGGAATCACGCTTCCTCCGTCAGGCGCGTGAGCAGTTGCCGTAACGCCATCGCGCGATGACTGCCGGCGTTCTTCACCGCCGGTTCGAGCTGCGCGGCGCTCGCGTTCAGCGACGGCAGGAAGAAGTGCGGGTCGTAGCCGAAACCATGCTCGCCGCGCGGCGTGTCGAGAATTTCGCCATGCCAGCGGCCTTCGGCGATCAGCGGTTCGGGGTCGTCGGCGTGACGCACCAGCGCCAGCACGCAGAAGTAATACGCGCGACGATCGGTCTCGCCTTGCAACGCGGCGACGAGCCGCGCGTTGTTCGCGGCGTCGCTTTTCTCGCCGCCGGCCAACTGCGCATAGCGCGCCGAATAAACGCCCGGCGCGCCGCGCAACGCACGCACGCACAGGCCGGAGTCGTCGGCGAGGGCGGGCAGGCCGGTCAGCTTCGCCGCATGACGCGCCTTGGTCAGCGCGTTTTCGACGAAAGTCGGATAGGGCTCTTCCGCCTCGGGCACGTTCAACTCGCCTTGCGGAATCAGTTCGATGCCGGCCGCGCCGAGCAGCGCCGCGAACTCGCGCAGCTTGCCGGCGTTATTCGACGCCAGCACCACCTTTTTCAACGGCGAATCCGAGCCGGACTCGCCGCCGCTTTGACGAACCTCATTCACTCTTTTGCTCCAGCGCTTCTTTCTGCTTCGCGATCAGCGTGGTGATGCCGTCGCTCGCCAGGTCCATCAGCGCGTTCATTTCGGCGCGCGAGAACGGCACGCCTTCGGCCGTGCCCTGAACTTCGACGAAACCGCCCGCACCGGTCATCACGACGTTCATGTCGGTATCGCACTGCGAGTCTTCGTCGTAATCGAGGTCGAGCACGGGCAGCCCGTCGTAGACGCCGACCGAAATCGCCGCGACGTAGTCGTTGATCGGCGAGCTTTCGATGCGGCCCGTGGCCAGCAACTTGGCCACCGCGTCATGCGCGGCCACGAAAGCGCCGGTAATGCTCGCCGTGCGCGTGCCGCCGTCGGCCTGGATCACGTCGCAATCGATATGCAGCGTGCGCGCGCCGAGCTTCTCGAGATCGAACACCGAGCGCAGCGCGCGGCCGATCAGCCGCTGGATTTCCTGGGTGCGGCCGGTCTGTTTGCCGCGCGCGGCTTCGCGGTCGTTGCGCGTGTTGGTGGCGCGCGGCAGCATGCCGTATTCGGCGGTCAGCCAGCCCTGGCCGCGGTCGCGCAGGAATGACGGCACGGATTCGGCGATGCTCGCGGTGCAGATGACCTTGGTGTCGCCGAACTCGACCAGCACCGAGCCCTCCGCATGCTTCGTGTAGTGGCGCGTAATGCGCACGTCGCGCAGCTGGTTGGCCTGGCGGCCGCTGGGGCGTTGGGTGGTGTGGGTCATGTTGGGATCGGTCTGGAAGAAAAGCGGGAGGGAAAGCGCGATTTTACCGCCGATCGCGTGGCGGCGGTCGCGTGCGGGGCGCTCGCATGCATCGCCGTGCGCCGGTCGGCGGCGAGCGTGGCAGGACGGCCCTTCCGGCAAAAATGGGATAATGCCGATTCTCCGCCCCGCGCCTCGTCAGCGCCGGGCGATTCGACTCTCCGGCCATCGTCTAGCGCATGGCCACAATCGCGAGAAATACGATGATCTACAGCATGACTGGCTATGCGAGCGCCACGCGCGAACTCGTCGCGGCCTCGGGCACCGGCGGCGTGAGCGTATCGGTCGAACTGCGCACGGTGAACTCGCGCTTTCTCGATCTGAACTTCCGCATGCCGGAAGACGTGCGCGTCTGCGAACCGACGCTGCGCGAAATGCTGATGAACAAACTGTCGCGCGGCAAGGTGGATATCCGTATCAATCTGCAGCGTAGCGAACAGACGGCCAGCGCGGGCTCGGTCAACCATGAAGCGCTGACGCAACTCGCGGTGCTCGAACGCACGGTGCTGTCCACGTTCCCCGAAGCCGGGCGCCTGCGCACCGGTGAAATCATGCGCTGGCCGGGCGTGCTGGCTGAAACTGGTGTGGCGCAGGACGTGTTGCGCGACGCGGTGCTCGCCTGCGGCAAACAGGCCATTACCGACCTGATCGACGTGCGCGGCCGCGAAGGCGCGCAACTGGCCACCATGCTGCTCGCCAACGTCACCGAGATGGAAGCGATCGTCACGAAGATCACGCCGCTCGTGCCGGAACTGATCGCCAAGCATCAGCAGAAGATCGTCGAGCGTCTGCAGGAAGCGCTGGGTATCGCCGCGCCGGACACGGCCGCGACGATCGTCTCGCGTGAAGAGATCAACGAGCGGATTCGCCAGGAAGTGACGATGTACGGCATTCGCATCGACATCGCCGAAGAACTGTCGCGCCTTACCGCGCACCTGAACGAAACGCGCCACGTGATCCAGAAGGGCGGCAAGGTCGGCAAGCGCCTCGATTTCATGATGCAGGAACTGAATCGCGAAGCGAACACGCTCGGCTCGAAGGCCGCCGCGAAAGAACTGGCGGATTCGTCGATGACCCTGAAGCTGCTCATCGAACAGATGCGCGAGCAAGTACAGAATCTGGAATAAGGCGGGAGCAACACGAACATGACCGACCACACACGCGAAACCGGCGCTCCGCGCAATCCCTACGCCGGCGCTTATCCGGGCAACCTGTTCATGGTGGTGGCACCGTCGGGGGCGGGCAAGTCGACGCTCGTGAACGCGCTGCTCGCCGGCGACGACGCGATCCGTCTGTCGATCTCCTACACGACGCGCCCGCCGCGTCCGAAGGAGCAGGACGGCGAGCATTATCACTTCACCACTGTCGACGATTTCATGACGCGTCACGACACCGGCGAGTTTCTCGAAAGCGCGGAAGTGCACGGCAATTACTACGGCACGTCGCGCGTCTGGATCGAGGATCAGATGAAAAGCGGCCATGACGTGCTGCTCGAAATCGATTGGCAGGGCGCGCAGCAGGTGAAGAAACAGTTTCACAACGCGGTCGAAATTTTCATCCTGCCGCCGTCGCTCGAAGCGCTCGAAGAGCGTCTGAAGAAACGCGGCCAGGACGAGCCGAATGTGATCACGCGGCGTTTGCTCGCAGCGGGTAGCGAGATGGCGCACGCGGCCGAAGCGGAGTACGTGGTGATCAACGAGAATTTCGATCGCGCGCTCGGCGAACTGCAGTGCCTCGTGGCCGCAACGCGTTCGCGCTTTGCGTCGCAATACGCGCGCCACACGCAGCTTTTCGTGCAGCTCGGCATTCACCTGCCACACGCGTGAACGCGGCGGCGTGTCGAGCACATAAGGTAGAATAAGTAACATACTGAGAAGGAACCCAACATGGCCCGCATTACCGTCGAAGACTGTCTCAAACAGATCCCGAACCGTTTCGAACTCGCGCTTGCCGCGACCTATCGCGCGCGTCAGCTCGCGCAAGGTCACACGCCGAAGATCGAAAGCCGCGACAAGCCCACGGTCGTCGCACTGCGCGAAATCGCAGCCGGCCAGGTCGGCGTCGAAATGCTGAAGAAGGTGCCGGTTTAAGGCGCGCTGTTTTCCGGTTTCGATTGCCCGCTTGCTTCACGTGCTTTTTGCTTCACCGCTACACTCGCTTTACGCATTTGCTACACGTAATTGCATCAACGTGCAGACCGGCGTCCAACCCCAACCGCTGCGGAGGCGACCATGAGTACCACCCCGCCCACCGCCACGGAAGTGGAACACGACGCCGACTCGCCCTCGTCCGCACGCAAATACATCGACGCGGTCCTCGAACAGTCGTTTCGCCATCTGTTCGGGCCGACCGCCACGCCGGAGCAACCGCGCCGGCATGACGTCGTCTCGATTGCCAAACTGACGTCCGCCTTGTCCGGCTATCTGCAGCCGGAAGAGATCAAGGACATCAAGGCGGCCTTCCATTTCAGCGACGAAGCCCACCTCGGCCAGTACCGCCAGAGTGGCGAGCCTTACATCACGCATCCTGTCGCCGTCGCGGAAATCTGCGCCGGCTGGAATCTCGACGCCCAATCGATCATGGCGGCGCTGCTGCATGACGTGATGGAAGACCAGGGCGTGACCAAGGCCGAACTCGCCGAGCGTTTCGGCGCCAAGGTCGCGGAACTGGTCGACGGGTTGTCGAAACTGGACAAGATGGAGTTTCGCAATCGCGAGGAAGCGCAGGCGGAAAACTTCCGCAAGATGCTGCTCGCGATGGCGCGCGACGTCCGCGTGATTCTGGTGAAGCTCGCCGACCGGCTGCACAACATGCGCACCCTGGGTGCGGTGCCGCACGAGAAACGCCGCCGGGTTGCGCGAGAAACGCTGGACATCTACGCGCCGATCGCTCATCGGCTCGGTCTGAACAATACTTATCGCGAGCTGCAGGACCTGAGCTTCGCGAACTTCAACCCGCACCGGTACGCCACGCTCGAAAAAGCCGTCAAGGCGGCGCGCGGCAACCGGCGCGAAGTGGTGGGCAAGATTCTGGAGTCGGTGCAGCGCGCGATTGCCGACGCGAAGATCGACGCCGAAGTCACCGGCCGTGAGAAAACCATCTTCAGTATCTACAAGAAGATGCGCGACAAGCAGTTGTCGTTCTCCCAGGTGCTCGACGTGTACGGCTTCCGCGTGGTGGTCGAGAGCGCGTTGGAGTGCTACACCTGCATCGGCGCGCTGCATGCGCTGTACAAGCCCGTGCCGGGCAAGTTCAAGGATTACATCGCGATCCCGAAGGTGAACGGCTATCAGTCGTTGCACACCACGCTGGTCGGCCCGTTCGGCGCACCGATCGAGTTTCAGGTGCGCACGCGCAAGATGCACGAGATCGCCGAAGCCGGCGTGGCCGCGCACTGGCTGTACAAGAACGGCAGCGCCGACCTGAACGACGTGCAGAAGCGCGCGCACCAGTGGCTCAAGTCGCTACTCGATATTCAGAGCGAAGCCGGCGACTCGAGCGAATTCCTCGAACACGTGAAGATCGATCTGTTCCCGGATGCGGTCTACGTGTTTACGCCGAAGTCGAAGATTATGGCGTTGCCGCGCGGCGCCACCGCGCTCGACTTCGCGTATTCGATCCACAGCGACCTGGGCAACCAGTGCGTCGCGGTGAAGATCAACAATGAACTGCTACCGCTTCGCACCGAGTTGAAGAGCGGCGACATCGTCGAAGTGATTACGGCGCCGTATTCGAAGCCGAATCCGGCGTGGCTTGGGTTCGTGCGCAGCGGCAAGGCGCGCTCGGCGATCCGTCATTATCTGAAGACTATGCGTTTGAACGAGTCCGTGCAGCTCGGCGAGCGGCTGGTCGATCAGTCGTTGAAGGGCTACGGACTGGCGTTGTCGGACGTTACACCGGAAGCGTGGGAAAAGCTCGTGCAGTGGACGGGCAACAAGAACCGTCAGGAAATTTTCGCGGACATCGGCCTCGGCCGGCGTGTCGCGGCCGTCATGGCCAAGCGCATCGAGGTGCTGATGAGCGGCCGCGACGCCGACGACGACGGCTCGCGCTCCAACTCCGATCTGCCGCATGCGCCGCCGGTGGTTATCACGGGCACCGAGGGCATGTCGGTGCAACTGTCCGCCTGCTGCCGTCCGATTCCCGGCGACGACATCATGGGCTATATCGGCATCGGCCTCGGCATGGCCATCCACACGACGGATTGCCGCGTCGCGCAGCGTATCCATAAGCGCGATCCGGGTCGCTGGATCGACGTGGCATGGGCGCCGCAGCCGGGGCGTCTGTTCGACGTCGCCGTCAAGGTGCTGGTCCAGAACACCAAGGGCGTGTTTGCCCGCGTGGCAGCCGACATTACATCGGCGGACGCGAACATCGTGCACATCGCGATGGACGAAGACCTGTCGCAGGAGTCCACGGTGCTGCGCTTCGTGATTCAGGTGAGCGATCGCGTCCATCTTGCCAATGTGATGCGTCGCGTGCGTACCAATCCGGACGTCATGCGCATTTCGCGCGAGCGACCGAGCGAGGAAGGTCATCACCGTCACGACGGCGGGATGCGGATTGATCGCGAGCGGGCGGATTACTGATTTTGTTCCGCGCACCGCGCGCCATGTGCGGTGTGCTTGAGATGGGGCCGAAGGCGTGCGCGAGCGCGCCTTTTGTTTTTTGCACTTAGCTTGTCTCAAGCGCCTTCCGCGTCAATCTGAACGCCCGGGCCGCCTGCGAGTCTCACGTGTTCTTCAGGGAGAACGCTCATGAACGTAGCTGACCTCACCGGCCTTGCGCTCGACTATTGGGTCGCGCGCAGCCTGCACGACTTCGTGCGCGAAATCCACTTTACCGACGGCGGCGAAACCGTTTCGATTCTCGGCAATGATCGCGGACGTCCGTGGGACGGCCGGTTCACGCCGTCCACGTCATGGGAGGCCGCGGCTGCGGTACTGGAGCGCGCGCAACGGCTCGAAGTTCGCGAGCGGACCGATCAGGGCTTGGCGCACTGCGTCGCGGATTTTGAAGGTAGTCACCGGACGGTGGAAGGGCGAGGGGACTCGCTGCGGGAGGCGTTGCTGCGGGCGTTCGTCGAAAGCCGGTATGGCGCGACCGTGGACGATGTGCTGCACGAGGCACAGGTGCTCAGCGGAGAGCGAGCACGGCCGATCGGCGAGGAAACCGCGCAAGGTTCGTATGGTGGCGATATGCCGAACCCGGATGGGCAGATTGGGGATATTCAGTCGGCGCCGCGGTAACTGAAGGGCTGGCGCGCCGTTGCGAGCCCAGCGAACTCATCAGCGCATGGGCTGCCTGCTTGAAGCAACTGAGCAAAGCAAAATCCGTCGAACAAAAACAAAGGGCCTTCCGATCGGAAGGCCCTCTATAGGTGGTGCGGCTGGCAGGATTCGAACCCACGACCCCTTGGTTCGTAGCCAAGTACTCTATCCATCTGAGCTACAGCCGCACGCTAAACGGGTAATGCATTACTTGTGAAACTGGGTAAAACGTAAGGGCCTCCCGGGAGGAAGGCCCTCGAATAAGTGGTGCGGCTGGCAGGATTCGAACCCACGACCCCTTGGTTCGTAGCCAAGTACTCTATCCATCTGAGCTACAGCCGCACGCAGAAACGAGATTATAGCAAAGGTTTTCAAAAAGGGAAGGGTGTAACTGCGATTTGTCTCATGGTCATGATCGTGTACCCTTGATAGGCAGTCGTTTGCTGCAGTCAACGGATGATCATGAACAAGGCCTTTGTTAAAGAGTCGAGTGAAGAGAATGACGACGACCTCGACGTCGCCCAGCCGGATGTCCCTGCGGGGACCAAAAATTACCTCACGCCTGCCGGCTACCGGCGCATGCGTGACGAACTGCTGAATCTGATCGACGTCGTGCGGCCCGAAGTGGTCAAGCTGGTGTCGTGGGCGGCGTCGAACGGCGATCGCTCGGAAAATGGCGATTACATCTACGGCAAGCGTCGGTTGCGTGAGATCGACCGGCGCATCCGCTTTCTGACCAAGCGCCTCGACCTCGCGGAAGTGGTCGACAGCAGTAAGCAGGAGAACATCGATCAGGTGTTCTTCGGCGCGACCGTCGAGTACGCGACCGAAGACGGCGAGGATCACGTCGTGACCATTGTCGGCGTCGACGAGGTCGATCTGGATATCGGCTACGTGAGCTGGATCTCGCCGGTTGCGCGCGCGCTGATCAAGGCAAAAATCGGCGATACGGTGACCTTGTACACGCCTGCCGGCCCGCAGCCGATCGACATACTCAACGTCACGTATCCACCGCCGGACACGGGCGGCTAGGGCGCTGAGCCGCCACGTTGTCGCACAAGAGATCCCGGGCGAGGCGATCGTGACATCGTGACGTTGACCCGGCGCGCCTGCGGCTCGACGACATAAAAAAAGGCGCCGCGAACGGCGCCTTCGATACGACGAGACCTGCCTGCCGCTTTAGAAGCGGTGACGCAGACCCGCAGTGACAGCCACTTGCTTGTTGTTGCCCGAAGCCGCCAGACCGTTGATGTCGGCGTCGACGATCGCGCCGTCGTTGACTTGCTGGTATTCGCCTTGCAGGTACACGTCGGTACGCTTGGACAGCGCGTACGCGGTTTGCAGGTTGAACTGGTTCCAGTGCGGACGCGTACCGGCCAGGCTTGCCTTGGTGTACGTGTAGGAACCGGCGATGCTCACTGCCGGCGTCAGAGCATAACGGGCGTTCGCTTCAAAGTTCTGGAAGTGAGCGCTGTCGCCGCCGAAGCCGCCGATACCAGCCGATTGACCCGACGCACCTGCGCCGATGCCAGCCAGACCCGACAGGTTGGTTTGCGAGTACACCAGGCCGACCGTTGCCGGGCCGAACGCGTAGTTCGCACCCGCGCCCCACGTTTGCTGGCGGCCAGCAAAGAACGTGTTGTCGCTCGACACCGCGCCGCCCGAGTTGAACGCAGCCGCTGCGCCGGTCGCGCCGTTGCTGTTCAGTTGCAGGTAAGCGGCAGCGACGTTCAGGCCGCCCCAGTTGTACGACGCGCCGGCGCTATACGCGCGGTTGTTCGCGAAGCCGTCAGCCTGGTTCGAGAAACCGTACAACGCGCCGAACTTGAAGCCGCCGTAGTTCACGCTCTGATACTTGACCGAGTTGTTCACACGGAACGAGTTGTTCAGGTTGTCGTTGTCGAACGGGTGCGCGAACTGCGTGCCGCCGTATTGCGTACCGGTCAGTGCCAGCGGGCCGACGTAGTCGACCATGCTGTCGTATTGACGGCCGAGCGTGACAGCGCCGAACTGGTCGCTTGCGAGACCGACGAACGCTTGCCGGCCGAATTCGCGACCGCCTTGCTTCAGCGTGCCGTCATTGATGCCGAAGCCGTTTTCCAACGTGAAGATGGCCTTGAGACCGCCACCCAGATCTTCAGCGCCGCGCAGGCCCCAACGGCTGCCGTTCACCGAACCGCTGGTTTCCTGCCAGTTGCTATGGCCGTGCTGGTTGTTCGTATAAGTAATGCCGGCGTCGATCAAGCCGTACAGCGTGACGCTGCTTTGAGCTTGCGCAGCCGTTGCAAAAACGCCCGTGAGGGCAGCGACCATGAGTGTCTTCTTCATCATTTTGTAACTCCGAGAGCGAGAGTGGGCATTGAACCCAGGCTTTAGGGAGACCTTCACGCGGCCGCTGCGAGAGGCGTGATCCGTGTGAGATGCGCGCGATAAAAAACGCGCTGGTTTCCGGTTACGCAAAGTGTAGAGAGACGGCTTGCGACATGGACATTCCGAATTGCGCAATAAAGTATTACGCAATTGGAAACGATGTGTGAATGCCGCGCGAGCCTTATAGATAAAGGCTGTCGGCGCTATTCGCGGAATGGGGAAAGCGGTTCGAAGCGATTGTCGTTGCTCATTTGCGACAGTAACCGATGCAAAAAAACAACGAGATAATTCGTAAAAAAGGATTGTTGTTGAGAATGAAATAGATGATTGTTGATTGTGTAAATAATCGGCGTCTTCTCAACCGCTATACTGAAACCTCTGCTTTTCGAAGCAGACTTTTTCGTTGACGAAAAAGATCTCCAAACCTTTGTCGGCGCGACTTCCCAGTCGCGCTTTTTTTTCGCCTGTCGGCGTGCGGATGCGTGCGCCGGTTAGTGTGCGGGCGCTGCGCCGTCAGTCAGATCCCATTCGGCGCTGACCGGCACGCTCCAGTCTTCCATCACATAGCGGCGCGCGCCCATGGGCGACGACAACAGGTTCTGCCAGTGATCGCCGTGCCAGGCGGGAGACACAGTATCGAACTGAAAGGCGGAGGAGCCTGTCATTTCCGCGTGAGCTTCGGACTGACCGTCCGTTGCCTTGACGTGCGACTGCGTGAGCCACGTGACCAACCGGCGGATTTCATTGAACAACATGGCACTCTCCTGATCTGCATCACAACATTTACTATTTTCAATGATGCTGATGCGAGTGCGGCGCAACAACTCGGAAAAACACTTACTAAAAATATCATTTGTTACATAAGTGGGCGTCGTGCAGAACTTTTTCCCGCTATTTCGCATGTCGCGCCGTTAAGTCAGTAATAATGACGTGAAAATTATTCAGTATTTACTGAGATATGCGATAAACATTGCCGATTGAGTTTGCGTTACGCATAGCGTGTTGCAAGCTAAACGAATATTAAAAATTTGCTTGACGACGATTCTTCGTCCCCCGTATAACGGCAAAGCTGAATTCACTAACCGATCTGATTTCAGATGGGTTGTCAGAAATAATCCATGGCGGATAATTTGACAGTGATATTCAGCGTGAGGGCATTGCCCGATTTTTATAAATCCTCGAGGGAAACTGGAACATGGAAACTGGTATCGTCAAATGGTTCAACGATGCTAAGGGCTTTGGCTTCATCACATCGGATTCGGGTGGCGAAGATCTGTTCGCGCACTTCTCGGAGATTCGCGCGGACGGCTTCAAGTCGCTGAAGGAAAACCAGCGCGTCTCGTTCGAAGTCAAGGCCGGCCCGAAGGGCAAGCAGGCTGCGAATATCCAGCCGCTGTAAGAAGCCGCGCACGGCCGTATCGCGCAGTGGATCGCCAAGGAGCCCTCGCACGAAAGCGAGGGCTTTTTTAATGCCTGTTTCGTTATCTCGACGTTATCGCAGCGCTGGATCGAATTAACTATCCGGTTCGAATGGCCGTTTCTGATCGAAAAAATCAAATGCACAACGTTTTTCAGATCGTTGCAACGTTTATCCGAAAAATATAATCGTGATGGATTTTATCGGTCGCGCGAAGGGCCGGGAAATGTGGCGCGCCGCGCTGCCGTTCAACCCAGATCGTTCGATGCAATCCGGGTACAGGCCAGCCAACTGGTGCATACTTGCCGCAAAGTCACGCGTCCAAAGTATCCCTTTCCATGTCTGAACAGTTTTTGTCGGAGCCGGCCCTGGATGGCCCGATCGTTTTCGTCGACCTCGAAACCACCGGCGGCTCGACCAGCGAGCATCGCATTACCGAAGTCGGCGTGGTTGAAATCGGACCCGCCGGCGTGTCGCGCTGGAGCAGTCTCGTCGACCCTCAGCAGCCGATCCCGTCCTTCATCCAGCAGCTCACCGGTATCACCAATGCGATGGTGCGCGGCGCGCCGACCTTCGACGTGATCGCGCCGGCATTGTTCGAGCGTCTGAACGGCAAACTTTTCGTCGCTCATAACGCGAGTTTCGATCGCGGCTTTTTGCGCGGTGAGTTTCGCCGCGCCGGGCTGGCGTTCGATCCGGACGTGCTGTGCACGGTGCGTCTGTCGCGCGCGTTGTTTCCGGCGGAAAAGCGTCACGGGCTGGATGCATTGGTCGAACGTCACGCGCTGGTGCCGTCAGATCGTCACCGCGCCCTCGCCGACGCCGATCTGATCTGGCAGTTCTGGCAGCGCCTGCATGGCCTTGTGCCGCTAGACGTATTGCGGACCCAGATCGAGCGCACCACGCGGCGCTACCGGCTCGCCGGCGACATCACCGAGGACCTGCTGGACAGCGCGCCGGCCGGATGCGGCGTCTACGCGTTTTATGGGGAAGAGGATTTGCCGCTGTACGTCGGACGAAGCGTGCGGGTGCGTCAGCGTTTGCGCTCGCATTTGACCGGCGAAAAGCGGTCGTCGAAAGATGTTCGACTTGCGCAGCAGGTGCGGCGCGTCGAATGGCGCGCGACCGGTGGCGAACTGGGCGCGATGCTGGCGGAAGCGCAGTGGATCGCGACCTTGCGTCCCGGTCACAACCGGGTGCCGCGAGTCACGAAAAGCGATCCGGCGGACGCCCCCTGGCCGTTTCAAGGCCCGATTGTTTTCGAGGAGCGCGAGGAAGGATCGCAGGCGCGCGCGTTTCATGTGGTTGATCGCTGGCGCTATGTGGGCCATGCGCCATCGCTCGCGCAGGCGGCGGATTTGCACGCGTCGAGCGTCGCGGGGCCGTTCGAACTGTCGACCTACCGCATCCTGCAAAGTCACCTCGCGCGCGGTTTGCGCGTGATGCCGTTGAGCGTGACGAGCGGCGCATCCGCGCCGAGTCTCGCTTAAACCATTCAGCCGGTTGAGCCTGGCGGCGTTCTATCACGCCGCGTAGCCTCAACCCGTCGCGCCTACACCGCCCGTCTCGCACACATGACCCAGCGCGCGAGTCAGCGCGCCCGAGCGGGCCGAGTCGTAGCGTGTCAGCGACTTCCAATTAGCCAGCGCTTGCGCGACGCGCGACGGACAATCCGGCGCCGAGCGCAGCGGCTGCACGCGCGCGAGGCCGGCCACCAGCGATTGCGTCAGCCGATCCAACTGCGGCCGCGTCGTGGTGGCGAGGTCCGGCGCCGGTCCTTGCGGTGGTTGCGTGGCGCGCCAGTCGGCAAACAGCGCGTTCTGCACGTCCTTGCTCGCGTCGATCTGATCCTGGAAGAACGCATGAGCGAACGCGGGGTCGACATTGGCGGCCGCCGCGCGTTTCTCCACGTCGGCGAGCAGTGCGTTTTCGCGCGGCGTATCGGTGATGGCCTGATGATTCGCCCACTTCCAGCGCGCGACCGGCTCCGCCAGCGCAAGGCGCTGCGAAGCCAGCGCGATCAGATTGGTGAGCGCTGTGTCGTCGCCATCCGCCACAGCGGGAGCGGACGTGAAAGCAAGCGCGGCGAACAACGTCAGCGCACAGAACGCGCCAATGCGAAACGAACGATTCATGGAGAAGGCGATGGCCGGACGGCCGTGGAAGAAAAACCAGAAGAATAGACGATGCCCGGCGCTGCGGGCGTATTCATCGGCGAAAAGCGGCGCGTGAGACAGAACCCGTAGCGCGTATTAAACCTTGAGGGCGAGCGTAACCGGACGCTGGGCGTCGCGCCCGGGCGTCGAATTCAGACGGTTTTAACCCGCGTCACCCGCAGAGCGTAAAACTCATCGCGAGGGGCGTGCGAATCCGCGCCGCGCGCCGAATGCGCGGACGCCGATGCTGCATCGCGCCACCGACTGATTACTTCGAGTCGCACGACTTTCGTTGTTCGTCGAAAAAGGCGCGAACGTGCTCCGGCAGTTCTGCACCCAGAAACTCGACGCCAGCGGGTTCCGGATCCGGGCTGAAAACTTTGTCCGGGGTCGGAATCTTCGGTGGTTTGGCATCCATGATCTTTCTCCTTTACAAACCGATTATCTGCCTCGGTCCCCGTTTTGCACCAGCAGCTGATGCAGCTCACCTGTTCTTTGTTGCTTTATCGGCACAGCTCAACATTTGAACAGAGTGTTTGAATAAAATTTATCGGTTGCCTTGCGGATGTCCGGTTTTACCCGCGCCCGTTCAAACCAGTCCGATACTCCCCTCCATTTCCCTGTCAGCCCTGTCGCACGGGCATTTCGCCGCAGTGCTTCTCATGCTTCGCGCGTCACGCGTTCAACGCAGTTGATATGAACAAACCGCGGTGATTTTTGTGCGCTGCCGCATTGGCAGGCTTTTCTCGTTAAGAGGCCGAACGTTCGTTAATTACCGGTTCGTTGGTCTGCTCATTCAGCCGCCTAATCTTTTCGTAAACGATTGATTCTCCGATTTCGTTGACGCCCAACAGGCGTTTTTAAGTTTTTTTTGCAAAAATTAAAAAAGCGTCACGCCGCCAGCAGTGGCCGCAGATAAACGGCCGTGCGGCTATCCTTCGCGCGCGCGATTTCAGACGGCGTGCCGCTCGCGACGATCGTGCCGCCGGCGTCGCCCGCGCCGGGCCCGACGTCGATCACCCAATCGCTTTGCGCGGCCACCCGCATATCGTGTTCGACGACCACGACGGTGTTACCGGCGTCGACGAGTCCCTGCAACTGAATCATCAGCCGATCGACGTCGGCGGGATGCAGGCCGGTGGTCGGCTCGTCGAGGATGTACAGCGTGTCGCCGCGCTGCGTGCGTTGCAGTTCGGTGGCGAGTTTGATGCGCTGGGCTTCGCCGCCTGACAGTTCGGTGGCGGGTTGTCCGAGCCGCAAATAGCCGAGTCCGATGTCGCGCAGCACACTTAACGCGCGCATCACGCCGGGTTCGTCGGCAAAGAAGGTGCAGGCGGCGTCGACGGTCAGGTCCAGCACCTCGGCGATGTTTTTGTCGTGCCAGGTCACTTCCAGTGTCGGCGGGTTGTAGCGCGTGCCGTGGCAGGTCGAGCAGGGCGCGTAGACGCTCGGCAGAAACAGCAACTCGACGCTGACGAAGCCTTCGCCTTCGCAGGTCGGGCAACGGCCCTGGGCGACGTTGAACGAGAAGCGGCCCGCGTTGTAGCGGCGTTTGCGCGCTAACGGCGTGTCGGCGAACAGCTTGCGCACGTGGTCGAACAGACCCGTATAAGTGGCGAGGTTCGAGCGCGGCGTGCGGCCGATCGGTTTCTGATCGACGCGCACCAGCCGCCGCAACGCGTCCATGCCGGCGGCGATATGGCCGCCGGTCGGTAGCGTGGCATCGGCGAGCAAGGGGTCGAGTTCGTCGTCGTCCGCGCTTTCGATGATTCGCCCGAGATGACTCGCGACGAGTTCGGGCAGCGCCTGACTCACCAGGCTCGATTTGCCGGAACCCGATACGCCCGTGACGGCCGTCAGGCAGCCAAGCGGAAACGCGAC
This sequence comes from Paraburkholderia sp. BCC1876, assembly GCF_902833695.1. Taxonomy (NCBI): domain Bacteria; kingdom Pseudomonadati; phylum Pseudomonadota; class Betaproteobacteria; order Burkholderiales; family Burkholderiaceae; genus Paraburkholderia; species Paraburkholderia sp. BCC1876. The sequence goes on along the minus strand of NZ_CADFGI010000003.1, from coordinate 377,724 downwards.
GTTCAGGCCACGGAGATTGTTGCGCGTGATGCCGGCGAGCTTCAGCCAGCCCGCGGTCTCGCGTGGCGTGCGAGCGACGGGCGAGGGCGGCGCGAACAGATGCCGGCGCGTCTGCGAGGCCTCGATCTTCTCGAGCCCGGCGGGCGGTCCGCTATAGACCACATGGCCGCCGGCTTCACCGGCTGCGGGGCCGACGTCGACCAGCCAGTCGGCGCGCCGCATCATCTGCAGATCATGTTCGACGACGAACAGCGAATTGCCCGCCGCCTTCAGCGATTGCAGCGCGGTGAAGAGCGCTTCGCCGTCGGCGGGATGCAGGCCGGCCGAGGGTTCGTCGAGCACATACACCACGCCGAATAGTTGCGACGACAACTGCGTCGCCAGCCGCAAGCGTTGCAGCTCACCGGAGGACAGCGTCGGCGTGCTGCGCTCCAGCGCGAGGTAACCGAGTCCCAGATCGATCAGCGTAGTCAGCCGCTCCAGCAGTTCGGCGGCAATGCGCTGCGCGGCGACGCGTTTTTCTTCGGACAGGTTCGGCGTGCGCCGCACGTCGCGGGAAGTTTTGTGCGCCGAGCCGCCGGCGGCAACTCTTTTGTCGATGGCGTCGCGCATCGCGTTCTCGCTCAGTATGGCGCCTTTGTTTTTTGCCGCGCTCTGAGCCGCGCCGGACTCCGGCCATTCGCCGCGAGCAATCGGCCGAAGCAGCGCCGCCAGCCCCGCCAGCGGCAACTGCGAAAACTCGCCGATATCGAGCCCGGCGAACTTCACCGAGAGCGCTTCCTTTTTGAGCCGCTTGCCATGGCAGGCCGGACACACGCTACCGATCATGTACTGCGACACGCGTTTTTTCATCAGCGCGCTTTGGGTGTTCGCGAAGGTGTGCAGCACGTAGCGGCGCGCGCCCGTGAACGTGCCCTGGTAGCTCGGCTCGTCCTTGCGTTTGAGTGCGGCGCGGGTTTCCTTCGGCGTGAGACCGGCGTAGACGGGCGCCGTCGGTTGCTCGTCGGTGAACAGAATCCAGTCGCGGTCCTGCTTCGGCAGATCGCGCCAGGGCGTGTCGACGTCGTAGCCGAGCGTCACCAGAATGTCGCGCAGATTCTGTCCGTGCCACGCCGGCGGCCACGCGGCGATCGCGCGCTCGCGGATGGTCAGCGAGTCGTCCGGCACCATCGACTTCTCGGTGACCTCGTACACGCGCCCGAGTCCGTGGCAGGTTGGGCAGGCGCCTTGCAACGTGTTCGGCGAGAAGTCTTCGGCGAACAGCATCGGCTGCTTCGCCGGATAGTCGCCGGTGCGCGAGTACAGCATGCGCACGAGGCTCGACAAGGTGGTCACGCTGCCCACCGACGAACGCGCGCTCGGCGTGCCGCGCTGTTGCTGCAACGCGACCGCGGGCGGCAGCCCTTCGATCGCGTCCACTTCGGGTACGCCGACCTGGTCGATCAGCCGCCGCGCATACGGGGCGACCGATTCGAAGTAACGCCGCTGCGCCTCGGCGTACAACGTGCCGAAGGCGAGCGACGATTTGCCCGAGCCCGATACGCCGGTGAACACGACGAGCGCATCGCGCGGAATGTCGACGTCGATGTTCTTCAGGTTGTGTTCGCGTGCACCGCGCACCCGGACGAAGCCGGTGAACGCGGGAGTATTGGAGCGTGTCGCTGTCGAGCGGGGCGGTTTGCGGATGGCGTCCATGGGGATGAATAGCGGGTTGGGGCGGCAGCCCGGTTACGGGCGTTGAACGCGGAAGTGGCCGCACGGACCGTGCCCGGCGATGAGTGGATTCCGTCTGAGTTATCACGGCACGGCAACGTTGCCGGCGCCGCGACGACTGACAGCGTAGCCGATACCCGCCGGAAAGCAGAAATTCGCGCTGCCGTTCCGGGCGGCGGCGCGGTCATGTTTTTGCGCCAGATTCGCGTCACCGGATGACAACCCGGCGCATGGGCGGGCGCGCCGCCTATCATGGATCGAATGAATCGAATGGATAGCGCTCTCGCGTGCGGTCGCGAACGGACGCGGTCAGGCGAGCGCGGAAGATGGCTGCTTTACCTCACAAGGAGTCCGCCATGGAAAACGCTGTGTACTGGAAGGGACGTCAGGTCGGCATCGAGTGCGCGGGCCGGATTTTGTGGTTCACGTCGGCGCCGCGCGAGGCGGTGCTCGCGTACGGGCCCCAGCGGAGCGAACCGGTCAGTGTCGAGCAGTCGATGCTGGCTCGCAATCTCGTCACCACCGCGTCCTATAGATAGCGAGCGGCACGCGACGGTCTGGCGTCTTTGGAGCGATCGATCCTGTCGGTCGATGCCGGGATTCGCATGCTCGGCAGCGCGGCGCTGCCGATCCGCTTTCGCCAGGCGAGCGCAAAAAAACGGCGAGCGGCGATGGCGCTCACCGTTGTCGTCATCTCCGGCGCCTGGCGCGCCGGAGATGTTCACCAGCGGGCGAAAGCGAAATTCACCAATCAGGACGGCAGATAGTTGATGAAGTAAAGCTGGCCCTTGCTCTGACCGCACTGGAACAACGCCACGTTGCCGGCATTGATGACGCCGGACATTTGGCCGCTCAAGTCGCCGCTTGCCGTGCCGACCTGCTGCTGCCCTTTCCAGAAGCTCGTCGACGCCGTGTTCTGCGACAGCAGCACGACTTGCCCCGGATTGGTCTGCGACTGGTAAATCAATTGCGGCGTGCCGGAGTTGCTGAGCATCAGCGGTGCGGAGGTGGTGATCGGCGAGTCGGCCAGCGTGAGGTTCACCCAGGTTCCGTTGGAATACGAACCGCTCGAATACATCAACGGGTTTGCCGATACACCGGATTGGCTGTTGAAGCCGGAGAACACCGAGTACGACGTGCCGGGATTGAACGCGGCCGCCGTGCCGAGCGTGAATTGCGGCGTGACGCTCGGGAGCGTACCGACCAGAGCCGGCGAACTCCAGCCGTCGCGGCCACCGCCCTGATATTGGGTCATCTGATAGATCTGGTTATTCGTGCCGATGGCGACCGCCTGCAGCGCGCCGGTATTCGTGTTCAGGAAAACCTGGAACGAGGCGCCGACGAGGAAGGTGCTGCCGAGTACCGACCAGTTGCTCCAGGTCGGGTTCGTTCCCACACTCGTCTGATAGGTGTGCCACATGTTGCCGTGGCTGTCGAGCATGAATGCCTCGAGCCGGTTGTTGCTGTTGACGGTCATCACCGGCGCGCCAGACCAGCTGACGCCCGACGGCGTGCCGCCCGCGAAATTGCTGAAGCCGGTTTGCGTGCCCTGGAACGGATTGACGTAGTTGATTTCGACCACGTTGCCTTGCATGAGCCCGAGCACGCCGAGCGTTCCGTTCGGCGAAATCGCCGACGCCGGGCTGTTCGTCAGTTGGCCGCCGAGTTGCATCCAGCTACCGGTTGTCGGCGACGTCACGGTACACATGCCCAACGTGTTGTCCGTATTTCGCGTGAAGGCATAGAGGCTTCCGCCGTAGTAGACGGGCGCCGCGATGCCGCGAAACGCGCCGCCTAGAGACGTCCAGGTCGAACTGGCTGCCGGAACCATAGCTTCGAGGTTTTTTGTGTGAAGTTCGCCGACGGTGGTCATGGGATTCGATCCTTAAGTTGGTCAGGAGAACGGTGTGGCCCGAGACGTTTGCGCATGGACGCCGGTCGGAATACCGGCGGCCGGCGCGTGCTGCTGCTCCATCGACGTAGCGAGGATCAGCGGCTGCCAGCAAGCAACACTGTGTGGATCGCCCTTATTGGTTTAATGAAAGGGCGCCGGACCAGCTAGAGCGAGACGCGTGCCAGGCGGCCGAAGACCCATGGGCCAACGGCGCGACGAAAAAAGCGGTGAATGAATGGGCGTTCCCGTCCGATGCTTCGGCGGGTAATGGACGAGATCGTCCATTGATCGATGGCGCTTGAGCGAGTGTTGAAACGCGTGCTGAAACAAGCGCCGAAAAGCAAAAAGCCCAGTCACGAGGACTGGGCTTTTTGCTTGAATCTTGATGGTGCCGGAAAGAGGAATCGAACCCCCGACCTTCGCATTACGAATGCGCTGCTCTACCGTCTGAGCTATTCCGGCATCAGGAGAAACGAGATTATAGGGACTTTTTTACGGGCTTGGCAAGCCCCTGCGCTCATTTTTTTGCTTCGAGATGGTAGCGCGTGACCCGGTCGACCTCGTTCTTCGAGCCGAGGAACACTGCCACGCGCTCGTGCAGGCTCTTCGGCTGGATGTCCAGAATGCGCTTTTCGCCGTTTGTCGCAGCGCCGCCGGCCTGTTCGACGATAAACGCCATCGGATTCGCTTCGTACATGAGGCGCAGCTTGCCCGGCTTGTCCGGCGTGCGCTTGTCGGCCGGATACATGAAGATGCCGCCGCGATTCAGGATACGGTGCACGTCCGCCACCATTGACGCGATCCAGCGCATGTTGAAGTCGCTCTGGCGCGGGCCGTCTTTACCGTCTTTCAATTCGCCGATGTACTGCTCGACCGGCGCATACCAGTGGCGTTCGTTCGACGCGTTGATCGCGAATTCACGGGTTTCGACGGGAATGCGCATATCGCTTTGCGTGAGGACCCACGAACCGAGTTCGCGGTCGAGCGTGAAGCAGTTCACGCCGTTGCCGGTGGTCAGCACCAGCACGGTTTGCGGGCCGTAGACCGCATAGCCCGCGGCGACCTGCTGCGTGCCCGGCTGCAGGAACGATTGTTCGGTGGGCTGCTGGCCGTCCGGGCAGCGCAGCACCGAAAAGATCGTGCCGATCGACACGTTGACGTCGATATTCGACGAGCCGTCGAGCGGATCGAACACCAGCAGGTATTCGCCCTTCGGATAGTTGGCCGGGATCGGGAAGAACTGCTCCATTTCCTCGGACGCCATGCCGGCCAGGTTGCCGCCCCATTCGTTCGCCTCGAGCAGAATTTCATTCGACAGGATGTCGAGCTTCTTCTGCACTTCGCCCTGCACGTTTTCGCTGCCCGCGGTGCCGAGCGCATCGCCCAGCGCGCCTTTGCTGACGTGGTAACTGATCGCCTTGCACGCGCGCGCGACGACTTCGATCAAAAGGCGCAGGTCGGCCGGCAGGTTGTTGGTCTCGCGCTGCTGCTCGATCAGGTACTTCGTGAGAGTGGTACGACGTTGCAAAGCCATTGCTGTACTCCGGGAAGGCTTGAGGAATTTCTCGATTTTAACCGTTCGTTGTGTCTGCTCCGTGCTTTTGACGAAGACCGCACTGGCCGACGCCGCAACGCGCCGCGCGCGGCGTGCCGGGAGTCAGGCTGCGCGCTGTGCCCGGCCGTCTTCGGCGCTGCTGCGCAAGCTGGTGGCCAGTGCCGCCGCGCGGGCGTGTTCGGCGGTGATTTTCGGCATTTTCGGCCGGTCCGCCTTGGGCATGGGCTCGATTTCGCGTTCAATCTGCTCGCCGGCGGCCGCGGCGGCGACGCGCAGGTCGTAGGCGATTTGCAGATTGAGCCAGAATTGCGCGCTCGCGCCGAAATAGCGTTCGAGGCGCAACGCGGTGTCGGCCGAGATGGCGCGCTTGCCGCGAACGACGTCGTTGATGCGCGGCGCCGGCACCCGCAGCGCGAGTGCGAGCGCATTGACGGACATGCCGAGCGGTTCGAGGAACTCGCCGCGCAGAATCTCGCCCGGATGGATTTCCGGCATGCTCTCGCCGGTATCGATGTCCGAGAAATCGATGCGGTCCAGATCGGAGCGTTTGATGACCATGGTGGCCTCCCAATAATCAGTGATAGTCGACAATCTCGACATTCAGCGCGTGCTCGCCGACAAAGCCGAAACAGATGCGCCACTGCGCGTTGATACGGCTGCTCCATTGCCCACCGCGCTCGCCTTGCAACGCTTCGAGCCGGTTGCCGGGCGGCGCGCGTAGAGTTTGGATGCAGTGGGCTGCGTCGATCATGAGCAGTTTGCGCCGTGCGAGTGTCTGCATGTGAAGCGGCAGTGATCGCACGAACTCGCCCTGAAAGATTCTCGCCGTAGCCTTGTCGTTGAATGTCGTGATCATGGATGATATAACGCCTCGCGTTAAACGTAAACCGTTAAAAGAGTACGTTTACTTTCACCCTGTCAGCGCTATTCGAACAATCGGCCAGATGGCTAACGTTGAGCACCGCGCGCGTGGCCGCCTCGTCCCACCCAAGACAAATTCAGAACGAAAAAAAGCCGGCAACGCGTGCCGGCTTCTCGCAACAAAACAGCGCTCAGACGAGCATCACCCCAACGCTTTCTCCACGATCTCGCGCACGTCGCGCGATTTCACCTGGGCGGCCACTTTCTCCAGCGCGGCGCGCATGCCGTCGCGCAGCGTCGGCGTGAAGCGGCGCCACAATTCGAGCGAGCGGGCGAGGCGGGCGGCCACCTGCGGATTGATCGCGTCGAGCGCGATCACCTGCTCGGCCCAGAATGCATAACCCGAGCCGTCTTCAGCATGGAACTGCGCCGGGTTGGCGGCGCAGAAGCTGAAAATCAGTGAGCGTGCGCGATTCGGGTTCTTCAGGTTGAACGCGGGGTGCGCCATCAGCTTGCGTACGACGTCGATCACCGGACGCTGCGCGCTGCCGCGCTGTACGGCTTGCAAGGCAAACCACTTGTCGATCACGAGCGGCTCTTTCTCGAAGCGCCGGTAGAAGTCGTCCAGCGCGCGCTGTGCGTCGGCGCCACTGCCGTGCGCCGCTGCCGAACTGAGCAGCACCGATAGCGCCGCCGCGCGGTCGGTCATGTTATTGGCGGCGTCGTATTGCGCGGCCGCGAGACGCACGGCTTCGGCCGGATCGTCCAGTTCGGCGAGATACGAGAGCGCGAGATTCTTCAACGCGCGATGGCCGGACGCCTCCGGCGTGGCTTCGTACGCACCCGGCGTGCGATGTTGCTCGACCACCTTGAGCCAGTCGCTCTTCAGCGCATTGGCGAGACGCTTGCGCACGAACTGGCGCGCCGCGTGCACGGCGGCCGGATTCGACTCCGCCATCTGCTCGGCCAGATACGCCTCGGACGGCAGCATCAACGCCAGTTCGCGGAACGACGGCGAGAGCGTTTCGTCGGTCAGCACGCGCGCGAACGCGGCGACGACCGAGTCGTCGAGCTGCAGCGGCACGCCGGTCGCAGCGCGCGCGGCGAGCGTCAGCAGCTCGCGGGTTGCGAGGCGTTGACCCGCTTCCCAGCGGTTGAACGGATCGCTGTCGTGCGCGAGCAGGAACGCCAGTTGGTCCGCCGAATAGTCGTATTCGACGATCACCGGCGCCGAGAAATTACGCAGCAGCGACGGCAGCGGTTCTTGCGCCACGTTGACGAACGTGAAGGTCTGCTCCGTCTGCGTGAATTCCAGCACGCGCGTGGTGTTATCCGAAGCCTGCGCCTCGCCGTCAAGCTGCAGCGGCAGGTCTGCGCCATCGCGGCCGATCAGGCCGATCGCGAACGGGATCAGCAGCGGTCCCTTTTGCGTCTCGCGCGCGGCCGAGGCCGCCTCGCCGTAGCCTTGCGTGAGCGTCACGCTGTAGCGCTGCTGGGTGGCGTCGTAACGGGTGCGTACCGACACGCGCGGCGTGCCGGCCTGGTTGTACCAGCGTTCGAACTGCGCCAGATCGCGGCCGTTCGCGTCGGCGAGCGCGTGACGGAAGTCGTCGCAGGTCACGGCCTGGCCGTCGTGACGCTTGAAGTAGAGGTCCATGCCTTTGCGGAAGCCGTCGCGGCCGAACAGCGTCTGATACATCCGCACGACTTCCGAGCCTTTCTCGTAGACCGTCATCGTGTAGAAGTTGTTGATCTCGACGTAGCTTTCCGGACGCACCGGATGCGCCATCGGACCCGCGTCTTCGGCGAACTGCATCTGGCGCAGCACGCGCACGTCTTCGATGCGCTTGGTGGCGCGCGCGGCTTCGTCGCTGCTGTTGGTCTGGCCGCCGGCCATGTCGGCCGAGAACTCCTGATCGCGGAACACGGTCAGGCCTTCCTTCAGGCTCAGCTGGAACCAGTCGCGGCAGGTCACGCGATTGCCGGTCCAGTTGTGGAAGTACTCGTGGCCGACCACCGCCTCGATGTTCGCGAAGTCGGTGTCGGTGGCCGTTTCGGGGTTCGCCAGCACGTACTTCGTGTTGAAGATGTTGAGGCCTTTGTTCTCCATCGCGCCCATGTTGAAGTCGCTCACCGCGACGATCATGAAACGGTCGAGATCCAGTTCGAGCCCGAAGCGTTCCTCGTCCCAGCGGATCGAGTTGATCAACGAATCCATCGCGTGACGGGTCTTGTCGAGATCGTGCGGCTCGACCCAGACCTGCAACAGCTTTTCCTTGCCTGAGCCGCTCTTCACGCGTTCTTCGAGCGCCACCAGCTTGCCCGCGACCAGCGCGAACAGATAGCTCGGCTTGCGGAACGGATCTTCCCAACGCGCGAAGTGGCGGCCGTCCGGCAGATCGCCTTCTTCGAGCAGGTTGCCGTTCGACAGCAGTACCGGATAATCGGCCTTGTCGGCGCGCAGCGTGACCGTGTAGGTCGCCATCACGTCGGGTCGGTCGAGGAAGTAGGTGATGCGGCGAAAACCCTCGGCCTCGCACTGCGTGAAGAAGTTGCCGCCCGACACATAGAGGCCCGACAACGTGGTGTTCTCAACCGGATTGCAGACGCTGGTGAGCGTGAGTTCGAAGTCGTCCGGGACATGGTCGAGCAGCAGGCCGTGCTCATGCGCATGCACGTTGGCGAACGGCTTGCCGTCGATCACGGCGCTGACGAATTCGAGTTGCTCGCCCATCAACGCGAGCTGCGTGGCGTGCGACGCGTCCGGATTGCGGCGCACCCGCATGGTGTTCTTCACGACTGTGCGTTCGGGGACGAGATCGAACTCGAGTGCGACGGTGTCGATCAGGAAAGCGGGCGGCGCGTAATCGGCGCGGCGGATCACATTGGGCGTAGCGGTATCGGCCATGGCGTTCTGTAGGATGGGAACTCGAGTCGGCAAGCTCGCTTCTGGCGTGCGAGCCGGGCTTGTCGAGCCATTGTACAAAGCCTCGGCCATTCGTGCGGCGCGAACTTTTTACCGAATCGCCTGGTCAGCGTATTATCGGGCGCCGACGCGGAACAAAGCCCGCGCGTCGGCGAATCCGCTCATGACGGGCGATAACGGGCAACACAGAGCTTCACGAGGTAGACCATGACAATCAATCGATGGACCCGCCGCGCCACGTTGCTGCTAGCGTCGCTGGCGGTGCTGCTGTCCGGCTGCACGACCTACGTGACCACCCAGGTCACAGCCTTCTCCGACTGGAGCGGCAACGACGCGACCCGCACCTATGCCTTCACGCGGGCGGCGGATCAGCAGAACAATCTGGAACTCAGTACTTACGAGCGCGCGGTGGCCAACGAACTGGCCACGCATGCGTTCCGTCAGGTGGACACCGCGCAGGCGCGCTATCTGGTCGGGCTCTCATACGGGATTCGCTCGGACATGGTGACGGTCTCCCAGCCGGTGTACTACAACCCGTGGCCCGCGCCTTACTGGGGACGGTCGTTCGATCCGTGGGGCCCGTGGGGTCCGTATGGACCGTTTCCGAACGGGTATGTGAGCCAGAGCTATCCGATCTTCACGCATCTGCTCGGCGTGCGGATCACCGAGCGCGCGACCGGCAAGGAAGTCTATAACGTGACCGCGCGCAACTCGGGCGCCGAGTCGTCGCTGGTCAGGGCCATGCCGTATCTGGCGCGCAGTGCGCTGGCCGATTTCCCGCTGGGCAACGGCATCGTGCATACCGTCAAGATTCCGCTCGACAAGAACGACGGCGCACCGAACGAAATGGCCGCCACGGGCGCCGCACCCGCTGCGATGCCGGCGCCGGCTTCCGCGCCGAAGGTCGTGCAGTAACCAGTAAGCGCAGTAAGCGGGTGCGCTGGAGGGCGTGATGACGCGCTCCAGCAATCCAGGCGGAAGAAACAGAACGGCCCGGCAGGGATGACCTGCCGGGCCGTTTCGCTTTTACCGCCAGCGAACCTGCATGGCGCGTAGCGCGGATTAAAACGGGGCGTCGCGTGAAGTTGGAAAATTCGTCAAATGAAACAGTTATTAAGAAAGTTAAATGAAAGTATTGGAGCGTAAGGATATCGTCCCAAGCATCGTTGTCGGCGGCCGAGCCCGGCGGGGCAGGGCGCGCGGCACAAGCGCGGTGCGGGGAAGCGCCGCCGGCGCGGCTTGACGCGTATTTGAAGAACCGTCGTGCAGGCGATACGGATACAGATGGATACGTCTTTTGTGGCTGATTTAATCCACAATATTCAGTATGATTCGGCCACCGTACGGGGGCTCGGGACAATTTGTCACACTAATTGTCAACGGTGCCTAAATAAATGGGGCTCGGTGCCGTTAATTCGCTGAACCCTATATAAGAAAGCTGGATCTGGATTGACTCCCGGCTGGAGATTGCCGGTCCGCGCGGCGCCCGCACGCTGTGACGGCTGCGTATTCCGTCAGGCGCTTCAGCCTCTCCTCGCATCAACGCGCGAACACCGATATGCCCGATCTGCACTGGACCATTCCGGTCGCTCGCTGGTCTAGCTGGCCTGCTGCCGCATCTGCTGCACCCGACATCGGCTTTATCGAGCCGATCGTACGGCGTCGTCTCAGCACTCTGTCGCGAGTCGCGCTGAAGGTTGCGCACGAGTGCGTCGCGCAAGAGCCGGCGCGGGTCGTGTTTGCGTCGCGTCACGGCGAACTGCGCCGGACCACCGACATCCTGCGCGCCATCAGCGCCGGCGAGCCGGTGTCGCCGACCGCGTTCAGCCTGTCGGTGCTCAACGCGATGACCGGCGTGTTCGGCATTGCGCGCGGCGACCGGTCCGCGGCCAGCGCGATTTCGGCCGGTGCCGAAACGCTCGGCTACGCGTTGCTGGAAGCGCACGCGCAATACGCGGCGCAATCCGGCTCGCCGGTGCTGCTGGTGTATGCCGACGAACCGGCCGATCCGGCCTACGGCACGATCGAAGACGAAGTGCCTGGCGGCGCGCTGGCGATCCTGCTGCACAGCGACGCAGCCACAGGGCAACTGATGTGCAGGTTGTCCGCGGGTGACGGCGCGGGCATGGCAGATGCGTCCGACAAGGCGCACGCGCCGGACAATGCAGACAGTCCGGCCGGCGCTGCAAACCCCCCCGTCCCCGAGACTACTTTTGCGACGCAAAGCCAGGCATTGCTGCACTGCCTTGAAACCGGCAACCCGGGCGCCTGGCAACACGCCGACGCCACCTGGCACTGGAGCTGGCATGACCTCGCGGCTTGATTACGGCTGGCGTCTCTGTGCAACGGGCATGGCCTTCGTGGTGTTCGGCGTATGCGGCACCCTGTTTTCGGTGCTGGTGTTTCCGCTTGCGTGGGTATGGCCGCATCGCGCGTCGCGGCAATTCGCGGTGACGAGCGTGATCCACTGGTTTTTCCGCGCGCTGGTCGCGGTGCTGCAGCGCGTCGGCGTGATGGAGCTCGATGTGTCGAACGTCGAGGCGTTGCGCGCGGGCGGCCCGGCGATCGTGGTCGCGAATCACCCCACTTATCTCGACGTGATGGTGCTGTTGTCGCTCACGCCGCACGCCTGTTGCGTGGTGAAAAACGCGCATTGGAGCAACCCCTGTTTCTGGGGCATCGTGCGCTCGGCGGAATACGTCAGCAATGCCGACCCCTCGGAACTCGTCGAGGCCGGCGCGCGGCAACTGGCGGCCGGCTACACGATGATCATTTTCCCGGAAGGCACGCGCAGTCCCGCGCCGAACCGCTTGCATGCGTTTTCGCGCGGTTTCGCGCACATGGCCCTGAAGGTCGGCGCGCCGATCGTGCCGGTGCTGATGGACTGCGATCCTCCCGCTTTCACCAAGCAGATGCGCTGGTACGACGTGCCGGCGCGCGCATTCCGGATGCGCGTGAATGTCCTCGAGCCGCTCGACGTCGAGCAGCTCGCGGCGCACGACGCGACACCGGCCCTTGCGGCGCGCAGCGTGACGAGCGCCATCGAAGCACACATTACTCAGCACCTGTTCGATTATGGATTCTTTAAAACTGGAAATTAAACAGCTTCTGATCGAGGCCCTCGATCTGGAAGACCTGAGCCCCGCCGATATCGACGACGACGCCCCGTTGTTCGATACCGACGGCATCGGTCTCGATTCGATCGATGCACTCGAAATCGGCATCGTGCTGCGCAAACAATACCAACTGACCATCGCAGCGAACGACGAACGCACGCGCGAACACTTCCGTTCGATCAGCACCCTGGCCGCGCTCGTCGCGAGCCAGCGCGAAGCGGCGCACGCTGTGAATGAAACCACCAGAAAGGGGGAATAAATCGTGTCCGAGGCTGAGATTCTTGAGCGCATCCGCGCCATTTTCAAAGAGAACTTCGCGATTGAGCCGGAGCGCGTGACGCCCGAAGCGAACCTGTTCGAAGAGCTCGATCTCGACAGCATCGACGCTGTCGACCTGGCGATCAAACTGCAGGAAATGACCGGCCGCCGGATCAAGCCGGAAGAGTTCAAATCGGTGCGCACGGTCGGCGATGTGATCGGTGCGGTCGAATCCCTGCTGGCGGCACAAGGCTGATGTTCGCCGCGCGCTCGCGTAGGCAAGCGGCGGCGGATCAGGCCGACGCCGACGCTCACGCTCACGTCACGGCCGCCGGGACCGTCCCGGCCTCGCCGGACGCCGGGCGCGGCTGGGCTAAAACCGCCGTCCAGGTGCTGTTGAAGCTCGCCTATCCCGCGCTGATTCTGTGCGCGTGGCGCTGGGACACGCCGCGCTACGTCGGCTGCATGCTGTTCGCGATCCTGTGGTTGCAGCGCTGGGCCGGCAGCGGTCCGGTCGCGACTTCGCTGCGGCGGCTTTCGTCGATCGATTGGACCGTGGTCGGCTTGCTGAGCTGCGCGTCGGCGGCGATCGTGCTGACCAATAGCGAACTGCTGTTGCGCCTCTATCCGTCGCTCGTCAATCTGGGGCTGTTGATCGCGTTCGGCGCGACGCTCGTGCGCGGGCCGTCGATGATCGAGAAATTCGCGCGGCTCGGCAATCCGGATCTGCCGCCGCGCGCGGTGCGTCATACGTGGCGCGTGACGCAGGTGTGGTGCGGCTTCTTTGCGTTGAACGGCGCGTTTTCCGCCTATACGGCGCTGTACTGGAGTCGCGCGAACTGGTCGCTGTATAACGGGGCGATCGCGTATGGGCTGATCGGCGTGCTGCTGGTGGCCGAGATTGTCTGGCGCTATCTGGTGGTGCTGCCGCGAGCCGCGCGTTCGGAGGCGGCATGATTGCGTTGCATGCTGTGTTGTCGGCGGCTGCCGAAGCCGCCGGGTTGAAAACGCCGGTATGCCGCGATGGCGGCGTGGTGCTCGATCGCGCCGCGTTTCGCGCGCGCGTGGCGGGGTTGATCGCGCTGCTGCAAACGCGCGACGCGCAACGTTACGCGCTGTGTATCGACGATCCCTTTGATTTTGCCTGCGCGTTGTTTGCGCTGTTCGCGTGCGGAAAAGAGCCGGTGATTCCGGCGAATGCGACGCCGGGGTATCTCGCGGATCTGGCCGATGCTTATGACGCGGTGCTGACGGATGCGGATTTGCCGCTGTTCGTGGCGGGCGATAACCCAGCGGCAACCCACGCGGCCTACGCCGCTCACCCCATCGACCCGCAAGCCCCGCTCACGCTCTACACCTCCGGCAGCAGCGGCATCCCCAAACCGATCCGCAAAACGCTCGCGCAATTCAACGCCGAAGTGCACACGCTCGAACGCCAATGGGGCGCGCTGGTCGGCGACGCGACGATGCTCGCGAGCGTGCCGCATCACCACATCTACGGTTTGTTGTTTCGCGTGTTGTGGCCGCTCGGGGCGGGCCGCGCGTTCGACCGCGCGATCAGCCTGGAACCCTTGCATCTGCAACAGCAGATCGACCAAAGCGGCGCGACGGTCGTGGTGTCGACGCCCGCGCAACTGTCGCGTTGGCCCGCGTTGCCCGGTTTTGCCGCATTGACGCCGGCGCCGCGCGCGTTTTTCTCGTCGGGCGGACCGCTCGCGCTGGACGCCGCGCGGGAATACGCCGCCGCCTATGGCGCCGCGCCGCTCGAAATCTACGGCAGCACGGAGACCGGCGGCATTGCGTGGCGGCGTCAGGATCAGACGGACACCTGGCAACCGGTAGCCGGTATCGAAGTGCGTCGCGACGAAGACGGTGCGCTGAACGTGCGCTCGCCGCATCTCGACCACCGCGGCTGGCATCGTACCGACGACCAGATCGCGCTCGACGCCGACGGCCGTTTCCGTCTGCAAGGACGCCTGGATCGCGTGCTGAAACTGGACGGCAAGCGCGTGTCGTTGCCGGAACTGGAAGCGCGTCTCGCGCGGCATCCGTATGTCGCGCAAGCGGCGCTGGTGCCGCTGGAAGGCGCCACGCGCGAGCGCGTCGGCGCTGTCGTGGCGTTGACCGAAGCGGGCAGCGAGGCGTTGCGCGGCGAAGGCCGCGTGGCGCTTGCGAAGACGCTGCGCCGTTATCTCGCCGACTATTTCGACGTCGTCGTGCTGCCGCGTCACTGGCGGTTTCGCGCGACGCTGCCGTTCGACGCACGCGGCAAGCTGCCGGTCGCGGCGCTCGCCGCCGCGTTCGAACCGCGCAGCGAAGGCATGGAAGTACTCGCCGAAGCGCGCAGCGGCGACACGCTGCACTACGACCTGCGTGTGCCGCCCACGCTCGTGCATTTTGCCGGCCATTTTCCGGGGCTGCCGATTCTGCCTGGCGTGGTGCAGGTCGACTGGGCGATCCGCCTCGCGGCCGATCATGTACCGGCGGCGCGCGCGATTGCATCGATCGATCGTTTGAAGTTCATGGCGCCGGTGGCGCCGGGCGCGGTCCTGAAACTGACCCTGGCCCACGACGCCGAGCGTCGGCGCGTGCAGTTCGTCTACAAACTGAGCGGCCGTGAATGCGCGTCCGGCGTGATCGTCTACCGGGAGCCCGCGTGATGAAGTTCGCCGCGTGCATCGTCATTCCGATCTACAACCATAAAGACGCGATCGGCGCGACCGTCGGTCATCTCGCGGTGCATGGTTTGCCGCTGTTCGTCGTCGACGATGGCAGCGACGAGGCGACCCAGCAGGTGCTCGCCGCGCTCGCGCAGCAGTACGCGGATCAGTTGACGCTGTTGCGTTTGCCGGTCAACGGCGGCAAAGGCGCGGCGGTGATGGCGGGGCTGCGCGCCGCGCACCGCGCCGGTTTCACGCACGCGTTGCAGATCGACGCCGATGGTCAGCACGACGCCACCGACGTGCCACGTTTCATCGAAGCCGCGCAAGCCGAACCCGGCGCGGTGATTCTCGGTCGCCCGGTCTACGACGAGAGCGTGCCGAAAGCGCGCCTCTACGGCCGATATCTGACGCATGTGTGGGTGTGGATCGAAACGCTGTCGCTGACCATTCGCGATTCGATGTGCGGCTTCCGTTTATATCCGCTGGCGCTCGCCTGCGAGTTGATCGACCGCGTGCAGTTGCCCACGCGTATGGACTTCGACATCGAGATCCTCGTGCGCCTCTACTGGCGGCGCGCGGCGTTCCGTTCCATTCCGACGCGCGTCACGTATGCCGCCGACGGTGTGTCGCATTTCGATGTGCTGTGGGACAACGTGCGCATCAGTCGCAGCCATACGCGGCTCGTGTTCGGCATGCTGTGGCGTCTGCCGATGCTGCTCGCGCACAAGGTAATGCCGCGCCGCGCTGTACTCGCGAATGCCGGAACCGACCAAAGCGCTCAAAGCGCTCCAATCGAAAAGCCCAACAAGCACGATAAAACCCAGCAAGACTGGTGGCGCATCGCCGAACGCGGCAGCCACCTCGGCATGTCCTTGCTCGCGCTCAGTTGCAAGCTGTTCGGCCGCCGTTTCACCTCGCTGTGGCTGCATCCGATCGTTGCGTATTTTCTGCTGACCGGCCGCGCCGCGCGCGAAGCGTCGAGCAACTACTTCAGACATCTCGGCGAAGCCGCGCCGCACGGCGATACGCCGCGTCCCGGCTGGCTGTCCGCGTACCGGCACATGCTGGCGTTCGCGCAATCGGGCTTCGACAAGCTCGCGGCATGGTCCGGCCGCGTCAACAACGCCGACGTCATATTCGAAGATCCCGCCGCCTTCCAGGCGCTGACCGCGAGCGGCAAGGGCGCGCTCGTGATCGGCGCGCATCTCGGCAATCTGGAAATGACCCGCGCGCTCGCCGCGCAGGGCGCTTATGCGAAGGTCACCGCGGTCGTCTATACCGAGCACGCGCGCCGCTTCAACAGCGTGCTGGCGTCGGCCAATAGCGAGTTCGCGCGCCATCTGCTCGAAGTCCGCGACTTCGGTCCCGAGACCGCGATGCTGATGCAGGAACGCGTGGACAACGGCGAGTTGCTGGTGATCGTCGGCGACCGCGTGCCCGCGCACGAAACGGGACGCACGACCGAAGCACAATTTCTCGGCTCGACCGCGCCGTTCGCGCAGGGCCCTTATGTGCTTGCGCACGCGTTGGGCTGCCCGGTCTATCTGTTTTTCTGTCTGAAAGAACAGGACGGTTACCGTCTTTATTTCGAGCCGTTCGCCGAGCGCATCGAGTTGCCGCGCCGCGAACGCGCGCAGCATCTCGCGGCATGGGCGCAACGTTACGCCGCGCGGCTCGAACACTATTGCCGCAAGGCCCCTTATCAATGGTTCAATTTCTTCGATTTCTGGGCCAGCCCCAAGCGAGGCGCGAATGGCCGAACATGATCTGATCGATGCGTCGGTTACCGACGCAAAGACGAACGCAAAAGCTAATGCCGATGCAGCCGAAAACGCCGTCGTGGTCGGCGGCCGCAAGCTGACGATCGAAGAGGTCGTCGCGATTGCCCATCAACGTGCGCCGATCGCGCTGAGCGCCGATCCGGCGTGGCGCGCGCGAATCCAGCGCGGTGCGGATTTCCTGCGCCGTCATCTGGCGGAGGGCGCGACCGTCTACGGCGTCAACACCGGTTACGGCGATGCCTGCGTGGTGGACGTGCCGATGGAACTGGTCGAAGCGCTGCCGTTGCAACTCACGCGCTATCACGGCTGCGGCATGGGCCAGTATCTCGACGACGCGCAAACCCTCGCAGTGATCGCCGCGCGGTTGAACTCGCTCGCTTATGGCTTTTCCGGCGTGCGTCCGGTGTTGCTCGAACGGCTCGCCGATCTGGTCAATCATCGCGTGCTGCCGCGCATTCCGTCGGAAGGTTCGGTCGGCGCGAGCGGCGACCTGACGCCGTTGTCGTATGTGGCCGCCGCATTGGCGGGCGAACGCGACGTGATGTTCGCCGGGCAACTGCGCGACGTGCGCGACGTCTGGAGCGAACTCGGTCACGCGCCGCTCACACTCGCGCCGAAAGAAGGCCTCGCGCTGATGAACGGCACGGCAGTGATGACGGGCCTCGCCTGTCTCGCGTTCGCGCGCGCCGATCACTTGACGCGCCTCACCGCGCGTCTCACGGCGCTCTGCACGGTGGCGCTCGACGGCCGCGCCGCGCACTTCGACGCGATGCTGTTCGAAGTGAAGCCGCACGCCGGCCAGGCCGAAGCCGCAGCCTGGATTCGCGACGATCTGAGCGGACGCGACGATACGCCGGGTCATCGGCTGCAGGATCGCTATTCGATTCGCTGCGCGCCGCACGTGATCGGCGTGGCGCGCGACGCGCTGACGTGGGTGCGTCGCGACGTCGAGAACGAGTTGAACAGCGCGAACGACAATCCGCTGATCGATCCCGACAACGGACGCGTGCTGCACGGCGGCAACTTCTACGGCGGCCATATCGCGTTCGCGATGGATTCGCTGAAGGTCGCGGTGGCCAATCTCGCCGATCTGATGGACCGGCAGCTCGCGTTGCTGGTCGATGTGAACTTCAACAATGGCTTGCCGCGCAATCTGTCGGGCGCGGCGCCCGCGCGGGCGGCGATCAATCACGGCTTCAAGGCGGTGCAGATTTCGTCGTCCGCATGGACTGCCGAAGCGTTGAAGAACACGATGCCCGCGAGTGTGTTCTCGCGCTCCACCGAGGCGCACAACCAGGACAAAGTCAGCATGGGCACGATCGCAGCACGCGACTGTTTGCGCGTGCTGGAATTGACCGAACAGGTGGCCGCCGCGCACACGCTGGCAACCGTGCAGGCCGCGCGCCTGCGCCTGAGGCTCGATAGCGAGACGCCGGTGCCGGCGCCGCTGCAGCGCTTTATGGACCGTGTGAGCGCGGCATCGCCGTTCGTCGACGAAGACCGTGCGCTCGAACACGAGTTGCGCGCGCTGACCGCGCGCATTGCCGATTGCGATCTGCTGCAAGACTATCGCGGAGGGACGCACGCATGAGCGAGTCCCGCAAAGTGCCGAGCGCGAGCGCCATGGTCGAAGTGCCGTTCCACGACGTCGATGCGATGAACGTCTGCTGGCACGGCCATTATCTGAAGTACTTCGAGATCGGCCGCGCGGCGCTGCTGCGTACCTTCGATTACGACTACCGCGAGATGCAGGCGTCCGGCTATCTGTGGCCGATCGTCGAGGTGCATCTCAAGTATGTGCGGCCGGCCATTTACGGCCAGCAGATCGAAGTGCGCACGCAACTGCTCGAACACGAAAACCGCCTGAAAATAGGCTACGAAATCGTCGACTGCGCGTCCGGTACGCGGCTGACCAAAGGCTATACGATTCAGGTCGCGGTCGATGCCGCGACCCAGGAGCTGCAGTTCGTGTCGCCGCCGGTCGTGTTCGACAAGCTGGAGCGCGCATGGGGACAATGAGCTTGCGCGCGGCGCTGGTGAGCGGCTGGGTCGCACTCGGTGCGTGCGGCGTGGTGGGGGCGCTCGCGTGGCCGCTGTCCGCCATGGCCGCGCAATCGTCGCCATCGTCGCAGACATCGTCGGCATTGCAGGCATCCGCTGCCGGCAACCCCGCGCTGGTCTCGCAGATCGCCGCGCATCTCGCGCAGGCCAAGGGCGTGCGCGCACAGTTCACGCAGACGCAGACCCTCGCCGCGATGAAACAGCCGCTGGTCAGCAGCGGCTCGCTGCTGTTCTTCCGCGAACGCGGCGTGATCTGGCAGATCGACACGCCGTACAAAGCCACCTACGTGATCACCGATTCCGGCGTCGCCGAACTCAACGCCGCCGGCCAGCGCGTGACGGCTCACAGCGCACAAGGCGCGCGCGGCGTCGCGCAAGTCTCGAAGATGATGCGCGCGATGCTCGGCGGCGATCTGTCCGCGCTGTACTCGCAATTCGACGTGCAAGCCGAAGGCAGCGCCGCGCAATGGCGCATGCAACTCACGCCGAACCAGCCGCAGATCGCGCAATCGATCAAGGGTCTGGAGATGAGCGGCGGGGACTTTCTGCAAAGCTTGCGCATCACGCTCGCGAATGGCGACGTGACCCGGCTCGACTTCGCGAAGAGTGCGGCGGTCGCCGAACTCACGCCGGCTGAACGCAGCCTGCTCGGAGCGCCGTAATGGACATGCTGCAACAGCGGTCCGCGAAACAGGCGTGGAGCATGCGCGCCGCGTGGCTGCTGCTCGCGCTGATCGCGACGCTGTATTGCGGTTGGCGTTTCGCGGGACCGTCGCCGTTGCAGACCAATCTGCTCGCGCTGTTGCCGGCCACCGAGGCCGACCCGGTCGCCGAACAGGCGGTCGACACGCTGGCGAGCGCGCTCGGCGATCGCACGGTGTTTCTCGTCACCAGCAAGGACGACGCGCATGCGAAGGCCGCGGCCCGGCAATTAGGCGCGTCGCTGCGGCAGAGCGGGGCGTTTGGTTCGGTGACGGCGGAGTTGCCGCCGTTCGATCTGTCGCAGATCGGCGCGTTGTATCTGCCGTATCGCTTTGGGTTGTTGACGCCGGCCGATCGCGCGGCGCTCGCTACACCACAGCAATCCACCTTGCACGACACGCTCGCGCAGCGCATCTATAGCCCGCTGCACGGCGGCCTGACGACGCAACTCGCCGACGACCCGTTCGGCTGGCTCGAACACTGGCTGAACGGCCTGCCGCTCGCCACCTCGAATCTCGAACTCGACGACAACCTGCTGGTATCGCATCGCGGCGCCGCGACCAGCGTGCTGATCGTCGCGACCTTGCCGGGCTCGGCGTACGAAACGAAGACGCAGCACGCCGTGCTCGCCGCGCTTGCCCGAGGCGAACAGCAACTCAAGTCATCGTTCCCTGACGTCTCGGTCGCGCGAACCGGTGCGGTGTTCTACGCGGAATCGGCGCGCAGCGCTTCCGAACATGAGGTACATCTGATCGGCGTCGCGTCGCTGTGCGGCATCGCGCTTCTGATGATGTGGGTGTTCCGCTCGCCGCGTCTGCTGCTGCTCGGCTTCGTGTCGACGGCGCTCGGCATTGTCTGCGCGCTCGCCGTCACGATGCTGGTGTTCGGCAAACTCCATCTGTTGACGCTGGTGTTCGGCGCGAGCCTGATCGGTGAGGCCGTCGATTATTCGATCCAGTATTTCGTGGTCTATCTCGGCGCGGGCCGCGATTGGGATGCCCGGCGCGGCGCGCGCGCAGTGCGTCCCGCGCTGACGGTTGCATTGACGACCAGCCTGCTCGGCTACGCGATCCTGATGTGGGTGCCGTTCCCCGCGCTCAAGCAGATTGCGTGCTTTGCGATGGCCGGTATCACGACGGCATTCGCCTCGGTGCTGTGGCTGTTGCCGGCCTTGCTGACGCGGCCGCCGAAGCGCAGTCCGCAGCGTCTGTTCGCGGGTGCGGCGCGTGGGCTGACGGTCTGGCATCGCGCGATCGGCGGCCGACGCGCGTGGTTCGTCGCGGCGCTGCTGCTGATCGTCGCGATTCCCGGCTGGCTGCGTTTGACCAGCGACGACGATATTCATTTGCTGATCCAGCGCGATCCGTCGCTCGTCGCGCAGGAGGACAAGGTGCGCGACGCGATCGGCGTGGACAACAGCGCGCAGTTTTTCGTCGTGCGTGGCGAGACGCCGGAGCTCGTGTTGCAACGCGCCGAAGCGCTGGGTTCGAAACTGGATGCGTTGGACGGCACCGCGAACAAGGTGGGCAGCTATCAATCGGTCGCGCAATTCGTGCCGTCCGCGAAACAGCAGAACGACGATCATGCGTTGCTCGCGCAACACGTTTTCAATGACCCGGCCGCGTTGCGCGCGACGCTGCTGCAAGCCGGCTTCAAGGACGAAGTCGCCGACGCGTGGCTCGCCGCGTTCGCCAAACCGCAAGCGCCGTTGACGGTGAACACATGGCTCGCCGCGCCGTGGTCGCAACCGTATCGGCATTTGTGGCTCGGCGAAGTCGATCCTGCTACGAAAGCGTATGCCGCCGTGGTGATTCCGCAGGGCGTGACGCCGCAAAATGAACCCACGCTGATCGCGACGGCGCAAAGTCTGCCGGGCGTGGTGTTCGTCGACAAAGCCGCGAGCGTGTCGAAGCTGTTCGGCGCGTATCGCGTGGATAGCGGCTGGTGGCTCGGCGGCGCGCTTGCGCTCGTGCTGATTCTGCTGGTGGTGAGATACGCGCCGAAGGACGTTACCTCGGTGGATGTCTCGCAGGAAGGCCGCCCGGTGCGCGCCGCGAACGCAGCATCCGTGACGGACACCTCGCAGAACGACCGTGTGCCAGGCACCCGACCTACAATCCACGTGGCCGATCGTCTGCGCGGCGGCATCGCCGTGACCTTGCCGGTATTGCTCGCCGTGAGCGTCACGCTGGCCGCATTCGGCTATGCGCACGTGCCGCTCAATCTGTTCAACTGGCTCGCGCTCATGCTGGTGCTCGGCGTCGGCGCAAACTATGCCGTGTTTCTGCGCGAAGGTTGTCTGCGCGCGGAGGCGGATCTCGGCGCGGTCTGGACCGGCGTGCTGCTCTCGTCGGCCACTACGCTGTTGTCGTTCGGCATGCTCGGCATGAGCGCCATGCCCGCGCTGAAGAGTTTTGGCGCCACGCTCGCGCTCGGCATTCTCGTCTCGGTGCTGCTCGCGCCGATCGGCATGCCATCGGAATCAAGGAGGGTCGCATGAAAGCGCCATCAGTTTATTTGCACGCGCTCGGCATGATCAACGCGCTCGGCGGCGACCTCGACCACATCGCTCCGGCGCTCGCCGCCGCGCAGTCGCCCGGCATGGGCAGCGCGCATACGGGAATCGGCGAGGCGTTCGTCGGCAGCGTGCTCGCGCCGCTCGATCTGGCGCCGCCCGCCGAACTCGCGCGTTACGACTGCCGCAACAACCGTCTGCTGCTCGCCGCGTTGACGCAGATCGCCCCCGCCGTCGAGGTCGCGCGCGAACGTTACGGCGCGCACCGGATCGGCGTGGTGCTCGGCACCAGCACGTCGGGCATCGAAGCGGCCGAAGCCGCGTTCGTCTATCAGGTGCAGGCCGGCAGCTTGCCCGCGAGCTTCAATTACCGGCAGATGGAAATCGGCACCGCCGCGCCGTTCGCCGCCGCTGTGCTCGGATTGCGTGGGCCGGCGTTCACGATTTCGACGGCCTGCACGTCGAGCGCGAAGGCGTTTGCGTCAGCGCGTCGTCTGCTGCAGTTGCAGTTGTGCGATGCGGTGGTGGTGGGCGGCGTCGATTCGCTGTGCGAGTTGACGGTGCAGGGTTTCGCCTCGCTCGAATCGACCAGCGCCGTGCGCACTAATCCGATGAGCCGCAATCGCTGCGGCATCAACGTCGGCGAAGGCGCCGCGGTGTTTCTGATGAGCCGCGACGAAGCGACGGTGCGGCTCGCGGGCGTCGGCGAGTCGAGCGACGCGCATCACATCTCGGCGCCGGACCCGCAAGGCGTGGGCGGCGAACTCGCGCTGCGCGAAGCGCTCGCGGATGCGGGCGTCGCGTCGTCGGCGATCGGCTATGTGAATCTGCATGCCACTGCCACACGCAAGAACGACGAGATGGAAGCCGGCCTGATGGCGCGAGTCTTCCCCGAGGGCGTCGCGGCGAGCGGCACCAAGCCGTTGACCGGCCACCAGCTCGGCGCGGCCGGCGCCACGGAACTCGGCTTCGCGTGGCTGACGCTGTCGCGCGACGACGTGCCGCTGCCGCGTCATGTGTGGGACGGCGAGGCCGATCCTTCACTACCGGCGTTGGACCTCGTCGAGAACGAGCGCTTTCTGCCGCGCGGCGCGGATTCGCAGTACGTGATGAGCAATTCGTTTGCTTTCGGCGGCAGCAATGTCAGCCTGATTCTGGCCCGGTAATGCGCACCATGACTACGACGACGCTAACCCCAACCACGCCGGCTGCGACGCAAACGCCAACGTCGACACCGACGCCAACTCACGAGCAACTGCTGCAACAGCCGATCGAAGCGATCATCCCGCATCGCGGCACCATGCTGCTGATCGACGCCGTGGAAGCCTTCGACGACGACACGCTGAGCGCGCGCGCCACCGTCCACGCCGATGCCTGGTACGCGGACGCCGACGGCGCGATGCCCGCATGGCTCGGCATCGAACTGATGGCGCAGACGATCGCCGCGCATGTCGCGTTGCTGGCCATGCGCGGCGGCGGCCGCGCGCGGCCCGGTGTCCTGCTCGGCTCGCGCAGTTACAAAGCGCTGGAGCCGTCGTTCAGCGGCGGCGCACGACTGCGCGTTCACGTCACCGAACTGCTGCGCAGCGAAGAAGGCCACGGCGCGTACGAATGCACGATCCATCACGGCGATCTGCACTGCGCGGAGGCCGTCATCAAGGTGTTTCAACCGCCCGATTTTCAGTCATTCATTGAGGGGAGTTTCAGTTCATGAGCCGGCGTGTTCTCGTTACCGGCGCAAGCCGCGGCATTGGCCGTGCGATTGCGTACAAGTTGGCCGCCGACGGCTTCGCCGTCTCCGTGCATTGCCGCACGGGACGCACTGAAGCGGAAGCGGTTGCGACGGGCATCGCCGCGCAGGGCGGCATGGCACGCGTGCTGCAATTCGACGTGCGCGAACGCGCGGTGTGCCGCGACGTGCTCGAAGCGGATGTCGCCGCGCACGGCCCGTACTACGGAATTGTCTGCAGCGCGGGCGTGACCCGCGACGCCGCATTTCCCGCGCTCACCGAAGAAGACTGGGACATCGTGATCGAAACCGGTCTCGACTCGTTTTACAACGTCGTGCATCCGCTGACCATGCCGATGGTGCGCGCCCGCAAGGGCGGCCGGATCGTCACGATCGCGTCGGTGTCCGGCGTGATGGGCAATCGCGGCCAGGTCAACTACAGCGCGGCGAAAGCCGGCCTGATCGGCGCGAGCAAGGCGCTCGCCGTCGAACTGGCGACGCGCAACATCACCGTCAACTGCGTGGCGCCGGGTCTGATCGAGACCGGCATGCTCGAAGAACTGCAACTCGAGCACGCGCTGAAGACGGTGCCGATGAACCGCGTCGGCCAGCCTGCCGAGGTGGCGTCCGTGGTCAGCTTCCTGATGTCGGATGCGGCCTCGTACGTCACGCGTCAGGTGATCGGCGTCAACGGTGGGATGGTGTGATGAAGCGTGTCGTCATTACCGGCATGGGCGGCGTCACGGCGTTCGGCGATAGCTGGGACGCGATCGAGCCGCGCCTGAGAAGCGGCGTGAACGCGGTGCGCCGCATGCCCGAATGGGATTACTTTGAGTCGCTGCATACGCGGCTCGCGTGTCCGTTGCCGGAATTCAAGCTGCCCACGCACTATCCGCGCAAGAAGACCCGTTCCATGGGCCCCGTGTCGATGTATTCGGTGCGTGCCAGCGAACTCGCGCTCGCCGACGCCGGCCTCGCCGATAACGACACCATCAAGGACGGCCGCATGGGCGTCGCCTACGGTTCGTCGTCGGGCTCGGTGCAGCCGATCCGCGCGTTCGGCACGATGCTCGAAACCGGCTCGATGGGCGACGTCACATCGAACAGCTACGTGCAGATGATGCCGCACACCACGGCGGTCAACGTGAGCCTGTTCTGGGACCTCAAAGGGCGGATCATTCCGACTTCGTGCGCGTGCGCGTCGGGCAGTCAGGCGATCGGCTACGCGTATGAGGCGATCCAGAGCGGCAAACAGACGCTGATGCTGGCGGGCGGCGCGGAAGAGTTGTCGGGCCCGGCGGTCGCCGTGTTCGACACGCTGTACGCGACCAGCACGCGCAACGACGAGCCGCATCTGACGCCGC
Organism: Paraburkholderia sp. BCC1876; assembly: GCF_902833695.1. NCBI lineage: Bacteria > Pseudomonadati > Pseudomonadota > Betaproteobacteria > Burkholderiales > Burkholderiaceae > Paraburkholderia > Paraburkholderia sp. BCC1876. The sequence continues at coordinate 352,586 of NZ_CADFGI010000003.1, read as the reverse complement.
GTCCCTTTGATGCCGCGCGCGATGGCCTGGTGGTCGGCGAAGGCGCGGCCACGCTGGTGCTCGAAGAATACGAACATGCCATGGCGCGCGGCGCGCGGATTCACGCCGAGATCGTCGGCTTCGGCTGCAATTCGGACGGCGCGCACATGACCCAGCCGACCGCCGAAACCATGGCGCTCGCCATGCAACTCGCGCTGCGCGACGCGCAACTGCCGCCCGAAGCGATTCAGTATGTGAACGCGCACGGCACGTCGACGGATCGCGGCGATATCGCCGAAAGCCATGCGACCGCGCAGACCTTCGGCGCGCACATGCCGATCAGTTCGCTGAAGAGCTATGTCGGCCACACGCTCGGCGCGTGCGGCGCGCTCGAAGCGTGGTGGACTATCGAAATGATGAAGCGCAACTGGTACGCGCCGACCCTGAACCTGAGCCAGGTCGATCCGGCTTGCGCGCCGCTCGATTACATCGTCGGTACGGGCCGTGAGATCGACGCCGACTACGTGATGAGCAACAACTTCGCGTTCGGCGGCATCAACACGTCGCTGATATTCAGGCGCGTTCGATGAGCGTGGCGCTGCAACGGGTCGTCGTGACCGGCATGGGCATCGTGTCGTGCCTCGGCAATACGCTCGACGGCGTGTCCGCCGCGTTGCGCTCGGGCCGCTCGCGGATCGAACGGATCGACGCGTGGCGCGAGCGCGGCTTCGGCTCGCAGGTGGCGGGCGTGGCCTCGGTCGCGCACGAGCCGCCGTTCGAGCGCAAGCTCGAGCGCTTCATGGGCGACACCGCGCGCTTCGCCTGTCACGCCGCACGCCAGGCGATCGACGACGCCGGGCTCGCGCAAGCCCGGTTGCATTCGCCGCAAACGGGCACGGTGATCGGCTCGGGCGTCGGCAACATGCTGAGTTACGACGCGGCCATGCTGATCGCCAACGCGCGCGGCATCGACAAGGTGCCGCCGTACGTCGTGCCGCATGCAATGAGCAGCACGGCGTCGGCCAACGTCGCGCAGGTGTTCGGGCTCGAAGGCGTCAGCTATTCGCCGTCGTCGGCGTGTACCACGTCGGCGCTCGCAATCGGGCAGGCCATGCAACTGATTCAGAGCGGCCGCCAGCAGATCGTGCTGGCCGGCGGCAGCGAATCATTGCACGACAACATGACGCTGATGTTCGATTCGATGGGCGCGTTGTCGCGGCGCTTCAACGACACGCCGCAGCACGCCTCGCGGCCTTACGACACGGCGCGCGACGGCTTCGTGATCGCCTCGGGCGCCGGCGTGCTGGTGCTCGAAGCGCGCGATCACGCGCTGGCGCGCGGCGCGCGCATCTACGCGGAGCTGACCGGTTTCGGCGACTGCACCGACAGCGCCGGCATGGTCACGCCGCGCGCGGCCGGCATCGCGCGGGCCATGCGCGGTGCGCTGAGCGAAGCGGGCAAGCGGCCCGACTACATCAACGCGCACGCACCGTCGACACCGCTCGGCGACGTCGAAGAACTGCGCGCGCTGAGCGACGTGTTCGGCGCCGCGTCCGACCGGTCCTTTGGCCACGGCGTGCCGGCGTTCTCGTCGACCAAAGGCATGACCGGGCATCCGCTCGGCGCGTGCGGCGCGCACGAGGCGATCTATACGTTGCTGATGATGCGCGACGGCTTCATCGCGGGGACGGCGGGGATCGAGACACCCGAACCGGAGTTGGGCGATTTGCCGCTCGTGCGCACTACGCGCGACGCGCGGATCGAGACGGCGATGTCGGTGTCGTTCGGGTTCGGCGGCAGTTGCGCGAGCCTGATGTTTGAAGCGTGGCAAGGCGGCTGAGACGGCCGCGAAATCTAAAAAAACCGAGGGCGATAACAATGAAAAAGATAGGTGTGTTGGGCGCGCTGGCGGTCGTGGCGCTCACGCAGGCGGGTTGTGCGACGCAGGTGTTGTCGGTGCCGCTGAATGCAGCCGGCGGTCAATCGGGCGGCGGCGACCCGGTCCATTTCCGCAAGCTGGTGGCGCCGGGTGCGGCCGCGGGTCAAACGGCCGAGAGCGTGCAGGTGTATTTCGGCCAGCAGGATCACCCGGCGGTGAAGACCCAGTTGGGCGATGTGTCGTACTCGGTGCGGATTGCCCGTCAGGTCAACACGCCGGATGGCGCGTGCCATGCGGCGCTCGCCGAAGCGGTGCGCAAGCTGCGTGCGGCGGCGCGCGAACGTAACGCGAACGCGGTGATCGACGTGCAGACGCGTTTTCATAGTACCGAGACCAACTCGTCGACGGATTTCACGTGCGGCGTGAGCAATAGCGCGGCGGCGGTCGCGGTGAAGGGGCAACTCGTCGTGCTGGACGCGAACTGAGTCGTTGAAGCAGGCTGGATTGAAATAGAACTCACATAGCAACAACAACCACCAAGGAGTCTCAATGAAACGCCATCTGATGTGTGCTGCACTGATCGCTTCGTTCGCCACGCTGAGCGCCACGCCGGCCTTCGCGCGCGATACGGTCGACAACTATCCGATCGACGCCGCCTTGCACAGCGAACCGGGCAAGGTCAGCGACGACATCGGCCTGTATTTCGCGGGTCAGCACCACGCGGCCGTTGTCAAATCGATGGGCGAATTCGCCACCAACAAGAAGACCAACGCGTTCGGCAAGAGCGACCTGGAGGCGTGCCAGCACGTGTTCCTGTCGGCGGTGATCGAATTGCAGGAACGCGCGCGCAAGGAAGGCGGCAACGCGGTGATCAACATCAAGAGCAACTACAAGAACGAACTGCGTGAAAGCGCGACCGAGTTCACGTGTGGTGCGGGTGCGGTGATCGCCGGTGTGGCATTGACGGGCGACGTGGTGACGTTGCGCAAGTAAAAGCAGGTGGTTGGAAGCGGCGCCTCGCGGCGCGGCGAAGCAGGAAGGCGGCGAGGTGGCAAGGCGAACGGCAATGCATGCCGCCGCCTTGCGCCGCTAAAGCAGAGAAGCAGAGAAGCAGAGAACCAGGGAACCAGGTTTGATTCGTGCTGGAACGGTGTTGACCTGACGAGCTTTAAAGCGAGCTTGGGTCGGCCTTGACCGCCGCGACATTGACCAGCGTCTCACGACGCTTGCCGGGCCGCGGATGAGACAGACCGATGCGTTCGAACAGACCGAAGTCTTTCGCGCGGCTCCACCACAGGTAAGGCAGCGAAACGTTGCGCGGGGTGAAGCTGAAGCCGCCACGGCGAATCATGTCGAGGTAGCCGTCGGCGCTCTTTTGCACGTGCATGGGATGACGGAACAGCAGTCGGATCACCCACGACTTGATGTACGCGTCGGTGGATTCGGCGAACAGCAGCACGCCGCCCGGTTTGAGCACGCGGCGGAACTCGGCGAGCGCGCGGTCCTGCTCGACGAGATGATGAAAGGTTTGATGGCAGAACACGATGTCGGTGCTTGCGTCAGGCAGCGGCAGTTTCGCGCAGTCGCCGTGCAGCACCTCGATATCGGCGCACTGGGCGCGGCACGCGTTGGCCGCGTTCGTGGCGAGCGCCAGCGACGCCTCGTGAAAGTCGACCCCGACAATGCGCCGCGGCCTGAACGCCTCGGCCAGCAGCCGGAACGAAATGCCTTGTCCGCAGCCGACGTCGACGATCACCGGCGCAGCCGGTAACGGTGTGTCGATCAGGCGTTTGAGGTCGTTGATCGCGACCCGCAGGACATGGTGTTCCCATGTGTGGGTACGCAGGAACCAGATCCCGAAGGCCGTTTCGGGCACGTACGGCACGCTGGATGTTTCGGATGGCGACACGCTGGGCTCCGCGGCGAAATTTTGTTTTTGCTGTGCCCCGGGCGCATTTCATGCGGGGCGTTTAGCAGGCAATTGTAACGAGAAGTAAGGATGCAGCGTAACGCTGCACATGGCAAGCAAACGATTTGAGGCAAACTTGACTACACACACGTCAGAGCGCACTAGCGTCGATGTCGCGATCATCGGCGCGGGTCCGGCGGGCGCGGTTGCAGCAGCGCTGCTGCGCAAAGCGGGTCGTTCCGTGCTGGTGCTGGAGCGCCAGCACTTTCCGCGTTTCTCGATCGGCGAGAGCCTGCTGCCGCAGAGCATGGCCTACCTCGAAGAAGCCGGCATGCTGCAGGCCGTGGTCGAAGCCGGCTTCCAGTACAAGAACGGCGCGCATTTCATTCACCGCGACAAGTCGTCGGCGTTTGACTTCCGCGACAAGCATTCGCCGGGTTGGGGCACGACCTATCAGGTCGAACGCGCGGTGTTCGACGACATTCTGATTCGCTGCGCGGCGCAGCAGGGCGCCGACGTGCGTTTCGGTCACGCGGTGCGCGCGGTTCACACCGGCGCGAGGCCATTGGTCGACGTGATCGACGAGGCGGATCGCGCGTATCAGATCGAAGCGCGTTTCGTGCTGGACGCGAGTGGTTTCGGCCGCGTGCTGCCGCGCCTGCTGAACCTCGAAGCGCCGACCCGCATGCCGACCCGCGCCGCGATCTTCACGCACGTGCAGGACGGCATTCCGGCCGGCGTCACCGATCGCAACAAGATCTGCGTGGCGACCCATCCGGAGCGCCGAGACGTGTGGTTCTGGATGATTCCGCTGGCGGGCGGGCGCTCGTCAGTGGGCTGCGTGGCCGAGGCGAGTTTCCTTGAGGTGCCGGAAGCGGAGCGCGACGCGAAGCTGCGTGAGTTGATCCAGCAGGAGCCGACGTTCAACCGGCTGATCGGCAACGCGCCGTTCCTGATGCCGGTGCGGCATATCGGTGGTTATGCGGCGAACGTGGAGCGCTTGCATGGGCCGGGTTACGCGTTGCTCGGCAATGCGGGCGAGTTTCTCGATCCGGTGTTCTCGTCCGGTGTGACGATCGCGTTGCGCTCCGCGCATCTCGCGGTTGAGACCTTGAACCGGCAACTGGACGGCGAAGAGATTGACTGGTCCGCCGCTTACGACGTGCCGTTGCGCAAGGGGATCGATACGTTCCGCGCGTTTGTCGAGCGCTGGTATACGGGCGCGTTGCAGGACATCATTTTCTATCCGGAACAGGCGCCGTCGATCCGGCGGATGATCGCCGCGGTGCTGGCGGGCTATGCGTGGGACGAGTCGAATCCGTATGTCGCCGATCCGGTGCGGCGGCTTAACGCGTTGCATGAGATTTGCACCATGCGTTGAGCGGGTCGTCGTCACTGTCGCCACGGCCGCCACGGTATGAGCCAAAGAGAAACGGCGCTTCGAATCGAAGCGCCGTTTTTTCATTCCGCTGCGTGACGATTGTTATGCCACGCTCAAATCACGCTCAAGCCGCGATTCTCGCCGTACGCGGTGCATGCACCCGCACGTCGTCGCGACGATGCACGCGCTTGCCTGCCGCATACGTTTCATAGATCGCGCGATCGTCGCCGAGCAGCGCGAACGCGAACAGCAACTCTTCCAGCGATTCGGTGCGCGCGGTGCGGCGTGCGAGCAGCGGCGTCGCTTGCGGATCGAGCACGACGAAGTCCGCTTCCGACTTCGGCTTCAACGTGCCGACCTTATCCGCGAGGTCGAGCGCTTCGGCGGCGCCGGCGGTCGCCAGATAGAACATGCGTGTCGCGGTCAGATGATGGCCCGTGAGACGCGCCACCTTGTGCGCCTCGTTCATGGTCTGCAGCATCGAGAACGACGTGCCGCCGCCGACGTCGGTAGCCAGCGCGATCGGCATACCCGCTGCGTCGGCCTTGTCGAAGTCGAACAGGCCGCTGCCGAGGAACAGATTCGACGTCGGGCAGTGCGACGCGACCGCGCCGGTTTGCGCCATGCGCTTGCGGTCTTCCTCGTCGAGGTAGATGCAATGGCCGTACACCGCGCGGCGGCGCAGCAGACCGTAGTGATCGTAGATGTCCAGATAACTGCGGTGGCCCGGGAACAGATCGGCGACCCACTTCACTTCGTCGGTGTTTTCCGCGACGTGGCTCTGAATGAAAATGTCCGGATGCTCTTTGGCCAGCACGCCGCACGCTTCGAGTTGCGCTTCGGTCGACGTCGGCGCGAAACGCGGCGTGAGCGCGTACATCTGGCGGCCACGGTTGTGCCAGCGGCCGATCAATTCGGCGCTGTCGTCATAGCCCGATTGCGGCGTGTCCTGCAGGAACTCGGGGCAATGGCGGTCCATCAGCACCTTGCCGGCCACCATCCGCAGATTGCGCGCTTCGCTTTCGGTGAAGAGCGCATCGGCCGATTCCTTGTGGACCGTGCAATACACCAGCGCGGTGGTGGTGCCGCAAGCCAGCAGTTCTTCGACGAAAAAGCTCGCCGTGTCTTGCGCATACGCCGGATCGCTGAAGCGGCGTTCGGTCGGGAACGTGTACGTGTCGAGCCACGGTAACAGACCCGGCGCTGGCGAGGCGATCATGTCGGTCTGCGGATAGTGGATGTGCGTGTCGATGAAGCCCGGCACGATCAGCTTGTCGCGCATGTCCTGCACCTGGGTGCCGGGCGCGAGTTGCGACGCGAGCGCCGCATACGCGCCGGCCGCGACCACATGACCGTCTTCGACGATCAGCAAGCCGTCCTCGTTGAAGACCGCCGCATTGGGCGATTGCGCGGGATCGCCGTTGAAGGTCAGCAGTTGTGCGCGGAATGCGGATTGGCCTGCTTTAGCCGGGTTGGCCGAATGAGTCATGGAAAAACCGTCTCCGATTGTGGGAAGCTGAACAGCTCGGCGACGGTGTTTTGCCTGCGCTCTCTGGAGAGCGTGCGCCGCCGCCGGCTGCTATACGTCGGCCCGTCAGTGCGGGCCGTCTGGGTGCCAGTGCGCGTCGAGCTTCGCGATCAGTTCGCTGCGTTGCTCGGGCGTGACGAACGACGCTTCGAAGCTGTTGCGGATGATCGTGTAGACCTCGGCATCGTTGAGCTTCAACGCGTCGATAGTGGCGAAATAATTGGCGTTCACGTAACCGCCGAAATAAGCGGGATCGTCGGAATTCACCGTCACGGCGACGCCGCGATCCAGCAGGTCCTTTAGCGTGTGTTTGGTCAGATCGTCGAACACGCACAGCTTCAGGTTCGACAGCGGACACACGGTCAACGCCACGCGCGAATCGGCCAGACGCGCAACGAGCGCCGGATCTTCGATACTGCGCACGCCGTGATCGACGCGGTCCACTTTCAGCAGATCGAGCGCTTCGTAGATATACGACGGCGGGCCTTCTTCACCCGCATGCGCGACCAGTTTCAGACCGAGCGCGCGCGCCTTCGCGAACACGCGTTCGAACTTCGAGGGCGGATGGCCGCGCTCCGACGAATCGAGCCCCACGCCGATCAGGCGATGCTTGTACTGCTCGAACAGCGGCCGCGCTTCTTCGAAGGTGGCGAGCGCATCTTCTTCCGACAGATGACGCAGGAAACACAGAATCAGCTTGCTGGTCATGCCGCGCTTTTCAGCGTCGGCGAGCGCGCGTTCAATGCCGGCGACGGCCGTCGCGATCGGCACGCCGCGTTCGGTGTGCGTCTGCGGGTCGAAGAAAATTTCGCTGTGAATCACGTTGTCGGCGAGGCAGCGTTCCACATACGCCGTCGTCATGTCGTAGAAATCCTGCTCGTGCAGCAGCACGCTCGCGCCGGCGTAATAGATGTCGAGGAACGATTGCAGATCGGTGAACGCGTACGCGGCGCGCAATGCGTCGATCGAGTCGTACGCGAGCTTCACGCCGTTGCGCTCGGCGAGCGCGAAAATCAGCTCGGGTTCGAGCGAGCCTTCAATATGAATGTGCAACTCGGCCTTCGGTGCCCGCGCGGTTTTGTCGGCGAGCGTCGTGGGGGTAGCGGTCGTTGTAGTCATGGTCGGTCAGGGGTGGTGTTGGAGTCGGTTCGCACTGGATGCTGTCGCCTTATCTGAGGGCTGTCGGACAAGGCGCCTTGCGTCAAACCGTATGCGTCGCGTGATGCAGGCCTGCGTTCGCCTCGACGGCTTGCAACACCTGCGCCGCCGCCGAGATCGCGATGATTTCCGGCGACTTGTCGACGATACCGTCCACGCCGAGCGGGCATTTCATTCGCCCGATCAGCGCCGGGTCGAGGCCGCGCGCGGCGAGCCGGTGTTCGAACTGCTTGCGCTTGCTATGCGAGCCGATCATGCCGAAGAACGCGAAATCGCCACGCCGCAGAATCCGCTCGGCCAGTTCCAGATCGAGCGCGTGGTTATGCGTCATCACGATGAAGTACGTGTTCGGCAAAGCCTGGTCGATGGCTTCGTCGGGGGCGTCGTTCGGATCGATTTTCACGTTGGCCGCGTGCAGCAATTCGGCCGGTGGAAACTGCGCGTCGCGCTCGTCCACCCAGCGCACCGCGCAGGGCAGCGTGGCTAGCACGCGAACCAGCGCCGCGCCCACGTGACCGGCGCCGAACAGCACGACCGAAAAGTCGCCTGGCGCGATGGTCTCGGTGAGCAGCGCGCCGCTGTCGTCGAAGCCGGCGCCGTCCCACAGCAGGCAGTCGGCGGCGTCGACACCCGGCTCGGGGTCGGACAGCATCACCGCATCCGGTGCGGGGCCGAATGATACGCTACGCACCGTCGATTGGCCCGCGGCCACGCGTTTCGCGAGCGACGTAATCCAGCCGAGATCGCCGATATCGAGCCGCTCGAACGCGAGAATCACCGCACCGCCGCAGCACTGGCCGAGGCTTGGGCCGAGCGCGAAACGCTCCAGCCGGCGCATGTGCGGCGAGCGCATGCCGTCGCGCAAGACCTGGCGCGCGGTCTCGATCGCTTTCCATTCGAGGTGGCCGCCGCCAATCGTGTGTTTCGCCGATTCGCGCGTGACGATCATCTTGGTGCCGGCCTCGCGGGGCGCCGACCCTTCGACGCGCGCGACCGTCACCAGCACGGCGGCGTCGCCGTGCGCGAGCAGTTGTTGCAGGTCAGGTAGCCAGGCTTGCATCCGGCGGTTCTCCATACAGGGCCGCGCGGGGTGTCCGTGCGGCCGGTTGAGTGTGGTCCGACGCGTTCGTGTCGCGTGGGGCCGTGGTTCGGGTGGTTCGGTTCATGCGCTTCGATTCAGGTTCTTCACATCACGTCGCTCGATTCGGCGGGTTGCGTGTCGCTTGCCGCATGTAAGGCGTCCAGCGCGTCGAGAATCGCCTCGGGCGTGGCCGGCGCGCGTAAGGGCGGCGCTTGCTGCGCGTTCGGCACGGCGGCCGCGATCGCGTCGCGAATCGCCAGAAACACCGAGAAAGGCAGCAACAGCGGCGGCTCGCCGACCGCCTTCGAGTGGAACACGGTCGGCTCGGCGTTGCGGTTCTGATAGAGCTGCACGTGGAACGCCGCTGGCGTGTCGCTCACCGCCGGAATCTTGTACGTGGACGGCGCATGGGTCATCAGACGGCCGTCGCGGTTCCACCATAGTTCTTCGGTGGTGAGCCAGCCCATGCCCTGAATGAAGCCGCCTTCCACCTGGCCGATGTCGATCGCCGGATTGATCGACTGGCCGGCGTCGTGCAGCACGTCCGCGCGCACCAGTTTCCATTCGCCAGTCAGCGTGTCGATCACGACTTCCGACACCGCCGCGCCGTACGCAAAGTAATAAAACGGGTGACCGGTCAGCGTTTTCGCGTCCCAATGCACCTTCGGCGTGGTGTAGAAACCGTCCGACCACAACTGCACGCGCGCCAGATACGCGGCGCTCACCAGTTGTTCGAACGGCATCGCGCCGCCGTTCACCGACACCTCGCCGTTGGCGAAGCGCACGTCGTTCGCGTGGCCGCCGAGTTGCTTCGCTGCAAGTTCGGCGAGCCGCGCGCGGATGGTGTGCGCGGCGGCTTCGGCGGCTTTGCCGTTCAGATCGCTACCGGTCGATGCCGCGGTCGCCGAGGTGTTGGCGATCTTCGACGTGTCGGTTGCCGTGACCCGCACGCGCGTGAGCGGCAACCCCAATGCATTGGCGACGACCTGCGCGACCTTCGTGTTGAGCCCCTGGCCCATCTCGGTGCCGCCGTGATTGACCAGCGCCGAACCGTCTTTGTACACATGCACCAGCGCGCCGGCCTGATTCAGAAACGGCACGTTGAACGAAATGCCGAACTTCACCGGCGAGAACGACAGACCGCGTTTGAGCACCGGGCTCGTTGCGTTGAAGGCCGCGATTTCCGCGCGGCGCGCGCGATAGTCGCTGGTGTCGAGCAGTTCGTCGGTCAGCGGCGCGATCACGTTGTCTTCGACACGCTGCCCGTACGGCGTCGTATCGCGCTCGCCGATCCCATAGTAATTGGCGACGCGCACGTCGAGCGGATCGCGCTTCAACTGACGCGCGATGCTGTCGATCATCACCTCCATCACGAGCGCGCCTTGCGGGCCGCCGAAGCCGCGAAACGCGGTGTTCGATTGCGTGTTGGTCTTGCAGCACAGCGCGACGATATCGACGTCGGACAGGTAGTACGCGTTATCGAAATGGCACACGGCGCGCGTCGCGACGGCGCCGGAGAGGTCGGCAGAATAGCCCGCGCGCAAAGCGATTTCGACGCGCGCGCCGAGAATGCGGCCGTTGTCGTCGAAGCCGGCTTCGTATGCGTAGATCGCGTCGTGGCGCTTGCCGGTGATCATGAAATCGTCGTCACGATCGGCGCGCAGTTTGACCGGACGGCGCAGCAGTTTCGCCGCCAGCGACGCCACGCACGCGAACACCGCCGATTGCGATTCCTTGCCGCCGAAGCCGCCGCCCATGCGCCGGCATTCGCACACCACGCTATGCGCCGGCCAGTCGAGCATATGCGCGACTACCTGCTGCATTTCGCTCGGATGCTGCGTCGAACTGTAGACCAGCATGCCGTCCATTTCTTTCGGCACGGCGTACGCGATCTGGCCTTCGAGATAAAACTGTTCCTGGCCGCCGACCTCGAACGTGGCGGCGATCCGGTGCGGCGCGGCGGCGATTTTCGCGGCCGGCTCGCCGCGCTTCAGATGCAGCGGCGGCAGCACGTATTGTTGCCGCGCCTTGGCTTCGGCGGGCGTGAGGATCGCTTCGAGCGGTTCGTAGCGGATCACGTCGTCGCTCTTCGCGAGCGCGGCGGCGCGGCGCGCGAGGTCGTGGCTTTCGGCGATCACGGCGAAGACCGGCTGGCCGAGATACAGCACTTCGTCGACGGCGAGAATCGGGTCGTCGTGCAGCACCGGGCCGCAATTGTTTTCGCCGGGGATATCTTCCGCGGTGAGCACGGCGATCACGCCGGGCGCGTTTCTGACCGCGTCCAGATCCATCGAGACGATCCGCGCGTGCGCGTGGCGCGACAGGCCAAGCGCGGCGTGCAGCGTGCCGTGCAGTTCGGCGACGTCGTCGGTGTAGGTGGCTTCGCCGCTGACGTGCAGCGCCGCGGATTCGTGCGGCAGCGAGACGCCGATTGCCGTGTCGTGGTCGAGCGCGGCGACGTGCCGGGCGGCCGGATTCGCGGCGTGCCTTGCAGCCTGATTCACGATCGGTTTCACGGCCTGATCGACGAAAGCATCGGTGCGGTTCATCACGACGGCTCCTTCGCCACGAGGGCGTCCGGTGCGCCGGTCTCGAATGCGAACGCATTCACGTCGCACAGCGCGAGCGGCGCGTCGTCGCGCGTTTCGAGGTGGAAGCGCCACAGCACGTTGCGCGCCACCTTCAGCCGGTAAGCGCTCGACGCGCGCATGTCGCTAAGCGGCTGGTAATCGGCGACGAGCGCGTTCATGGCTTGCCGCGCGGTGCTTTCGTTCCATGTCGCGCCGCTCAGCACGGCTTCGGTTTGCGCGGCGCGCTTCGGCGTCGCCGCCATGCCGCCGAATGCGATACGGGCTTGCCGGATCGTGCCGGTTTCGTCGATCTGCAAGGCAAAGGCCGCGCACACCGCCGAGATGTCCTGATCGTAGCGTTTCGACACTTTGTAAGTGCGAAAGCGCAGCGTGCCCGCCGGCCGCGGTACGCGCAGCGCCGCGACGAATTCGCCCGCTGCCAGCGCGGTTTTCTGGTAGCCGAGGTAGAACGCGTCGAGCGGCAGCGTGCGGGTTTTCGGGCCGTGACGCAGCACGACTTCGGCGTCGAGCGCGAGCAGCGCCGGCATCGAATCGCCGATCGGCGACCCGTTCGCGACATTGCCGCCGAGCGTGCCGGCGTTGCGTATCGGCAGCGACGCGAAGCGGGTCCACAGTTCGGCGAGTTCGGGGTAATCGACGGCGAGCGCGGCGTACGCGTCTTCGAGCGTGACGGCGGCGCCGATGGTCAGCATTTGTGCGTCGCGCTCGATCGTCTTCAATTCGGCGACGTTGCCGATGTAGAGAATGTCGCCGAGATCGCGGAACTGCTTGGTGACCCACAGGCCGACGTCGGTGCTGCCGGCCAGCAGGCGCGCCTGCGGATGCTCGGCACGCAGACGGGCGAAGGCGTCGAGCGAAACCGGCGCGTGGAAGGCGGGTGAGCCGAACCCGGCGCCGCGCGCGTCGGCGGCGCGGTATTCGAAGGTGTCGCGGCGTTGCAGCGCGCGCAGTTGCTCCGCGATGGCCTGACGGTCCAGCGTCACGCGCGGGTATTGCGGGTAATCGAACATTTTCTGCGACGCGTCGACGATCGGCCGGTAGCCGGTGCAGCGGCACAGATTGCCGGACAGCGCGGCGTTGATCTCATCGCGGGTGGGCAGGCCGGCGGCGGCCGGCTGGTTTTCGTACAGCGCCCACATCGACATCACGAAGCCGGGCGTGCAGAAACCGCATTGGGAGCCGTGGCAATCCACCATGGCTTGCTGGACGGGGTGCAGCGTGCCGTCGGCGGCGCGCAGGTCTTCGACGGTGAAGAGGGCGCGGCCGTCGAGCGTGGGCAGGAACTGGATGCAGGCGTTGACCGCTTTCAGCGCCAGTTCGCCGTGCGCGTCCAGTTCGCCGATCACGACCGTGCAGGCGCCGCAGTCGCCTTCCGCGCAGCCTTCCTTGGTGCCCGTGCAACGCAGATCCTCGCGCAGGTGCTGAAGCACGGTGCGCGTCGCCGGAACGTCCACGACTTCACGGACGGACCCCTGGTGATAAAAGCGGATGGTTTGCGATGTCATGGCGAATCCAGAAGACAGTGCGGACCGGGCGCGCGTTACGCATGGGGTCGCGCCAAAGCCGGCCTCGCGCACGTAGATCGCCATCCAGGTCCGAATTTAGCACTACCCAGTCTCAAAAATATTTCCCATGGCGCATGACGCTTATTCGGATGCGGTCATGAATAAGTACGATTCGCGCCGCGCCGGGAAGTTGCGTGACGGTGAAAATGGCGCAAAGCCAGATGGGGCGGGGTGCGGCGGGGATTTGTCGCGAATGCGTGCGGGTACGGCGCGGGAGGGAGTGCGAACGCAATTGGCGCAAAAAAACGCCGGAGTTCGCGCCGCCGCGAACGGCGGCCGGCACGCCGGCGCTATTTCAATACCGCAGGTGGTTCAGGCGAACCGGCGGCGATTCTTCATCAGCGTCAACGCCAGCGGGATGAACGCCACCACGAAGGCGGCCAGCGACCACATGGGCAGCGTCAGGCCCAGAATCGGCGGATAGGCCGTTTCGCACAGCCCGGCGACCTTGAACACGCCCGGCAGCCAATGTGCGGGCGGCAGGCTGTCGACCACCGGCTGCAACGCATCGAAACCGCAGCTAAAGCCCGGATTCGCCTGCACGTAGACGTGGCGCGCGGCCGTCAATGCGCCGGCCAGCGCCGACAAAGCCGCCATCACTTCCAGCAGCCGGACACCGCGCCAGCTATTAAAACGCGCGCCGAGGAACGCGAAAATCGCGATCAACAGGAAGAAATAGCGCTGGATGATGCACAACGGGCATGGGTCTTCGTGCAGGAAGTATTGCAAATACAGCGCGCCGGCCACGAGGGCGACGCAGATCAGGCCAAGCAGAACCAGCAGGGAGCGCTCGCGGCGCAGCATCGCAGTGTCGTTATTCATGGATTATGTGGCTGTCTTGGAAACGGAAAGGGCGGGTGCCCGCGATTCTAGCGCGAACCCCCGCCCCGCCGCTTATCGCGGTATTACGGCACGTTTGCGGGCGGGGAACGCGGCGATTCGCCGCATTTCCGGCGCGCTTGCGGCTGTATGAATGCGCTCCCGCCCCGCCTTCGCCTTCCCGCCGCCTTCACCCACTCAACGAATCGCGTTCAGCACCGCCTCCGCGGCCCGGCCGATGGCGAGTAACGCGTCGTCGGCATGCGGCGCGCCGGCCAGCATCAGCCCGACCGGCGCGTCGCCGCGCAGATGGCAGGGCAACGACAGCGCGCACGAATCCAGGAAGTTGAACACGCTCGGATTGCGCAGGATCAACGCATTGGTGCGGCCGAACGCGTCGTCGTCGTTCACCAGGTCGGCCACGCGCGGCGGCAGCACCGGCACGGTCGGCGCGACCACCGCGTCGAAACGCTGCCACAGCGTGCGCGCGGCTTCGTTCAGCAGCGCCTGGCGCTCGGCCAGCAGGTCCAGATAGTCGACGGCGCTGGCCGGTTGGCCTTTGAGAATGCGTACCAGCACGCGCGGGTCGTATTGCTCGCGGTGCTTCTCCAGCAACGGACGGTGCCACGCGTACGCTTCGATCGGCGAAAAGCCGAAGCGGTTGATCTCCGGCAGACGGTCGAGCGGCGCGAAGCGCACTTCGGTGACGATTGCGCCGGCCGCTTCCAGATGCTTGAGCGCCGTGTCGATCGCGGCGGCAACGGCTGGTTCGACGCCGTCGGTGACGAAATTGGTCAGCACGCCAAGGCGCACGCCTTCGAGCGGCCGGGCGGCCGGAATGCGCGGCTCGAGGCCGGCCAGCATGCGGTCCACCAGCGCGCAGCAGGCGACCGAGACGCCGATCGGGCCGAATGAATCGAGCGTCGACGACAGCGGCACGCCGCCTTGCCTGGGAATCCGGTCGGCGGTCGGTTTGAAGCCGGTCAGCCCGCACAGCGCCGCCGGAATGCGAATCGAGCCGCCGGTGTCGGTGCCGAGCGCGATTGCCGCCATGCCGTCCGCGACCGAGGCCGCCGCGCCCGACGACGAACCGCCCGAAATCCGCTCGTCGCCCTTCACGCCGCGCTGATAAGGCGACAGCGGGTTGCCGTAGTGCGGGTTCAGGCCGAGTCCGGAGAACGCGAACTCGCTCATGTTGGTGCGCCCGACCAGCACGGCGCCCGCCCGCTTCAGGCGCGCGACCGCCACCGCATCCGCTTTGGCGGCGGGCGCGTCGGCGAGCACGACGGAGCCGGCGCGGGTCGGCTGGCCTTCGATATCGAACAGGTCCTTGACCGACACCGGAATCCCGGCGAGCGGCGAGAGGACCGTGCCGGCGGCGCGCAGGCGGTCGTGCGCGTCGGCGGCGGCGCGGGCGTTGTCCGCGTCGACATGCATGAAGACGGCCGCGCCCTGGCCGGCCGGATCGGCGATCCGTTCAAGCGCGGTTTCGACCAGCGCGCGGCTGGTGGTGCGGCCGGCGGCGAGATCGGCGGCGAGCTGGGCAAGCGGCGGGAAGGGCGTGAAGGCAGTGGCCATGATGGGTATGAATCCGGTTGAACCGGGCAAGCCGGTTGAGTTCGATTGAGAGCGCGCCGTTCAGGGCGTTCGGTCGAGGGCGCTCACATCCGGTTGAACAGCGTCGCGCGGAACGCCTCGATATGCTTCTGCACCGACTCGCGCGCGCCTTCGGCGTCGCGTTCGCGCAGCAGACGGAACAGCTCGAGATGCTCCTCATGGACGTCTTCCAGATGATGCGGCTCGGACAGCGAAATGAACCAGAAGCGCAGCGACCGCTCATGCAGGCCGCGCAGAATATCGGCCAGCACCGGGTTGCGCGACGCGGCCGAAATCGCCAGATGGAATTCGCGGTCGATATCCATCATGCCTTCAATGTCGTGCGCGGCGACGCACACCGACGAGCGCTCCAGCAGCGCCTGCATCGCGTCGTAATCGTGCTGCTGCGCGTGGCGCGCGGCCAGCTCGACGCAGTAGCTTTCGTTCACGAGCCGCACGTCGATGATCGCGAGCACGTCGTCGAGCGAAACCGGCCGGACCATGATGCCTTTGCGCGGCATGATGGTCAGCATGCCTTCGTGCACCAGCCGATGCAGCGCCTGATGCACCGGCGTGCGGCCGATGCCGGTCAGCGCCATCAGCTCCGCTTCGTTGAGCACCTCGCTCGGCCGCAAACGCATCGTGATGATCTCGCGTTTGACGAACGCATAGGCCTGTTCGGCGAGGCTCGCGGCAGCGGTCTCGCGGGTGGGTCGGGAAGGGCGGGCAGTCTGCAAAAGCGTCATGTGTGGAACTGGCGGGCGATGTCGTCCGCATTGTAGAGCAAGGTTTTGCGCGGGCGGCGCGGCCAGGGCGGGTGAGCGCCGCATGCCGCGCTGCTTGGCGTGCCGGGCCGCGCATGCGCGCGTCCGCAAACAACGCGCACGTACGCAAACACAAACATCAAAGTCGCAAACGCATCAGGCGTTGCCCGGCACGGCCGTCGCCGCGTGTTGCACCTTCACGCGCGGCATCATCAGCGTCACCAGCCCGCCGACGATCAACGCCCCCGCGATCAGCACCAGCCCAAGCGTCACGCTATGCGTCGCGTCCTTGACGATGCCGAGCACATACGGACTCACATAGCCCGCCAGATTCGCGATCGAGTTGATCACCGCGATCCCGGCGACGGCCGCCGAGCCTTGCAGGAAAGTCGTCGACATCGACCAGAAGATGCCGAAGCCCGCGAGAATCCCGACATACGCAATCGACAAACCGGTCACGGCGAGCGGAATCGAGTTCGTGACCGACGCGCTGCCCAGCAATCCCGCCGCGCCGATAAAACAGCACACCGCGTAATGCCAGCGCCGTTCGCCGGTGATATCCGACGAGCGCCCGATCAGAATCATGCCGATGCCCGCCGCCAGATAAGGAATCGCGGTGACGAAGCCATTGGTGACGAGGTTCGTCACGCCGAGATCCTTGACGATCTGCGGTAGCCAGAACGAGAAACCCGCGTTGCCGGTGACGAGGCAGAAGTAGATCAGCGTCAGCAGCCAGAAGCGGCCCGAGCGCAACGCCACTGCGAGGCTATGCTCGGCGCCGGCCGCCGCGGCCGCGTTGTTTTCGCGCGCGAGGCGCTGCAGGATCACGCGCTTTTCGTCGTCGGTCAGCCACGCGGCTTCGGCCGGCGTGTTGCGCAACACGGCGAGCGCCCAGAAACCGGCGAGGATCGACGGAATACCTTCGATCAGAAACATCCACTGCCAGCCGCGCAAACCGTGCGTTTCATGCAGCGCCGACATCAGAAAGCCCGACAACGGCGCACCGATAATGCCGGCCACCGGAATCGCCGCCATGAACACGGCGACCATCCGCGCGCGCCGGTCGGACGGAAACCAGAACGTCAGATAAAGCACTACGCCCGGCACCAGACCCGCTTCGGCGACGCCGAGGAAAAAGCGCAGCACGTAGAACATGGTTTCGCTGTGCACGAACATCATCAGGCACGACAGCAGGCCCCACAGCATCGTGATACGGGCGATCGTGGCGCGCGCGCCGAACTTCTTCAGCAGCAGATTGCTCGGCACCTCAAACACGAAATAGCCGAAGAAAAAGATCCCCGCGCCGAGTCCGTACGCCGCGTTCGTGAGGCCCAGGTCGCCGGTGAACTGCAGTTTCGCGTAACCGATGTTGACGCGGTCCAGATACGACAGCACATAGACCAGAAACAGGAACGGCATGATGCGCCACGTGATCTTGCGCAGGGCGGCGGCTTCGAGCCACGCGTCGGAAGACGCGTCGGCGCTGACGGAGTGCGAAGGGGAGCTCATGGGTGCCTCATTCGACGATAGGTAGCGCGCGCACGCGATAAGCGTGGCGCAGCGTGCGGTTCAGGATCGGGTCGTGCAATTCGAGTTCGAGCGCGTCGCCGTCGAGCATGCCGACGATGCCGCCCTGTACCGCCAGCGTGCCGCAGTACATCGCCGCACCGGCCGCGAGCGGCGCGCGCGTGAGCAGATCGGCGGCCGGCAGCAGCGACGCGACGCTGCCTTGCTGATAGACGCGCCGCTCACCGTTCGTCACGGCGTAGGCGCGCAATTCCAGTTGGTCCCAGTGACCGGCGACGTCGTCGAAACGCCAGGCGTCGCGGGCGAGCGGCTTCGGGCATACCTGTTTGGACACCGTGACGCCGTAGGCCTCGACCTCGCGGTCGGTGTGGTCGGAGCCGACCGTGACGAGCAGGCCCGCTTTGCCATTCACCAGCACGCATTCGGCCTCGCCGCTGGACCTCACGCCGACCACGTCGATCTGCTCGGCCTGCGTCAGCAGTTCCGCGCCGAGACGATAGAAACACGGCGTGGTGGACGGCCGTTTCACGCCGAGTTCGGCCAGTTCGGCGATGTGATGCTCGATCGCGGCCTGATCGCGCCCGGCCCAGCCGGCAATCGTCAGACGGTTCACTTCGACGATCTCGGCGCGGCTCGCGCCGCTACGGTCTACAACGTTGAAAGACACCTGCTGCATCACGCGACTCCCGTAAAAATATGCTTCAAATATTATTGTGATATTTCACAGGTGTCCAGCGTTTCAAAAACATTCCGGTTTGCGTGTCGCATCGAATCGTTCCATGACCCGGCAAGCCCGTTCCGTGCGGATGTTCCGGCCGACAGGCGTGTCGCGATCCTTTGTTACACTGCGTTTTTGAGACATTACTTTCTGTAAGGATCGCGTTCATGCACCATGGCATCGGCTTCATTCAGGACCTGGCGGTCGTGATGGCGCTCGCCGGCGTCGTCACCGTGCTGTTCCATCGCCTGAAGCAGCCGGTGGTGCTCGGTTACATCGCGGCGGGCGTGATCATCGGACCGTACACGCCGCCGTTCCAGCTGATTCACGACGAGCAGACCATTCAGACGCTAGGCGAACTCGGCGTGGTGTTCCTGATGTTTTCGCTCGGCCTCGAATTCAGTCTGCGCAAGCTCTTCAAGGTCGGCGCGACGGCGATCGTCGCGGCGCTGTCCGAAATCGTGCTGATGCTGTGGATCGGCTATGAGATCGGCAGCGCGTTCGGCTGGAGTTCGATGGACTCGCTGTTCCTCGGCGCGATCCTGGCGATCTCGTCGACCACCATCATCGTCAAGGCGCTCTCGGAGTTGGGGCTCAAGCGCGAGAGCTTCGCGCAACTGGTGTTCGGGATTCTGATCGTCGAGGACATTCTCGCCATCGCGATGCTCGTGCTGCTGTCGGGCATCGCGCAGACCGGGCAGTTGAGTGCGGGCGTCGCGATGGTCACGCTTGGCAAGCTGCTGCTGTTCATGACGGTGTCGCTGGTGGTGGGCATTCTGGTGGTGCCTCGTGCGCTGAACTACGTGGCTCGCGCGAAAAGCGACGAGATGCTGCTAGTGTCGGTGCTCGGTTTCTGTTTCGGCTTCTGTCTGCTGGTGGTCAAGCTCGATTACAGCATCGCGCTCGGCGCGTTCCTGATTGGCGCGATCATGGCGGAGTCGCGTCATCTGCATCGCATCGAGCATCTGATTGCGCCGCTGCGCGACGCGTTTTCGGCAATCTTCTTCGTGACGATCGGCTTGATGCTGAACCCGGCCGTGCTGGTCGACTATGCGTGGCCGATCGCGGTGATCACGGTGGCGGTGATCGTCGGCAAGATCGTGTCGTGCGGGCTCGGGACTTTTCTGGCCGGCAAGGACGGCCGCACGGCGATGCGGGTCGGCATGACCGTCTCGCAGATCGGCGAGTTCTCGTTCATCATCGCGTCGCTCGGCTTGACGCTGAAGGTGACGAGCGCGTTTCTGTATCCGATCGCGGTGGCGGTGTCGGCGTTGACCACGTTGTTCACGCCGTATCTGATCAAGGCCGCGGACCCGCTGACGCAGCGCCTCGGCCAGGCGATGCCACGCACGCTCGTCAATGGGTTCGGCCTCTATGGACAGTGGTTGCGCAGCCTGAGCACCGGGAGCGGTGAACCGACGCTGTTCAGCATGACGCGACGGATCATTCTGCAAATCGCGGTGAATCTCGCGCTGGTCGCCGCCATTTTTCTGACGGTGTCGTATAGCGCGCCATACACCAGCGCGTGGCTCGCGCATTGGCTGGCTGCCGAGCCGTTGCAGCGCGTGGTGCTGTGGAGCATCGCGCTGATCGTGTCGTTGCCGTTTCTGGTGGCCGTCTACCGGAAGACCAAATCGCTCGCGTTGCTGCTCGCCGAAGTCAGCGTTCAACCGGCGACGGCGGGGCGCTTTACGCGCGCGATCCGTTACGCGATTTCCGACCTGGTGCCGGTGGTGTCCATGGTTGGGGTGTTTTTACTGCTGGCCGCGCTGTCGGGCGGGATATTGCCGCCTACGGGCTTGCTCACCGCCGTGTTGATCTGCGCGGCGCTGCTGCTGGCGCTCGTCTGGCGCTGGTGCGTGAAGATCCACGCGGCGATGCAGATCGCGTTGCGCGAAACTTTCGATGAACAGCCGGATCCCTGATCAGGTCCGTCGAGATTGTGTCGTCTGAAACAACAATGTGAGCAATTGTGTGCGGGTTTGCGGGGCTTGGCTCGCTAGCGGATAATCAGGGCATATTCATTCGTTCGCGTGAAAGGCGCCTGTCTGACTGTCATGAGCGAAAACAAACCTGAAAACGCCGGTCAGCCCGGCAGTCCTCCGTCGCCTTCGGCGTCGCCCGCGCCGTCTGGCGCAAGTCCTTCTGGTGCAATTGCCGGGTCTGGTGCGGGTTCTGGCGCACCCTCTGGTGCGAGTTCCGGCGCAGGTTCTGGCACGGTGACGGGCGCGCCCTCCGGTGCGTCTTTCAAGCCCGCCGAGCCGCCGCCCGATCCGGCGACCTCGTTGCCCCTCTCACACGAAGATTCCATCCAGTCGCCGATCAAGGACGTGAAAACGCCGTCCGCTGCGTCGGAGGCTGCGGCCGGGGAAGCCGCCGTCAGATCGTCCACCGACGACCCCGACAGCGCCTCCGCCGTGACGCCGGCCGATCCGCAAGCCGCCCGGCAGCGCGATGCCGCCGAGGCGCGCAGTTCCGCTGCGGCATCGACGGCGAAGCAGGAGGCGGCGGTTCATGACAAAGCGGCACACGACGCCCGCGCCCACGCTAAGCCTGCCGAAACATCAGCCGAAACACCTGCCGCGCCTAAACACGAGACGACGCTGTCGAGCAGCGAGCCGCTTGCCGGCGAAGTGACGTCCTCAGTGGAAGCGGATAGCGTCGCCGCCGTACCGGAAGCGGCCGCCGCCTCCGCCGCGCGGCCGGCCGGCGCACCGCCGCCCGGTTTCGGCGCAGCGCCGGATTTTTCCGCGTCCAATCCGCCGCCGCCCAACGCGTTGCCGCCGTCGCCGCCGCGCTATCTGAAGCAGAACGATTCGGCGTGGACGGTGTTCGGCCGCATCATCGCGGCGCGCGCTCGTCAGTTGTTCGATCGCGCGGGGCAACGGATCACGCAGCGCACGCTGCGCATCGGCGTGTCGGCGCGGATCTTCCACCCGGAACCGGGTGCGAAGGGGCTGCGCGGCAAGACGCTGCAGTACCTCGAGGAATCGATCGCGCACTGGGTCATGTCGCGCGACGTGCTGGTGTTCATGATTCCGACGGTCGGCCATCAGGGCATGCTGCATCCGAGCAATATCCGTTTGCGCGACTATGCCAAGCATCTCGACGGCCTGTTGCTGCAAGGCGGCGCGGATGTCTCGCCGCAGTCGTACGCGGAAAACGCGACCAGCCACGAGTGGCCGGGCGATCGCGTGCGCGATATGTACGAGCTCGAATTGCTGCATGAATTTATCGAGTCGGGTAAGCCGGTGCTCGGCGTATGCCGCGGATGCCAGCTGATCAACGTGGCGTTCGGCGGCACGCTGTATCAGGACATCGCCACCGACGTGCCCACCGCCGGCGCGCACGTCAACGAGAACTACGATCAGCATCGGCACGGCATTCACTTTCCGGACGGGTCGACGCTGGCCAATATGTTCCCGGGTCGGCGCGATGCGATCGTCAACTCGATCCACCATCAGGCGGTCAAGACGCTGGGGCGTGACCTCAATATCGAAGCGGTGTCGGCGTCCGACGGCATCATCGAGGCGGTGCGTTACCGTCGTGCGCCTTTTGTGATGGGGGTGCAATGGCATCCGGAGTTTCATCGCGCGGGCGGGCCGGAATTGCTGGATTGCACGCCGTTGCTGGATACGTTCCTGCGGGTGGCGCGCGAAACGCGCTTTTAAGCGGGTGGGAGCGCCAGGTCTGCGTCTCGGTGGCGCGGCCTGGCGCTCCGCAAGGTTTGCTGTTTTCCAAAGCGTTTTCAGTTCGTCGTGTTTGTCTCTCGACAATCGTGGCTTGCACTTCACGCTCGGGCAATCCGGCTACTGGCGCACCGCCAGTTTTCGCCTGATTCACCTGAATCCCATGCAGATTCGGATTCGTCCGCACATGAGGCGGATCGTCGTGTTTTCGCGCAATCCCACCGTGTTTATTCCGCAATAAGCCCGCTCCATTCGGCGGAATTATTCGCGATCTATTTGTCTCAATTTAAAGTCCCATTTCGGGACACGTGAGTGCTTCGCTTGACGGCTGATCCGCGCGATAATCGTCGGCTGTTTTGAATTCGCATGGAGCACGTTATGAAGTACCCCTTAACTGTATGGCGCGCCATGTTGCTCGCAATCTCGTGCGTGCTGTTGCAGCAAAGTGGTTTCGTGCTGGCGGCGCAAGACGGCGAGGCCGCCCCCTTGGCCGGCGCGCGGCCGGCCATGAACGCCCTGACCGCGCAGCCGGTCGGCAACGCGCCGGGCGTCGCGGCATCGGGCATCTCAACTACGGCGACCCCTGTCGCCGAATCGCAGGGCAACGTCGCCGAATTGATGCAAATGATCCACGGCGCAAAGTTGAACGAACTGCGCACCACGTATAACGGCAGCTACGGCGCGAGTCTGTTTTTCTATCCGCAGGAAATGACGTATTACGTCGCGTTGTTTCAGGACAAACATTTCTGGCGCGTCATCAAGTCCGAAGACGCGGCGCGCGCGGAATTGATCTATGCGGACTTCGTTCTGCAAACGGCGCAACTCGCGGAGGTCGAAATTCGTCGCACGCAGTTGCTGGCGCAGAAGGTTTATATCGAAGACATCATTGCGTTGTCGGAAGACCGCGCGAAACGTCTGCAGGCCGATCTCGACGTAGCGCGTGCGCAGCAGGCCAGGGTCAACGACTACCAGCGGCAAACGCAGAGCGAAGCGGCCGCGTTGCGTTTGGAGAGGGAGAAAGCGCAGGCGCAACTGCGTCGGGTGCAGGGTGAGGTACTGCAACTGCAGCGGCAAACCGAATCGGGATTGCCGCTGCAGAAGTAAGCGTGAGACTGAAAAAAACCCGACCGATTATCGGCCGGGTTTTTTTATGACGCCGGTCCCGGTAGCCATGATCGGCTTACGTCAAGCACTGATCCGCCAAGGTCGGAGCGACGCGCGGACCCGCCGAAGCCGTTTATTTTTTCAATCGGTACACATAGCGCAGCGCGGTGATATCCATACCGCCCATGTGATCCGGTTCCGCGCCCACGAACTGCCAGCCTTGCCGTTCGTAGAAACCGATTGCAGGCGTATTGCCTTCGAGCACATACAGATACAACTGCGCCTCGCCTTGCGCGCGAGTCCAATCCTCGGCGGCGCGCATCAGCAGCTTGCCGACTCCGATGCCCTGATAGCCCGGCAACGCATGCAGGTTGTCGAGCAGCACGCCCCACGCCGATTCCGGCTGACGTTCCGCGCAGACAAAACCAATCGGCTCGCCGTCGAGTTCAGCGATCCGGACGACGCGGCGCTCGCCGCCCGGCGCGCTCAGACGCGCTTCCCAATACGCCGCGCGTTCACGCGTGACTTCGCCGTCGAGGAAGGCGTCGGGCAGCAAACCGCGATAGGTGGCTTGCCAACTGGCGGCATGGATCGAAGCAATCAGAGCGGCATCAGCGAGAGTCGCGGGGCGCAGCGAGAGAGTGCGGTTGGCTTGCATCGGGGTGGCGATCAGCGCGAAGTGGCGGGACGCAAATTCTATCGGGACGACGGCTGTCGTCGGTGGCCGGCGGGGTCTGTAATGATTCTGTATGCATTACGCGACAACGCCAACAACGGTAACATTACGTGGCATGGGCTCGGCCTGTTTCACGATGTTTACCCTGATATCAGCCGAGTGCTTTCAGCATGAAAATGCAGCGCCCCCGGCGCGTTCCTGCTGCCTTGCAGCGGCAACCGCCTGACCGAAGCCAGTGGATCGTTTCAACTGCCTGATCGCCGCCACAACCGAGGGCGACGGGCTTTCCAGAGAATGTCATGTCTACAGCGACACACGCCACTTCCTCATCCCAGGAATCGAAAGTCAAGACAGTGTTCCGCGTCGTCAGCGGCAACTTTCTTGAGATGTACGACTTCATGGTCTACGGCTATTACGCGTCGGCCATTGCCAAGACCTACTTCCCGAGCGGTAACGAATTCGCGTCGCTGATGCTGTCGCTGTCGGTGTTCGGCGCCGGCTTCCTGATGCGTCCGCTCGGCGCGATCGTGCTCGGCGCGTACATCGACCATCACGGCCGTCGCAAAGGCCTGATCCTCACGCTCGGCTTGATGGCGCTCGGCACGCTCACGGTGGCGGCGATTCCAGGCTACGCGACGATCGGCGTACTCGCGCCGGCGCTCGTGCTGTTGGGCCGCCTGTTGCAGGGCTTCTCCGCCGGTGTCGAACTGGGCGGCGTGTCCGTGTATCTGTCGGAGATCGCGACCAAGGGCAACAAGGGCTTCTACTGCGCGTGGCAGTCGGGCAGCCAGCAGGTTGCGGTGGTGTTCGCGGCGCTGATCGGCGTGGTCCTGAACAAAGTATTGCCGGCTGACCAGATGGGCGCCTGGGGCTGGCGCGTGCCGTTCCTGATCGGCTGCCTGATCGTGCCGTTCCTGTTCCTGATCCGCCGTTCGCTGCAGGAAACCGAGGAATTCATGGCGCGCAAGCATCGTCCGAGCATGGGCGAGATCGTGAAGACCATGGCCGCCAACTGGGGCATCGTACTCGGCGGCATGGGCATGGTGATCATGACCACGGTGTCGTTCTACATGATCACGGCTTACACGCCGACCTTCGGCAAGGTCGTGCTGAAACTGTCGTCGATTGATACGCTGGTGGTGACCGTCTGTATCGGTCTGTCGAATCTGGTCTGGCTGCCGCTCGCGGGCGCCTTGTCGGATCGGATCGGCCGCCGTCCGGTGCTGCTGGTTTTCACGATTCTCACCATCATTACCGCGTATCCGGCGTTGCAATGGCTGGTCGCCGAACCGTCGTTCGCGCGCTTGCTGGCCGTCGAGTTGTGGCTGTCGTTCCTGTACGGCAGCTATAACGGCGCGATGGTGGTGGCGCTGACCGAAGTGATGCCGGTCGAAGTGCGCACCGCCGGTTTTTCGCTGGCGTACAGCCTCGCTACGACGATCGGCGGCTTCACGCCGGCTATCTCGACGATGCTGATTCACACCACGAGCAACAAGGCGGCGCCGGGACTGTTCCTCGGCGCGGCGGCGATCTGCGGGCTGGTCGCGACCCTGGTGCTGTATCGCACGCCGGAATCGCGCAATCAGTATCGAGCGGCCTGACGCTCGTCGTCCGCCGTTCGGCGGGACAAATAAAAAACCCCGCGCTCTGAAAAAGCGCGGGGTTTTTGTTTGGGCAAACGGGAAGCGGAACCGCTTTCCCAATGTCGATAAACAAGCGCCGGCTAACCGTGGCGCAACTCGTTCGCCACCGCTTCGACGACCTCATGCCACGCGCCCGGCTGCGGCTGACGCACGAGCGTCGCGCCCGGATACCAGGGGCTGCGCGCGTCGCCGGTAAACCAGCGCCAATCCGCCGCGAACGGCAGCATCAGCCACAACGGTTTGCGTAGCGCGCCGGCCAGGTGAGCAATGGACGTATCGATCGACACCACCGCGTCGAGCCGTTCGATGATCGCGGCCGTATCCGCGAAATCGCCGATCCGTTTATCGAAGCGATGAATCGACCCCGCGCGCGGATGCGTGTCGAGCGCCGCGCGTTCGTCCGCGCTCAGCTCGGGTTGCAGCACGATCCAGTCGATGCCGTCGAGCGCGAACAGCGGATCGAGCGCGGCGAGCGGCATGGAGCGGGTTTCGTTGGGCTGGATGCGCCCCGTCCACGCAATGCCGATCTTGCGTTTCGCCTGGCCGCCGAGCGAACCACGCCATTTGCGGCCGTAGGCGGCCGGCACGTCGAGGTAGGGCGTGCGTGCCGGAATGCTGTCGTAAGTCGTACCGAGCGCGAGCGGCAAGCTGAGCAGCGGGCAGTGCAGATCGGCGGCCGGGCGCGGCGTGCCCTGGGCGATCAGCGTCACGCGCCAGGCTTGCGCTACGGGCGCCAGCAGCGCCAGCAGCGCAGGCTGCACTTCGAGCACCACGCGCGCGGCGCGTTGCGCGGCGAGCGGCACGAAGCGCGCGAACTGCAGCGTGTCGCCGAAACCTTGTTCGGCGTGAATCAGCAGCGTGCGTTGATCGATCGGTTCGCCGTGCCAGCGCGGCAGCGTCTGAATTGCCGGCTCCGCCATGGTTTGCAGCCGCCATTCGTACTCCGGCAGTCCGCGTGCGAAATCGCGCAGCGCGAGCCACGCCAGCGCGCGGTTCATATGTGCAGACGCGAGGTCGGGACGCTGGCGCAAGGCCTGATCGAACGCGCGCACCGCGGGCGCATGCGCGCCCAGCGCGAGGTGCGCGTTGCCGAGACTGAGCCACGCCAGCGCGAATTGCGGGTCAAGACCGACCGAGCGTTCGAGATACGGCAACGCCTGCGCGGGACGGCCCAACGCCGCCAACGCATTGCCCATGCCGAAGATGGCCGGCGGCAGGTTCGGCTGCAAGCGCAGCGCCGCTTCGAACGATTTGACCGCTTCGGCGTGGCGGCCGGTAGCGTCGAAGGTATTGGCGAGATTGAAGTACGCGGCGACGAAGCGCGGTTCGGCGGCCAGCGCTTTCTGGAAGCAGGGAATCGCTTCGTCCGCGCGGTCGAGCGCGTTCAGCGACATGCCCATGTTGTTCAACGCGCCGGCGTGGCCGGGGCGCAGTTGGAGCGCGCGCGTGAACGACGCGATCGCTTCCGTGTGCTGGCCGAGCGCGTGCCGCGCGTTGCCCAGATTGTTGTGCGACGACGCGTCGTCCGGTTGCAGACGCAACGATTTTTCGAAGGCGTCGGCGGCGTCTTCATGACGGCCCTGCGACGCGTACGCGTTGCCGAGGTTGTAGTGCGCCATCGGGAACGACGGCGCGAGCGTCAGTGCGTTGCGAAACTGTTCGATGGCGTTGTCGATCTGGCCCAGCGCCTTCAGCGCGTTGCCCAGGTTCAGTTGCAGCGCGGCGTCTTCCGGGCGCAGTTTCACCGCGCGCCGTACGAGCTCGGCGGCTTCGGCGTGCTGGCCCTGCTGATGGCGCAGGACGCCCAGCAGGTGCAACGCATCGACGTGCGTGGGATTGCCCTGGAGCGTTGCGCGATAGTCGCGTTCGGCGTCGTCGAGGCGGCCGTCACGATGCGCCGCGAAAGCGCGGTCAAATACAGGTTGCATGACGGGGGATGGTGAGGCAGAGGCCGCATTTTCCCACACTCGACGCACCGCGCTCCGATTTGACCGGTCATGTCGATGCGTATAACATGTGAATACCTGTTCATATGTGTGCTGACCATGACGACCGCCGTGGCTTCTACCGTTTCCGACGTTTCGTTTAGCCGTTTCGACGACCGGTCCGCGGACACCATCGTGCCGCTGGCGGATCTGTTTCGCCTGCTGGGCGACCCGACGCGTTTGCGGATCGTGCTGACGTGCGTCGACGGGCGTCGCCCGGTGGGGGCGATTGCGGAGGCATTGGGCTTGTCGCCTTCACTGGTGAGCCACCATTTGCGGCTGTTGCGCGCGGCGCGGATCGTGCGCGCGGAGCGGCAGGGCAAGCAGGTGTTCTACCTCGCCGCGGATCGTCACATCAGCGCGATGCTAACCAACATGCTGGAGCACGTGGCCGAACCGGCCAGCGATTTTCCTGTGGATGCGACATGAAGAATACGAATAACCCGGATCGGGCAGCGGAAGAGCGCGAGGATGAGCACGCGCCGGTGTGGGTCGATGGAGGCGATGGCGCGGCGCAGGGCGGGCACGATCATGAAAGCCAGAGCCACGAGCATAGTGCCGATGATCATGGGAGTGATGAGCACAGCCATGGCGGTCACAGCCACAGTGGTCACGACCACGGCGGCCACGATGACAGCGGTCATGCCCACGGCGGTGACCATGGCGACCGCGCCCATAGCGGCCACAGCCACGCCGCCCAAAGCCACGCCGGCCATTCCCACGCCGGCCACTCCCACGCCGGCCACAGCCACGCCCACGCCCCCATCCCCGGCCACGGCCGCGCGTTCGCGCTCGCCGTCGCGCTGAACGTCCTGATCGTCGTGATCCAGGCGATCTACGGCGTGCTCGCGCATTCCACCGCACTGCTCGCCGACGCCGGCCACAACCTCTCCGACGTGCTCGGCCTGCTGCTCGCCTGGGGCGCCGGCTGGCTCGCCACGCGGCGTCCTTCGGCGCGCTATACGTTCGGTTACGGCAGCTCGTCGATTCTCGCGTCGCTGGCCAATGCGGGGCTGCTGCTGTTTGCATGCGGCGTGATCGTCGCCGAGGCGATCGGCCGTCTGATGAACCCGGCGCCGGTAGCCGGCCTCGCCGTGTTCGTCGTGGCGACCACCGGCGTGGTCGTCAACGGTATTTCCGCTTGGCTCTTCATGCGTGGGCAGAAGGAAGATCTGAACATCCGCGGCGCATTTCTGCACATGGCGGCCGATGCCGGTATTTCGGCGGCGGTCGCGATCAGCGGCCTGGTGATTCTGTACACCAACTGGACGTGGCTCGACCCGGTGATGAGCTTGCTGGTCGTCGCCGTCGTCGTGGTCGGCACATGGGGCTTGTTGCGCGATTCGGTGCGCCTCGCGCTCGACGCCGTGCCGCCCGGCGTCGACCTGCAACGCATCCGCGACTATCTGGCGACCCAGCCCGGCGTTGTCGATGTGCACGACTTGCACGTGTGGGCGCTGTCGACCACCGGCAACGCACTCAGCGCGCATCTGGTGATGCCGGCCGGCCATCCGGGCGACGAATCGCTCGACGCGATCGTCGTCGTGCTGCGGGAGCGTTTCTCGATGCTACACGCGACGCTGCAGGTCGATCTCGGCACCACCCAGCATCATTGCGCGATGGAGCACGCGCATTGACGTAGGGCGTAATCCTCTACACAAGGGTCACGCAACGCTCTCGCAACGAGCCACTAGAAAGCGCACCCAAAACCCCCGTCCCAACCCGTCCCACCCGCGCATTTTTGACGCAGCGCATCGTAAAACACCTCACCGGCAGCGTCTCCAGGGTGACTTCGTCAGGGCGTACACTAGAACGCACTGCCGCCTCCGGAGCCCCGCATGGACGTTGCTGCAAACAACGCGTCGCCGGTGCTGATCGTCGGCGCGGGTCCCACCGGACTTGCCGCCGCCATGAGCCTCGCGCGTGCCCACGTTCCCGTGCGTCTGATCGACAAGGCCATGCAGCCGAGCCCGTATTCGCGCGCCATCGGCATCCAGGCGCGCACGCTCGAACTGCTCGAGCAGCATCGCCTGATCGAGCCGTTTCTCGCACTCGGTCATCGCGCGCGCGTGGCCAATCTTTTTTCGAATGGCATGCGTCTCGCGCGGCTCGATTTCGATCCGCTGCACACGCGCTATCCGTATCTGCTGTTTCTCGACCAGGCCGTGACCGAGCGTTTGCTGACCGAGCATCTCGCGACGCTCGGCGTGACGATCGAACGCGGCGTCGAACTGATGAATTTCGCACAAGGCTCCGCCAGCGTTCAGGCGACGCTGCGCCGCGCCGACGGCCACACGGAGACCATGCGTCCGTCCTATCTGATCGCCGCCGACGGCGCGCATAGCGCGGTGCGTCATCGGCTCGGCCTGAGCTTCGCGGGCAAGACCCTCGAACAGACCTTCCTGCTCGCCGATCTGCACGCCGAAACCGATTGGCCCGACGACGAGTTTCATATGTTCGCCTCGAACGACGGTCTGGTCGCGCTGTTCCCAATGGGCCACGGCCGGCATCGGTTGATTGCGGATCATGCGGTCGAGCCGTCGGCCATGGCGCCGGCCGCCACGCCCGCGGTGTTGGGTGAGCCGCCGCTCAACCGCGTGCCGCCGCCGTCGCTCGACGACTGCAAGGCGCTGATCGCGCGCCGCGTGCGCGAACGCGTCGACGTGTCGGATCTCAAGTGGTCCGCGCACTTTCATCTGAACAGCCGGATGGTGGACCGCTTGCGTGTCGGCCGGATCTTTCTCGCGGGCGACGCGGCGCATGTTCACAGCCCGGCCGGCGCGCAAGGGATGAACACCGGCATTCAGGAAGCGTTTAATCTCGGCTGGAAACTCGCCCGCGTGCTGAAGAGCGCGGCGCCGGATCGGCTGCTCGATACCTATCACGCCGAACGGCATCCGATCGAGCGCGACGTGCTGCGTCAAACGGGCTTCGTCATGCAGATGGCCGAAGCCGATCATGGACCGCTCAAGCTGTTGCGCGAGCGGGTCATGCCGGTGCTCGCCGCGCTCGGTCCGTTGCGTGACGCCGCGCGTTTGACGATCAGCGAGTTGTCGATCCAGTACCGGCGCAGTCCGCTCACACTCGAACGGGTGCTCGACGGCGGCCCGCGCGCCGGCGAGCGGGCGCCGGATGCGCTGGTGCATGTGGTGGATGGACCGCTGGGCCGCGCGCCGGGCGTCGGCTGTATTTTCGATCTGCACGACCCGGCGTTCTTCTCGCTGTTTCTGCTGGTGCCGCCGCTGCCGGTCGACGGCACGCCGCTCGATCCCGCCGCGAAACATGCGTCGCCGCCGGACGCGGACCGGGATCGCATGGTGGCGGAAGTCGAGCGCCTGTTGCCGGGCGCGGTGCGTATCTGGCGCATTACCGACACGACCGGCGACGGCGGCCCGGCGCTATCCGAATCGTATGGACGCACACGGCCTTCGTTCTACCTCGTGCGACCGGATGGCTATATCAGCGCGCGCGGGCGCACCGGCACCGATCTGCACGCCTTGCTGCGGCATTGCGAAGCATGGTTCGCGGTGGGCGGTGAGATCCCCGAGCCGACCGCGCTATGACGCGGGCGGCCGCAAAACTGCAACGCTGCAAAGCCGCAACGCTGCAAAGCCGCAACGCATTAAACCGGCGCAGGCACGGCAGGCGTCAATTGCTCGCGATGTTTGAGCAGCGCTTCCCTGACGATCGCCGACATCTCGACGCCGCCCGCTGCCGGTTCATCGAGAGACGCCAGCAACGCGCGCCGCATGCGCGGTTCCCAGAAGCGGTGGATATGATCGGCGATGCCGCCCAACGCTTCTTCGCGGTCCGGCATCGAATCGAAAAAATCGCCGATCCGGTTCGCCATGTCGATCAGATTCTGAGTGTCCATGGCTCGCCTCACTTGCCCGAGGTGGCGTTGGCCAGCTCGCGTTGCTTCAGCAGATCGAGCTGTTCGGTGTTGAAGCGCGAATAGTCTTTCTGCCATTGCGACGGCTGTTCGACCGGCATCACCTGCACCGCGGTCACCTTGTATTCCGGGCAGTTGGTGGCCCAGTCGGAGCTGTCGGTGGTGATCACGTTCGCGCCCGATTCGGGGAAGTGGAACGTCGTGTAGACGACGCCCGGCTGCATCCGCTCGGTGACTTTCGCGCGCAACACGGTTTGCCCCGCGCGCGATTCGATGCCGACCCAGTCGTCCATCTTGATGCCACGTTCCTCGGCGTCGTGCGGATGGATTTCCAGACGGTCCTCGTCGTGCCAGCGTGAGTTCTCGGTGCGGCGCGTTTGCGCGCCGACGTTGTATTGCGACAGAATCCGCCCGGTGGTCAGCAGCAGCGGGAATTTGCGCGTGACCTTTTCCGGCGTCGCGATGAACTTCGTAATCACGAACTTGCCCTTGCCGCGCACGAATGTATCGATGTGCATGGTCGGCGTACCGTCCGGCGCGTTCTCGTTGCACGGCCACTGAATGCTGCCGAGTTCGTCGAGCTTCCTGTACGACACGCCGTGAAACGTCGGCGTGAGACGCGCGATCTCGTCCATGATCTGCGACGGGTGCGTGTAGTCCATTTCATAGCCGAGCGCGCGCGCGAGCATCACCGTGACTTCCCAGTCGGCGTAACCCGGCACCGGCGGCATCACCTTGCGCACGCGCGAGATGCGGCGTTCCGCGTTGGTGAAGGTGCCGTCCTTTTCGAGGAACGACGAACCCGGCAGCAGCACGTGTGCGTATTTCGCGGTCTCGTTGAGGAAAATGTCCTGCACCACGATGCATTCCATCGCCGACAGCGCCGCCGCCACATGATGCGTGTTCGGATCCGACTGCACGATGTCTTCGCCCTGGCAGTACAGACCCTTGAAGGTGCCATGCACGGCGGCGTCGAACATGTTCGGAATCCGCAGGCCCGGTTCGGGCTGCAGCGTGACGTTCCACGCTTGCTCGAACAGCGTGCGCGTGACCGTATCGCTAATGTGGCGATAGCCCGGCAACTCGTGCGGGAACGAGCCCATGTCGCACGAGCCCTGCACGTTGTTCTGGCCGCGTAGCGGATTCACGCCGACCCCTTCGCGGCCGATGTTGCCGGTGACCATCGCGAGATTGGCGATGCCCATCACCATCGTCGAGCCCTGCGCGTGTTCGGTGACGCCGAGGCCGTAGTAGATCGCGGCATTGCCGCCGGTCGCGTAGATGCGCGCGGCTTCGCGCACGTGTTGAGCCGGCACGCCGCTCAACGCTTCAGTCGCTTCCGGCGCGTTCTCCGGTAGCGAAACGAAATCGCGCCACTGTTCGAACGCGCGCGTGTCGCAGCGCTCGGCCACGAAGGCTGCGTTGAACAGGCCTTCGGTCACGATCACGTGCGCCAGCGCGTTCACCACGGCCACGTTGGT
The DNA here is from genome assembly GCF_902833695.1 of Paraburkholderia sp. BCC1876. Taxonomy (NCBI): domain Bacteria; kingdom Pseudomonadati; phylum Pseudomonadota; class Betaproteobacteria; order Burkholderiales; family Burkholderiaceae; genus Paraburkholderia; species Paraburkholderia sp. BCC1876. The sequence goes on along the minus strand of NZ_CADFGI010000003.1, from coordinate 319,621 downwards.
GCCCGGCCGCAATTGCAGATGATGCGAGGCTTTCACATGCGGCGTGTCGACGATATCGATCCGCCGCGGATCGACCACGATCAGCTTCGCGCCTTCCCGCACGCGGCGTTTCATCCGCGAGCCGAACACCGGGTGGCCGTCGGTCGGATTCGCGCCGATCACCATGATCACGTCGGCTTTATCGACCGAGGCGAAGGTCTGCGTGCCCGCCGATTCGCCGAGCGTGGCCTTCAGGCCGTAGCCGGTCGGCGAATGGCAGACGCGCGCGCAGGTGTCGACGTTGTTGTTGCCGAATGCGGCGCGCACCAGCTTTTGCACGAGGTACGTTTCTTCGTTCGTGCAACGCGACGAGGTGATGCCGCCAATCGAATCGCGGCCGTGTTGTGCCTGAATCCGGCGGAATTCCGACGCCGCGTAACTCAGCGCTTCTTCCCAACTGACTTCGCGCCACGGGTCGGTGATCTTCGCGCGAATCATCGGCCTGGTGATGCGGTCCTTGTGCGTCGCATAGCCCCAGGCGAAGCGGCCTTTCACGCAGGCGTGGCCTTCATTGGCCTGGCCGTTTTTGTGCGGCACCATCCGCACGACCTGGTTGCCTTTCATCTCCGCCTTGAACGAACAACCGACGCCGCAATACGCGCAGGTGGTGACGACCGAATGCTCCGCCTGACCGAGCATGATCACGGTCTTTTCCTGCAGCGTCGCGGTCGGGCAAGCGGCGACGCACGCGCCGCACGACACGCACTCCGATTCCATGAACGGCTGGTTTTCGCTCGCCGCCACGCGCGATTCGAAGCCGCGTCCCGCGATGGTCAGCGCGAACGTGCCTTGCGTTTCCTCGCACGCGCGCACGCAGCGATTGCAGACGATGCACTTCGACGCGTCGTAGGTGAAATACGGGTTCGACTCGTCCTTCTTGTCCTTCAGATGATTCGCGCCGTCGAAGCCGTAGCGCACTTCGCGCAAGCCCGTCACGCCCGCCATGTCCTGCAATTCGCAGTCGCCGTTGGCGGGGCAGGTGAGGCAGTCGAGCGGGTGATCGGAGATATACAGCTCCATCACGTTGCGGCGCAGCGATTGCAGACGATCGGTCTGCGTGCGCACCTTCATGCCGGCTTCGACGGGCGTCGTGCACGACGCCGGATAGCCGCGCTTGCCTTCGATCTCGACCAGACACAGGCGGCACGAGCCGAACGGTTCCAGCGAATCGGTGGCGCACAGCTTCGGCACGTTCACGCCGGCTTCGACGGCGGCGCGCATTACCGAGGTGCCGGCCGGCACCGTCACGCTCTGACCGTCGATTTCCAGCGTGATATCGACGTCGGCATGACGTTCGGGCGTGCCGTAGTCGGTGTCGTCGAAGAACGAACGGGGCGGGCGCAGCGGCGCCTGTTGCAGCGCCTGCGACTTGCACGCGCAGTTGCCTGAGCCGCAGCCGCCGGCAGGGGAGTTGAGCACGTCGGACATGGTGAGCTCCTGGGTCAGGCCGCTTTGGGCGCGTGATGAGGCACGTTCGGGGACGCGTCGGAAGACGCGCCGGCGAGACCGAAGTCTTCGGGGAAATGATCGAGCGCGGACAGCACCGGGAACGGCGTCATGCCGCCCATCGCGCACAGTGAACCGGACACCATCGTGTCGCACAGATCGCGCAGCAATTGCACCTGGCGCGTGGACGTATCGCCGTTGCGGATCCGGCCGATCACTTCGACGCCGCGCGTCGAGCCGATCCGGCACGGCGTGCATTTGCCGCACGATTCGAGCGCGCAGAAGTGCATGGCGTATTGCGCGAGTTCGGCGAGATTCGATGTGTCGTCGTGCACGACCAGGCCGCCGTGGCCGACCACCGCGCCGACCGCCGCATAGGCCTCGTAGTCCATCGGAATGTCCCACTGGCTTTCGGGCAGATAGGTGCCGAGCGGGCCGCCCACCTGCACCGCGCGTACCGGCCGGCCGCTGGCCGTGCCGCCGCCGTAGTCGACCAGCAATTCGCGCAGCGTCACGCCGAATGCGAGTTCGACGAGACCGCCTTGCTTCACGTTGCCGGCCAGTTGGAACGGCAACGTGCCGCGCGAACGGCCCATGCCGAAGTCTTTGTAGAACGCCGCGCCGCGCGCGAAGATCAACGGCACGGTGGCGAGCGTGATGACGTTGTTGATCACGGTCGGCTGCCCGTACAGGCCGACGAGCGCCGGCACCGGCGGCTTCGCGCGGACGATGCCGCGTTTGCCTTCGAGCGATTCGAGCAACGCGGTTTCCTCGCCGCACACATAGGCGCCGGCGCCTTTCGCGACGAACAGCTCGAAGCGATGCGCCGCCGAGCCGAGCACGCTGTCGCCGAGCCAGCCGGCGGCGCGCGCTTTCGCGATGGCCGCTTCGAGCGTCGCGATCGAATGCGGATACTCGCTGCGCACGTAGATATAACCGACGGTTGCGCCCGTCACGACACCCGCGATGATCATCCCTTCGATCAGCATGTACGGATCGCTTTCCATGACCAGACGATCGGAGAACGTGCCCGAGTCGCCTTCATCCGCATTGCAGACGATGTACTTCTGCGCCGCTTTCGCGCCGCGCACCGTGCGCCATTTGATGCCGGCCGGGAACGCCGCGCCGCCGCGGCCGCGCAGGCCGGATTCGATCAGCGCTTCGCAGGCGGCGTCGCCGTCGGTGTGCAGGGCGGCACGCAGGCCGTCGAGGCCGCCGTGGGCAACGTAGTCGTCGACGGAAAGCGGATCGGTGATGCCGATGCGCGCAAACGTCAGGCGCTGTTGCTTCTTCAGATACGGAATCTCGTCGACGAGACCGACGCGCCGCGCGTGTTCGCCGCCTTGCAGGAAGCCGGCGTCGAACAAGGCGGCGACGTCGTCGGCTTCGACATTCGCGTAGCCGATGCGGCCTTCGGCCGTTGCGACTTCGATCAGCGGTTCGAGCCACAGCAAACCGCGCGAGCCGTTGCGGACCAGTTCGATTTCGATGCCACGCTGTGCGGCTTCGGCGACGATCGCCTGAGCCAGCGCGTCGGCGCCGAGCGCCAGTGCGGACGAATCGCAGGGAACGTAAATGCGCGTCATGCCGTCACCTCCACGCACTTTTCGGCGGCGGCGAGAATCGCGTCGAATTTGTGCGGCGTGACCTTCGCGTGCAAGGTGCCGTTGAGCATCAACGCCGGCGAGAGCGCACATTGACCGAGGCAATACACCGATTCGAGTTCCACTGTCGCGTGAGGCTCGTGTTCGGCGTCGAAGCGGCAACCGGTGCGCGCCTCGATATGCTGCGCGAGCGCTTCGGTGCCCATGCTGCGGCAGGCTTCCGCGCGGCACAGTTGCACCGTGACCGGTGCGGCCGGCTGCGTGCGGAAGTGGTGGTAATAAGTGATGACGCCATGCACCTCGGCGCGCGACAGATTCATCGCCTTGGCGAGCGGCGCGACCGTGGCCGGCGGAACATAGCCGAGTTCGTCCTGAATCGCATGCAGCACAGCTAGCAGCGACATGCCCGGACGCGCGTGACGCTGCACGAGTTGATCCGGCGCGACGGCGAGGGAATCGTCCAAGTGGGGGCTCCTCCAAAAGTCATATATGCACTTGTATTTCATAAAGCGTGCACTTATGCTTTGTTTATTCGATATGGGATAGCCGAACAATAGGCGGGTGAAACAGCCCGTGCAATAGGAAAGAGTTGAGCATATATGATCAGAATCGAGTGCCAGGCGGAGCTGGTTGTGAAGGGTGCGGACGGCCGCGAGGCCAGCCTGTCGGACGTCGTGCCGCTGCTCGCGCTGGTGGACGAATCCGGCAGCATCGCGCAGGCGGCCACGCTTAAGGGTTTGTCCTACCGTCATGCATGGGGTCTGTTGCGCAGCATCGAAGAACGTCTGGGCGGTCCGCTGATTGCGAAGGAGCGCGGCCGCGGCTCGGTGCTCTCCGAACTCGGCCAGGCCGTGCTGCGTGCGCAGCGTCTATGCGGCGAACGGCTCGACGGCAACATGCAGGCACTCGCCAGCGAAGTGGCGAGCGATCTGAACCGCTGGCTCGCGCCACCCGCCGACGACGTGCGCATTTTTGCGTCGCATGGGTACGCGGTGGCTGCGCTCGTCACGTCGCTGGTTGCGCACGATCTGCCGGTCGACATCAAATACCGCGACAGCGCCGACGCCGTCAGCGCACTGGCGCGCGGCGAATGCGATCTGGCCGGCTTCCACTTGCCGCGCGGCGAGTTTCGCGCGGCGTGCGCCGATACCTACCGGCGCTGGCTCGATCCGCAGCGCCATGTGCTCGTGCATCTGACGCGGCGCAAGCAGGGACTGTTTCTCGGCAAGGGCAACCCGCGAGGCATTGGCGGTCTCGGCGATCTGGCGCGTGACGACATCCGCTTCGTCAACCGTCAGCCGGGCTCGGGCACGCGCATGCTGCTCGATCTCGCGTTGCGCAAAGTCGGTGTCGATCCGGATCGGGTGAATGGCTATGCGTCGACCGAGCTGACGCATTCGGCGATCGCGGCGTTCGTGGCGAGCGGCATGGCGGACGTGGGCTTCGGCGTGGAACCGGCGGCGCATCACTTCGGGCTCGACTTCATTCCGATCGTCGACGAAGACTATTACTTCGCCTGCGACCGCAGCCGTCTGGAACGCGCGCCGCTCGCGACGGTGATCGAGCTGCTGCGCGGCGCCGCGTTCCGGCATAGCGTCGATCAGCTCGAAGGCTACGATCCGCAGGAATGCGGCACGCTGGTCGACCTCGAAGTCGGCCTCGGCGTGGCGGCGTAAGCAGCCGTAACCATCTACGTGGGTTCGGCGCTGCGCATGGCGCCGGTTTGCGATACGCTCTAAGCTTTCGTTTTCGCCTCAATCGCGCGAGTCGTCGCGCTCAATCGCTATGAAAGCTCTTCTTCACGCATGGGTTGCAGTTGCTGCAACCGGTATGGTTCTCGCCACTGCTCCGGTCGCGTTCGCCCAGAATTCGCCCGGCGTGCCGGGCGGGATCCTGAATGACCAGTTCCGTCTTGCCGAGCATCCGCAAATGCCGTTCGCTGCGTCGGCGCCGTCGGACAAGTATCAGTCGAACAAGAAGTCGGCCATGCGCAAGCGCGGCGACAATGGCGACCCGAACGGCTGTAACCTGCAATGTCCTAAAGACGAGTAACGCGGGAGAAGGTTTTCCGTCTGATTTGTCATGCGACGCCGGCTCGATGCCGGCGTTTTTCATTTGAGCGTGCGTTTCACCGGTGCGCTTATCGCGCGGCGGCCGTTCAGGGCTTGGCGGTGTGCCACATGTCCTTGAACCCATTTCCCTTTTCATCGCCGGACTGCTTGTCCGCCGCGTAGCGGTACAGCGGATGGCCCTTGTACGCCCACTGCTGTTTGCCGTCCGCTGCGGGGATCAGCGTCCAGTCGCCCGACGGCTTATCCATCGAGCCGGCCACCGCGGCGGGCCAGTAACTCATGCAGCCCCCGGTGCAGGCGCTGACGCCGGGCGTGGTGTCTTTGTCGAAGGTATAGAGCGTCATGCCGTCGGCGGTGACGAAGCGGCCGTCGACCGCCTTGGGCGCCTCGGCGAACGCGCTGGGTTGCAGGGCAAAGAGGCTGACAAGGGCGACGCCGAAGAGTGTCTTGCGCATGATGTGGGCTCCTGGTTTGACCGCGTACGGTTTCGAGTTTGTGCAGCGCGGGTCATGCCCGCGCTGCCGGTTTGCGTGCGTGCCAGTCTTAAACGGATCAGGACGGTGATTTATTCCATGTCATACGACGTTACCGGGTTCGTGAGCGCCTGGTTTCATTGGCGTGACTATTTAATGTGAAAATTAATGTTCCGAATTTTCTAATTATTTGTAAGAAATTTCGGGGTAAATTTTTTAATTATGTCTGGTTGGGTTGTTTCGTCATGGAATGGTTGGTGATTGGCTCGCGTTATCCGGGGTTGGAGGAAATATCTCGCTTCCTGGTGGCGATGCCTTCGTCCTGAGCCTTGTTCAGCGAGTCTGAATGAAATTAATTGAGAATGAAAATTCCCCGTTTGGTGGGTAGCACGACCCGATGGGTTTATTGAGTTAGGTCGGATTTGTAAAATAAAGCAAAGGTCCTTCTACCAAAAAAATATGCTGATAAGATTTTATTCGCTTCAGGAGTTAAGAAATTCTTGTGGGCTAATTTAATTTATCGACTTATTCAAAAAGGTACCTCAAATGCAAAAAATCAATCGTAACGAACTGGCTAAATCCGCTGTTGCAGGCGGCTGCTGCAAGTGCAACTCGCAGCCGGCTCAGGCGCCGGTGAAGAGCACGCCGGTCCCGGCGAACACGCGCTCGTAAGCGTGTAGCGCGCACTGGGGCGGTTCCTGAAGGATCGCCCCAGTGCCACGATATGGGCTGTGGAGTTGAAGATGGAATCGAGGCGTACCGCGTCAGCCTTACTGACTTTGCTACGCAACCAATTGGCGTATGCGTGGCGCAGCGCGTGGGGGGCGTTGATGGCTCGCCTGCCGCCTTCGGCTATTGAGCCGTGTGCCTCGGTTGTGTGCAAGTTTCTGGGTCTCGTCAGCGCGCGCAAGCGTTGGCAAGGTATCGCGCGCCTGGAGATCGGGCGAGATGTGCTGCAACTGGCGCCGCTCGATAAGAGTCGTGTCGCCGCAGGACATCTGCGCGAGAAGCTGATCGATCAACGTATTTACTTCGGCCGCTTATCGCGCGGTAGCGAAGCGTGGCCCGACCTGCAGCGCGTCGCCGCCGCACTGGCCGGGAAAATCCGCCAGCTTCAGGCCGAGGAACCGGGGCGTCCTGTCATCGTGTCGCCGTTTCACTACGTGTCGCAATACGCAAACATTTACGTCATCGACGAATTGCGCGCGCTGCTCGGACTCGAGTCGATTGCGGTCGTGTCCGGCGTGCCGCGCGACATGTATGGCAACGATCACGCGCTTATTCCCGGCGTCAACGTGCTCTACACCTATGGCGAAGACGACCGCAACGGACTTGGCCTGCGCGTCGCCCGCGCGTTGAAGCGCAGCGGCGTTGTGGTGTTGTTTGCCGATGTGCCGCCTTTCGCGTTGCATCGCTATCCGATGGAAACCGTCGGCGTGTCCCTGTTCGGCCGTGACGCGCGGATTCACAACGGTGTGTTCCGGCTTGGCGCGCCATTCGGCGCCATGCTTTTGCCATTTTATTTGCGTTTCGAACGCGGGCGCTTCAGTGCCGAACTGTTCGATCCGCTACCCCTTGCCGCCCCTGATGCCGTGCAGCAACTCGCGCATTGCATCGAAACGGCGGTTACCCACAACTATCCAGACTGGCTAGTCGCCGGACATCCGTCGATGTACGCGTTCGCGCCAGTCCGCTAGACCCGTCCGCACGGCGAGGGCGACTGCGACGGCAACACCGACGCAGCCGTGCAACACCACACCCGCCGCAGCCTGGCGGATCGAACCAGCGCCGGGCGCTATCCGGCAGCAATGAAGCTATGGAACCTATCAATCTCCCGCAGTTCAGGGACGTCTCGTGGCGTTGGATCGCTTATGCGACATCGTCGCTAATGGCGATCGCAACCCTATCCGCCTTCTTCCACGACGTCGAACTGAAACAGGACGTGCGTGCGGAAATCGTCTCGCCCGCCGAGGTCAAGATTCAGGGGCTGACCGGACTCGTTTCGGCGATCTACGTCGAGCCGTCCGCGCGCGTCGCGCAGGGGGCCGCGCTGTTCCGGCTCGATCGCGATCTCTCGCTGGCGAGCGACGGTCAACAACGCCCGGCGTTCGACGAACAGATGCGCGACGAACAGATTCGCACGAGCGAAGCCCAATACGCGCAGCGCAAAGCGGATCTGTCCGCGCAATGGGATGCCGCACGCGTCGCCGTGCAAAGCCGGCGCGCGGAAATCACGGCGCTGGGCGAGCAACTGGCGCAGAACCGTGAACTGTCGGACGAAGCCGGCCGCAAACTGACGCGGCTCGAATCGGTCGCCGACTACGTCACCGCGGACCGGGTCGAGCAGGCGAGGGCCGATACGCATCAGGCGAAAGTCGCGCTCGCGCAGGGCGCCGCGCGTCGCCAGCAACTGGGTGCAGAACTCGGCGCGGCGATCGGCACGCAAACGGGCCTCGGCGCCCAGCTCAACGAGCTGGAGGCGCGCCACGCCCGCGATCTGCAGGACATTCGCGTGCGCTTCGAACAAACCCGTCAGGACGCGACGATTTCCGCGCCCAAGGCTGGCGTGGTTACTTTTTCAGGGCTCGTGCCGGGCCGCACGCTTGCACCGGACGACGTCGCGCTCGTCATCTCGACCGGCGAAAAGGGCGGTTTGCGCGCGGCACTGCGCATCCCTTCGCGCCGACGTGGCTTTGTCCGCGAAGGGCAGATCGTGCGGCTGAAGTTCGACGCGTTTCCATACGCCAAATTCGGCAGCTATGAAGCGCGCATCGACTCGATTTCGCGCACGACCGTGCGTTCGGCGATCTCGCGCGGCGCGCCGTCGAAGTCGCCCGGTCCGGACGGCGACTACATGGCGTGGGCCACGCTGAGCGGCGACCAGTTTCACTTCGAGCGGCAACGCTTCGACATCCTGCCCGGCATGGCCGCGACGGCGAGCATCGTGATCGAGCGCCGCACCATCGCCGAATGGGTGCTCGCGCCGCTGTTCCGCGTGCTACGAGGCTGACCATGCGTGCGATCTATCAGAACGAAGTCGCCGAGTGCGGCTATGCGTGTCTCGCCATGGTGTTGTCGCATCTTGGGCGGGCCACGGAAGTGCGCGAATTGCAGGCGTTCAGGCCGGTGTCGGCCAACGGCCTGACGCTCATGGACCTCTACGACGTCGCCGTCGAATTCGGTCTCGCCGTGCAGGCCTACCGGTTCGACGGCGGCGATCTGCCGCGCGTGAAGCGCGGTTCGATCCTGCATTTCGGCGGCGCGCATTTCGTGGTGTTCGAGAAGTGCGGGCGTGGTTACGTCCAGGTGATCGATCCGGCCAGCGGCCGCCGGCGCATTTCGATGGACACCTTCGTGGCCAACGTGTCCGGCTATCTGCTCGAATGCGCGGCGACGCCGCTCATGCCGCGCATCCGCGACAAGTCTCGGGTGCCCGCCGCGCTCGCCCGTGTGCGTGCGCTGAATCCGCAACTCAAGGCACAGATCGCCAAGGTGATGTTCGTGGCGCTCGGCAGCCAGTTCGCGATCCTCGCCATGCCGTATCTCGGCAATCTGGTGCTCGACGACGTGGTCGCCGCCGACAACCTCAATCTGCTGAACGTGCTCATGCTGACGTTCTCGGGTATTTTCGTCGCGGGCGCGCTGAGCCACTACGTCGAAACGTATCTCGTCGGACTGCTGCATGGTTTCGTGCAGATGAACATGACCGAGGGGCTGCTGTTGAAGCTGTTGCGCAATCCGATTCCGTACTTCGAGAAGCGGCACGTCGGCGATCTGTTCGCGCGCGTGAAGGCGCAGGACGAAATCAGCATCTTCACGACGCGCACTACCATCGCGCTGTGTATCGACATGGTGGTCGGCACCTTGGCGCTCGCGCTGATGCTGGTGCAGAGCCCGCAACTCACGGTGATCGCGCTGCTGGTTTTCACGGTCTACGTTGCCGTGTCGTTCGCGCTGTTTGCGCGAATGCGCGATACCCACGCGCTCGTGCTGGAAGAATCGGCCCGCTGCGACGACACGCTGATCGAGACGATACGCGGCGCGTCGCTGATCAAGCTGTCGCAGGGCGAGACGCGGCGCACCGCGATCTTCATGGCCAAATACCGCGCGTATACCGCGGCGCTGGTGCAAAACAGCAAGCTCGGCAGCGCGCGCGACGCGATCCTGAAGCTCGTCAATTACGCCGACATGATCGCGATCACCTGGTTCGCGGCGCGGCTGATGCTGGGCGGCGTGATCTCGGTGGGCGTGTTCTATTCATTTCTGATCTACAAGTCGCTGCTGTCGGAGCGCTTTGCGCGTTCCATCAACGCGGCCTTTGAGTATTTCATGCTGAGCGTGCCGGCGGCGCGGGTCGGCGACATCGTCGACTGCGAGGCGGAGCGCTACACGCCGCCTGCCGACACGCATAAAACCGTCGAGGTGCGCAGCTTCGAGCGCATCGACGTGCGCGACGTCACGTTCCGCTACGGCGTGTCGGATCAGCCGGTGCTCAAGCGCGCGAATATCGTCATTCGCCGCGGCGACAAGATCGTGATCACGGGTTCATCGGGCAGCGGCAAGTCCACGCTTTTCAAGCTGCTTGCGGCGGCTGAGCCGCTTCAGGACGGCGAGATCACGCTGAACGGCATCGCGTGGCCGAACCTCACCGTCGACGAAATCCGTCGCCACGCCGTGCATATGCGCCAGGGCGATCTGATCCTGCATGGCTCGATTGCGGAGAATGTGTCGCTGTTCGCCGGCAACGCGGACGAAGCCCGCATTCACGCCTTGCTTGACGACGTCGGCCTGCTGCCCGACGTAATGCGTTTGCCGATGCGTACGCGCACGGTGATCAGCGACACGATCGCGAATATTTCCGCCGGGCAGCGGCAGCGTCTGCTGCTTGCGCGCGCGTTGTATCAGCAACGTGAGCTGCTGTTGCTCGATGAGCCGACGTCGAATCTCGATCCGGCGTCGGTGCGGCAGATCGTGGCTTTGTTGCAGCGCATCGAGCGAACGGTCGTGGTGATTACGCACGACATGTCGCTTGCGGCGGCGTTCGACACGCGTTACCGGTTGGTCGAAGGCGAGTTGGTGTGCGAGGCGCGTGCGGGCGTGATGGCCCATGACTAGGCGCACGGTGCCGGGCTGGCTCTGGCTGATCGCGCTCGCCTGTGTCGCGCTGGCGAGGCCGGCTGCGGCGGTCGATCTGTCGACGGTGGTCGAGCAGGCCACCGACCACGACGCGGATCTCGCGGCATTCCGTGCGGGCTCCAAAGCGGCCCAGCAGGCGCTGCCCAAGGCGCGCGCCGGGTTCTTGCCGCAAGTCGCGGGCGGCTGGGGGCGCGCGTACAACAGTACGGTGATGGAAGGTTTTCCGCGTAACACCTACTGGCAGAACGGTTGGAGCGTCACGCTGACGCAGCCGGTCTTCGACTGGAGCCGCTGGACGGTTTACAAGCAGGCTGACGTGATTGCGGCGCGCGGCGTGCTGGAGGTGGCGAGCGCTCAGCAGTCCTCCATCGTGCAGGCGGTGCGCGCGTATTTCGACGAGCTTGCCGCTGAAGACGAGCTGACGCGCGCCAACGACTACACGATGGCCCTCGATTTGCATTTCGACCAGTTACGCCGCAGGCAGGCGGCGGGCGAGGCGACCGTGATCGACCTGCAGGAAGCCGACGCGGCGCGCGAGCAGGCCCAGTTGCAGCAGCAGGACGCGCGTAGCGAGTTGCAGCTTAAGCGGCTTGCTTTGGAACAACTCACGGGGCAGCCGTTTGCTGCGCTGTCGCGGCTGTCGGACAGCGCGGCCATGCCGAGGTTGGACCCAGTGGACGGCGAGAATTGGGCCTCGCAGGCCGAAACCCACGACTTCCGGGTGCAGTTGAAGCAGATCGACCGACGCTTGGCGGAACTGGAGGTCGAGAAGGCGCGGGCGAGACATCTGCCGGTCGTGAACCTGTCGGCGAGTCACACGCCGGCGGGCGCCGCATCCGGCTACTCCCGGCCGACAACGACCACGACCGCGATGTTGTCGATCACGATTCCGCTGTTCGAAGGCGGCGATACTACTGCCATCGTCGACGAAAAGCTCGCGCTGGAAGACAAGGCGCAGGACGAACTGCTGGCGGCGCAACGCGTCGCGAGTGCGACGGCGCGCGAGAACTGGTCGCGCTTTCGCAGCGGCGCGGCGCGGGTCGATTCGCTGACGCGTTTGATGCGGACTTCGCGCGCGGCGCTCGACGCGACTCAGGTGGGTTATAAGGTGGGCAGCCGGACCAGCGCGGATGTGTTGCGCGCGTCGGATGCGTTGTACTCGACTCGGCGGGATTGGATCCGCGCACGCTACGCGACGATTGTGGCGTTGCTGCAGCTTAAGGCTGCGACGGCGGCACTGGATTTTGACGAGGTGGAGCGGGTGAATGGGTTGCTGGTGAGGGCGGGTGGTGGGGCGGCGAGCGTGGCTGTGAATGGGCCTGTGAATGGGCTCGCGAATGAGGCTCCTGCACATGCAATTGCGAACAGAGCTGCAGTTGTGACGATCGAGCGGCCGCCCAGCAGTGCCGCGGCCGTGGGTCAGACCATTCCCGAGCATAGCGCTGACGGTTGGGCCTCGCCTTCGGCCTCAGCCTCAGCCGCCGCAAACGCACTCCAAACCTGGCGCGCCTCGACGCTAACGGAGCAGTAAACGCGCAGCGCGTTTGCATCGAATCGCTCGCCGGACGCCGGCAACAAAAAACCCCGAGAGCTCGACGCTGTCGGGGTTTTTCATAAAGCGCGGCACCGGTGCGGTGTGCGCGATGTCTGGTGGAGGCGGCGGGAATCGAACCCGCGTCCAGAAGCACTCTACGACTAGTTCTACATGTTTAGTTCTGTCATTTGATTTAACCCGAGCGACGCGGACGAACACGCTGCACTAAGGCGATTCACTAGGTTTTCGACCCGGATGTCGTGACACCACCAAGGCTTAACTGACGTATATGACCTCTGTCGGTATTGCTACCGGTCTTGCGACTCTAGCCCGTCAGTGAACTAGGCAGAGGACGGCGGCCCTTAGGCTGCCAGTGCGAACGTTTCGTCGTTTGCAGTTACGTTTTTCCCATTGATTAACGAGGTGACGGGTCCTCGACATGCCCTAGCCGCTTCGCAACCCCTGTCGAAACCAGGTCGCCCCCGCGGTTCGTTGCTCAAAACCTCTGAACCAACGTAGATTTTACAATAGATTGACGGCCGCGTCCTGACTCATTGGCAAAGCGAATGCGGCGGCGCGCTGCGTTCGCTTTGCTGCGGCATTCGTTGGGACATCAACCGATGTCGCGCAGGAGCTTTTGCAGTTCCGCCGGCGACTGAACGACGTGTTGCGCATGCCATTGCGTCGGCGGAATGTCGTTGCCGCAATAGCCGTACGCGGCGGCGATTGTTTTCATGCCGGCGGCGAAGCCTGCCTGCACGTCGCGCAGGTCGTCGCCGACGTAGACGATGCGCTCCGGCACCACGTCCAGCTCACGTGCGGCGTGCAGCAACGGCGCGGGGTGGGGCTTCGAGTGCGGTGTCGTGTCACCGCTCACGATGCAGCCCGCGCGCTCTTCCAGACCGAGCTGGGCGATCAGCGGCTCAGTGAGCCGGGCCACCTTGTTCGTGACGATGCCCCAGCGCACGCCGCGGGCGTCGAGCTCGTCCAGCATCTCGGGAATGCCCGGAAACAGCGTGGTCTCGATGCACAAGTCCGCCTCGTAGTTGGCGAGGAATTCTTCACGCATCGACGCGAACTCGTGACTGTCGGGACCGATGCCGAACGCCCCACCAATCAGCCCACGCGCGCCGGCGGAGGCGAGCGGCCGCAGGTCTTCGAGCGGCACCATCTCGAGCCCGCGATCGTGGCGCATCTTGTTGACGGCGGCCGCGAGATCGGGCGCCGTGTCGGCTAGCGTGCCGTCCAGATCGAACAGGACGGCATGGCAAAGACCTAAGGCATCCTCGTTGTCTTCGCGTTGGGGCAGGGGCGTGGGATCGCTCATTGATGGGTTCGGGTCGGCAGGTCGTGGCGAATCAGACGTCGCGGCGGCAGGCGAGCATGTAGTTCACGCTCGTGTCGGCGGACAGCGCGAAATGCTTGCTGAGCGGGTTGTAGACGATACCTTTGATGTCGGCTGTGCGCAGCTCCGCCGCGCGCACGAAGCTCGCCAATTCCGACGGGCGAATGAAGCGAGCGTAGTCGTGCGTGCCCTTGGGCAGCATGCGTGCGATGTATTCGGCACCGATCACCGCAAACAGGTACGACTTCACGTTGCGGTTCAGCGTGGAGAAGAACACCCAGCCGCCGGGCTTCACCAGCGTTTTGCAGGCTTCGACAATGGCGGACGGCTCCGGCACGTGCTCGAGCATTTCCATGCAGGTGACCACGTCGTACGTGCCCGGTTCGCGGGCGGCGAGCGCCTCGGCGGCGATTTCTTCGTAGTCGACGGTGACGCCGCTTTCAAGACTGTGAAGATCGGCCACGCCGAGCGCCTGGTGCGACAGGTCGATACCTTTGACGTGCGCGCCCAGGCTAGCCATGGACTCCGACAGAATCCCGCCGCCGCAGCCGATATCCAGCACCTTCTTGCCCGCGAGAGGCGCATGAGCGTCGATCCAGCTCAGACGAATGGGATTGAGTTCGTGCAGCGGTTTGAATTCCGCATTCGGGTCCCACCAACGATGTGCAAGGTCGCTGAATTTCTGCAGTTCGTGGGGATCGGCGTTGGTCATAGCGGAAGCTGCCTCGATGAGAGCGGTGAGCGGGCGCTCGAGGATAAACCCTGAGTATATAGGTCGAGCGACAGGGCGGCAAAATGCCGCGTCGTTCTGGGGCGCGATCCATGCCGTCGTGCCGTGCGGGGTCGCTCGTGAATCTGCAAGACGCGTGTATCTGCGCGTGGGAATCCGCCTCGACACGCCTTCGATCTGCGGGAAAAACAGGCATAAAAAAAAGCCCCGCCGAAGCGGGGCTTTGATACTGCGGTAACTTGGAGCTTATTGCTTCGAAGTACCGACAACTTCGACTTCCACGCGACGATCCGGTGCGAGGCAGGCGATAAGTTGCTTGCGGTTCTTCTGGTTGCAACCGGTCGTGACCGGGTTGCGCTTGCCCTTGCCTTCCGTATAGATACGGTTGGATTCGATGCCCTTGCTGACCAGGTATGCCTTGACAGCTTGAGCGCGGCGCAGCGACAGACGATCGTTGTACTTGTCCGAACCGATACGGTCCGTGTAACCCGTTGCAACGACGACTTCCAGGTTCAAAGCGCCGATCTTCGATGCGAGATCGTCCAGCTTTTCCTTACCGCCCGGCTTCAGGATTGCCTTGTCGAAGTCGAACAGCGCGTCAGCTTGATACGTAATCTTTTGGCTGGTGATAGCCGGTGCAGGTGCGACCGGAGCCGGCGGGGTCGGAGCCTGGGCAACCAGGGCGCCATCGCACTTTGCGTTGGCCGTTGCCGGCGTCCAGAATGCATCGCGCCAGCAAAGTTCGTTCGTGCCGTTCATCCACACGTATTCGCCGGTACCATTCACCCAGTTGTCGTTCGTAGCTTGTCGCGACGCCGGCACCGACTGCGCCATGGCGGATGCAGCCATAACTGCGGTAGCTGCAATGAACGCGAGCTTTGAAAGTTTATTCATATTTCTCCTCTCGAAATTGAGATTACCGCAGGTTTACTGCGAGCCTGTTGACGAAGACAAGTCATACATTGCTCGAAGTATAACATCGGTGTAGAACAAAAAAGCGTGCTGTGTAGACTTCGAGCAGTGTCTAACTCTTTGTGCGTTGGCATTTTGCCATATCGTTCCCTTCCCACGATAAAAAAATCTGCCCCCAATCAAATCGCCCTTCAATTGTGGTGCATGCGCAACAGAAGCAATCCGCTGGAGGCTCCGCCAGTCATGGCTGAGCGGCGGATTGCCCCACGCACGAATCGCGCCTGACCGGCGCAAAAGTGGGGCATCGGGACGCGCTCTCCAATCACCCTCTAATAGGTATACGTGCCTGAGTCGGGAGCGGATTCGCGGCATGTTAGAATCGCGTGATGCGTTGCGCCTGCAATGCTTACGCCAAGGCGTCGTTTACTCGTCGCGTTGGCACGTAAAAGATACGGATAATGGATCAATTCGCCAAAGAGACTCTGCCAATCTCCCTAGAGGAGGAAATGCGCCGTTCGTATCTCGATTACGCGATGAGCGTGATCGTGGGGCGTGCGCTTCCTGATGTTCGCGATGGCCTGAAGCCGGTGCACCGGCGCGTGCTGTACGCGATGCACGAACTGAACAACGACTGGAACCGGGCTTACAAGAAGTCGGCGCGTATTGTCGGCGACGTCATCGGTAAGTACCACCCGCACGGCGACACGGCTGTTTACGACACCATCGTCCGGATGGCGCAGAACTTCTCGCTGCGCTACATGCTGGTGGACGGCCAGGGCAACTTCGGTTCCGTGGACGGCGACAACGCCGCCGCGATGCGATACACCGAAATCCGCATGGCGAAGATCGGCCACGAGTTGCTGGCCGACATCGACAAGGAAACGGTCGACTTCACGCCGAACTACGACGGCAGTGAAAATGAACCGGCCATTCTGCCCGCGCGCATTCCCAATCTGCTGATCAATGGCTCGTCCGGTATCGCGGTCGGCATGGCGACCAACATTCCGCCGCACAACCTCAACGAGGTCGTCGACGCTTGCCAGCATCTGCTTAAAAACCCGGAAGCCACGATCGACGAACTGATCGAGATCATTCCGGCGCCCGATTTCCCGACCGCCGGCATCATCTACGGCGTCGCCGGCGTGCGCGACGGCTATCGCACCGGCCGCGGCCGCGTGCTGATGCGCGCGCTCACGCACTTCGAGGAAATCGATCGCGGTCAGCGCATGTCGATCATCGTCGACGAACTGCCGTACCAGGTGAACAAGCGCTCACTTCTGGAACGCATTGCCGAGCTGGTCAACGAGAAGAAGCTCGAAGGCATTTCCGATATCCGCGACGAGTCCGACAAGAGCGGCATGCGTGTCGTGATCGAGCTCAAGCGCGGTGAAGTGCCGGAAGTCGTGCTCAACAATCTGTACAAGGCGACCCAGCTTCAGGACACCTTCGGCATGAATATGGTCGCGCTGGTCGACGGCCAGCCGAAGTTGCTGAACCTGAAGGAAATGCTGTCGTGCTTCCTGTCGCATCGCCGGGAAGTGCTGACGCGGCGCACCGTATACGAGCTGCGCAAGGCGCGCGAACGCGGTCACGTGCTCGAAGGTCTGGCGGTTGCGCTCGCCAACATCGACGAGTTCATCGCGCTCATCAAGGGTGCGCCGACTCCGCCGATCGCGAAACAGGAATTGATGGCGCGTCCGTGGGATTCGTCGCTGGTGCGCGAAATGTTGTCGCGTGCCGAGTCGGAAAACGCGTCGGCCGGCGGTCGCGAGGCCTACCGTCCTGACGGGTTGAATCCGGCGTTCGGTATGCAGTCCGACGGCCTCTACCGTCTGTCCGACACCCAGGCTCAGGAAATTCTGCAGATGCGTCTGCAACGCCTGACGGGTCTCGAGCAGGACAAGATCATCGGCGAGTACCGCGAAGTGATGGCGCAAATCGCCGACCTGCTGGACATTCTGGCTCGCCCGGAACGCATTACGGCGATCATCGTCGACGAACTGACGTCGATCAAAGCCGAATTCGGCGACGCGCGCCGCTCGAAGATCGAGATGAACGCGACCGAGCTGAACACGGAAGACCTGATCACGCCGCAGGAAATGGTCGTGACCATGTCGCATGCCGGCTATGTGAAGTCGCAGCCGCTGTCCGAGTACAGTGCGCAGAAGCGTGGTGGCCGCGGCAAGCAGGCCACGGCCATGAAAGAAGACGACTGGATCGACACGCTGTTCATCGCGAACACGCACGACCACATTCTGTGCTTCTCGAACCGCGGTCGCGTGTACAGCGTGAAGGTCTACGAAGTGCCGCAAGGTTCGCGGAACTCGCGCGGCCGTCCGATCGTGAATATCTTCCCGCTGCAGGAAGGCGAAAAGATTACGGTTGTCTTGCCGGTCAAGGAATTCTCGGCCGACAAATTCGTGTTCATGGGCACCGCGTTAGGAACGGTAAAAAAGACGCCGCTGGAAGCCTTTGGCCGCGTGCTGCGCAAAGGTATTATTGCGGTCGGTCTGGATGACGGCGATTACCTGATTGGCGCCGCGATTACAGACGGCCAGCACGACGTCATGCTGTTCTCGGATTCGGGCAAAGCGGTTCGCTTCGACGAGAACGACGTGCGTCCGATGGGCCGTGAGGCGCGCGGCGTGCGCGGCATGCAGCTCGAAGACGGCCAGAACGTGATTGCGTTGCTGGTGGCCGGCGACGAGCAGCAGTCGGTGCTCACCGCTACGGAAAACGGTTTTGGCAAGCGTACGCCGATCATCGAGTACACCCGTCACGGGCGCGGCACGAAGGGCATGATCGCGATTCAGACGTCGGAGCGCAACGGCCGGGTCGTCGCCGCAACGCTGGTCGATCAGGAAGCGCAGATCATGCTGATCACCAATACGGGCGTGCTGATTCGCACGCGCGTGTCGGAAATCCGCGAAATGGGCCGTGCAACCCAAGGTGTTACACTCATCAGCCTTGACGAAGGGACCAAGCTTTCAGGTCTGCAACAGGTTGCTGAAGCGGAAGCTGAGGGTGATGTGGAAGGCGACACCGAAGGTCCGGCCGAAGGTGAAAACGGCAGCGACGAAGGTGGGGCAGCCTGATCCGCGTTGGCGGCTTTCAGTCTCAGTGATTGGTTGAAAGCTGCGCAGGGAATAATGGCGTATCGGGCCGATACGTATCCCGCGCAGCGCGCAGTTCAAATTAATTTCTCTTAGGGAGTAATGATGCAAAAACGATTCAAACAACTGATGTTGCTGGCTGCCCTCGTGCCGACCTTTGCTATGGCTCAAGCGCTTCAGAGCCCGGCTCCGGCGGCTCCGGCTGCTGCCGCAGCACCGGTTGATCCGGCCAAGCAGGCTGCTATCAAAGATCTGCTGGACGCAATCGACGCACAGAAGCTCGTCGGCGCGATCGGCAACAGCGCACAGATGCAAGCCAAGCAGCTGGTTCCGGCCATCCTGTCGGACGCCCTGAGCGAAAACAAGACGATGACGGACAAGCAGAAGCAGGCTTCCGTCCCGACGCTGCAAAAGAATGCAGTGCCGAAGCTGGTTGACGGCGCAGGTCAGGTGTTCGCAACGGACTCGTTCCGTTCGGACGCAATGCAAGCTCAGTACGACGCTTACGCGAAGTACTACAGCACGTCGGAAATCAAGGATCTGACCGCGTTCTACAAGAGCCCGACCGGCCGCAAGTTCATCCAGGTACAAGACCAGGTTGGCCGCGACGTCGTGAATGGCTTGATGCAAAAGTACATGCCGCAATCGATCAAGGCAACGCGTGACCAGGCAGACAAGGAAGTCGCTTCGGTCAAGCCGGCCAAGTAAATCCCAGGTCGAAAGGCTGCGCTGAAATCGCGCTAGCCGCTTTCTCGGGCGCGTTTCGTAGGCTCTACGGCGCGCCGGGTTTGGCGGCTTGACGGTGACAATGCGATAATGGCCGTTTGCGCACACGCGCAAACGGCCATTATCTTTTTCAGCGCGAAACGGCGGGCAATTCGCTCGGTCGGTTTGCGTTGTCGAACCGATGCGATCGGCACCGCGCGGCCCGCTTCACAGTGGTTGCCTTCACGGCGGCCAATTTCGCCGAATATGCGCGATCCTTCTTTTTCGCGCCTGCTTCCAGGATTTCACGATGCGCGTCTTTAATTTCTCCGCCGGCCCCGCGGCCATGCCCGAAGAAGTGCTGCGTCAGGCAGCCGACGAGATGCTCGATTGGCAAGGCAGCGGCATGAGCGTGATGGAAATGAGCCATCGCGGCAAAGAATTCATGTCGATCCACGAGCAAGCGCTCGTCGATCTGCGCGACCTGCTTGAAGTGCCGGCAAGCCATCGCATTCTGTTTCTGCAGGGCGGCGGTCTCGGCGAGAACGCGATTGTCCCGATGAACCTGCTTGCCGCGAAACCGCGCGCGGATTTCATCGTGACCGGTTCGTGGTCGCAGAAGTCGTTCAAGGAAGCGCAAAAATACGGCACCGTACATCTCGCCGCGAGCGGTCAGACGGCGGACGGTTTCACGCGTTCGCCCGCGCGCTCGGAATGGCAGTTGTCGGACGATCCGGCCTACGTGCATTTGTGCACGAACGAGACGATCCACGGCGTCGAAACGTTCGAGATTCCGGATCTCGGCGATATTCCGCTGGTGGCCGACGCGTCGTCGCATATTCTGTCGCGCCCCATGGACATCGCCAAATACGGCGTGCTGTTCGGCGGCGCGCAGAAGAATATCGGCATGGCGGGCGTAACGGTGGTGATCGTGCGTGAAGATATGCTGGATCGCGCGCTGTCGATCTGTCCGTCGGCATTCGAATGGAAAACCGTCGCCGAAAACAATTCGATGTACAACACGCCGCCTACTTACGCGATCTATATCGCCGGGCTGGTGTTCAAGTGGTTGAAGAAGCAGGGCGGCCTCGTTGAAATGGAAGCGCGCAACCTCGAAAAGTCGAAGCTGTTATACGACACGATCGACGCCAGCAGCTTCTATCTGAACAAGGTCGAACGTGGCTCGCGCTCGCGGATGAACATACCGTTCTTCCTCGCCGACGAGTCGCGCAACGATGATTTCCTGGCCGGTGCGAAAGCCCGGGGAATGGTGCAGCTAAAGGGCCACAAGTCCGTCGGCGGCATGCGGGCGTCGATTTATAACGCCGTCCCGCTCGAAGGCGTCAAAGCGCTTGTCGAATACATGAAGGAATTCGAACAGCGCAGCGCCTGAGCAAGCAGCATCGAGCCGCAGGCGCGCGCATCCTTTCCAGCAGTTACCCGGCAGGGCCGTATTCACGCATGGACGACGAACTCAATACCCGACTCAAACCCCTTCGCGAACGCATCGACGCGCTCGACGCGCAGTTGATCGCGCTTCTCAATCAGCGCGCCGCGGTGGCGCTCGAAGTGGGTGAGGTCAAGAAGCATTTCAACGCGCCGGTGTTCCGACCCGAGCGCGAACAGCAGGTGATCGCGCGTCTGCAGGGCATGAGCGACGGGCCGCTCGCGAGCGAGCACATCAGCGCGATCTGGCGCGAGATCATGGCCGCGAGCCGTGCGCTCGAAAAGACCATCAAGGCCGCGTATCTCGGGCCGGTTGGTACGTATAGCGAGCAGGCCATGCACGAGTACTTCGGTCAGTCGATCGAAGGTCTGCCGTGCACGTCGATCGACGAAGTGTTTCGCTCGGTCGAAGCCGGCGCCGCGGAATTCGGCGTCGTGCCGGTCGAGAATTCGACCGAAGGCGCGGTCTCGCGCACGCTCGATCTGCTGCTGCAAACGCAACTCACGATCGGCGGTGAACTGGCTTTGCCGATTCATCACAATCTGCTGTCGCTGAACGGCGGTTTGGCCAGCGTCACGCGCGTCTGCGCGCATGCGCAGGCGCTTGCACAGTGCCAGCGCTGGCTATCGACGAACGCGCCGCATCTGGAGCGTCAGGCGGTGTCGAGCAACGCTGAAGCGGCGCGCATGGCGGCGGCCGATCCGACCATCGCGGCGATCGCCGGCGATCGCGCGGCGACCCACTACGGTTTGCAAGTCGCCTACGCGTTGATCCAGGACGATCCGCACAACCGCACGCGCTTCGTGATGATCGGCAAGCAGCCGGGCGGTCCGAGCGGGTACGACCAGACGTCGCTGATCGTGTCGGTGGTGAATGAGCCCGGCGCAATGGTCAAGCTGCTGGAGCCGCTGGCGCGCCATAGCGTGTCCATGACCCGTTTCGAATCGCGCCCGGCGCGCGTCGGCACGTGGGAGTACTACTTCTACATCGACGTCGAAGGTCATCGCGACGATCCGGGCGTGGCCGCCGCGCTCGCCGAACTCGGCGAGAGGGCCGCGTTTCTGAAGATTCTGGGCTCGTATCCGCGCGCCCGTTAATGGCGCACAGACTGACACACAGACACAGGCAGCGCCCAACGGCATGCGCGGCGCGCCGGTCGCAGACTCATTGGCTAATAATCGTTCGGAGATTTTCATGACAGCGTCTTTCGGTCCTTCCTATGTGCGCGCGATTGCCCCTTACGTCGCTGGTAAGCCGATTTCGGAAGTGGCCCGCGAGTTTGGTCTGGACGAAGCGAGCATCGTGAAGCTGGCGTCGAATGAAAACCCGCTGGGCATGCCGGAATCGGCGCAACGTGCCATGGCAAAAGCCGCCAGCGAACTGGGTCGCTATCCGGACGCGAACGCGTTCGAACTGAAGAGCGCGCTGAGCAAGCGTTACGGCGTGCCGGCCGAGTGGATCACGCTCGGCAACGGCAGCAACGACATTCTCGAAATCGCCGCGCACGCGTTCGTGGAGAAGGGCCAGTCGATCATCTACGCGCAGTATTCGTTCGCGGTGTACGCCCTGGCCACGCAAGGCCTGGGCGCACGCGCGATCGTCGTGCCGGCCGTCCAGTACGGTCACGACCTCGACGCGATGCTCGCCGCGATCACCGACGACACGCGCCTGATCTTCGTCGCCAATCCGAACAACCCGACCGGCACGTTTATCGAAGGTCCGAAGCTCGAGGCGTTTCTCGACAAGGTGCCGCGCAACGTGGCCGTCGTGCTCGACGAGGCGTACACCGAATATCTGCCGCAAGAGAAGCGCTACGACTCGATCGCCTGGGTGCGTCGTTATCCGAATCTGCTGGTGTCGCGCACGTTTTCGAAAGCGTTCGGCCTGGCCGGTCTGCGCGTGGGCTTCGCGATCGCGCAACCGGAATTGACCGATCTGCTGAACCGGCTGCGTCAGCCGTTCAACGTGAACACGCTCGCGCAAGCGGCGGCGATCGCGGCGCTGAACGACACGGCGTTTCTGGAAAAGAGCGCCGCGCTGAACGCGCAAGGCTATCGCCGTTTGACCGAAGCGTTCGACAAGCTCGGTCTCGAGTACGTGCCGTCGGACGGTAACTTCGTGCTGGTGCGTGTGGGCAATGACGACTCGGCCGGCAACCGCGTCAACCTGGCGTTGCTGAAGCAGGGCGTGATCGTGCGTCCGGTTGGCAACTACGGTTTGCCGCAATGGCTGCGTATCACGATCGGCCTGCCGGAAGAAAATGAAGCATTCATCGCGGCGCTCGAAAAAACGCTCGCCGCCGCCTGAACGGTAACCTGAGCGGCAATCCTTGATCCGCGCGCCGCATCGCATGAGAGGCGCGCTTTTACTATGACCGACGTGGCTGCGTTTTCCTTTAACAAGTTGGTAATTTTCGGTGTCGGCCTGATCGGCGGATCGCTGGCGCGCGCGCTGCGCGAACGCGGCGAGACGACGGGCGCGCGCAAGGTGATTGGCGTCGGGCGCTCGTCCGCGTCGAGCGCGCGGGCGCTGGAATTGGGTGTGATCGACAGCGCCGTGGCGTTGAACGACGACAGCGCGCTAAGCGAGGCATTGTCCGGCGCGGACTTCGTGCTGCTGGCGGCGCCCGTCGCGCAAACGCAGCCGTTGCTCGAACGCATTGCGCCGTTTCTCGATGCAGAGACGATCGTCACCGACGCCGGCAGCACCAAGTCCGACGTGGTCGCGGCCGCCCGCGCGGCGCTTGGCGCGCAGATCGGCCAGTTCGTGCCGGGGCATCCGATTGCCGGCCGCGAAGCGAGCGGCCCGGATGCCGCGTTGCCCGACCTGTACGTGAACCGCAATGTCGTGCTGTGCCCGTTGCCGGAGAATGCGGCGGAGGCGGTCGAGCGCGTCGCCGCGATGTGGCGTGCCACTGGCGCCTGCGTGCGCGATATGTCGCCGGAGCAGCATGATCGCGTGCTGGCGTCGGTCAGTCATTTGCCGCACGTGTTGTCGTTCGCGCTGGTCGAGCAGATTCTCAATTCGCCGGACGCCGCGTTGAAGTTTTCGTTCGCGGCGGGCGGCTTTCGCGACTTCACGCGCATCGCGGCGTCGAGCCCGGAAATGTGGCGCGACGTGTGCGTCGCCAATCGCACCGCGCTGCTCGAAGAGCTCGACAGCTACACGGCCGTGCTCGCCCGCTTGCGCGCAGCGATCGAGGCTGGCGACGGCGCGACGCTCGAAGCCGTGTTCGCGCGCTCACGCGTGGCGCGCAGCGAGTGGCAGGAACAGCGCTCGGCCGGCGTCGCGCATAGCGACGCGTCGAAATAACCGGAACTGGACTCAATCATGGAATTCCTCGACCTCGGACCTTTTTCCCGTGCGTCCGGCACGATTCGTCTGCCTGGCTCGAAGAGCATTTCGAATCGGGTGTTGCTGCTGGCGGCGCTTGCCGAAGGCGAAACGACGATCACCAATCTGCTCGACTCCGACGACACCCGCGTGATGCTCGACGCGCTCGAAAAGCTCGGCGTGCGTCTGAAGCGCGACGGCGACACCTGCGTCGTTACCGGCACGCGTGGAGCGTTTACGGCGCGCACGGCGGATCTGTTTCTCGGTAATGCGGGTACGGCGGTGCGTCCGCTGACCGCGGCGCTGGCGGTGAACGGCGGCGACTATCGCATTCACGGTGTGCCGCGTATGCATGAGCGGCCGATCGGCGATCTGGTCGACGGCTTGCGCCAGATCGGCGCGCGGGTGGATTACGAAGAGAACGAAGGCTATCCGCCGCTGCGCATTCGCCCGGCGCAGATTTCCGCCGAGGCGCCGATCCGCGTGCGCGGCGACGTGTCGAGCCAGTTCCTCACTTCGCTGCTGATGACGCTGCCGCTGCTGCGCACCGAAAGCGGCGTCAGCACTGTGCAGGTGGACGGCGAACTGATCTCGAAACCGTACATCGAGATCACGATCAAGCTGATGGAGCGCTTCGGCATCAAGGTCGAGCGTCAAGGCTGGCATCAGTTCGTCGTGCCGGCGGGGCAGCGGTATCAGTCGCCGGGCACGATCATGGTGGAAGGCGATGCGTCGTCGGCGTCGTATTTCCTCGCGGCCGGCGCGCTCGGCGGCGGGCCGCTGAAAGTGGAAGGCGTGGGTCGCGCGAGCATTCAGGGCGACATCGGCTTTGCCGACGCGCTGATCCGCATGGGCGCGAACCTGCAAATGGGCGACGACTGGATCGAAGTGCGCGGCGTCGGTCACGACAGCGGCAAGCTCGAGCCGATCGACATGGACTGCAATCTGATCCCCGACGCGGCCATGACGATCGCCGTCGCCGCGCTGTTCGCGGACGGCGCGACGACGCTGCGCAATATCGCCAGCTGGCGCGTGAAGGAAACCGACCGGCTCGCCGCGATGGCGACCGAATTGCGCAAGGTTGGCGCCAAGGTGCAGGAGGGCGAGGACTATCTCGTCATCGAGCCGCCTGAAAAACTGATTCCGAACGCCGCGATTGATACTTACGACGATCACCGCATGGCGATGTGCTTTTCGCTGGTGAGCCTCGGCGGCGTGCCGATCCGGATTAATGACCCGAAGTGCGTCGGCAAGACATTTCCCGATTATTTCGAGCGCTTTACCGCGCTTGCTCAACCCTGATTCGCCCCCGAATCGCCTGACGTGCGACTTTTTAGATGAAACCGACCCGTCCCTTTCACCAGACGCCCGTCATTACGATCGACGGCCCGAGTGCCTCCGGCAAAGGCACCGTGGCCGCGCTGGTTGCCGCGAGCCTTGGCTTTCACCTGCTGGATAGCGGCGCGCTGTACCGGCTTGCCGCGTTGGCGAGCTGCCGCTACAACGTCGCGGCCGATGACGCCGACGCGCTGGTCAAGCTGATCGACGAGCTGCACATCACGTTTCGCGAGGGCCTGGCGCAGCTCGACGGCGTCGACGTATCCGCCGACATTCGTGCTGAGGAAGTCGGCAGCCGTGCTTCCGCGATCGCCGTGCACGCTCCCGTGCGAGCCGCGCTGGTGGCGCGTCAGCGGGCGTTTCGCAAGGAACCTGGGCTGGTGGCCGACGGCCGGGATATGGGCACGGTGATCTTCCAGGATGCCGTGCTGAAGGTGTTCATGACCGCCAGTGTCGAGGCCCGCGCGGCCCGCCGGCATAAGCAATTGATCCAAAAAGGTTTTTCTGCTAGTATAGATGACTTGCTCCGGGATTTGCGTGAGCGCGACGAGCGTGACAGTCAGCGCGCGGCCGCGCCGCTCAAGCCCGCGGCGGATGCAAAGCTGCTTGATACCTCGGCATTGTCGATCGACCAGGCGGTTGAGCACGTGGTGCAGTGGTATGAAGCTTTAGTCCCGCACGCCTGACAGAAGTACGAGTTGTGTCGGCGGCGGGCGCAGTAGAAAGTCCGTTGTCAGTAGGTGCTTCACGATCGTTGTGAAGCTGTATTAACCCCTTAACCCCGCGTGGCATTCGCACTTTTTACCGATGCTGACCATCCGGCCAGCCGGGCACCGCGAGAACCATGCAAATTTTGATTTTTATGTCCGACCTGCAAACCTCTACCCCGAATACCGAATCTTTTGCGGCTCTGTTCGAAGAGTCGCTGACCAAGCAAGACATGCGCGCCGGCGAAGTGATCTCCGCCGAAGTCGTGCGTGTTGACCACAACTTCGTGGTCGTCAATGCTGGTCTCAAGTCCGAAGCCTACATCCCGCTCGAAGAGTTCCTGAACGACGCGGGCGAGGTAGAAGTGCAGGCGGGCGACTTCGTTTCCGTCGCGATCGACGCGCTGGAAAACGGCTACGGCGACACGATCCTGTCGCGCGACAAGGCGAAGCGTCTGGCTTCGTGGCTGTCGTTGGAAAAAGCGCTCGACAACAACGAACTCGTGACCGGCACGATCACGGGTAAGGTCAAGGGCGGCATGACCGTCATGGTCAACGGCATCCGCGCGTTCCTGCCGGGTTCGCTGGTCGACACGCGTCCTGTCAAGGACACGACCCCGTACGAAGGCAAGACGCTGGAATTCCGCGTCATCAAGCTGGATCGCAAGCGTAACAACGTGGTGCTGTCGCGCCGCGCTGTGATCGAAGCGACCCAAGGCGAAGAGCGCGCAAAGCTGCTCGAAACGCTGAAGGAAGGCGCGATTGTGGAAGGCGTGGTGAAGAACATCACGGACTACGGCGCATTCGTGGACCTCGGCGGTATCGACGGCCTGCTGCACATCACCGACATCGCATGGCGTCGTGTGCGTCACCCGAGCGAAGTGCTGTCGGTTGGCCAGGAAGTCACCGCGAAGATCCTCAAGTTCGATCAAGAGAAGAACCGCGTTTCGCTGGGCATCAAGCAACTGGGCGACGATCCGTGGGAAGGCATCTCGCGCCGTTACCCGTCGGGCACGCGCCTGTTCGGTAAGGTTACCAACATCACCGACTACGGCGCATTCGTCGAAGTGGAATCGGGCATCGAAGGCCTGGTTCACGTGTCGGAAATGGACTGGACGAACAAGAACGTTGCACCGTCGAAGGTTGTGCAGCTGGGCGACGAAGTCGAAGTCATGGTTCTCGAAATCGACGAAGACCGCCGCCGTATCAGCCTCGGCATGAAGCAATGCAAGCCGAACCCGTGGGACGATTTCAGCCGCAACTTCAAGAAGGGCGACAAGCTGCAAGGCGCAATCAAGTCGATCACCGACTTCGGCGTCTTCATCGGTCTGCCGGGCGGCATCGACGGTCTGGTTCATCTGTCGGACCTGTCGTGGAGCGAAACGGGCGAAGAAGCAGTTCGCAAGTACAAGAAGGGCGACGAAGTGGAAGCGATTGTTCTCGGCATCGACGTCGAGAAGGAACGTATTTCGCTGGGTATCAAGCAGCTCGAAGGCGACCCGTTCAGCAACTTCGTTGCAATGAACGACAAGGGTTCGACCGTCGACGGCGTGGTCAAGACGGTGGACGCGAAGGGTGCCGTGGTTCAGTTGTCGATGGAAGTCGAAGGCTACCTGCGTGCTTCGGAAATCGCCCAAGACCGCGTGGAAGATGCTCGCAACGTGCTGAAGGAAGGCGATAAGGTCAACGCGATGATCATCAACATCGATCGCAAGTCGCGTGGTATCAACCTGTCGATCAAGGCCAAGGATTCGGCTGAGCAACAGGAAGCGATCCGCGGCCTGGCTTCGTCGGATTCGAGCACGGCTGCTACCGGCACGACGAACCTCGGCGCGCTGCTGAAGGCCAAGCTCGACGGCCAGAACCAGTAAGCCTGAGAGGTCTGCTGCAGTATGACCAAATCGGAATTGGTCGCCCAGCTGGCCACGCGATTTCCGCAGCTTGTTCTTAAAGATGCGGATTTCGCGGTGAAGACGATGCTTGATGCGATGTCGGAGGCACTTGCCAACGGTCATCGCATCGAAATTCGTGGCTTCGGCAGCTTCGGCCTCAACCGTCGTCCCTCCCGCGTCGGGCGTAATCCGAAGTCGGGCGAGAAAGTGTTGGTACCTGAGAAGTACGTACCGCACTTCAAGCCAGGCAAGGAGTTGCGCGAACGGGTAGATCGTCGCGCGGGCGAGCCGCTGAAGGCCGAAGAGCCGGATGACGACCTGTAAATGTTCCGCTGCGTGGTTTGCAGCGTGGCATTGGTAACGTCAGCGGCCAAAGCCAGTCGGCAAAAGACCAGAAAAAGCGCCTTCGGGCGCTTTTTTTTCGCCTGTACTTTTTGCGCGAGCGCGATGACACCTTTCGCCGCCACGCCGCTTTCAGCCAGTTCCTGCCCAGCCGCGAGGGCTTCAATTACAATACGGGTCACTTCGGCGCGGGCAACACCGTGGCGCGACGCGTCATCAAGCCGGCGTCACCCCGCAACTGCCGTCAAGAGACCTTATTCATGAAATTTATCGTCTGGCTGATCCGTGTACTGGTGTTCGTGCTGCTGCTGGTGCTGGCGCTCTCCAATACGCAAACTGCTACGCTGAATTTCCTCGCGGGCTACGCATGGTCGGCGCCGTTGATCCTGATCGGCCTCGCGTTCTTCGTGGTGGGGCTGCTGGCCGGGCTGGTGTCGTCAATGCCGGCAATGGTGCGCCTGCGCATGGAAAACGGCCGGCTCAAGCGCGAGTTGCGCGTGGCGCGCGAAACCCCCGTGGTGGTCGAACAACCGCCCATGCCGCCGCTGATCTGACATTTCCTCAGCCGCGCGTCGTCAGCGCGGCTTTCCGTTTCCGCTTTCCCGCTCATTTGCATCAATCGCATGGATCTAGACTTCTGGTGGCTGCTGGTCATACCCGTCGCATTCGCGTTCGGCTGGATGGCCGCGCGCTACGACCTCAAGACGCTGCTGTCCGAAAGCGCCAACCTGCCACGTTCGTATTTCCGCGGGCTGAATTTCCTGCTCAACGAGCAGCCGGACCAGGCGATCGACGCGTTCATCGAAGTGGTCAAGCTCGACCCGGAAACGATCGAACTGCACTTCGCGCTGGGCAATCTGTTCCGGCGCCGTGGCGAAACGGACCGCGCGATCCGCGTGCATCAGAACCTGCTGAGCCGGTCCGATCTGCCCGTCACTGAGCGCGATCACGCTCTTTACGAGCTCGGGCAGGACTTCCTGAAAGCCGGCCTGCTCGACCGCGCCGAGGAGACGTTCAGTTCGCTCGAAACCGGCGACTATGCGCTGGGCGCGCAACGCGCGCTGCTGACCATCTACGAAATCGAGAAGGACTGGGTCAAGTCGATCGACACCGCTCGTCATCTCGAAACGATGGGCGCCGAATCGCTCGACAAGGAAATCGCGCAGTTCCATTGCGAACTCGCGCAAGAAGCGCTGCAACAGAAAAACCCGGACGAAGCACGCCGTCAACTCGGCTACGCGCTGAAGGCGAACCCGACCAACGTGCGCGCCACGATCCTGTTCGGCGACGTCGACGCGGCCGGCGGCGCGCAGGAAGCGGCCATCGCGCAATGGCGGCGCGTGGAGGAGCAGAATGCGGCGTATCTGCCGCTCGTCGCGGAAAAGCTGATGAAAGCCTACGAGGCGCTCGGCCGCCCGCAGGACGGCGCGGATCTGCTGACCACCTGGGTCGACCGCTATCCGACCAACGACCTGCTCGACGTCGCCTATCAGCACGTCGCGTCGCTGCGCGGACCCGACGCGGCGCACGCGCTGGCGCGCTCGCAGATGCAGAAGTCGCCGAATCTGGCCGGCATGACGCGCCTGCTCGAAGCGCAGGAAGCCCTCGCGGAAGAGCCGCGGCGCAGCGAGCTGGAACTGATGCGCACGCTGATCCGCCAGCGCACCAAAAATCTGCCACGGTATACGTGCCAGAATTGCGGTTTCAGGGCGCGGCTCTTCTACTGGCAGTGCCCGGGTTGCAGCGGTTGGGAAACCTATGCGCCGCGTCGCGTCGAACCGATCACCGCGTCGAACTGACGCCATGGCGGCGCGTCGGCCATTAATCGGACCGCCGCGCGCCTACCGCATCACGCGCCAGGCGACAGCGCCCGCGCAGGCGGATATCGCAGCAACGTGTTCATGACCGGCTTCACCGCCGGGAATCATCACCGGAACCCTCTACCGGAAAGCGTATGAAAATCACCATTATCGGCACGGGCTATGTGGGCCTCGTCACCGGCGCGTGCCTCGCCGAAATCGGCCACGACGTGTTCTGTCTCGACGTCGATCCGCGCAAGATCGAGATCCTCAACAACGGCGGCGTGCCGATTCACGAGCCGGGTTTGCTGGAAATCATCAACCGCACGCGCGCGGCGCGCCGCATCACGTTTTCGACCGATATCGCAGCGAGCGTGGCGCACGGCGAGGTGCAGTTCATCGCCGTCGGCACGCCGCCCGACGAAGACGGCTCGGCCGATCTGCAATACGTGCTCGAAGCGGCCCGCAACATCGGTCGCACGATGAACGGCTTCAAGGTGATCGTCGACAAATCGACGGTGCCGGTCGGCACCGCGCAGCGCGTGCGCGCGGTGGTCGAAGAAGAGCTGGCCAAACGCGGGCTCGCCGATAGCGAGCAGCATCGCTTTTCAGTGGTGTCGAATCCCGAGTTCCTCAAGGAAGGCGCGGCGGTCGACGACTTCATGCGGCCCGATCGCATCGTGCTCGGCCACGACGAAGACGAATCCGGCATGCGCGCCCGCGAACTGATGAAGCGCCTGTATGCGCCGTTCAACCGCAATCACGAACGCACGCTGTACATGGACGTGCGCTCGGCCGAATTCACCAAATACGCGGCCAACGCCATGCTCGCCACGCGCATCTCGTTCATGAACGAGATGTCGAATCTGGCGGACCGTGTCGGCGCCGATATCGAAGCGGTGCGTCGCGGCATCGGTTCGGATCCGCGGATCGGCTATCACTTCCTGTATGCCGGTTGCGGCTACGGCGGCTCGTGCTTCCCGAAGGACGTGCAGGCGCTGATCCGCACGGCGAGCGAAAGCGGCCATCCGCTGCGCATTCTCGAAGCGGTCGAGGACGTGAACAACAACCAGAAAGACGTGCTGGTGAACAAGATCGCCGCGAAGCTCGGTAACGATCTGAGCGGCCGCACGTTCGCCGTCTGGGGCCTCGCGTTCAAACCGAATACCGACGACATGCGCGAAGCGCCCAGCCGTCGCGTGATCGCCGAACTGCTGGCGCGTGGCGCGCAGGTGCGCGCGTACGATCCAGTCGCGGTGGCCGAAGCGCGCCGTGTTTTCGCGCTCGATCTGCACGACGCGCCGGAGCAACTCGCGCGTCTGACCTTCACCGGCACGCAGGACGAAACGCTCACCGGCGCGGACGCGCTCGTGATCGTCACCGAATGGAAGGAATTCAAGAGCCCGGATTTCCTGCATCTGAAATCCGTGCTGAAGTCGCCGCTGATTTTCGACGGTCGCAATCTGTACGAACCGGACGCGATGACCGAGATCGGCATCGACTATCACTCGATTGGACGCCCTTATGCCCAACCCTCTGAACTTCCGGCCGATGTCTGAGACCTTGCCTGGAGCTACAGCGTCCACGCCGGCGCCGGCGCTCATCGTGGTGCCGCGTGAGCAACTCGCCGCCGCGCGCGTGCTGGTGGTCGGCGACGTGATGCTCGACCGCTACTGGTTCGGCGACGTGAACCGCATTTCGCCGGAAGCACCGGTGCCGGTCGTTCATGTGCAACGCCAGGAAGACCGTCTGGGCGGCGCGGCCAACGTCGCGCGCAATGCGGTTGCGCTCGGCGCGCAAGCCGGCCTGCTGTGCGTGGTCGGTCATGACGAACCCGGCGAGCGCATCGTGCAATTGCTCGGCGAAAGCGGCGTGACGCCGCATCTGGAACGCGATCCGGCCTTGCTCACCACGATCAAGCTGCGCGTGCTGTCGCGCCAGCAGCAGTTGCTGCGCGTCGACTTCGAAAACTCGCCGGCGCATGAAGTGCTGCTCGCAGGCCTCGCGCGCTTCGACGAGTTGCTGCCCTCGCACGACGTGATCCTGATGTCCGATTACGCGAAGGGTGGCCTGACCCACGTCACGCAGATGATCGCCAAGGCACACGCGGCCGGCAAGGCGGTGCTGGTCGATCCGAAGGGCGACGACTGGGAACGCTATCGCGGCGCCACGCTGATCACGCCGAATCGCGCCGAGTTGCGCGAAGTGGTCGGCCAGTGGAAATCCGAAGAAGACCTGATCGCGCGCGTGACGAAGTTGCGCGCCGATCTGCAGTTCAAGGCGCTGCTGCTGACGCGTTCGGAAGAGGGCATGACGCTCTTCTCCGACGACGGCATCCTGCACGCGTCGGCGGTTGCACGCGAAGTGTATGATGTCTCGGGCGCCGGCGACACCGTGATCGCGACGCTCGCGGCCATGCTGGGCGCGGGTCTCACGCTGGTCGACGCGGTTGGTCTCGCGAATCGCGCGGCCGGTATCGTGGTCGGCAAACTCGGCACGGCCACCGTCAACTACGACGAACTCTTTCATTGACCCAGGCCCGGCGGATCTCTCGTCACGCGCGCATTGGCAGCGCGGTATAGGGATCGCGGGGCGTCAGCTGAAACTCCTTACCGCAGGATCATCATGACCGTCATCGTCACCGGCGCGGCCGGCTTTATCGGCAGCAATCTCGTGAAGGCGCTCAACGAGCGCGGCGAACAACGCATCATCGCCGTGGACAACCTCACGCGCGCCGACAAGTTCAAGAACCTGGTCGACTGCGAAATCGACGACTACCTGGACAAAACCGAATTCGTCGAACGCTTCAAGTGCGGCGACTTCGGCAAGGTCCGCGCGATTTTCCACGAAGGCGCCTGCTCGGACACGATGGAAACCGACGGCCGCTACATGATGGACAACAACTTCCGCTACAGCCGCGAGGTGCTCGACGTCTGCCTCGCACAGAACATCCAGTTCCTGTACGCGTCGTCGGCGGCTACGTACGGCGGCTCGAGCCGTTTCGTCGAAGAGCGCGAAGTCGAGCAGCCGCTGAACGTGTACGGCTATTCGAAGTTCCTGTTCGACCAGGTGATCCGCCGCGTGCTGCCGACCGCGAAGAGCCAGATTGCCGGCTTCCGTTACTTCAACGTCTATGGGCCGCGCGAAACGCATAAGGCGCGCATGGCGTCGGTGGCGTTTCACAACTTCAACCAGTTCCGGGCCGAAGGCAAGGTCAAGCTGTTCGGCGAGTACAACGGCTATGCCGCGGGCGAGCAGACGCGCGATTTCGTCTCGATCGAAGACGTGGTGAAGGTCAACCTCTTCTTCTTCGATAATCCGGACAAGTCGGGCATCTTCAATCTGGGCAGCGGCCGCGCGCAACCGTTCAACGACATCGCGAGCACGGTGGTCAACACGCTTCGCGGGCTGAACAATGAACCGCCGTTGTCGCTCGCGGATCAGGTGCAGCGCGGGATGATCGAATACATTCCGTTCCCCGACGCGCTGCGCGGCAAGTATCAGTGCTTCACGCAGGCCGATCAGACCAGGCTGCGCGCGGCCGGCTACGACGCGCCGTTCCTGAGCGTGCAGGAAGGTGTCGATCGCTACGTCCATTGGCTATTCGGCCAGGTTTAATTAGTCCGGACACCTCTGTAAAGTGGAATCTCCCGGTGGGTGATGGTCGCCAACCGGTTGTACGAGGGAGATTCCATATGTTTCGAAAAATTCTGGTTACCGCGGCGATGCTCGCCGCTTTCGGCCACGCGTATGCGGCGGTCGACGTCAACACGGCTAACGAAGATGCGTTGCGCGGCATCAAGGGCATCGGTCCTGCCAAAGCGAAAGCCATTCTCGAAGAGCGTACAGCGCATGGTCCATTCAAGGACCCGGCGGATCTCGGCAAGCGCGTCAAAGGCATGGGCGGGCATACCGTCGAGCGCCTGCAGGCGGAGGGTCTCGCTGTCGGTCCGGCTGGCGCGGCTGCTAACGCGCAAGCTGCGGCGTCTGCATCGACCAGGGGTGCGGCCGCTCCGGCCAATGCACCCAAAGGCAATACCACCGTGGCGGTAAAGAAATAGCCTGACGCGGGCCGCGTCCGTGGCGTGCGTCGTCACGCGCGCGACTCGCTCCCGCCGTACCCCTTCATGTCCCCGGAGTTGTCCAGCACACTCCTTCAGCTGTCATCCAGATGACTGGCTCCCGCGGTACTCCACCGCGGGCTTTTTGCGTGGTTCGCGTCATGCGCGCTGAATGATGCGCGGGCTTGCATCCATGCGGCCAGAAGGGCCGCACGGCAAGCAGCGGGCACGGTGGTTTAGAATCGATAGATTGAAGACTCCCCGCAGCGACGGCACCAGAAACGATATGGCTTACAAAACGATTGAAGACACGATCGGCAATACGCCGCTCGTGCAACTCGTCCGGCTTCCCGACGACGAAATTCGCAGCCGCAATAACGTGATCCTTGCGAAGCTCGAGGGCAACAATCCCGCGGGGTCGGTGAAGGATCGTCCGGCGCTGTCGATGATCAAGAAAGCGGAAGCGCGCGGCCGCATCAAGCCGGGCGACACGCTGATCGAATCGACCAGCGGCAACACCGGCATTGCACTCGCCATGGCCGCCGCGATCCGCGGCTACAAGATGGTGCTGATCATGCCGGAAGATCTGTCGATCGAGCGCCGTCAGAGCATGGCCGCCTACGGCGCGCAGATCATTCTGACGCCGGTCACCGGCGGCATGGAATACGCCCGCGATCTCGCCGAACAGATGCAGCGCGAAGGCAAGGGCATCATCCTCGACCAGTTCGCGAATCCGGACAATCCGGCGGCGCACGTCGAAGGCACGGGTCCGGAAATCTGGCGCGATACCGAAGGGCGCATTACGCACTTCGTATCGTCCATGGGGACGACCGGCACGATCATGGGCGTGTCCACGTATCTGAAGCAACAGAATCAGGCAATCGAGATTGTCGGCGCGCAACCCGAAGAAGGCTCGCGTATTCCGGGCATTCGCAAATGGCCGGAAGCGTATCTCCCGAAGATTTTCGATCGCAGCCGCGTGGATCGCGTTGAGAACGTGAGCCAGGCCGCGGCCGAAGCAATGGTGCGTCGTATGGCGGCGGTGGAGGGCATCTTTGCCGGCATCTCGTCGGGCGGCGCGTGCGAAGTGGCGCTGCGCGTGGCGCGTCAGGTCGAGAACGCGACGATCGTGTTCATTGTCTGCGATCGCGGCGACCGGTATTTGTCGACGGGTGTGTTTCCCGCCTGAGTACGCGGCTTCGCTTGAACGAATGCAAAAGCGCCGGTCCTTTCAAAAAGGACCGGCGCTTTTTTTATGCTCGTGCGATACGTCGCGAACCGCTAGCCGGCTCGCGCGCCGATAGCGGATTTACTGCGAAGCCGCCACGGGCGGCGTTGCATTCTTGACAGCGCTTGCCGCGTCGCTCGCTTCCATCTGCGCCTTGACGCGCTGGCCCAACTGATAAACCGCGAGCGCATAAAAGAAGCTGCGGTTATAGCGCGTCAGCACGTAGAAGTTCTTCAGGCCGAGCATGTACTCGGTGCCGCGTCCCGGCGACGGCAGGTCCACCACCGTGACCGGCGTACCGGCTTCCGCGGCGATGTCGACGTCCGGTTCGTTGAGCAGCAGGCCGGCGCGCAGCAACTGGTCGAGCGGCCAATGCGGTTCCGGCTTGCCGTCGGCGGCGGCTTGCGCGACGCCCAGGCTGCCGGCGTCCGTGCCGATTTTCCACACCACCGGCCGGCCGTTTTCCCAGCCGTTCTGACGCAGATAGTTCGCCACGCTGCCGATCGCATCCGCCTGGTTGGTGCGCAGGTCGATCTGCTTGTTGCCGTCGTAGCTCACCGCGTACTGAACGATGCTGCTCGGCAGAAACTGCGGAATACCGATCGCGCCGGTGTACGAGCCGAGCACCGTGGTCGGGTCGATCTGCGAATCACGGGTCCACACCAGGTAGTCTTCGAGATTCTTGCGGAAGGTCGCCTGGCGATCCGCGCGATTGGCGGTGCTCGGGTAGTCGAAGCTGAGCGTGGTCAGCGCGTCGAGCACGCGGAAGTTGCCCATGAAGCGACCGTAAATCGTCTCCACGCCGATAATGCCGACGACCACTTCCGGCGGCACGCCGAACTCCTCGTACGCGCGTTGCAGCGTGGCCTGGTTGGCGCGCCAGAAGCGCACGCCGGCGTTGATGCGGATCTGGTCGAGAAAGCGCGACTGATAGACGCGCCAGTTCTTGATGGACGGCGAGGGCGACGGCGTCACCAGCTTGACCGCGGTCGCCGAATAGCTCACGTGCGAAAACAGCGCGTGCAGCGCGTCGGGATCGAAGTCGTAGCGCGCGACCATGTCGTTGATGAACGTGTCCACCGCGGCGTTGTTCGCGTAGCGCTGCGGAACGATCTCTTCTTCGAAGGTTTGCCCTTGCGGCACGGCGGGCTGCGGTTGGCTTTGCGCGATCTGCACCGGCGCTTTCTTGTCGGCGCTTTGCGCTTGCGCCGGATGGGTTGCCATGAACATGCACGATACGACGGATAGTGCGGCGACTACCGTTTTGGTGCGTAGCCGGTTTCGTGCAGACAGAGCAAGCTTGACGGTCATAGTGAGCTGAAGGCGCGGTGCGCAAGAGACGGGGAAAAACGGTACGGGGCAGTATACCCGACGCCTTCTGCAAAACTGTGGTGGATACGTCGTACCCGCGTCGTGTGGTAACTTGATAAATGTTGGCGCGCCGAGGGCGCGCGCCCTGGATGGAGACACGCCGCGCGTGCATCACGGTGCCGCGCCGCAGAAGAGAATCATGGCAACAGGTTTTTATTCCCACGCCGACTGTTTGCTGCACGATATGGGGCAATGGCATCCCGAATGCCCCGCGCGTCTGCAGGCGATCGAAGATCAAATGATCGCGAGCCGCATCGACTCGCTGATCGAGCGCGAGTCGCCGCCGCTCGCCGACGAAGCCGCGCTGCTGCGCGTGCATACGCAAGCTCACGTCGACTACATTCGCAGCCGTTCGCCCGCCGAAGGTCTCGCCGAGATCGACCCCGATACGTCAATGAACCCGCACACGTGGCAGGCCGCGTTGCGCGCGGCGGGCGCGGCGGTGGCCGCGACGGACGCGGTGATCGAAGGCCGTTACGACAACGCGTTCTGCAGCGTGCGCCCGCCGGGTCACCATGCGGAGCCGGCGCGCGCGATGGGCTTCTGCTTCTTCAACAACGTCGCGATCGCCGCGCGTCATGCGCTCGAAGTGCATGGCCTGGAGCGCGTCGCGATTATCGATTTCGACGTGCATCACGGCAACGGCACCGAAGCGGCTTTCTCGGGCGACTCGCGCGTGTTGATGTGCAGCATCTTCCAGCATCCGTTCTATCCGTTCACCGGCGCGGACAACCAGGCGTCCAACATGTGCAACGTGCCGATGGCGGCGCGCTCGAAAGGCATGGAAGTGCGCGAGGTGGTGGACATGATGTGGCTGCCGCGTCTGCATGAATTCAAGCCGGAGATGATTTTCATCTCCGCGGGTTTCGACGCGCATCGCGAGGACGATCTCGGCAACATGGGTCTCGTCGAAGACGACTACGCGTGGATCACCGACCAGATGCGCGAGATCGCGAAGCGTTATGCGCGTGGGCGCATCGTCAGTTGTCTTGAGGGCGGTTATAACCTGTCGGCGCTCGGGCGTAGCGTGGTGGCGCATTTGCGTGCACTGGCCGGGATTTGAGACGCTGAACCGCTCAAACGCTATGCGGCAGGTTGCCGCTAACGCGCCGTGCCATCAACGCGCGGCTTACGTGAATTCAACCAGGACCGAGCCATGAATGCCGACGTGCGCAACGCTTCATTAGTCGAGATCGAACACGGCGCGTATGGCGTGCCGGGCGTCGTGCGGGTGACGATGAACCGGCCCGACGCATTCAACGCGCTGTCCGAAGCCTTGCTCGACGCGTTGCAGACTGCGCTGGCCGAGATCGCGCAGTCGTCGGCGGCGCGCGTGGTCGTGATCGCGGGTGCAGGTCGCGCATTCTGCGCGGGCCACGATCTGAAGGAGATGCGCGCGGCGCCGTCGTTGGCGTACTACCAGACGCTGTTCGCCCGCTGCACGAAACTGATGATGACGATCCAGCGCATGCCGCAACCGGTGATCGCGCGGGTGCAGGGCATTGCCACGGCGGCAGGTTGTCAGCTGGTTGCGATGTGCGATCTCGCGGTTGCAGCCGAGACGGCGCGCTTCGCGGTGTCGGGCGTGAATCTGGGGTTGTTCTGCGCGACGCCGTCGGTGCCGCTGTCACGCAACCTGTCGCGCAAGGCCGCGCTGGAGATGCTGCTGACCGGCGATTTCATCGATGCCGCCGAAGCGAAGCAGCAGGGTCTGGTGAATCGCGTAGCGCCGGCGGATGCGTTAGACGCGGAAATCGCGCGGCTCGCCACCAGCATTTGCGCGAAACCGGTTGAAGCGGTGAGCGCGGGCAAGGGGCTTTTTTATCGTCAGCTTGAGATGGGCATTGAAGCGGCGTATCAGCTCGCCGGCCAGACGATGGCCTGCAACATGATGGATGACTCGGCGCTCGAAGGCGTGCAGGCGTTCATCGAAAAGCGGCCGCCGGACTGGAAGGGCTAGGTGTGTCCAGCCGCTCTCGCTCAGCCTCTCACCACCACCCGTTTCTCGATCCACGCGATCAACGCCCCAATCACCCGATCTCGATCCATGTCGTTCATCGTCTCGTGATAGCTGCCTTCGTGCAGCGTGAGCGTCTTATCCGGCGAACCCGCGAACTGACCGAAGGCGCGGCTGCCGTCGGGCTCCGTGAGCTTATCGGCGGTGCCGTGATACACCAGCAGCGGCACGCGCAACCCCGCGCGGCCATTTTCGATCCGCGCCATCGCCAGCAACAACTCGGCGCCCGTGCGCGCCGGAATCGCGCCGTGATGCACGAGCGGATCGTTGCGATTGGCCTTCACCACCGGTTCGAGGCGCGACAGCAACGCGGCGTCGATTTTCATTGCGGGAAAACTCGGCCATAAACGGCTGATCACCTGGCTCAGCTTGAGCATCCAGCGCGGCACGTCACGGCCGGGCGCAAGCGCCGGACTCGACAGAATCAGCCCGTTCAAGCGCCGGCCGGTCGCGCCGAGCCGCTCGATTGCGTACAGCGCGGCCACCGCGCCACCCATGCTGTGTCCCATCAGAAAGAGCGGTGCGCAACTTTGCGCCGCCGCGTCGAGCAGCGCCTGCGCGTCGAGCAGATAGTCGTCGAAGCGGTTCACGTAAGCGCGTTTGCCCGGCGCTTCGCCGTGACCGCGCAGATCGATCGCGACCAGTTCGATGCCGGCCGCATTCAACCGCGCAGCCAGCGCGGCATAACGCCCGGCGTGCTCGGCGAGACCGTGCAGCAGCGCCACCGTCGCGCGCAATGGCGCGGTCGTCGGCCAGCGGTAGAGCGGCAACGTCAAACCGTCGGCGGTCGTGACTGACCCGCGCTGCGCTGCGCCGCTCGTCCGCGTGCCCTCGATGGGCCGCACCTTGCTGTTTTGGGATGTCTCCATGGCCGCTGTCTTATCCTGATTTTGTTCCGCCCGATCATAGTCGCTGCCACGCGACGCACGCGAGCATCCCGTACCGGGCAGGCCTCTAATGCTCTCAGGTTATAAAAAGCGCGCAATTGATTATTAAAGGGAATGACGCCGCTGCGGTAGAATTGCGGCCTCAAATCCCAATAAAAGCAACGGCGGCCGCTTGTCCGGAGCACACCACGCTCGCAGACAAACTCCGCCGTTTCGTTTTTCCATGATCGAAATACGCAATATCTCCCAGCGTTTCGCCGGACCCCGGGGCTGGGTCGAGGCGCTGCACAACGTCAATCTGTCGATTCCGGCGGGTGAAGTGTTCGGCATCATCGGCCGAAGCGGCGCGGGCAAGAGCACGCTCGTCCGCACCCTCAATCTGCTGACGCGCCCGTCCGAGGGCAATATCGTCGTCAACGGCCGCGAACTGACTACGCTGCCCGCCGCGCAACTGCGCGAGGCGCGCCGTGAAATCGGCATGATCTTCCAGCACTTCAACCTGCTGTCGTCGCGCACCGTGTACGAGAACGTCGCGCTGCCGCTCGAACTCGCCGGCATGAAACGCGCCGAAATCGAAGCGAACGTGCTGCCGCTGCTCGAGCTGGTCGGCCTGTCGGCGCAGAAAGACCGTTATCCGGCGCAGATCAGCGGCGGCCAGAAGCAGCGCGTCGGTATCGCGCGTGCGTTGGCGAGCAAGCCGAAAGTGCTGCTCTCCGACGAGGCTACCTCCGCGCTCGATCCCGAAACCACCCGCGCGATTCTCGACCTGCTCAAACGCATCAATCGCGAACTGAACCTGACGATCGTGCTGATCACCCACCAGATGGACGTGATCAAGCAGGTCTGCGACCGCGTCGCGGTGCTGGACGCCGGCCGTGTGGTCGAAGAGGGCAAAGTCATCGACGTGTTCCTGCAACCGCACCACGAAGTCACGCGCGCCTTGATCGGCGACGTGATCGCGCAAGAACTGCCGCCCGCCATGAAAGCGCGCGTCGCCGAACGCCTGAAAACCGGCCGCGGCCATTTGCTGCGTCTGGCGTTCACCGGCTCGGGCGTCGACCAGCCAATTCTGTCGGAGACGATTCGCCGCTTCGAACTCGACTTCAACATCCTGCACGGCCAGATCGACGAGATCCAGGGGCAGACGTTCGGCTCGCTCGCGGTGCTCGCGGGCGGTGAACCGGTGAAGGTGGCGCAGGCGCTGACGTATCTGCGCGAACAGGGTGTGGTGGTGGAGGAGCTCTCGTATGTTGAGTGAAATGTTCGATATGTTCGTCCAGTCGTTCTGGGAAACGCTCGTGATGGTGGGCATTTCCGGACTGGTCGGCGCAGCGGTGGGCTTGCCGCTCGGCGTGTTGCTGTACCTGACCGATCGTCAGGGCGTGTTGCAGAACATCGCGGTGAATCGCGTGATGGGCGTGATCGTCAATGCGGTGCGTTCGACGCCGTTCATCATCCTGTTGGTCGCGGTGATTCCGTTCACGCGTCTGATCGTCGGTTCGTCGATCGGCACGATGGCCGCCGTGGTGCCGCTGACGATCGCCGCCGCGCCGTTCATCGCGCGTCTGGTGGAAACCGCGCTGCGCGAAGTCGACCGCGGGCTGATCGAAGCCGCGCAGGCCATGGGCGCGACCACCAGCCAGATCGTCTTCAAGGTGCTGTTGCCGGAATCGTTGCCGGGCGTGGTGGCCGGGTTGACGATCACGTTCGTCTCGCTGGTCGGCTATTCGGCGATGGCCGGCGCGATCGGCGGCGGCGGTCTCGGCGATCTGGGCATTCGTTACGGGTATCAGCGGTTTTTGCCGGAAGTGATGTTGACGGTCGTCGTGATCCTGATCGTCTTCGTGCAACTGGTGCAGTCGTTCGGGGATTGGCTCGTGCGTCGTTTGAGCCATAAATAACAACAGCATCATCAGGTTTGGAAAGGTCCATCATGCAACGTCGTTTGGTTCTCAAGCTCGCCGCCCTGCTCGGCGCCGCGTCGCTGTTCGCCGCCAGTGCGGCTCGCGCCGAAGACTCGATCAAGGTCGGCGTCACCGGCGGTCCGCACGCGCAGATCATGGAAGTCGTGAAGACGGTCGCGGCAAAGAACGGTCTGAACATCAAGATCATCGAATTTGCCGACTACGTGCAGCCGAACGCCGCGCTCGCCGCCGGCGATCTGGACGCGAACAGTTACCAGCACGACCCGTACTTGCAGGCGCAGGTGAAGGACCGCGGCTACAAGCTGATCCGTATCGCCGATACGGTCACGTACCCGATGGGCATCTATTCGAAGAAAGTGAAGACGCTCGCCGAGTTGCAGCCGGGCGCGAAGATCGCCGTGCCGAACGATCCGACCAACGGCGGCCGGGCGCTGTTGTTGCTGCAAAAGCAGGGTCTGGTGAAACTGCGCGCCGATGCCGGCCTGAAGGCGACGCCGCTCGACATCGTCGACAATCCGCGCAAATTGAAGATCGTCGAACTCGACGCCGCGCAGATTCCGCGTTCGCTCAACGACGTGGACGCCGCCGCGATCAACACCAACTTCGCGATGGAAGCCGGCCTGAATCCCAAGAAGGACGCGATCGCCGCCGAAGACCCGAAGGGTCCGTACGTGAACATCATCGCGATCCGCGCGGAAGACAAGGACAAGCCTTGGGTCGCCAAGCTCGTCGCGGCGTACCATTCGCCGGAAGTGAAGCAGTTCGTGGCCACGAAATTCGGTGGGTCGGTGATCACCGCGTGGTGATCCGGCATCCCCCATTCGCAGTAAGTCAAACGTAGTAAGACACGACGGCAATGCAAAATTAGAGTCGTAGATCGGGACCCGGGGTTGTCACCCGGGTTTTTTCGAGATTAAAATAGAACGATCGTTCGTTATTGCCGTCACGCCGCTGAGGAGCGATATCCTCCTGCTAGAGCGCCCGCGACGCGGCTGCCGTAAGGGCAGTCGCTATAATGTTCGCTGGGTTGACGTATTCGTAACTTTGGAGCGTGTGCATGAAAATCCTGGTGCCAGTGAAGAGAGTGGTCGATTACAACGTGAAAGTTCGAGTCAAATCGGACGGCACGGGTGTCGACATCGCGAACGTGAAGATGTCGATGAATCCGTTCGACGAAATCGCGGTGGAAGAAGCCGTGCGTCTGCGCGAAGCGGGCGTGGCGACGGAAGTGATCGCCGTGTCGTGCGGCGTGACGCAATCGCAGGAAACGCTGCGTACGGCGCTGGCGATCGGCGCGGACCGCGCGATCCTGATCGAGTCGAACGAAGAACTGCAGCCGCTGGCGGTCGCCAAGCTGCTGAAGGCGCTGGTCGACAAGGAACAGCCGCAGCTGGTCATCCTCGGCAAGCAGGCTATCGACGACGATTCGAACCAGACCGGCCAGATGCTGGCTGCGCTGGCGAATCTGCCGCAAGCAACGTTCGCGTCGAAGGTGGTCGTGGCTGACGGTAAGGCAACGGTGTCGCGCGAAGTGGATGGCGGCGCGGAAACGCTATCGCTGACGCTGCCGGCCGTGATCACGACCGACCTGCGCCTGAACGAGCCGCGCTACGTGACGCTGCCGAACATCATGAAGGCGAAGAAAAAGCCGCTGGA
Source organism: Paraburkholderia sp. BCC1876 (assembly GCF_902833695.1). NCBI lineage: Bacteria > Pseudomonadati > Pseudomonadota > Betaproteobacteria > Burkholderiales > Burkholderiaceae > Paraburkholderia > Paraburkholderia sp. BCC1876. Next base: position 276,509 of record NZ_CADFGI010000003.1, on the reverse strand, counting down.
AACGATCAAGCCGGAAGACCTCGGCGTTGATGTGTCGCCGCGCCTGAAGACGCTGAAAGTCGTCGAGCCGCCCAAGCGTTCTGCCGGTGTGAAGGTGCCGGACGTGAAGACGCTGGTCGAGAAGCTGAAGACTGAAGCCAAGGTGCTTTAAGAGAAACGCGGAGACAGACGAAATGACGAATCTGGTTATTGCAGAACACGACGGCGCGTCGATTAAAGCCGCGACGCTGAACACGATTGCCGCCGCGCAGAAGATCGGCGGTGATATTCACGTGCTGGTGGCGGGTCACAACGCGCAAGCAGCAGCGGATGCGGCAGCGAAGATCGCTGGCGTCAGCAAAGTGCTGCTCGCCGACGCACCGCAACTCGAAGCGGGTCTCGCGGAAAACGTCGAAGCGACGGTGCTGACCATCGCGAAGAACTACACGCACATCCTGGCGCCCGCCACCGCGTACGGCAAGAACGTTGCGCCGCGTATCGCCGCAAAGCTCGACGTCGCGCAGATCAGCGACATCACGGCAGTTGACTCGGCCGACACGTTCGAGCGCCCGATCTACGCCGGCAACGCGATCGCCACGGTGCAATCGGCTGACCCGATCAAGGTCGTCACGGTGCGCTCGACCGGTTTCGATCCGGTCGCAGCCGAAGGCGGCAGCGCAGCGGTCGAGAAGATCGACGCAGCGGCAGACAGCGGCATCTCGCAGTTCGTGAGCCGTGAAGTGACGAAGCTGGACCGTCCGGAACTGACGTCGGCGAAGATCATTGTCTCGGGTGGCCGCGGTCTGGGCAACGGCGAGAACTACACCAAGGTGCTCGAACCGCTGGCCGACAAGCTGAACGCAGCGCTCGGCGCATCGCGCGCAGCGGTCGACGCGGGCTTCGTGCCGAACGACTATCAGGTCGGCCAGACCGGCAAGATCGTCGCGCCGCAACTGTACGTGGCGGTCGGCATCTCGGGTGCGATCCAGCATCTGGCCGGCATGAAAGACTCGAAGGTCATCGTCGCGATCAACAAAGACCCGGAAGCGCCGATTTTCAGCGTCGCCGATTACGGTCTGGTGGGCGATCTGTTCACGGTCGTGCCGGAGCTCGTGAGCGAACTCGGCTAAACGCCGCAGCGCCGTCTGCAAGGCGTCTGGCAGCAACAGCGAAGGGCGCGGGACCGATCAAGTCCAGCGCCCTTTTTATATCGAAGACAGGAGGAGAACTGAAATGAGCTATACGGCGCCCATCAAGGACATGCTGTTCGTGATGAAAGAACTGGCCGGTCTCGACGAAATCGCGACGCTGCCGGGCTTCGAAGACGCTAACTTCGAGACGGCCCAGGCCGTGCTCGACGAGTCGGCGAAACTGTGCGGCGAAGTGCTGGCGCCGCTGAACGTCGAAGGCGATCGCAATCCGAGCAGCTGGAAAGACGGCGTGGTCACCGCGACGCCCGGCTTCAAGGAGGCGTTTCGCCAGTTCGGAGAAGGCGGCTGGCAAGGTTTGCAGCATCCGGTTGAATACGAAGGCCAGGGGCTGCCGAAGCTGATCGCCACGCCTTGCATCGAGATGCTCAATGCGTCGAATCTGTCGTTCGCGCTCTGCCCGCTGCTGACCGACGGCGCGATCGAAGCGCTGCTCACCGCCGGCACCGAAGCGCAAAAACAAACCTACGTGCCCAAGCTGATTTCCGGCGAATGGACCGGCACGATGAACCTGACCGAGCCGCAAGCCGGTTCCGACCTGGCGCTCGTGCGCACGCGCGCCGAGCCGCAGGGCGACGGTTCTTTCAAGGTGTTCGGCACGAAGATTTTCATCACGTGGGGCGAGCACGATATGGCGAAGAACATCGCCCATCTCGTGCTGGCGCGCACGCCAAATGCGCCGGAAGGCGTGAAGGGTATCTCGCTCTTTATCGTGCCGAAGTTTCTCGTCAATGAAGACGGTTCGCTCGGCGAGCGCAACGACGTGCATTGTGTGTCGATCGAACACAAGCTCGGCATCAAGGCGAGCCCGACCGCGGTGCTGCAATTCGGCGATCACGGCGGCGCGATCGGGCATCTGATCGGCGAAGAAAATCGCGGCCTCGAGTACATGTTCATCATGATGAACGCGGCGCGTTTCGCGGTTGGCATGCAGGGCGTGGGCGTGTCGGATCGCGCGTATCAGAAGGCGGTCGCGTATGCGAAAGATCGCGTGCAGAGCCGTCCGGTGGATGGCTCCGCGAAGCAGTCGGTCGCGATCATCCAGCATCCGGACGTGCGCCGCATGCTCGCGACGATGCGCGGCCTCACCGAAGCCTCGCGCGCGCTGGCTTATGTGGCGGCAGGGCATTGCGACATCGCGCATCGTCATCCTGACGAAGCGACGCGTGCCGAGCATCAGGCGATTTACGAATTCCTCGTGCCGATCGTGAAGGGCTGGAGCACGGAGCTTTCCATCGACGTGACGAGCCTCGGCGTGCAGGTGCATGGCGGCATGGGCTTTATCGAAGAAACCGGCGCGGCGCAGTACTACCGCGACGCGCGCATTCTGCCGATCTACGAAGGCACGACCGCGATTCAGGCGAACGACCTGATCGGCCGCAAAACCCTGCGCGACGGCGGCAAGGTTGCGAAGTCGCTGCTCGCCGACGTGGCGCGCACGGTCGAAGCGCTCGGCGCGCAACAGGGCCCGGCGTTCGACTCGATGAAGAAGTATCTGGCGCAAGGCCACGACGCGTTGAGCTCGGCGGTGGACTACGTGCTGGCCAATACCAAGGCCGATCCGAACGCGGTGTTTGCCGGCAGCGTGCCGTATCTGAAACTGGCGGGCGTGGTGCTGGGCGGCTGGCAGATGGCGCGTGCGTTGCTGGCGGCCACTCAGAAGCGCGACGAAGATCCGGCGTTTTACGGTGCGAAGATCGCGACCGCGCAGTTCTACGCGGAGCATGTGTTGCCGCTGGCGTCGGCGTTCGAGGCGTCGATTGTCAGCGCGAAGGGCGGCGAGAGCGTGCTGGCTTTGTCGGACGATCAGTTCTGACGTGGTTTGACAACGCATAACGCGTCGGCATGAAAAAAGCGCCCCGAGGGGCGCTTTTTTTCGCGCAGGCAAAGTCCAACGACCCGCCAGCGCAACCGCTCTCGCGAAGCGTGGTTAAACCTTAGGCATAAGCCGGACGATGCGCACCGGCGGTCTCGCCCAGATAGCGATGCACCGACAGATCGTCCGCCTTGATGACCGGTTGCTTACCCGACATCACGTCGGCCAGCAACTGGCCCGAGCCGCACGACATGGTCCAGCCCAGCGTGCCGTGACCCGTGTTCAGGAACAGATTCGGCACCGGCGTACGGCCGACGATCGGCGTGCCGTCCGGCGTCATGGGGCGCAGGCCGGTCCAGAAGCTTGCCTTCGACGTGTCGCCGCCGCCCGGGAACAGATCGTTCACGCACAGTTCCAGCGTTTCGCGACGCGCCTGACGCAGCGATTTGTCGAAGCCGACGATCTCGGCCATGCCGCCCACGCGAATCCGGTCGTCGAAACGCGTGATCGCGATCTTGTAGGTTTCGTCGAGCACGGTGGAGATCGGCGCAGCCGCTGCGTTGACGATCGGCGCGGTGATCGAATAACCCTTGAGCGGGTAGACCGGAATCTTCACGAGGCCGGACAGGAATTTGGTCGAGTACGAACCCAGCGCGACGACGAACGAATCCGCGCGCACCAGTTCACTGCCGCATTGCACGCCGGCAATGCGGTCGCCCGCCATGGCGAGTGCGTCGATCGGCGTGTTGTAGCGGAATTTGACGCCCAGTTGCTCGGCCAGCGCGGCGAGGCGCGTGGTGAACATCTGGCAGTCGCCGGTTTCGTCGCCCGGCAGGCGCAGGCCGCCGGTCAGTTTGTGCGACACGGCGGCGAGCGCCGGCTCGGCTTGCGCGAGTTCGGCCGCCGACAGCAGTTCATACGGCACGTTGGCTTCCTGCAGCACGGCGATGTCTTTCGCGGCGCCGTCGAACTGCTGCTGCGTACGGAACACCTGCAGCGTGCCGCCGGTGCGGCCTTCGTACTGAATGCCTGTTTCGGCGCGCAGCGCCTGCAGGCAGTCGCGGCTGTATTCGGCGAGGCGCACCATGCGGCCCTTGTTCACCGCATAACGCGACGACGTGCAGTTCTGCAGCATCTGCCACATCCATTGCAACTGGAATTGCGTGCCGTCGAGGCGGATCGCCAGCGGCGCGTGCTTCTGGAACATCCACTTGACGGCCTTCAGCGGCACGCCCGGCGCGGCCCACGGCGACGCGTAGCCCGGCGAGATCTGGCCGGCGTTGGCAAAGCTGGTTTCGAGCGCCGGGCCGGCTTCGCGATCGATCACGGTCACTTCGTGACCCGCGCGCGCCAGGTAATACGCGCTCGTCACCCCGACGACGCCACTGCCCAAAACGACGACTCGCATAACTGCTCCGACTGTTCAATAGAGGTTGGATGGGTGCCGCGTGCGTCGATTCGTTGGCATTCATTCGATTCACGAGGTGCAACGCGAGTCGCCCAGTGTTAACCGCTATACTATTAACAGTCAGGTAGGTTTTGTTATTGTATTTTCAAGATTTTCAGCAAATACACCATGCGTACACAGCGCCAACCGGTCCGGTCCCTCGACAAACTCGATCACAAGATCCTGCGCCTGCTGCAACAGGACGGCCGGATGGCCATGAAAGACCTCGCCGAGCAGGTTGGACTGTCGGTCACGCCTTGCATCGAGCGGGTCAAGCGGATGGAGCGCGACGGCGTGATCACCGGCTATCACGCGCGCGTGAATCCGGCTGAACTGGGCGCGGCGCTGTTGGTGTTCGTCGAGATCACGCTGGATCACAAAAGCGGCAACATGTTCGACCAGTTCCGCCGCGAGGTGCAGAAGATCCCCGAGGTGCTGGAGTGCCATCTGGTGTCGGGCGATTTCGACTATCTGATCAAGGCGCGTATCGGCGAGATGGCCGATTACCGGAAACTGCTGGGGGACATCCTGTTGCAGTTGCCCGGCGCCGTGCAGTCGAAGAGCTACGTGGTGATGGAAGAGATCAAGGAAACACTGACGATCGCGGTGGGGGATTAGCCGGCGGTTTAGGCGGTGCTTCACGGCTTGGCGGGACTCGACAAACGGCGTAAACACTGTATATTTATACAGGTGTTTTGCGCCTTTTTTTGTTTTGACCCGCCCTGCGTTCTGCGTGCTCTTCAGCCGTGACCCAATCCGATCCCGACTTCGACTCCGTTCCTGAATTTCCGGTCGCCCCACCGACGCCCCGCAAAGGGCGCGGCGCGGTGACGAATCTGCAAGGCCGCTACGAAGTCGACCAGCGCGAAGCGGTCGACGACGGCTGGCTAGCGGTTTCGGTCCCGGAAGAAGACGACGAAGGCGAGCTCAAAGTCTTGCGCACGCAGGTGTTCGAGGAGCGGGCTAAAACCATCCTCACACGCAATGCGTCGCCGGATATTCCGTTCAGCGTGTCGCTGAACCCGTATCGCGGTTGCGAGCATGGCTGCATCTACTGTTTCGCGCGGCCTACGCATAGTTATTTGGGTTTGTCGCCGGGGCTCGATTTCGAGAGCCGGATCTACGCGAAGATCAACGCGCCGGAACTGCTCGAACGGGAATTGTCGAAGAAGTCTTACGTGCCGGAGCCGATCGCGCTCGGCGTGAATACCGACGCGTGGCAGCCCGTCGAGCGTGACTTGCGCATCACGCGCCGGGTTATCGAGGTGCTGAGCGAGCGCAACCATCCGTTCGCGGCGATCACCAAATCGTCGCTGATCGAACGCGATATCGATCTGCTTGCGCCCATGGCGGCGCGCGGTCAATTCATGGCCGCTATTACCATCACCACGCTGGACTCGGAGATCGCGCGCACGCTCGAACCTCGCGCGGCCACGCCGTCGCGGCGGCTGCGCGCCATCCGCACGTTGAGCGAGGCGGGGATTCCGGTCGGCGTGAGCATTGCGCCGGTCATTCCGTTCGTCACGGAGCCGGACATGGAGCGTGTGCTGGAGGCCTGTGCGGAAGCGGGCGCAAGCAACGCGAGCTATATCGTGTTGCGTCTGCCGTGGGAGGTCGCGCCGCTATTTAAAGACTGGCTCGCGGCGCATTTCCCCGATCGCGCGGACAGGGTTATGAGTCGAGTGCGCGATATGCGCGGCGGCAAGGATTACGACGCGAATTTCGCCACTCGCATGAAGGGCGAAGGTTTGTGGGCGGACCTGCTCAAGCAGCGATTCCATAAGGCCGTGCGCCGCCTGGGATTAAACCGGCGCGATCACGGCATTCTGGATATGTCGCACTTCCGGCAGGTCACGCCGACGCGGGCCGAGCCGCCAGCGCGGGCCAATCCTCAACTGGATCTTTTTTAGCGCCGCGCGCAACCGAAGGGTGGTTACTGGGACAGCGCCTTGGCCGCTTGCACCTGACCTTCGAAATAGGTCTGGAAAGAGATGGCGAGACCGGTCATCAGCAAAAATGCGCCGATCAATAGCGAAAAGATCACGATAAAGATCACCGTCCAACCGGAGCGGCTTTGGCGCTGGGTTTGCGCATTGAATTGCGCGTCCCACTTTTCATCCGGCCGCAGCCCGTAGACGATCGCGGCGAGAAACGCGGAGAGCAGCGAAACGGCGCCGAAAAATGCCAGTACCCAACCGAGCATCGAGGCCCGCTCGCTGGCTACCACCAGCATGGCGCCCGGAATGCCGATCAGCGTGCCGATCAGGTGCGCCCAGCCGTAAATGTCGCGCGTGCCGTAAAGATAGAAGCGGTGGGCGCCGAGACTGCCGAAGAAGAAGGCCAGCGCGGCGGTAATCGTCTTGGATCTGAAGCGCGGGGAAGCCGAAGCAAGGGTGGACATGTAGGCGAGGTTAGAGTGGCGGACGGTAGCGAGCAGTAGCGTGCAGTAGCAGGCGGTCGAAAGATGCGGCGCGCCGAAGGGCGCAGACCGACGCGCATTCTACGCCCGCCCGGTGGCGGCGCACGTTTCAGGACGCCGGCCCTGAATAAATCACGCGATAGACCGCGCCGGCGTAATCGTCGCTGATCAGAAGCGAGCCGTCGGGCATCGGCAACACGTCGGCCGGGCGGCCCCAGACCGCTTCGCCGGGCTGCAGCCAGCCTTCGGCAAAGACTTCCTGGTGAGCGTTGCGGCCGTCCGGGTCGGTGATCACCCGCACAACGCGGTAACCGACCTTCCTGCTGCGATTCCACGAACCGTGCTCGGCAATGAAAATATTGTCCCGATACGCGGCGGGAAACATCGAACCGTTATAAAAGCGCATGCCGAGCGAGGCGACGTGAGCGCCTAGTTTGACCACCGGCGGGGTGAACGCGCTGCACGGATGGTCCTTGCCGAATTCGGGATCGGGTGTGTCGCCGCCATGGCAGTAAGGAAAGCCGAAGTCCATGCCGACTCGCGGCGCGCGGTTCAGCTTGTCGTCCGGGACGTCGTCGCCCAACAGGTCGCGACCGTTGTCGGTGAACCACAGTTCATGCGTCGCCGGATGCCATGCGAAACCGACCGAATTGCGGATGCCGCGCGCGATGACCTCGTAATGGCTGCCGTCCGGGTCCATCCGGCCGATCAACCCGTACCGGTCGCGATCCTTCAGGCACACATTGCAGGGCGCGCCCTGCGGTACATACAGCTTGCCGTCCGGGCCGAACGCGATGAATTTCCAGCCGTGATGCGTTTCCGTAGGCAGGGAGTCGGTAATCACCACCGGCTTGGGCGGATCGTTCAGATGACTGTCGATCGCGTCGTAGCGCAAGATTTTCGACACCGCGGACACATACAGCGCACCGTCCCGCCAGGCCACGCCCGCCGGCATTTCCAGGCCCGAAGCGATGACATGCCGGGCTGTCACGTGGCCATTCTGCAATTCGAGCGCGTAGACGTGACCGTCGAGGCTGCCTATATAGAGAACGCCTTGCGGCGAGAACGCCATGGCCCGCGCGCTGGGCACCGCGTCCGACAGCACCTCGATGCGGAAGCCCGGCGGCAGTTTTATCCGTTCGACCGGCAACGCGGCGAGGGCGCCGAGGGTCTGTCCAGCGAGCAACACGCCCGCAACGGCGTGCACGGTGCTTCGACAACGTAAGGCGCGCGCCAGCAAACCGGCAAACCACACGCGAACGGCAAAAAAGGCGGGCAAAAACGCAATCGGCGGCAGGAGTTTCACAGGCGCTCCGTCAGGTAATTCGGGCGTTTCGGCGGGGTCCGAGGCCCGTTTCAGGATGGGCGGCGCAACCTCGTTCCTCAGTTTATCCCCGTAAGTGTTTGTTATGGCGTCGGTTTCCCGCTATAATCGCGTGTTTCAGTCGTTCCGAACCCCGGTTTTCAAGGATTCTAGTATGGTCATCATCCGCTTGGCTCGTGGCGGCTCCAAGAAGCGCCCGTTCTACAACATCGTCGCAACCGATTCGCGTAACCGTCGTGACGGCCGCTTCATCGAACGCGTTGGTTTCTACAACCCGGTCGCTACGAAGGGTGAGTCGCTGCGTATCGCTCAAGATCGCCTGACGTACTGGCAAGGTGTTGGCGCGCAACTGTCGCCGACCGTCGAGCGTCTCGTGAAAGAAGCGCAAAAGGCGCAGCCGGCTGCTTAATGGTAGCTAGCATGTGTGTCGTCGTCGGTTCGGCCGGCGGCTCGCGCAGTCTGCGTGAGCAGTCCGATGCGCAAAGTGTTTTGCTGAAACAGGCGTCGAAGTTAGCAGCGAGGTTCAATCATGTCTGAGCGTGATTCCGGCAGTTCAGGTCGCGCCAAGGCCACTTCGCGCGCCAAGACGTCTGATCAGGCGCCGTTCGGTGCATTCGTCCGCAAGCCGGTCGAAAAAGCCGAGGGCAAGGCGAAAGCCGATGTCGTACCCGTTGCTTCTGGTGCTGCAGAAATGCGCCCGGAAACGGCGGAAAGCTGGCCGGCCGATTTGGTCGAGGTCGGCAAAATCGTCGATGCTTACGGCCTTAAAGGCTGGGTCAAGGTAGCCGCTCACGCGGATGCCGGGCATGGCGGCGACGCTTTGCTGAGCGCGAAGCGCTGGTGGCTGATGCAAGGCCATGAGCGCAAGTCGGCGCCGTCGTTGCAGGCGAAAACGCACAGCGACAGTGTGGTTGCCCAACTGGGTGGCGTCGCTGATCGTGACGTGGCGCTGGCAATGCGCGGTACGCGTATCTATATCAGCCGCAGCGAATTTCCGGCTCTCGAAGCCGACGAATTCTACTGGGTCGACCTGCTCGGCCTGGATGTGGTGAACGTTGCCGGGGTCCATCTCGGCAAGGTTGCAGACATGATCGACAACGGTGCGCACTCGGTGTTGCGTATCGAATATCCGGCTACCGACAAAAGCGGCAAGCCGGTTACCGGCGAGCGTTTGATCCCGTTCGTTGGCGTCTTTGTCAAAACAGTGGACCAGACGGCCAGGCTGATTACCGTCGACTGGGAAGCTGATTACTAAATCATTCGCTGAACGGAGAGAGCGATGCAGTTCGATGTCGTCACGCTCTTTCCCGACATGTTTCGCGCGCTGACCGACTGGGGTATCACCAGCCGGGCGGCCAAGCAGGAGCGCTACGGGTTGCGTACGTGGAATCCGCGCGATTTCACGACCGACAACTACCGCACGATCGACCATCGCCCATACGGCGGTGGACCCGGCATGGTTATGCTGGCCAAACCGCTCGAAGACGCGATCGGCGCGGCGAAAGCGGCGCAGGCGGAGCAGGGTATTGGCGCTCCGCGTGTCGTGATGATGTCACCGCAAGGCGCTACGCTGAATCACGACCGTGTCATGCAGTTCGCTGCAGAGCCCGGTCTGATCCTGTTGTGCGGCCGTTACGAAGCGATCGACCAGCGTTTGCTCGACCGTGTCGTCGACGAAGAGGTCAGCCTTGGCGACTTCGTGCTGTCTGGCGGTGAATTGCCCGCCATGGCGTTGATGGATGCCGTGGTGCGTCAGTTGCCCGGCGTGCTGAACGACTCGCAGTCGGCGGTGCAGGACAGTTTCGTCGATGTGCTGCTGGATTGTCCGCATTACACGCGTCCCGAAGAATATGACGGCGCGCGTGTACCCGATGTGCTGCTCGGCGGCCATCATGCGGAAATCGAGGCGTGGCGTCGGCGTGAAGCGTTGCGCAACACGCGGAACAAGCGGCCCGATCTGATCGTGAAGGCCAGAAAGAACAAGATGTTGAGCCGTGCCGACGAGGCATGGCTTACGAGTCTCGCGAAGGAAGAGTCGAAGGCGTAAAGCCTGCGGTCTTTCGAGCGGACACCAGGCGGCGCCGCACATGCGTGTACGGCGCCAGATGTGAACCCATCCTCTATCGGGGCCGTAGCGGAGCGTAACAAGGCAACTTGGCGCAAAGCAGGTACGAACGCCGACAAGATGGACCTAGGAGTCAGTGATGAATCTGATTGCAATACTCGAGCAGGAAGAAATTGGCCGCGCCCTCGGCGAGAAGACTATCCCCGCATTCGCCCCCGGCGATACGGTGATCGTCAGCGTGAACGTGGTTGAAGGTACGCGTAAGCGTGTTCAGGCTTACGAAGGCGTCGTGATCGCCAAGCGTAACCGTGGTCTGAATTCGTCGTTCATCGTCCGTAAGATTTCGTCGGGCGAAGGCGTCGAGCGTACGTTCCAGACGTACTCGCCGCTGCTGGCAAGCATCGTTGTGAAGCGTCGTGGCGACGTGCGTCGCGCGAAGCTGTACTACCTGCGCGACCGTTCGGGCAAGTCGGCCCGGATCAAGGAAAAGCTGGTCTCGAAAGACCGCGCTGCTTCCCAAGCGTAAATGCTGTAAGAAAAAGCACCCCTCGCGGGTGCTTTTTTGTTTGCCAGGTCAAAATAGCGGCACGTCCCCTTCCGCCTATTCGAGAGACCCGTTGATCCGCCCCGTCTTTGAGCCCGAAACCTTGCCTGTTGTCGCAACAGGCGCCGATCTGCCGCCGGTGGCCGGCGGGCGTCTCACGCCCGATGGTTTGCGCGCACGGTTCGAGCAGCGTCTTTCGTGGGCGCCCGAGCCGATCATCGAAGCGCCCTGGCGCGATACGCACGTCGATCCCCGTGTTGCCGCGGTGCTGGTGCCGCTAGTGGTTCGCGAGCACGGCCTCACCGTGTTGTTGACCCAACGTGCCGACCATCTGAACGACCACGCCGGCCAGGTGAGTTTCCCGGGCGGCCGTCACGAACCTTTCGATGCCGACGCCACCGCCACTGCACTGCGCGAAGCGCAGGAAGAGGTGGGTCTTGCGCCGTCGCGTGTTGAAATTCTCGGTGCGTTGCCCGACTATCTGACGGGCACCGGATTTCGCGTGACACCGGTCATTGGTCTGGTGCATCCGCCGTTCGCGTTGAAAGCGGATGCGCTCGAAGTCGCCGAAGTCTTCGAGGTGCCGCTCGCTTTTCTGATGGACCCCGCGAATCACGAAGAGCGTATCTTTCGCTACGAAGGCGGCGAGCGCCGTTTCTTCGCGATGCCGTACCCGCGTGCGGCGTCGGCGGAGACGGAGGCGGGTGACGAGAGCGGCAATCCGGTTGGTGGCCACCATTTCATCTGGGGCGCGACGGCGGCCATGCTGCGCAATTTTTATCGCTTTCTTGCGGCTTGAATCGCCGCGGGTTGTGCACTTGTTGGGTGTTTGTCAACGTCCTCGCTCAGTGGCATCCGACCCTGTGCTATCGTTATAAATCAATCGTAAAAACTCGAAAAGCACGGCGCATCGCATGACTTTTTTCTCCGTATTGCTGGCTCTGATCATTGAACAGGTGCGCGCGCTGTCGCCGAACAATCCGGTGTCCGCGCTGCTTCAATACCATGCGGAGTCGGCGGCGCACGGATTCGATGCCGGCAAGCCCAGGCATGGCTTGCTCGCCTGGCTCGTGGTGGTGGTGCCGTGGACGCTGGCCGTCGCGCTCGTCTACTACGTGCTCTATCACATTCACTTTGCGCTCGCGTTCCTGTGGAACGTCGCGGTGCTGTACTTCACGCTCGGCTTCCGGCAGTTCAGCCATTACTTCACCGACATCCACCTCGCGTTGAATAACGACGACGTGCCGCGCGCGCGTGAAATCCTGAATGAATGGACCGGGCTCGATACCGTGGACATGCCCGTCAGCGAAATCGTGCGTCACACGCTGATTCATGCGGTGGTGGCGTCACATCGTCACGTGTTCGGCGTGTTCTTCTGGTTCCTGATTCCGGTCGGCCCGGCGGGCGCGGTGCTGTATCGCATCGCCGAATATCTGGCGCGCACGTGGGCGCGGCCGGTCGACGATCGGACCGCCGCGTTTTCGAGCTTCGCGCAGCGTGCGTTTTTCGTGATCGACTGGTTGCCGGCGCGACTGACGTCGCTGGGCTTTGCGATTGTCGGCAATTTCGAAGACGCGATTTATGCATGGCGCAACCATGCGCGTCAGTGGCCGGATGCTAACGACGGCGTCTTGCTCGCGGCGGGCAGCGGTGCGTTGGGCGCGCGGTTGAGCGGGCCGTTGGCGGAACCCTCCAGCCTCGACGCGCTGACCACCGGTGACGGCGGTCCGATGCAGGTCGGCGACGACTGCACGCCGCGCACGTTGCAATCGGCGGTGGGGCTGGTGTGGCGTGCGGTGGTGCTGTGGATGATTCTGTTGTTGATGCTGACAATCGCGGTGTGGTTGGCTTAACACCCAAGCAAGGTCACGCAAGGCGACTCCAGCGTCACGTAGAGCGTGGAGCATAAAAAAACCGGGCAATCGCCCGGTTTTTTTATTCACTCATTCATTCACCCATCCAACGGATCCCGCGCCGTCCCACACTGCCAGCACACCGTAAACTGCGCCTCGAGCATTTCAGCGCACGCATGGCACCGCCACGAAGGCGACCCCACCGCCGGCCCCCGCGACGCCGCCTCGATCAACCGCCGCGCCATCGCTTCGTCGCGCTCATCCACAAGCCACAATTCAGGCGCGCACTGATCCGCCGGAATATCCCCGAGCGCGCCGTTCAGATACCGGTTGTGCAACTCGCAACGAATACCCGCAGTCTCGAGCAGATTCACCCAGTGCTGTCCGATGATCAGATTCGGCGCGCGCATCAGCCTCATGTCAGCGCACGATCTGACTGGCTTCGTGCACGAGTTGCGCGTACAGCGCATGCCGTTCGTGGCGGATGCTGCCGTCGGCGACCGCTTCGAGAATCGCGCAGCCCGGTTCCTGCAAATGATGGCAGTTATAGAACCGGCAGTTCGCCAGCAGCGGCCTGAACTCGGGGAACGCACGTTCGAGCCGGCCTTCGGTCAGATGATGCAAACCGAATTCCTGGAAGCCCGGCGAGTCGATCAACACACCGCGCTTGCCGCTGCCACCGAGATCCGGCAACGGATAAAGCCGCGTGAACGTCGTGGTATGACGGCCGCTGTTCAACGCGGTCGAGATTTCGCGCGTGGCGACTTCGGCGTCCGGAATCAGCAGATTCACCAGCGTGGATTTGCCCATGCCGGACTGGCCGAGCAGCAAGGTGGAATGCCCCTGCAGATGTTCGGTCAAGACAGCGAGGGCCGCCTCGGGCTGCGTCCGGATCGACACTTCCACGACCGTGTAGTCGAGCGCCCGATACGATTCGAGCCGCTTGCGCGCGCCCTCGAGTTCGGCAGTCACATCGGTCTTGTTCAGCACGATCAGCGGCTTCAACTCGTTCGCTTCGGCCGCGACCAGCGCGCGCCCGAGCAGGTCTTCGCTGAAGCGCGGTTCGGTGGCGAGCACGATCAGCAGTTGATCGAGATTCGCCGCAAAGAGTTTCGACTTGTACTGATCCGAGCGATACAGCAGATTGCGCCGTTCGCCGATCTCGACGATCACGCCTTGATCGGCCGAGGTCATTTCGTAAAGCACGCGATCGCCCACCGCGACTTCGCTGCGCTTGCCGCGCGGGAAGCACTGGAGCATCGGGCCGCCGTCTTCCGGCGCAACCAGGTAGTGACGGCCATGCGCGGCGATCACGAGGCCGCCTACGCGCGTGGCGGACGGGGCTTGCTTGGCCTTCGGGGAGCGGCCGCTCATGCGTGACGCAACAGTCGGTCGATCCGCTGCGACGCCGGCGGATGCGAGTAATAGAACGCGGTGTAGAGCGGATCGGGCGTCAGCGTCGACGCGTTGTCCTCATACAGCTTGACGAGCGCGTTGACGAGATCTTGCGCATCGGTTTGGGTCGCGGCGAACGCGTCCGCTTCGAACTCGTGCTTGCGCGAGCTGAGGCTGCCGAGCGGCGTGACGAAGAACAGGAACACCGGCAGCGCGAGGAAGAACAGCACCAGCGCCAGACCGCTATTGCCGCCGATCAGCGACGGCCGCACGCCCAGGCCTTCGTAGAACCACACGCATTGGGAGAGCCAGCCTAGCAGGGCGAGCATCGCGAGACTGATCACAAACGTGACGAGCATCCGCTTGATCACATGACGGCGCTTGAAGTGGCCGAGTTCGTGCGCGAGCACGGCTTCGATCTCGTTGCCCGACAGACGCGCGAGCAGCGTGTCGAAGAACACGATGCGCTTGGCCGCGCCGAAGCCGGTGAAGTACGCATTGCCGTGCGCGGAGCGGCGGCTGCCGTCCATCACGAACAGGCCCTTGGCGGCGAAACCGCAGCGCTGCATCAACGCTTCGATCCGGCTTTTCAGCGCTTCGTCCTTGAGCGGTTCGAACTTGTTGAAGAGCGGCGCGATAAACGACGGATACAGCACCAGCACGAGCATCTGGAACGCCACCCACACGACCCAGGTCCACAGCCACCACAGGCTGCCGGCCTGGTTCATCAGCCACAGCACGACGAACAGCAGCGGCAGGCCGAACGCGGCGCCGAGCAGCACGCCCTTCAGACGGTCGACGAAGAAAATGCCCTTGCTCATGCGGTTGAAGCCGAAGCGCTGTTCGACCACGAACTGCCGGTAGTAGTCGAACGGCAGATCGATCACGCTGGTGATCGCGATCACCGCCGCGACCAAAGCGATCTGGCCGGTGTAGCTGCGGCCGAGCCAGTCGGAGATCGCCAGATCGAGCGCCTGCACGCCGCCGAGCAGCGTGAGGCCGACCAGCACGGCGGCGCTGACGACGATCTCGATCATGGTGAGGCGAGTACGCTCGACGGTGTAGTCGGCAGCGCGCTGATGCGCGGTGAGGGCGATGGTGCCGGCAAACTGGCTCGGCACCTGCTCGCGATGGCCGGCGACGAAGCGGATCTGCCGCGACGCGAGCCACAGTTTGGTGCCGACCATCGCCACGACGGCGACGACGAACAGAACGGTGAAGTACAGGGTAGGCATCCGGGGATTCCGTGGTATCTATGCGAGAATTATATGTTTCTTCCCGCCTCGCGGCGGGGCATAAGGCCAAACGCGGGCCAAACTGGCCCAAACGCTTCAAACCAATCTCAAACGAACATTCGCCGTGGCAGGCGCGCGGGTTGCACGCCGTCTGTCTGGCCATCAAGGTTGCCCTTCATGACTGACATCCTCGCATCCACCGACCAGCCGCTCGTGCGTAGCGACATGAATCTCGTCTGGCTGGACATGGAAATGACCGGGCTCGAGCCCGATTCCGACCGCATCATCGAAATCGCGGTGGTGGTGACGAATTCGACGCTCGACCGCCTGGTCGAAGGTCCGGTGCTGGCGATTCATCAGAGCGACGAGACGCTCGCCAGGATGGATCAGTGGAATCAGAACACGCATGGCCGCTCGGGCCTGATCGACCGTGTGAAGGCTTCCACGGTCAGCGAAGCCGACGCCACCGAGCAGATTCGCGAGTTCCTGGGCGCTTATGTGCCGCCGGGCAAATCGCCGATGTGCGGCAACTCGATCTGCCAGGATCGCCGCTTCATGGCGCGCTGGATGCCGGATCTGGAGCGCTTCTTCCATTACCGCAATCTCGACGTCAGCACGCTGAAGGAATTGTGCCGCCGCTGGCAGCCGGCTATCTACAAGGGTTTCCAGAAGCGCGCCATGCATACGGCGCTGGCCGATATTCACGAGTCGATCGACGAGCTGAAGTACTACCGCGAGCACTTCCTGATTCCGGCGTCGGCGGATGCGGCGGGCGCTGGGGAATAACGGGCGGGCTTTTCGCTGCGCCCGCGCATGCTTCCGCTTCCGGAAGGAGAGGGCGCAGTTCGTTGACTGCGCTTGACTCGTACTGGCTCAGACCTACGCGATTAAGCTCAAGCTTCGGCTTGAGTGCGCAAAACCGGGCATCGACCTAAGGCTGAGGCGGGATCCAGGCCCACCTTTACCCTTGCTTCGGCGCCCGCAACGCGTTTTTCGGCCGGAACGCCTTCACCACGTCGGAATGGGTTTCCACATACGGACCGCCGATCAGATCGATGCAATACGGCACCGCGGCAAAAATACCCGGCACCTTCACCGCACCGCTTCCGCCGCCTGCATCCGCATCGCGCAAACCTTCCAGCGTTTCCTTGATCGACTTCGGCTGACCCGGCAGATTGATGATCAGCGCCGCGTGCTCCGCCGTTTCGCGAATCACCGCCACCTGGCGCGACAGAATCGCCGTCGGCACGAAATTCAGGCTGATCTGCCGCATCTGCTCGCCGAAACCCGGCATTTCCTTGGTGGCGACCGCGAGTGTCGCTTCCGGTGTCACGTCGCGGCGCGACGGACCGGTGCCGCCGGTGGTCAGCACCAGATCGCAGCCCACTTCGTCGACCAGTTCGATCAGCGTGGCTGAAATGGTGGCCGCGTCGTCCTGAATCAGGCGCGTGACGATCTGCCACGGCGAACTCAGCGCCGCGCCGAGCCATTCCTGCAGCGCCGGAATACCTTTGTCTTCGTAGACGCCAGTGGACGCGCGGTCGCTGATCGACACGAGGCCGATCACGATCTCGTCCGCATGCTGCCGCGTCGCACGCTCCACTTGTCCCGCCTTGTCCGACCGATTACTCGTCGTGGTCGTCATCATCGTCTTCCAAGGCGTCGTCAGCGTCGGAATCGGTCGCGGCGGACGGGCCGTCGGCGTTCTTGATCCACTTGAACAGTTCGCGGAAGTAACGCGGTGGTTTGCTCTGCTGCGCTTCCTTGCGAGCATTGCGGATCAGCGTGCGTCCCTGCTGCGGATCGGCGTTCGGGTGCTGGCGGATGAACTCGGTCAGCGCGGCGTCGTCGGCGAGCAGTTTTTCGCGGGTGCGTTCGATCCAGTGAAGTTTCGCCGTTTCCGCCTTGTTGACGCCGTTGTAGGTGTCGAGCGCGGTGCGCAGCGCGGCGGTTTCGTCGTCCAGCAGCGAGCGCATCACGCGCCCGACGTATTGCACCTGGCGGCGCTTGCCTTCGTGATCGGTGATGCGGCGCGCTTCGCGCACGGCATCGTCGAGCTTTTCGGGCATCGGCATGCGCTTGAGCGCGTCTTTCGGCAAGGCGATCAGCGCCATGCCCAGTTCCTGCAGCTCATGCATGTCGCGCTTGAGCTGGGACTTGCTGGGACGGTCGTAACCGTTCTCGTCGATTTCCGGCTCGGCGGATTCGATGGGTTGAATGCGGGTTTTGCGTGTCATACCGATATTGTAGCGTGCCGCGCCCGTCGAACCGGCCGTCCTGGCGCGCGCGAGCGTTCGCGCCACGCCTGCCGAGGCGGATTGCGCATGACCTTGACGGTACGCTTTCGCACGGTTGCGCGCCCGCCAAAGCATCGTCGAAGTGACGCCCGGCGAATGCCAGGTACGGCGGCGCGGACCTTGCTATGATCGCGGGATGCGTTACGACGCAAATGCAGACGCAAATGCAGACACAGACGCAGACGCAGACGCACATGCGTGGCAAGTACGAACACACAGGGCCGCTCGGCCCCGAACAGGACGGCAACGACAATGGCAGCAGACATGGACGTCAAGCAGCGCTTTTTTCCGCATACCCAGGATGAACTGAAGGAAATCGCCTCGGACATCCTTCGTCACGCGAAGTCGCTCGGCGGTACCGACGCGGCGACCGAGATCTCCGAAGGCGACGGCCTGTCCGTCTCCGTGCGGCGCGGCGAAGTCGAGACGATCGAGCACAACCGCGACAAGATGGTCGGCGTGACGGTGTTCATCGGCAACAAGCGCGGCAACGCGAGCACCTCGGATTTTTCGTCGCAGGCGCTGAAGGACACGGTCGCGGCGGCGTACAACATCGCGCGCTTCACGGCGGAAGACGATTGCGCCGGCCTCGCCGAAGCGGAGCTGCTCGAAACCGCGCCGCGCGATCTCGATCTGTATCACCCGTGGAATCTGAGCGCGGACGAAGCAGTGGAAATCGCCCGCCGCTCGGAAGACGCCGCCTTCGCGACCGATCCGCAGATCAAGAACTCGGAAGGCGCGAGCGTCTCGGCGCAGCACTCGCAATTCGTGCTGGCCACGTCGCGCGGTTTCCTCGCGGGTTATCCGTTCTCGCGTCACTACGTTGCGTGCGCACCGATCGCTGGCAGCGGCCGCAACATGCAGCGCGACGACTGGTACACGTCGACCCGCAACGCCGGCGATCTGGCCGATCCGGAAGCGGTGGGCCGTTACGCGGCGCAACGCGCGCTGTCGCGCATCGGCGCGCGTAGCCTCGACACCCGCAAGGTGCCGGTGCTGTTCGAAGCGCCGCTTGCCGCCGGTATTCTCGGCGCGTTCGTGCAGGCCACCAGCGGCGGCGCGCTGTATCGCAAGACGTCGTTCCTCGTCGACAGCCTCGGCAAGCCGGTGTTCGCGCCGCACGTGCAGGTGGTGGAAGATCCGCATGTCGCCCGCGCCATGGGCAGCGCGCCGTTCGACGAAGAAGGTGTGCGCACCAAACAGCGGTCTGTCGTGAAAGACGGCGTGGTGGAAGGCTATTTCCTCTCCACCTACTCGGCGCGCAAGCTCGGCATGCAAACCACCGGTAACGCGGGCGGCTCGCACAACCTGTCGCTGAAGAGTTCCAACACGCGTCCGGAAGACGACTTCGAAGCCATGCTGAAGAAGCTCGGCACCGGCTTGCTGCTGACCGAACTGATGGGGCAGGGCGTGAACTACGTGACGGGCGATTATTCGCGCGGCGCGTCGGGCTTCTGGGTCGAGAACGGCAAGATCCAGTACCCGGTTGAGGAAATCACGGTGGCGAGCACGCTGCAGGAGATGTTCCACCATATCGTTGCGATCGGCGCGGATACGATCACGCGCGGCACCAAGCAGACCGGCTCGGTGCTGATCGAACGGATGACGATCGCTGGGCAGTAAGCGGGTTGTCGCTGCGCGTTGAGGCGCGCAGCCGCAGCAACGCACAGCCCCCTCAGGCAGAAACAAAAACGCCACGCAAGTTCTTGCGTGGCGTTTTTTTATTCGAATGCGTTTGAGTCCGGCCGCAGTAGCCTCAAGCGCCCGTGCGCTTATAAGTCACGAACGCGTAGTCGAAGTCATTCGGTGCATCCGCGCGATGCGTTTCATGCGCGACTTCTTCCCACTCGCTGTCGTCGAGCTCGGGGAACGTGGCGTCGCCTTCGAAGTCTGCGGAAATCTCGGTGATGATCAGCTTGTCCGCCTGCCGCAATCCTTCCGCGTACAACTGCGCGCCGCCGATCAGAAACGCTTCCGGCGCCTGATCCTGGGCGGCGAGCTCAAGCGCTTCTTCAAGCGTCGTAGCGGCGTCGCAGCCCTGAAAGCGGCGCGTGGCGTCCCGTGTCACGACAATGTTGCGG
Organism: Paraburkholderia sp. BCC1876; assembly: GCF_902833695.1. Taxonomy (NCBI): domain Bacteria; kingdom Pseudomonadati; phylum Pseudomonadota; class Betaproteobacteria; order Burkholderiales; family Burkholderiaceae; genus Paraburkholderia; species Paraburkholderia sp. BCC1876. The sequence goes on along the minus strand of NZ_CADFGI010000003.1, from coordinate 256,846 downwards.
CGTCCCGGCAGCGGCCGGCCGATCGATTCATGCGTTTTACGGCCCATGATGATGGGCGCGCCCATGGTGGTGCGCTTGAAGAACGCGAGGTCTTCGGGAAGTCGCCAGGGCAACTGGTTGTCGCGGCCGATCACGCCGTTATTGGCGCGAGCGACGATCAGGGTGAGCGTCGTCATCGAATGGAAAGGGGAACGTAACCGGGACGATTCTACCTGACGCGCAGAAGCGGGCCCACGGGTGTGGACCCGCCCCTCGCTCAGGCCGTCACTCCTGCGCGGCGTCTTCGCCGGCGAGCACGGCTTTGTCTTCCACGGCGCTCAATTCGCGCAAGCCATGCAGTCCCATCAGCCGGTACAGCGTGACGCGCGAAATATTCAGATCCACCGCCGCCTCGTTCAAGCGATGCCGATGGCGCAGCAACGCCGTTTCGATCGCGCGCTTCTCGGCGGCCTCGCGTGCTTGCGATAGCGTCATGGTCTGCTGTTCGGTGAAGTGAGCGAGATCGAGGTCGTCGGCGGAAATCAGCTTGTTCTCCGCCATCACGATCGCGCGGCGCACCCGGTTGATCAGCTCGCGCACGTTGCCCGGCCAGGTGTAGTTGTAGAGCGCTTCGATCGCCGACGGCGTGAAGCCGCGAATCTTGCGCGCGCTGTCGGTCTTGAACTTGTGCAGGATGTGATGCGCGAGAATTTCGATGTCCTTGCCGCGCGCGCGCAACGGCGGTTCGTCCACCCGCAGCACGCACAGCCGATGAAACAGGTCGGCCCGGAAACGCCCTTCGCGCATGGCGTCTTCCAGATCGATGTGAGTCGCGGAAATGATCCGCACGTCGATCGGAATCGATTCGCGGCCGCCGAGGCGTTCGATCTTGCCTTCCTGCAGGAAGCGCAGCAGGCTCGCCTGGCTTTCGAGCGGCAGATCGCCGATTTCGTCGAGCAGCAGGGTGCCGCCGTCTGCGGCTTCGACCCGGCCGATCTTGCGCTGATTGGCGCCGGTGAACGCGCCGCGCTCGTAGCCGAACAGTTCCGACTGCAACAGGTGGTGCGGAATCGCGCCGCAATTGATCGCGATGAACGGCGCTTTGCGGCGCGGCGAGCGCTCGTGAATCGCCAGCGCGGTGAGCTCCTTGCCGGTGCCCGATTCGCCGGAGATAAACACGCTCGCGTCGGTGTTCGCCACCTTGCGGATGGTGCGAAACAGTTGCTGCATCGCTTCGCAGGTGCCGACCATTTCCTCATCGCCCGACTCGCTGCTGGGCGGCGGCATTTCCGGTTCGCACAGCGTCACCATGCCGAACGCGTGGCTGACCAGATAATCGACCGAGGCATTCGCCACCGGCATTTTCACGAAGTCGAAACAGTAGTGACGCACGAGTCGCCGCACGACCGGATCGTTCAACCGCTCGTGCGTGGCGAGCGCGATCCAGCCGACCTGCTGCTGCCGCAGACTGGCTTCGAGACCGGCCAGATCGCGCGGCGGAAAGCTCGCCAGATCGACGATGCCGGCACACGCCACGTCGGGCTTCACCAGCTTGCCGAGTTCATGTGCGGAGCGTGCCGACGCGACGTTCCAGCCACGGCTTTTCAGATGCGCGATCAAGGTCTCGTCCGGGGTGCGCGCCACATAGAGCAGCAGACGCTCGGTCCGTATGTGGGCCACCGCCGCCACGCCGCCGTTCGCGGCCACCGCCGGCGGCAGGTGCGGCAAGGTGTCCACGGCGCGGGCCGCCGCGCTCTTTTGCGGTAGCGCGAGCGTCAGATGCGAACCCGTTCCCGCCACCGGAGCAACACTGGTCAGATGAGGTGATTCACGCACGTTCGACCTCGTATCGTTGGCATATCAGAATGTGTAGGGAAAGCGCACGCCGACCACGAAGTTCGGCGCGTCCGGCGTCAGGCCGACCGAGACCGAACCGTTGATGGTCAGGTGCTTGTTCACCACGTGGTTCAGCCCGAAATTCAGCGCGGCCGCGGTGGTCTCGCTGCCCGGCACCTTCGAGTACGAGCCGCCCGGCGCGCGCGTCTTCGATTCCGGTTCGAGCGCCATCGTGTACGAGATGCTGGCCGAGTCCTTGTCGGAGAACGCGAGCGCGACACCGCCGCCGAACTGCACGACGTCGCCGAGCTTGACCGTCGCCGGTTCGGTTTGTCCCTGCACCGACGAGATATCCGCGAACGAACGGGCGACGTTATACGTGTACGACAGGCTGCCGAACAGCACCACCGGGTCGTAGGTTTTCAACAGCGAGACGCCGGCCGTGACGTTCCACATGCCGGTGCCCGTGGGCAGCTTGTTCGGTGCCACGAGGTTGGTGTTGTTGGCGTCCACCTGCACCAGCTTCTGGCCGAACGGCGAGGTGCCGGTCGGGGCCTTGATGCGCAGACTGCCGACCACGTCGGGCAGGCTGTTGGTTTCTTTCAGGAACTGGTAGTAGATCCCGAAGTTGATGTCGCCGACATTGCTGCCGTTCACCGACGCGTCCGACAACGTGTTCGCCGCGCCGCCCGCGCCGCCGACAATGAAGTTGCTATGCCGGTAGATGTACGGCACGTCGACGTCGATACTCATGCGATCGGTCAGACCGTAGCGCGTATCGAGATCGGCCATCACCTGGTGCGACTTGGTCTCGCCGAGGTTGATGTTGCCGAGGAAAATCGCGTCGAGCGCGAGGAAGCCCGACAACTGCAACTGGCGGCGATCGTAGTAGGTGTCGCTAATGCCCCAGTCCAACGTCAGCTTATGGTCGAAGAGCGGCGCGTGTTCGCGCTGCACGACGGCTTCTTCGGCTTGCGTGCGCACCGGTTCGTTGGCTTTCTGGGTCGTGCCGATCGCGCCGCTGCCGTCGGTGGCGGCGGGCAGGCCACCCGCGCTGTTGCCCTCGGGCGTGGGCGGGTTGACGGGCACGCCGGTGGCGGTGCCGGTGGTGCCGCCTGGCGCCGGGACGCCCGGATTGACCTGGGCGAGCGGCGGCAACGGCACCGGCAGCCCGTCGGCGCCGGGCTGTTCGGCCACCGCTTCGCTGCCGGCCGGCGCACCGTAGCCCGGCATGCCGCGGCCGCGTTGCGCCATCTCGAGATTGGTGACTTGCGTTTCGAGCGAATGGATCTGCCGCTGCTGCTCGTCGACGACCCGCATCAACGTGTTCAGACGGTCTTCTACCGATTGTCCCACCAGCGCCTGAGCGCCGGCACTTTGCGAAAGCGCGAATAGCAGGACGGCGGCCGGAATGGCCGCCAGTGCCGTGCGCGGCATTCTGGTCGATGAAAAATTATTCATTTTGTGTTCCCCCGGTGTTCCGGCTGCACGCCGTCCGTTGCCGGGCGGCGCGCTGCCGTATCTTTGCTGCTGGTCCTACGGTTGGCGGGTGGCGGCCCGCCGCGTCATCTCCGGTTTTGCAGCGCTTGTAGTACGCCTAACTGACGGATCATCGCGGCTGACATTTGCTGCGTCTGCAAACTCAACTGCAATGCGTTGGCGACTTGCTGGTTATTGCCTGCAATCTGTAGTAACTGGGCGATCTGCCCGTTGCCTGGCGTGATGGTCTGGGTGGCGAGCCCAGCCGGTGTTTGTAATGCGACGCTAATGCCGTTGCTGCCGAACGTGATGCCGGCTTTCACTGAGCCGGTCGAATTGCTGGCCGCTGCTGACGGGACATTGGCGGCGCCCCCCAGAATCACGGCGTTATTATTGAAATCGATGACTGCCGAGTTGGAACCCGTATTTTTATCGCCCGCGACCTGGGTGACTTGCGACACCCCGTTAACCGAAATGTTTTGTCCGCCGGCCGCTTGAGCATTCGGGTTGGCACCCGTGTTACCTGCATTGCCGCCGCTGCCCCCCGTGACGCTCGCCATCGAATTGACGGCGGTAGTGACCTGTCCGACGGCGTTCTGTACCGCCGACAGCGTGCCCTGAGCGAGGGCGGTCACGCCGTTGGGCAACTGCCATTGCGAAATGACGTTCAGCACGAAGCCGGAAATCATCGTGCCGCCGGCGTATTTGCCGGTCTGGGTCGCGAGTACATCGTCGCCGACCATCTGCACCTTGAGGGCTGCAGCGTCGGTATCGTGAGCGGCGAGAAATTCAGGTACCGGTGGCGAGCCGGCGCCTTGTGCCGCATGGGCGCTGCTGGTCAGGCCGCACATCAAGGTGCAGATTGCGAGCCCGAGCTGAGTGAGCTGTTGCTTCATGGTTGAGTCAGAACAGGTCTGCCTTGATCAAGCCGTACTCGACAAAGGGAGTCGCCGCGGTGCCGTTAGCCAGCGCGTTGGCGCGCAGCTTCAGCGCGAGCGACTCGTTGTCCTGCAAGAGCGGTGAATCCTCCCTGAAGGGTTTGCCGAGGACCGCGAAGACGAGACCGTTCCAGGTCTTCGCGAAGTCCTCCTGCATCACGATGCGATTGCCCAGCGCCGGATCCGCAATGAAGATGCGGCCTTGCTCGGCGTGCTTGACGATCACGAAGTGTTCGTACCCGTCGATGTTCATCAACACCATCACGGGAATCTGTAAATGCTGGAGTGCGTCGACGGTGACCCGAAAGCCGCGGCCGCGCATGCCGATGGTCTCGACGAACTTCTTCATGTCGAGCATCGAGAAGCCATTCTTGACCACCACTTCAGGCGTGGAGAACACCATCATCCGGCGGATCAGTTCGGTCTCCGGAATGTCGATGCCGTAGCCGAATTTGAGGAGGGTCGCAAGCGCCGCCGCACCGCAGCTGTAGTCGAACTGCTGATTGACGATGTGGCTGTAACGGATGTCCTTCATCGAACGAACCGTCTTCGTCAACGGCACGCCCGCGAAGGTGGACGTGTCGATGCTCGCCTGCGCGTAAGTCTGGTCCACGCACAGCGTGCAGCTTGCCAACGCTACGGCGAAGCGTAGCGCCGGGAACCCCTTGAACCCGGACATGCTGGTCTCCTGCTTTGTGGTCGCGCCGGCCGCTTCGATGGCGGCCGGCGCTTCCTCCCTGCTGCTTTTCTGGCTTCTTCTACCCGCTGTCGCGGTGCTGTCAGCTTAGTGACCGCTGTTCAGCGCTGCGATCGCGAGGCCGTTGTGTTGCAGGTTGCCCGCGCCACCGGCAATGTTCACGCCGATGTTGCCCGACGCGTTCATCAAAGCGCCTGCGCCCAGCATCGCGGTGCCCTGGAATTGACCCTTGACCGACATGTTGGCGGATTGCGAGTTGTCATCCGTGGCGACCATTGCCGTGGTTTCGGCATTCATCGGCGTGGTCGTCGTCACTGCACCGGCGAGGCTGTTGTTCTGCACGTTGCCGATACCCGACGAGACGTTCACCCCGACATTGCCCGACACGCTTTGCAGCGAGTTGTCGCCGATCGACGCATTCAGATTGAAGTTGTTGATCTTGGCGGTGCCGGCCGAGCTTTGCGCGTTGAAGATCTGCGCATTGCCGAACACGTTGCCGACGTCGACCGAAGCGAGCGACACGTCGTTGCTTTGAGCGTTGTCGATACCTTCCGTGATGTTGATGCCGAGGTTGCCCGAGACACCGTTGGCGGCGCCGTTGCCGGTCGTGGCGGTGAGCGTGCCGGCGGCTTGCGTGTTGATATGCTGCGTCACGGAGCCTTTGGTCGTCACGTCGGTCGTGGCGAGGCTGGCGTCGATACCCCAGGCTGCGCCGTAGGCGTCGGTGGAAGACGAGGAGCTCTTCGAATAGCTGGACGACTGTTCGCCGACCGCGGCGTAGCCGGAGCCCTGGCTAGCCTTGTAGCCCCACACCTTGCCTTGTCCCGAACCTTCGCTGGCTTCGAAGCCGCCCGCTACACCCGCCGAGTTGGCATAGCTCGATTCGTTGTAGCCGGCCGAGAAACCGCCGCTTGCATGCGCCGAGCCTTCGCCGAAGAACGGCGTATTGAAGCCCTGATAGTTGTAGCTGCCGCCGATCGAGCCGCCGGCCGCGATATGGCCGCCGGCGTTCTGGCTGGTGTGGCTGAAGCCGCCTTCAATACCGGCTGCCTGCTGGCTGAACGAATAGCCGCCGCCTTGCACCGCGCTGCTCTGGCTGCCGTACACATAACCGGCCGACGCCTGAGCGCCTTGCGAGCTGGACGATTTCGACGAATGGCTTTGCGTCAGCACGGCGTACGCGACGCCGCCGCCGACGACCGACGACGAGTTGTTATTCACCGACGTCGTCACGTGGCCGCTCGTGTAGCTCTGGGCTTGCGGGTCGAGCGACGCGTTGACGCTGACCATCTGGCTGTTGTTGATCACCGCGCCGGCCGTGCTGGACACGTGCACGCAACCGTACAGGCCAACCAGACCTTCGACGCCGACCGCTTCACCCACCAGCGTGGCATTGAACAGGTAGACCTTTTGCGGTGCGGCAAAGGCGCTGCCGGATGCGGCAACGAGGACGGCTGCGGCAATAAGAGTGCGCTTCATGATTCGCTCCGATACTTTAAGTGTGGTCAGTTAAAAAAAGTGCCCGCCGGGGGACGGAGCACAAAACTGTTTGCCGTGGCATTACCGGCGCCGGCTGTCTGGTTGATCTGCACGATCCCGCTGACGTTCCTGAAGGCATCGCTGGAGATGTTGGCTTCGCGGACGCTATGAACCCCGATGGATTGACCCAGACTTCCGTTTTTCGGGGCCGTCGCGGATAGCTCCCCATCCGAGACGGTCTCGACTCCGAGCACAGCGGCGGTCCCGATCTGGGTGCTGTTGCGCTGCAGATTCCCTGCTCCGGCGGACTGGTTCACCAGTACCGCGCCGGATGTATTCGAAAAAGCATTGGCTTCGATCGACGCCCGCGCCGTCGTGACCTTCGCGGCGACGCTCGCGCTTTGCGTGCCGACGTTGGCATTGCCGACCGAGCCACCGTTTGTGAGCGTGATCTGATTGGCCTGCGCGTTGTCGAGGCCGGCCGTTTCATTGACCGCGAACGCGCCGGTGACACCCGCGCCGGCGCCGTTGCCGATGGTCGCATTGGCGCCGACGGTCGGCACGGCTTGCGCATGCGCCTGGCCGGCCAGCAGCGCCACGCCGCCAAAGCACAGGCACAGCGCGGTATGCAGCGAACGCAAGCGCGGTGAACGCGAGTTGAGCGGGTTCATTTCAAACCTCCGAGCGAGCCGCTCAGCGCGTTCGACAGCGGTGCCAGCGCGCCGGTGACCGACGAGGTGATCGTGCCGCCGATCCCCGGGCCGGGCAGGCCGATGCCGCCCGCGTTCAGCGCGACGTTGTTGCCGGTCGACTTGCCGCTCAGGATTTGCGTGACCGCCTGCATGCCGGTGCCGCCGAGCACCCCGCCGTCGGCGACGCCGCTGGACCCGTGCGCATTCGTCAGATCGGTATCGCCCACGAGTTGGGCGATTGCCGGATTGAAGGAATTGGCCGGGAAAGTGGTGGCGCGTACGGCGACCGGATCCTGATCTTTCGGCACCGGGATGAACGCGTCACGCGGCGTGACCGTGCGTTCAACGATGATGTCGCCAGGATTGACGGTCTGTTGCGCGTTGGCGCAGACGCTGAAACATGCGGCGAGCAGGGCGGCTCCGGCTAGTGCGGCCAGGGCGGCGGGACGGCGGGCCGGGTGCGAGGTCGCCTGCGGCGACCTGTGCGCGTACGGCATGCGGGTTGAGATAGTCATTTCGGTCCCTTGCCTTCGTCTCTGTGAGCGGGTGGCGCGCTGTGCGCGTCACCGTCGCCGGTATGCGTCGTTAATCTGTTCGGTTACTTTCTTTGGTAATTGGCCACGTTGCCTTGCGCGGAACGCGCGGCGTCGACCGGAATCGGCAGCGGCGACGAGGGCGGGGCGATTTCGTCCCACAGCGTCACGCCGTTACCGTTGCCACGCATCAACTGCGGCGTCGCCGCGACCATCAACATGCCGACCGCGCCGCCGCGTTGCCGCGACAAGACCTGGTCGTCGAGCGAAAAATCGTTCAGCGATGCACCATCGACCGGAAGGCTCAGCACGTTGCCGGCGAGCAGGCGGAATTCGCTGGCCATCGAGGTCGCCCAGTCGGGCGCGGCCTTAACGCGGAGCGTCGCGTTCGTGAACGAGGCGAAGCCGCTGTCGTTCGAGTCGGCGGAATCGGCCAGCGTGGCGGTTTGCGCCTGGACAGCCTGTTGAGCACGGACGCCGGCGGGCAGCACGAACAGAGCGGCTGCGGCGCACAGTGCGGCGCAAGATGCGAGGCTGCTCAGTTCGGTGCGGAAAGCGAGTCGCATGATGTGTCTCCTTGGTGCACAGCATTTAGCGAAACGTGTGCCATCACTCGCAATCCATTGGTGCATCTGGATGCGACCCGCATACCCCGGAGTCAGCCTCGACAAATCGGACAAAAACGTTTCAGCGCTGAAACGGCAGGCAGAAAATACCTATAATTTGTTAATTGCGGCGGTACGAAGTACCTTCGGGTCTACGCTAGGAAAAGCGCTTCCACTCGTCTTTTATTTGTCGGCTTAATCTCGGTGGATCGCCCGCTAAACCTTACTGGGTATGGGATTTGCGATTAAATTCGCATAATTGTTTTCCAAGCGACGCGCGTATAGTAAGCTCTCGAAAAAGAGCTTCAGATTTAAAAAAGCCCGCTAACGGGCCGTCTCAAACACACACGCCGCTTTCTTGGGGATCAGCTGTCCGCACGGAATGGAATGGCCGTTCGGTTTTTGCTATTGCGCGAATCCCGAACGAGTCAGCGTGTCTGAATCTTGGTTCAGGTGCGTGCGTCATCCTTAACGTTCGTTGACGAGAGGATCTGAATAATGGAACCCGCAACGCGGCAACTGATTTATGTTTCACGCGACCCGAGCGCGGAGCTGAACACACGCTTTCATCAGCGTGGCTGGCATGTCGAAGTGGTGGGATCGGCGCGCGACGTGCGCCGGGCGGTTCGCGCCGGAATGGCGGCGGGCGGCCTGCTCGATCTGTGCAGCGACTTCCAGCCGCATGAAATTGCCGCCTTCGAATCCTGCCTGACCATGCCGAACGTCGGCTGGGTCGCGGCCACGTTGCCCGGCCAGTTACAGGACGCCGCTTTGCGCCGGCTCGTGCGCGACTACTGTTTCGACTATGTGACAGTGCCGTATTCGGGCGACCGCATCGTCGATTCGGTCGGTCACGCGTACGGCATGATCTCGCTGGGCGAACCCGCTTCGAACGATGCATCGCAAGGCGCCGAAGGCGAAATGGTCGGCTCGTGCGACGCCATGCTCGCGCTGTTCCGCTCCATCCGCAAAGTGGCCATGACCGACGCGCCGGTGTTCATCTCCGGTGAATCGGGCACCGGCAAGGAATTGACGGCGGTCGCGATTCACGAACGCTCGGCACGGCGCAACGCGCCGTTCGTGCCGATCAACTGCGGTGCGATTCCCCCGCATCTGTTGCAATCCGAACTATTTGGTTATGAGCGCGGCGCGTTCACGGGCGCGAATCAGCGCAAGATCGGCCGCGTGGAAGCCGCCAATGGCGGCACCTTGTTTCTCGATGAAATCGGCGATCTGCCGCTCGAAAGCCAGGCGAGCCTGCTGCGCTTTCTGCAGGAACGCAAGGTCGAGCGGCTCGGCGGCCACGGTGCGATCGACGTCGACGTGCGCATCATCTCGGCCACGCACGTGGATATGACCGCCGCGATGATCGAAGGGCGCTTCCGCTCCGATCTGTATCACCGTCTGTGCGTGCTGCAGATCGACGAGCCACCGCTGCGCGCGCGCGGTAAGGATATCGAACTGCTTGCGCGGCACATGCTGGAACGTTTCAAGAAAGATGCGAGCCGCCGTCTGCGCGGCTTTGCGCCGGATGCGATCGCGGCGCTGCATAACTATGGCTGGCCGGGCAATGTGCGCGAACTGATCAACCGGGTGCGGCGCGCGATCGTGATGTCGGAAGGGCGCGCGATCACGGCGCGCGATCTGGAACTGGCCGAGTATGTCGAGATCGTGCCCGTGTCGCTCGCGCAGGCACGCGAGGCGGCCGAGCGTCAGGCCATCGAACTGGCGTTGCTGCGCCATCGCGGCCGTCTCGGCGACGCCGCCCAGGAACTCGGTATTTCGCGCGTCACGTTGTACCGCCTGTTGTGCTCGCATGGCATGCGGCATATGGAAGGCGAGCCGCTCGCCGCGCCGCACGGCGAATTGCCGGCGTCGGTGCCGCATCTCTAGGCTCGGCTTTCGACCGACCTCGCGAGTGTCGCGGGCCGGGCGGAAGGCGGGTATCACTATTTTCTCCGCTTCATACCGCGCTCCGGCGTCGTTCGGCCGCGCTTGTTAAAATCGGGTTTTCCGCTCAATTTCCGTGGCGCGTCTCGCTGTTGCGCCGCGCGCGTCGTCGAAGGAACCCGCATGAAACAGTATCTGGACCTCGTCCGCACGATTCTCGACACCGGCACATGGCAGGAGAACCGTACCGGCATCCGCACCATCAGCATGCCGGGCGCGATGTTGCGCTTCGACCTCCAGCAAGGTTTTCCCGCTGTCACCACGAAAAAGCTGGCGTTCAAGTCGGCGGTCGGCGAACTGGTTGGATTTTTGCGCGCGTCGCGTAGCGCCGCGGATTTTCGCGACCTCGGCTGCAAGGTATGGGACGCGAACGCGAACCAGAATCCGCAGTGGCTGGCCAATCCGTATCGCGAAGGGCCGGACGATCTCGGCGACGTGTACGGCGTGCAGTGGCGCCAGTGGCCGGCCTACAAGGTGCTCGACGCGGGCGCGAGCGCGCAGTTGGCCGACGCGCAGTCGCGTGGCTTCCACGTGGTGACCGAATTCGACGAGAACGGCAGCCCTAAAGTGCTGCTCTACAAGGCGATCGACCAGTTGCGGCAATGTCTGGACACGATCATGCAGAATCCCGCCGACCGGCGAATTCTGTTTCATGCATGGAACCCCGCTGTGCTGGATCAGATTGCGTTGCCGGCTTGCCATCTGCTGTATCAGTTCCTGCCGAACGTCGCGCGGCGCGAAATTTCGCTGTGTCTGTACATTCGCAGTAACGACGTTGGGCTCGGCACGCCGTTCAATCTGACCGAAGGCGCGGCGTTGCTGCATCTGGTGGGCCGCTTGACGGGCTATACGCCGCGCTGGTTCACGTACTTTATCGGCGACGCGCACTGGTTTGTGGAACCTAAAAAAGCATCAACCTACCACTGACAAAGGTTTAGACCCGGTTCTCCCTCTGGTATTTGTTCAGAAAGTACCAACGCTGTAGCTCTCTCCCCGGCGCATTGCCGCCAAGCAAGAATCCCAACGCCTTTCAAATTGACCCGTCTCTTAGACGATGGCGACCTCGCGCGTCTTACGTTCGCGGCAGCGACGAATGTCGCGTGCAAACAACAGGTACCCGTGAGGAGTCGACGTGAGAGCGCGGCCGTACTGGCCACGCTTGCGCAGGGCGGCCTCACGCGCCGCCATATCAGGACGACGACTGACTACCCGAGTTGAGATTTTCGTGGAGTGCTTCCGCCTTGGGTCCCTTCGCTTGCGGTATATCCGCGGCCAGAGAATGACCGTTACGACGAGCGGAGAAGTACGACCGGGTCGACGTCAAGGCCATAAGCCAACTTTTGCAAGTTGTCGAGGGAGATGTTGGTTGTCGACCGCTCGACCTGACTGACGTACGTCCTATGGAAGCCACACATATCGCTGAGTTTTTCTTGTGACAGGCCTCGTTCAGTGCGCAGCTTCCAGACGTTTTCTGCAACGCGTCGGCGCAGGTACGGGTCGAATTCGTTCAGCTTAGTGTCAGTCATGGAGGGGAATTTCGCCCACCACCAGTTTTTCGTCTACCGGCTATACGTCTACCGTTTATACATCTACTGTGTATACATCTCATTGAGACGTGTTTATCATGAACAAAACGTCGACAAGGGATGCTTTGCCGCACCTTCAAACGCGCGCCCTGCAGCGATAGGGCAAGGCCAAAGACAGCCTGCTCAGGTCAAATTTCATGGCATACGAGGTTGATACGGTGCGTAGGCGCTGGTAGTCGTGTGTGGTGTTTCTGAAGCGGCTCAGCAGCCTTGCACGCTGGATAGCCTTTCGTCGCGACCTCGACCGGTGCACCCGTGAGTGGGCACAACGTTGATGTTGTCGTGACTTTTATCGGGACCTCCCGAGCCAGCTTTGCATGACGGACGAATGGCACCGCACAGCAGCCGTTTTGGCGCCAGCAAAGTGGCGCGCGTAAGCAACCAAGGAGATTTTGATGGCCCGTCAGCCCGTTCCTCAGACCACGGTCGAGCCCGATGTCTATCTCTCGCGTTGGAGAATCTTCGAAACCGATGACGGTCTGCAGCGGCTAGTCGGCTTCGACTCCGTTGACCTTGGGCGCGTGAGTTCTGCTCTCGTCACGTTCAACCCTAAAACGATGCACGTGCAATCAAGCGATGGCCTTACCTACCGACTCCTTGGCGAGCCCGGAAACTTTTGGGATGTAATTGAAACGTGGGACAGCTGGTTTCACACCATCACCCACGGACAGGGCGGGGCCGTTAAAGATGTGACCGAACAGATGCGCGGAAAAGCTATGGGTGACGGCGATACCCAGCATCAACATATATCTCGCACGCGGCGCGGGTCATAAGACGCGCGGAGCAGAGATGCCATAGCGACTCGACTCTGCGCAAAAGGTTATAGGTTCGCTTAAAAGGAATGACCATGCCGCCTCGGTCTAAGCGTGATACGAGTACTGACACAACGCTCAATGAAGATTGGATACAACATATCCTACGTCGCGCCGTCGTCGCAGCAATCCTGTGCGACCCCAAAGCCACTGAAACGCTGCTGCAAATCCCTGATGCAGCGCTTGGCCGCATGTTCAAGAATCATCTCTGTGAAGCGATGGGCATAGCCGAGGTATACGGAATTGACCTATCTGCGCTTCGCGAAGAAGAAGAGAATCTTCGAAAGCGCGTCAAACGTGCATCGAAGGGGACACTCGAACATGAGCCTTTACCCGGGGCTAATAAAGCGAACGCGGAGCGCTACCCGCTTGTGCTTCAAGGCAAAGTGCTTCGAACTCACGATTTTTGCAGCGCCGCCGGCATCACAGAAAAGAAGCTCGATAAGCTTGTCGATTCCGGGCGGATTTTCCGCCTCTACTTCGGACCCGAAGCTTACTATCCAGCGTTTTTTCTCACGCCTATGATTTTCCGTGACGACTTCAGAAAAGTCATACGTCGTCTGGGCAAAATTGACTCATGGACCATGTTCGACTTCTTCACGACCCCGGCTGAGGCGCTGGACGGTGCTACGCCACTCCAACGGCTATCAGCAGAAGATGTCGAGTCAGTAGTGGAGGAAGCCGCGAGCTTCGCGGAACAATACGCGCGGCTATTCCCCTAGACACGAGACCTCAGTTTCTTACGTCGGCTGGCCATGAAAGAACTCCTGACCTTCGCGCTCAGTAACCCTGCACTTCTGGTCGTGCCGGCAGTCGCGTTTGTACTCAGCTTGGTCATGCTGCGCATCGAAAAGAGATACTTGAATGAAGGGATTTTGCTTACGCGCAAACCTGCCACGGAGCGCGACCACCGCGCCTCAAAATCAGCGGGAAATGACATGAACGCAGGTAACGAAATTGACATTGAGATTGCGCTTCGGAAGTTCCATGAATTGGGCTTGGCGGACGGGGACCTGGGATATGCCTATTGGCATGCAGTCGGGCAGCTAGTCAAACGAGCGGCTGGCATGCAAGCGCAAATCGACGCGCTCAGCGTTGAGTTGGAACAGTCGCGCGCCACGCGACAGAAAAGGAATTGAAGCCAACGCAACGCTAAGCGGTTGAGAGCTTGCATGGTTCAAACAAGGCGCGGTAGGGATGGTTGTTTTGCGAGGAGGTGAGCCACAATGTCGAAGAACGCAAAGATTTCCCCACCATCCGAAGCCGGCGATTTCATGTCTATCGCCGACGCGGCGAAACTGTTATTCGTTTCCCGTCCACACGTTCTGAAGCTGCTTGAGCAAGGAAAACTCAAACTTCACCACATAGCGGGGAACCACCGATTCGTGGAAAAGGCGTCAGTACTGGCCTATCAGGCCGACCAGCGTGCTGCGGTAAGAGCCTACCAAGCTTCAACAGCGGGCGAAGAATGAGCGAAATGCGCCCCGTTGTGCGCGACACATATCTAAATGGACATGAAAGCCGATAAGCATCTCCCCACTGACTTGGTCGCGGTTAGCAGACTTCTTTCGAAGATTTTGCGGCACGAACCCGAGATGATTGGCATCAGGCTCGACAGTCAGGGCTGGGTATCTGTCGACGAACTGATACGCGCAATCGCACGCGCTGCGCGTACTGCGGGTGCGTCAAAGCGGTTGAGAACGATGCCAGCAGTTACGAGAGACGTCATTCTGGCGGTCGTCGCGACGAGCGACAAACAGCGCTTCTCACTATCCGCAGGCGGCGAGCGAATAGGCGCGGTGCAAGGTCACTCGATAGAGGTGAACCTAGGCTATGCCGCAATAGAGCGCCCGGCGATTCTGTATCACGGCACCGCGTGGAGCAACTGGGCGAGTATCACCGTTGAAGTATTGACACCTCGAACCAGGCACGCCGTCCATCTGAGCACGGACATCGACACGGCAACGCGAGTAGGTGCTCGCCACGGGTCACCATTGGTTCTCGTCCTGAACGCTTCGCAGATGTACGTCGATGGGCACGCCTTCTCTCGCTCGGATAACGGCGCTTGGCTTACCGCGGTAGTCCCGCCTATTTACCTGTCTCAAATTAAAACACGATGAGCGCGGGCAAAAGTCATGGCAGCGTGCGCTCAGCGAGACCCAAGACATTCTTCGCGAGCGACTCGAAATGAACAAGCAATCGCGTCTTGAAGAGCTGTTGTTGAGTAGGTCCGAGCACCCCTCGGAAGACTTCAGTCGGAGCTGGCAGATGAGGAAATCCCCTAGCTGCGGCATCATCCGCTCGGGATATACAACGGGCAAGTGGTGCATTTTCGCGCCTTCATCCGATGTCGACCAGGCCTGGACCAAGATTAGGGGTGCAGTGGAGGCCGATGAGCTCTTGTTTGCCAAGGTATCGACGGCTCTGCGCAGCATGGGTCGTGATGGTCACGTCATTTGCGTGTACACGCAAGATTGGACAGACAAACAAGACCTCTTGCGCGTACGTGAAGTGTTGCGGTCACTGGGCTTTGTCGTGGAACTCGGGTACAAGCGTGACATCGACACGCTGAACAGAATTTACGGCCCTGACGAATGGTACCTACGTGCATAGAAGCAGGTGAACCAGCATGGCGACGTGGGATTGCTCGACACGCGCACACCGTCGACTTGGTATCGCGCCACACTCTCTTGCACAAAGACGCTTACACAGATGACTGATTTGCGAGATGGAAAGCTGGAGAAAGCTGGCGCTTGGCTTCGTGAAGCAGACGGGCTACTCATCACCGCCGGCGCGGGCATGGGGGTCGACTCGGGCCTTCCTGACTTTCGTGGCCAAGATGGCTTCTGGCGCGCCTATCCCGCACTTCGGCACCACGGCCTATCGTTCGAGGACATAGCAAACCCCGCGAGGTTTGCTGAACATCCAGAGCTTGCATGGGGCTTCTATGGACACCGTCTGAAGCTCTATCGTGAAACCGTACCGCATGGGGGCTTTGCGATTTTGCGTAGATGGGCGGACCGCATGCCGCATGGCGCATTCGTGTTTACGAGTAATGTTGATGGGCAGTTCCAAAAGGCCGGGTTCCCGGAACACCGTGTGCATGAATGCCATGGGTCGATTCACGCACTCCAATGTCTGGAGACCTGTACGGACGATACCTGGTCGGCGACAGATTTTCATCCGCTCGTAAAT
The DNA here is from genome assembly GCF_902833695.1 of Paraburkholderia sp. BCC1876. Classification (NCBI taxonomy): domain Bacteria; kingdom Pseudomonadati; phylum Pseudomonadota; class Betaproteobacteria; order Burkholderiales; family Burkholderiaceae; genus Paraburkholderia; species Paraburkholderia sp. BCC1876. Next base: position 241,065 of record NZ_CADFGI010000003.1, on the reverse strand, counting down.
GCAACCTCTGAGTTGGAGAGCCCGATGCCCCGTTGCCCTCGTTGTGGCGCTCTCGCGCGTCCGAATATCCTAATGTTCGGAGACTGGGGTTGGGTTGGCCTTCCGTATGAGAAGCAGCAGCAGCGGCTCGCATCCTGGATTTCTTCCGTGTCGAAGCTGGTTGTTGTGGAGGTGGGCGCCGGTAGAGCTTTGCCGACGGTCCGACGCTTCGGCGAACGATTCTCGGCGCAGAGGCTGATTCGGATTAACCTTCGAGAGTCGACTACGAGCCCGGCGCATGGTGTCGGTTTCGAGGCCACGGCTGTCGCGGCGCTCAAGATGCTTGACGGCCAGTTGTGAGTTTTCTTAAATCACAGCCAACCGCCTAGTGCGCGTACACCTCGGCAGCAAGTTGTAGGCGCTCCGCTGAGCGAATTCGCACACGGCGCGACGACATGCGAGGCCGGTCCGATGGTCAAGCCGACTCGGCAGTTACCACAGCTATAGAGAACGAAATGACAGACCGACGTGTGCCCAATGATTTCCCGAGAGACCAGGACCTAGGTTCTGTAACCGGGGTTCAACCAAAACTTCTCGTTCGCGAAGTCAACGGGCGCTATCAAAGCGGTCTCACTGAAGAGCAACTGTGGGCACGCTATGACGCGTGTGAAGACCTTGCTAGTCAGCTATCAGCGTACGCAACACGAAAGATGTTGACCTCTGGCATGTCCCGTGACGTGGCGTTGAGGGGAGTCGAGAAAGGCGTGAGATTCAAGGTCGACTCGGGTACGTGGGACTTTTCGCAAGCAGAAGTGGCTTGGGTCATGAAGCGCACGCAGCAGTTGCTATTCGCCGCGAACGACGACTAGCGCGCTGCCATAGGACTGACCCCAGCCTCCCACTCTATGCCTTCATCAGTAACACACAGTGGTCTTACGAACGCCGGCTTACGGCCGATGCGTAGTGCCGACTTCGTATGTCGCTCTGCTTCTGACGCGCGCACATCCGGTTAAAACGTGAAGGTATGCGCGCGCGTCAAATCTCTCACAGCTCAACGCATGCAGAGCGACGGATGAATCGTCACCGCGGCGATAAACGTACTACGCAAAGATGCCGAAACCAGCAAGCTCCATTAGTCTGCGTCAAGGTACGGAAAAGGCGACGCTCACTGCGCCAAGCGTTCAGTGCGTTTTCCCAGTTCCGGGCGCGAGTCGACGCGTACCAGTCGCGGTTAAATGTAGCTCCCGGTCAGGTCGCTTCGGTTCCAAATCCATAAAGAGTCGCGGGATTGTCGACGAGAATGCGATGCTGGCTTGCCGCCTCGGGCGCGCATACAGCTAGCAAATCGAAAAGTTTTGCATCGTCCGGCTTACTGTACTTTTCGGTAGGATGCGGCCAATCGCTTCCCCACACCATGCGGCGCTCCTTCGCGCATGCGGTACACGCCATCGCCCCCGTTCTGGACACAGATGACGGCGCCGGCGCTCTCGGTGGCAGGTCGCCACTGTTTTGCGCTCGACTTGACGTCATACAGCTTCACTGTCGATATAACAACATCGGCATCGTCAACATGGTCAGCCTTCTCCGTGTGTTTGACACCTTTCACCTGAAAATCGCCTCGCGGGCCACTCAGCCGGATTCCAACGGGTTCAATCTCGCTAGCGAGGTATCGCGGACGCCGAATATGACGTCGTGCCCGGCAAGTGCCAAAGCAGCTCCGGGGTAGGAGCCAACGGCTCCTGCACCAATGACAAAAATTTTCATGTTGGACTCCCGAACATGACATCCAATTTTGCCCACCCCATTGCAGTAGGGCAAGGAATCTCGAACCGATGTCCGAATGACCTGCGCCCTCGGATTCCGGGGCTGCGTGATTAGCGAGCGAGGAGCTATGACTTCATTCGACCGCTGCGTCATCCGGGATAGTCAAGCCGAAGGTCTTTGCCACTGCTTGATTGACCTTCACGGATACCTTGTCCGGCCCAATCCATGCGAGTTCTGAAGGGCGCTTTCCTCGAAGCATGGGTACCATCAGGTCCAACGCGCCCTTTCGATAGAGCGGTACGATGTCGACTCCAACGGTCGCCACGCCGCCCAACTGGGTATATCCGCCGGGGGTATCCATTGCGATGGGAAAATGATTTTCGCTAGCGCTCTGTGCAATATTTCTTCTTAATGCGTAGGTGTCCGCGCCCAACAGGCCAATCGCTATCTGTGCGTTCTGGTGAACTGCATGCTTAACTGCTGCGTCAATGTCGCCAGCTTTGACAACAGGCATCGGCACGATACGTATTTCGCGCTTGCCTGCGAGCTCGGTCCATTCCGAGAGCAACCTGACATGTGTTGCATTCTGCGGGTTGTAAAGTACAGCAAGTTTCGTCAGGTGCGGCACGAATCGACCGAGCCAGTCGAGTTGCTGCGAAATCCCGTCCGCAAGATAGCTGTGAACGCCAACGATATTCCCAGATGGAGAAGTCAGGCTCTGAGTAAGTCCAGCCTTGACCGGGTCATCCTGAACCGAAATGCAAAGAATGGGCACGGTCGTCGTCGCTGCCTTGGCCGCTGCGCATCCAGGCGACGAAGATACGACGAGGATGTCCACCCGTTCGCTCAAGACTTCGTTCACAAGCGACGGCATGCGAGCCATGTCGCCGTCTGCCGTGCGAAATACCACATCCAGCGTCTTGCCATTGGCGTATCCGGACTCAGCCAGCGCGTCAAAGAACGCTTGATTCGTTACAGCCATCTTCTGGAATCCACCCGCACCCGCCACGAACCCGATGCGTTGAGGTCCCGAACTTACTGTTCGACCGCTGGTGCACGCCGACACGATAGCTACAGCCGCAACTAGCGAGAGTAAGTGCTTAACTTTTTTCATGGTGTCGGGCCGGTTCTTCATTCATAAGACCTGGCTGTTGGGTCCATCTGAAAGGAGTCAGACCTTTTCGTTGGACCTCAAAAAGACAGGGTAAGCGCGACCGCCCAAATCAATGCGTAAGGAAGTCGAGCACCATGCGATTGAATTTGTCAGCATGTTCCCACTGCGCCCAATGTCCACAACGATTGAAGATGTGGAATTCAGCGTTCGGCATACCCCACAGCAGGCGCAGGCCCACATCCATCGGAACGAAGCGGTCGTCGCGGCCCCAGATGATGAGAGTCGGCGCTTTGACTTCAGAGAGACGGTGTCCGACGTCAGGGAACTGCTTCGGATTCGCCGCGTGGCTCTTGGTAAAGTTTTCGAGATGTTCCTTCTGTGCGAGCATGTTGTTCAGACGCGCGTGGAACAGGTCTTCGGTCAGGTTGCTTGTGTCGTATACGAACACGTTCATCATCTTCTTGAGGTTCTCAATCGTCGGCTCACGATAGAGGCCTTGCAAGAGTTTGATGCCTTCGGTGGGCATCGGAACGAACTGGCTCGGGCCACCGGTGCCGCCGCCCATCAGGATGAGCTTGCCGACGCGCGATGGATTGGCGAGTGCGAACGCAACCGCACTGTGACCGCCCATCGAATTGCCGATGATGTGTACGGGACCCTGTACGTCGATTGCATCGAGAAGACCCTTCAGTGCGCGGGCATTGAGCTCCGAACGGGAGCCCGTACATACGATGGGGTCGCTCTTGCTCCAGCCCGGACAGTCCATCAGGATGACCCGATAACCTTGCTCGACCAGCGGCTCCAGATTGCGATTGAAGTTAGCCCAACCACTCGCGCCGGGCCCGGAGCCGTGCAGCATCACCACGGTTTCGCCGCCTTTGCCCATGTCGTTGTAGTGAATCTGGAGGTCGAGGTCGCCTTCCTTGATTCGCACAAGCTTGCTGGTTCCCGCTTCCGTCAATTGAGTGTTCGCGCTCATGGTGAAATCCTTGCTCCTACAAAATGATTAGAATTGCTCGAAATGCGTGGTTCAAACCGCGTGTCCAGCCAACGACTTCATGCGCTGCGGAGAACAGCTGATAGCGCGGACTGAAGAAGGTCTTTCGCTATAGCGGCGTTGAATACGTTCTCGCCCTGGCGCCACGCTATGTATCCATCGGGACGAACGAGAAGCGCTCCCGCTTCTGAAATTTCGCGAACACGCTGCCAGTCGCAGTAAGGGTCCTGCGTATCATTCGCGCCAGTGACAACCGTTTGCAAGAAAGGTAAATCGAGCTCGTCGGCGGCCTTAACCCATGCGCCGCCAGACAGGCCAGTAACAAGCGTGAATTTGCCTTTGCCCGTAACGTCGAGGGTGGACACACGGTGCCCGGTTTTATCAATGAGCCACGCGTGCGGAATCTTGGCGCCCGGCCGGCTGGTCGCCTGCAGATAAAGCTCCTGGTCGCGCTTCCATTCCTCCTCACCTACCTGCCCATCCGGGATGACCGCCGAGGAGTTGTATCGCTGGTTCATCTCAACGCCTTGCGCGTTGAATTCACGGTTCTTGAGTTCCAGAGCTTCCTGCGCCGCCTGACGCGCCTTGGCGCCTTCAGGCCCGGGGTCCTTGAATCGGGCGATGCCGGCTGCTACGGGATTTTCTGCGCCTTCGACGCTGAATACCGCTTTGATAGGTGCATAGTCGAGACGCGACTGGTTCGCGCGCAAAACAATCTGCTTGCCGACCGGCGCCCGCTCAGGTGAATATGTCTCGAGCAATTTGTCGGCCGCGTAGCCTTTCAGTACATATGCAAGCTTCCAGGCAAGATTGAAACCATCCTGAACGCAAGTGTTCAACCCAAGTCCGCTGGAGGGTGGGTGACGGTGAGTTGCATCTCCGCCTGCGAACACGCGTCCTTTCGAGTAGGTGGTTGCGTAGGCCTGATTCACGTACCAGACCGATTTGCGAACCAGGTCGACCTCGAGTTCCGGGTCACCAACCAAGATTCGAATCTTGCTGAGAACGGTCTCTTCGCTGAGGTCCGGTTCACCCTTGGATATGTCGAAGCCCCAGCCGGCAATCCACTGGGTCCACGGTTTGACCGCGCGGAGCAGTCCGAGGCCAATCTCGCCGAATGCGGCGTCCGGGCTGACAATCCAGTGCAGGATGCTAGGGCGATGCTTCACGTAGCGCGTCAGGTCCGCATTGAAGATGACGTAGGCGGTCCCCGCACGTGCCATCTGACCTTCGATTTGCAGGCCAAGCTCTTCGACGACTTTCGAGCGCGCGCCGTCTGCACCCACCAGGTACTTGGCGCGCATCGAATATTCACGTCCGGTGATACGGTCCTGAAGCTGCACGGTCACGCCGTTGCCGTCCTGCTCGTGCGACAGATATTCAGTATTGGTCGAAAACGTAGCCCCGCGCTGGGCGGCGTTTTTGAACAGGATTGGCTCAATCTCCGGCTGGATGATGTCGACGACATTGCAAGGGCTACCCTGAACGTAATCGCCGTGGCGCGCATCACCGGTACCCCACGCACGCAGGCGAATCAGTTCCTCGCCGGCCAGACTTGTGGCGAAGAGGCTGTCGCCCATCTGGTCCCACTCCGTGGCATGGCGAAGCACTTCCTCTTCAATCTGCAGGTCGCGGTAGACCTCCATCGTTCGCTGATTGGTAATGTGCGCGCGTGGAGTGTCGGCCAGCCAGTTGAACCGCGAGACGATATGCGCGCGGACTCCGTAAGTGGCCAATGCAAGCGCTGTAGTGGCGCCCATCGGACCAGAGCCGACAATGACCACGTCGGTATCGAATTCAGTGCTGGTTCCCATAATTGCTTCCTAGGCTTTTTAATAATCAAACAAACAGCATCCATGGGCACTGGTCGCGGGCCGCGCGCCCGCTTTTCGGGCGCCGGGACGCGGAGACCATTTCGGCCACCACGTCCGTTCCAGTGCAATCAGATTTCGGCCCGGCATAGTCAAATGTCGGCGACCCGTTTCGCTCACGCCGCTTCAATGGCGTCCTTTCGGGCTACTCGCACAACGCGCTCCGGGAACGCGAAGGCAATACAAATCGCGCCAACCGCAGAGAGAGCAGCAATCAACAACACGCCATTGGTCAGGCTGCCCGTCGTGGTCTTGATGTAACCAAGCAGCGGTGGGCTCGCAAAGCCTGCGATGTTCCCGAGGGTGCTAATGAAAGCGATGCCAATGGGCGCAGCCTTCTTGCCGAGATACGCGGGCGGGATGGCCCAGATGAGCGGCCCACTGGCGCCGGTCGCGAAGCTCGCGACCGCGAACGAGATGAGCATCAACGGCAGCGAATGGGTCGTAGTGCTGGCAATCAGGCCAAGTGCAATGAGGCAAAAACACAGCGCGAGGTGCCAGCGCCGCTCCTTCAACCGGTCCGAACTCCAGCTCAGAACGATTGCACCAATGAATCCCATGGCGAGCGGAATGGCAGTCAGCAATCCGACGTTCACGAGCGATGCAACACCACTTTCCTTGACAATCGTTGGCAGCCAGAAGAACAGCAGATAGTTGCTGCAGATTGCTGTGAAGAACAGGAACGCGACGAGGTAGTTCACCGGGTTACCCAAAACCTGGCGAAAGACGCCGAAGGAGTGGTCGGGCGACACCACGACTTCAGAGGCGAGGTCCGCCTTGACCGCTGCCTTTTCTTCAGCGGTCAGCCATTCAGCGTTATCCGGCTTGTCGCGCAACGTGAGGAAACAGACAATGCCGAGCACGCATGCTGGCAAGCCTTGCACGATGAACACCCATTTCCATCCTGCCAGCCCGAGGGCACCGTTCAGCGACGTCAGAATCCACCCGCTCAGGGGGGCGGCGATAGAGCCCGCAGCGGCGTTGGCTACAAAAATGACAGCTGTCACACGGGCGCGCATGCTGGCCGGAAACCAGAATGTCAGGTACAGGACGATGCCCGGCAGGAAGCCAGCCTCGAATGCGCCGAGGAGCAGGCGCAGCGTGATGAGGTGTCCCACAGTCATAACAAATGCCGTGGCGGCCGTAGCCAGACCCCACAAAAACATGATGCGGACAAACGTGCGACGGGCGCCCCACCTGGCGAGAAGGATATTGCTCGGCATCTCGCACAGCGAATAGGTGATAAAGAATGCCCCCGCCGCGATGCCATACCACGTGGGATTGATGCCCAAGGCATCGCTCATCTGAAGCTTGGTGAAACCAAGGTTGATGCGGTCGATGAATGCAATCCCGTAACACACGAAGAGCAACGGGATGATGCGCCACCAGATTTTCCGGTACGCCCGCTTTCTTAGCAGGCTCGCATCGGAATTCGAAGCGAGGTATTCGTTCATGTCTGCCTCCAACCGTGGATAGATGGTTTTTTCTTCTTCGTCACCGGGCCATCAAGGGCCCGGTGAAGTATTGCCGTTGCGTCAGACTGCTTCCTTCTGCCGTGCAACCAGGTCGAGCGCGACGTCGACAATCATGTCTTCCTGGCCACCGACCATTTTTCGTTTGCCCAACTCAATGAGGATGGTTCGCGTGTCGAGCCCATACTGCTTTGCCGCAGTCTCAGCGTGTCGCAGGAAACTCGAGTAGACGCCGGCGTAACCGAGACTCAGCGTCTCCCGGTCCACGCGAACCGGACGGTCCTGAAGCGGGCGCACCAGTTCCTCGGCAGCGTCCATCAGCGCGAACAGGTCCGTGCCGTGTTCCCAGTCATAGACATCGGCCGCAGCAATGAAGACCTCGAGCGGGGCATTGCCGGCGCCTGCTCCCATACCCGCCAGGCTTGCATCGACGCGAATTGCGCCGTTCTGAACGGCGACAATCGAGTTCGCCACGCCGAGCGAGAGGTTGTGATGTGCGTGGATGCCACGTTCCGTTTCGGGTTTGAGCACTTCGTCGTACGCACGAAAGCGTGCGGCGGTGTCATCCATGGTCATGGCTCCGCCGGAGTCAGTGACGTACACGCAATGCGCACCGTACGATTCCATGAGCTTCGCCTGCTGGGCGAGCTTGGCCGGCTCCAGCATGTGCGACATCATCAGAAAGCCGGAGACATCCATGCCAAGTTCTCGGGCGTATTCGATGTGCTGCTTCGACACGTCTGCTTCGGTGCAATGCGTAGCCACGCGGACCGAACGGACACCCGATTCGTATGCGCGCTTAAGGTCACGGGTAGTGCCGATGCCCGGAATGAGAAGCGTGGTCAGCTTGGCATGCGTGATGACCTCAGCGGTTGCCTCAATCCACGCCCAGTCCGTGCAGGCGCCGAAGCCGTAATTGAAACTTGAGCCGGAAAGACCGTCACCGTGAGCGACCTCAATGGCGTCAACCTTCGCCGCGTCCAGCGCGCGGGCGATTGCACGGACATGGTCAAGACTGTATTGATGGCGCACGGCGTGCATACCATCGCGCAGCGTTACGTCCTGGATATACAGCTTGGATTTGACATCCTTATTCATACAGCCTCCGCGGCGGTGCTTTCGTGTTTCTGGCGACGGACGATGCTCTCGGCCGTGGCCAATGCTGCCGAAGTCATGATGTCGAGATTGCCGGCGTAAGCAGGCAGGTAATGGGCGGCGCCCTCGACTTCGAGGAACACCGTGACCTTCATCCCCGTGAAGGAGCGGCCGAGCTCTGCGATGAAGAGCGGACTCTCGTCGGTGTAATGCTGGAACTGGACCTTCTGCTTCATCCGGTAACCAGGAACGTACGATTTGACCTTGGCGACGGTTGCCTCAATCGACGCAGTGACTGCTGCTTCATCCGTGCTTTCGCAGAGGCAATAGACTGTGTCGCGCATGATGAGCGGCGGCTCTGCCGGATTGAGGACGATGATTGCCTTGCCGCGCTTTGCGCCACCGACTTTTTCGATTGCCTGTGAAGTCGTTTCGGTAAACTCGTCGATATTGGCGCGAGTACCGGGGCCTGCCGAACGCGACGAAATCGATGCAACGATTTCTGCATAGGGGACGTTCGAGACTGCGCTGACGGCAGCAACAATGGGAATGGTTGCCTGGCCGCCGCATGTCACCATGTTCACGTTCGGGGCGTCGAGATTCTGTTCGCCATTCACGCACGGCACAGTGAAAGGCCCAATCGCCGCCGGCGTGAGGTCAATGACGCGTTTCCCGAACGACTGCAGTACCGCGTCGTGCTTCTTGTGAGCACCAGCCGAAGTCGCATCAAAAACGATTTTGATTTCTTCAAAATTGGGCAGACGTGTCAGTCCGTCGATGCCTTCTGCCGTGATGGGCACCCCCATACGTTCTGCACGCTTCAGGCCGTCTGACTCGGGGTCGATGCCAACGAAGGCGCCCATTTCAAGAACGTCAGACAAGCGAAGCACTTTTATCATCAGGTCAGTGCCGATATTGCCGGAACCGATGATGGCTACCTTGGTTTTGGACATAGAAACCTCTTAAACGAATTTCGCCGTGACTTCGCCGAGTCCGGACAGTTGGGCGACAAACGTGTCACCAGCGGTGACCGGGACCATGGGACCCAGTGCGCCGGTCAGCACGACATCACCGGCTTTGAGAGGGCGGCCGCGGCGCGCGATTTCGCCTGCGAGCCAGACAGCTGCGTTGAGCGGATGGCCGAGACACGCTGCGCCGCAGCCGGTCGATACAACGTTCGGGCCGGTCGTTACTCCATCGTGTTCGCGACGCATCGTCATCTGCAGGCCACGCAAGTCGAGGTCTTGAATACGACGTGCGGGGCCGCCGAGCACAAACATTCCGGATGAAGCGTTATCAGCCACCGTGTCAAAAAACCGGATGTCCCAATTGGAAATACGGCTCCCAACGATTTCCAGTGCCGGCAGGACATACGCCGTCGCGCGAATCAGGTCGGCAACTGTAGGCGTCTGAATGTCGAGGTCCTCGGCCAGGATGAGCGCCACCTCCGCTTCCACCTTCGGCTGATGCAGGCGGCTAACCGCGATAGGCTCGCCTTCCCCCGCAGCCATGTCAGCGAACAGCATTCCGAAGTCGGGCTGGTCGACGCCGAGTTGAGCTTGCACGACCTTCGAGGTCAATCCTATTTTTCGACCGATTAGGCGCCGGCCTTGTGCCTCGAAGAATTTCGTATTTGCGTCCTGAATCGCGTACGCCGTGTCGACATCGTCAGACGAGGTGCGCGAGCGCAGGGGGGCAATCGTCTGCCCGGTTTCGTAGCAGTTGCGAATCTCAGCTGCCAGCGCTTCGATACTCGTCGCGCTGGCTGGCTGTCGCTCAATGGTTGCGTCAGACATGAAAACCTCTTCTCAATGCTTGCGTTGGTGGCGACTAACAGACAGGGTCGACCTCAAGCGGGTGATAGCAGCCGCGCCAGTGCACCAGCGGCGATTTGTCGGCCACTCGGGTACGCATCACGCGCCCAACGAAAATGGTGTGGTCGCCGGCTTCGATTTCGCGCTCAAGGCTGCATTCAATCCAGCCAAGGCAACCCGCTACGAGAGGCAAACCTTCTAGGCCGACCAGTGTTTCCACTTGGGAGAATCGGTCAATTGGCTTGCAAAAAGTACGGGAGACGTCTTCCTGGTTGGACGCGAGAATGTTCACCGCGAAGTGCTTCGCTTGACTGAAGATGGGATACGAATACGACTTCGTCGTCAGACTCCACTGGATGAGTGGCGGGTCGAGCGACAGTGACGAGAACGAGCTGACCGTCGCCCCGTAAGGCTTGCCTTGAGCGTCGACCGCGGAAATCACCGTAATGCCAGTTGCGAAATGGCCAAGCGCGTGGCGAAAGGCGTCTGCTGGGACGCTTGCTTCTGCCGGTTGCGGGTCGGCGACCCAGTTGGTTTCTGACATGATTAAATCCTTAATCGCAGGCTTTGGTCGTTGGCTTGTAGTCCTGTCGATGGGACCACCCAGCTTCACTTGTCGAGCAGGAAATCAATATGGAGTCGATTGAACAGTTCGGCATCTTCGAACTGAGGCCAGTGACCGCACTCATTCATAACGACGTATTTACAGTTCGGAATCATTTCCGAGATTTCCTTACCTTCCGCCGGTGTTGCCGTCGGGTCATGCGAAGTCCACACCACCAGCGACGGAGCCTTGATTGACCGGTACTGCTCTTCGGTAATCATGTTCGGGCGGCGGATTTCCATCTCCTGCAGGCACATGATTCGCTTCATCGTGTCGGCGAACCCAGGCTGCGAGTAGATGCTGCGGCGCGTTTCGATGAGGTCATCGCTGACCGTGCTCTTGTCGCACATCAGGAACTCGAGGCGGGTCTTGATACGTTCCCAGCTAGGGTCTTCAGCAGCCTGGTTCGATAGGCTTTTCAGGCGAGCCATGACTTCCGGGTGCGCGGTCCAGCCGCCAGCGGTGTTCAGCACCAAGTGGTCGACGACCTCAGGGCGGTGCACCGCAAGATACGTCGCAACCCAACCACCGAGCGATTCACCGGTGATATGCGCACGCTCGCGGCCGAGCGCCTTCAACACCGCAAGTACGTGGTCGGCGTAATCTTTAACCTGGTAATTGATTTCCGGCTTGTCCGTCCAGCCGTGGCCGAGCATGTCGATGGCCACGACCCAGAAGTGCTCACCATGCGGTCCAAAATTCCGCGAATAAGCTTCGGCATGGCCACCAACCCCGTGCAGGCAGAGCAGCAGCGGCTTATCAGGCGAGCCAGACGAGATATACCGGGTCTTGATGCCGTCAGCGTCGAGGTAGCCCTGACTGAATGTGACGCCGCGCAGGTCGGCCCAGACGCTCGAAAAATTGGAGGGGCGAGTATCGCTCATGAATTCACTTCCGTTGCGAGTTCGTTGTTGGTTGGCTCGGCAACTGTCGCCGGAGCATTCGGGTCACCGGCGAGCGCAAGTGCCTTGTCGACCAGACGTTGCATGTCGGGATTGCGGTTGCTGAGATAGTTCAATGCGAGATTGCGAACCGGGTCGCCAGCGTAGTAGCGCTCGTATTGCACGAGGCGCTGGCCGAATGCCTCTCCGGCAAGGTCCCATGCCAGCTTGAAGAGCTTCACGCGCTCGACTGACGGCATACCGCCAGCGCCCTGGTAATACAGCGCGAGGTCGTCGGACAGCTCCGGCGCGCGGAAGTCGGCTCCGCTCGGCATCAGCATGAAGCCACCCGCACCGATGGTTTGCAGCACTTCAATGACGCGCGGATACGCGGTAGGAAGCATCGTGCGGATTGCCTGCAGCGGTGCAAGGCTCGGGCGTACCGTGCCGACTTCGGTTGGTTCCGATTCATACTCGGACCGCACGAGGGCGCTCTTGACCTGTTCGATGTAGCCGAGCAGTTCGCCCAACATCTGCTGCACGTGCAGGAACTGGTCAGCCTTGATGGACTTCGCTACTGCGATGGCCAGACCGACCGAGAACTGCATCTTGATGAGCGCGCGGGTGTTTGTCTGATGTGCGGTGTGATTCCGCACGCCGGTGTGCGTGTACAGCTGGTTCGAGAGCTCAACCTGGCGATAGCAGAAGACACGGTCCCAAGGGACGAAGACGTTATCGAAGATGAGAAGTGAGTCGTTTTCCTCGAAACGCGTCGACAGCGGATGGTCGTAGCTTTCGTGTGCGTCGACGTGATACGGGTCGCGCGAAATCTGACGCATGCCCTTTACATCCGTCGGCACGGCAAAGATGAGCGCGTGGTCTTCGTCGCCTGCCTTGAACTGCGGCAGGTTGTACATAATCATTTCGTCCGACACCGGGCCGAGCGTTGCAATCATGCGTGCGCCGCTGACGTAGATGCCATCTTCCGTTTCCTTCACTACGCGCAGATGCATGCTGGCCTGTTCCGACGACTGCTTCGAGCGGTCGTTCTGCGGCGTGATAAGCGCGTGGCTGAGGAACAGGTCGTTGTCGCGGATGTACTCGTAATATTTCACGATGTTGTCCGCAAACTTCTGGCCGCCCTTGGCGAAGTCGTGGCGAGCTTCCCAGAACGCCAGCAACGTGACATTCATGAAATCAGGCGAACGGCCCATCAGGCCGAAATTTGTCTCAGCCCAGATGCGGTAGGCTTCACGACGCTTGCGAAGGTCCGCAGCGGACTTCGCGGGCATGAATGCGAGACCGGCACGTTCACCTGTTTCCGGTACGACGTATGTGACCTTGTCCTGCAACTCCGGGTCATGCTGGGTGTCGTACAGTGCAGCGAGCTGCTCAACAGCACCTTTGAATGCCGGATGCGTTGTCACATCGTCGACCCGTTCGCCGCGTACCCATACGTCGCGAGGGCGATTTTTCAACCCTTCGATGAACTGCTTGCCGGTTCTGATACCCATGACTCAATCTCCTAAAATCGCATCGACGTTAAACACGCGAAGCTTTTGATTCGGCGAACATCATTGCCATGCCGGCAATCCATCCTTGAATCGCCTGGTAATAGATAAGGTCGGCTTTGTAGTCGCCATTCACAGACAGTGCTGCAAATGCAGCAACCCAAGCCAGAACTTCGGGACCACCGCGTCCGGCTTGTTCGCGCACTTCCCTGGTGGTTAAAGCGTCGAAATCTCTCAGGTTCCCGCGCTGTAGTTGTTCGATGAAGGCTCTGTCCCATGCGGGGTCTACTGGGAGAATTTCCGGGGTGCCATCGACCGCGCGTGCCCCTGCTGCAAGAACGCGCTCGACTCGCGCACGCTGCACGTCTTGCGACGGATGTCGGCCGCTGATGAGCCGCTCCTTCACTTCGTCAGGCGCGGTGACGATGCTCGGCGTCGGCGGGTCGTGCGACAAACCTCCCGAAGCCGAAATCAGCACTCGCTTACCGGTTGCGGCAGCCCAACGTCCGACTGCTTCGCCAAGCATCCGGGCGCGTTTGAACGTCGGTAGCGGCGGTGCTGCGCAGTTAATGAAGATGGGAATCGTCGGGAAGCGGCTGAACGAGCCGAACATGCGCTCCCAGATTTGGACGAAGCCGTGGTCCACTTCCATGCGGTAAGAAACCGCGATGTCCAGACCGTCCTCAATCAGAGCCTCGCTCAGCCGCACTGCGTCGTCTGAAGCAACTGGAAGTGTCCCCGTCGACGTGTCCCAGTCGCCGAGCGAAGTCGCATTTACGCCGAGGCAGAAGCTCGGCATGAGCTCGTAGAAGAAGCCATTGAAGTGGTCCGGCGCGAACTGAATGAGAAGGTCCGGTGCGAATTCTTCCGCTCTCTTCGCCAGAGACGCGAATCCTTGCTTAACAGCGGAGCGGACGTCCTCTGAAGCGACTCCGTCCTGCATCAACGGTGTATGAGATGCACCAAGCACAGCCAGTGTCACGGTCTGTCTCCTATGTTCAATCGTCCGTGCATTTCGCACGGCCAGCTCGACGGCCGGTCTGCTTCGCCGTTTCCGCAGTTGCGGTCGGTGCGAAACGTTGAACAAATGTTAGCGAGACGAGTGTTATCCGGATAATGCGTGTTTTCTATAGAGTCCATCCGATTTTAGTTTATCGGTTAAAACCCTATGTATCTGCTAGCTTCTCCTTTATATTCAGTTACCTATGAATATTTGTTGGCGGCAACGCAGATGAGGACGAATCTAGGGAAAGCCCCGATAAGGGCGTTGACGCGGGACTGACTTATAATCGTTTTATGGATAACCAAAGCCATAGTTACACGGAAATGGCCTAACGGAGACGGTTGTGGATTCGCGGCTGATTGAATACTTTCTGCGCGTTGCGGAGCTTGGAAGCATCAACAAGGCAGCGACCGACTTGCGGCTTTCTCAGCCAGCACTCTCGCGCCACATCGCGCTGCTGGAGCATCAAGTCCGGGCGAAGCTTTTCACCCGGACGCAAGGAGGGGTGATGCTCACAGATGCAGGGACGCTTTTGCTTGAGCGCGCGCGGCCAATCTTGCGTCAACTCACGAAACTGGTCGAACAGGTCGGTGACCGAGCAGCGGGTCAGCTGTCCATCGGCGTTGCGCCTTCCTGGCGCTACCTGTTCACATCCAAATACATCCCACGCCTGGTTGCCGCATATCCTGGCGTTACATTGCGCGTGCACGAAGGCGCCAGCCACGAACTGCGTGAGGTCATGCACTCCGGGATGTTGGACCTTGCCATCGTTCCATTCGAGGGTTCGCCGCCGCAGGGGTACGTGCACACACCGCTCATTCGGGAGCCGCTGATTCTCGTCGGGCAGAAGGAAGCGGGGCTGCAACCTGATAAGCCTGTAGCTCTCTCACGGCTTGAGGACCTGCAGTTCGCATTGCCCGGAAAGCCCAACGTCATTCGAACTACGGTCGAGAACGCTCTTTCACGCCGGGGTCACGACTTAAAGACGCTGTTCGAAATCGATGCGATGCACCTTTCCATGGAACTTGCGCGACAGGGAGTGGCTGACACTATCACGCCATGTTGCGCGGTCAGCGGCAACCCTTATTGGGAGGAGTCGTTGTCCTGGAGTCCGATTCGCGGTGCTTATATGACCTGGGCTCTGTGCGAAAACACCGCACGCTCTCACTCGCAAGCTGTACGGGAAGGTCAGCGGCTTATTTTCCAACTGGTAGATGAAATCGTGAGTAGCGGCCTTTGGCTCGGAGCGGAGCGACTCAAGAAAACATATGAGACCTCCGCCGACGAACTTCTCGAAGAGTCGTGAGGAAATACTAGCGGACCGGCGGATACGACTGGCGGCACTGCACGGCGCCGGTCAGTCGCATCCGATGATTCTTAGAACAGAGTGCGCATGCCGAGTCGCAAAACAGTCTGATTCTGACCCGACGAAGTTTCAAATGTACCGTTGACCGAGGCGACAGCGCCGGTGCCGCTAGCGCGCTGATAGATGGCATTTACGTACACATCAGTTCGTTTCGAAAGTAGGTAGTCTAGTGTCAAGCCGCCCTGATTCGAATGACTATTGTCGAGCTGGTCGTTACCCTTTGCGTAGATATAGTTGGCGTAGAGAAACAGGTCTGGCGCGAACGTCACCAAACCTCCAATTTCGTAACTATCGACATGGCCATTGGTGAAGGTATTGCGCGTGTTCGTATACAGGGCATCGAGAGCAAACTGGCCGAAATCATAGCGGCCGCCTGCGCCGAAGTTGCGAATGCCTGAGTGACCGTCGTCGATGCCGTCTTCCTTCGAGTAGGTGTAGGCGGCATTGATGCGTAGCGGACCATTGTCGTAGTTTGCGCCAAAGCTCGTGAGGTTGTTGCTGCCCGTTTCCCCCGCGATATTGCTGAAACCGTACATTGCCCCGAAATTGAGGCCTGCATAGGTCTTCGACGTAAACTTGACCGAGTTCGGCGTCGCTTCTCCCCCTGCGATACGCGTGTAGTCGAATGTGCCCAGCGGTGCGCCAAGCTTGGCGAACGGGCCTCCAGGCAACTGGTAGAGACTGACGTACGGTATCTGATGCCCCCAGCGGGCAATGGAGAGGTTGTCGAACATGTAGTCAAACTGGCGTCCCATCGACAATGTGCCGAAGGGAGAAGCAAGACCGACGTACGACTCGCGGCCCGTAAATGCGCCGCCGTTCTGCTTTCCTGTGTTCAGGTCGGGTTGTGAGTCCAACACGAAGAAGGCTGAATATCCGCCTCCCAGGTCCTCGATACCGCGCAGGCCGAGCAGATTCGGAGCTTGAATGCCGGATGCCATCTGAACGAGGGAATGGCCTCCTGCATTACTAACGTAGGTAACGCCTTCGTCGAGCAGGCCGAAAAGCGTTACGGAGCTTTGCGCATAAGATTGCAACGGGACTGCCGCCAGCGCGACTATAAGTAATCTCTTAACCATGAAACTATCCTTTTTATTCGGCACAGGCGTGCCTGCGCCGCCCGCGAGAAGTGGGCTAAATTCTGATGAAATTAGGTCAGCGCTCCAGAGCGCCGGCGTCCGCGCGGCCCCTCGGACACTTAATGCCGGGAGTCCGCGCGTATTCGCTAGCGTTAATGCGATGAGCCCATTAGAACGAACAGAACCGTCGCAGGGCTGCTGCCAGGGTTTCGCCATGCGTGGCGCGTTGCACGCTGCACGACGATGTCGTTTGCCTTGAGTTCACGCGTTTGTCCGTTATCAAGCTCGAGCACGATGGAACCAGACAGTACGACGCCGTAGTCGAGTGTTCTGGTCTTATGCATGCCGGGATTGTCGGCCTCGAATGCCTCTGCCAGGCCCGGGATATTTTCCATCTGTTCCCGGTGCGCTGCCACGCCGTCGAACGTATCCGCAGCGAAGACACTGTCTGGCGGAAAAGTTGCAATCAGCAACCGGTTTCCTCCCGGAGCAGGTACCCAAGACTCCGGCAATGTTCCCGAATCCGGAAACTCGTCCATCGCGCTGATTGCAGCACCGTCTGTCGCCCAGAGCATTGAAACCTGGAAACCGGGAATCGAGTCGAAAGAGGCGCACCAGGGAGACTCGCCATCGCTGACGATGACTGATGCTCCGTCGGTGTCGTGCCCGGTGACGATACGTCTTGTCATGGCGACTCCCGCTCAAATCAACGTTGGGTTGATGACGACGTTCGTGAAGCCGCCGTGCCGATGGTCAACCGCGTCGAGTGCCTCATTGATTTGCTCGAGCTTGAATACCTCATGCTCGAAAACGGAGAGGTCTAGCGTACCCGAGTCGGCCATCGCCGCCATGTTCTCGCCTTCTGCGGGCGTGAACCACAAGGAGCCGATGAGCGACTTCTGCTGGCACATCAGCGGGAAAGGCTCAAGCGGAATCGGGTCAGAGACGCCACCGATTGACACTGCCTTGCCGCCGCGGCGCATTGCGGAGAACGAGTCGAGCACGTTGGATACCGGTGCATTGGGGCCGAGGCATTGCAGCACGGCATCGACGCCGTATCCATCAGTCGCTTCCATCACAACATCATGAACAGTGCGGTCACCCAGCGGCACCGGATGAATGCGCTCAGGCGCGAGCGCTTTCAGCTGGGCTAGCAATTCGCGGTTACGTCCGGTCGCAAAGATTGTTCTGGCACCCATGCCGAGCGCGCAAAGCGTGCCGCCCAAGCCAAGCGTGCCAGTCGCGCCGTCAATTACAAGCGTCTGTCCTGCTTCAAGTGACGCACGGCGCAGGCCCGCGTAGGCCGTACCGATATATCCAAATCGTGCACCCTGCTCGAACGATATTGAGTCGGGAAGCTTCACCAGATTGTCGGCCGGCGCGGTCATATATTCGCTAAAGCCGCCGTACGGATAGTCTTCAAACAGCTTCTGCGAACCCTGACCGAAGCCAAAATAGCCTTGGAAGGTGTATGCGGGGCAGTTCGTGTTGTCGCGTCTGCGGCATGCGGGGCAACTGCCGCACGAGAGACCGGGATTGACGTAGACACGGTCGCCCACCTTGATGCCAGTGACGTGGCTGCCCACCTGTTCAACGATGCCGGCAGCGTCGAGTCCATAAACAGCGGGCAGTTTGGGCAACGGGAGAAACGGGAACCACTCGGGATAGTAGGCTACAACATTGTGCAGATTGGGAACGACACCGCATGCCTGTACCTTTACAAGGACATCGGTGGGGCGAGGTTCAGGGACCGGAATTTCATCAACCTGGAAAGGTTGTCCGACCGTATGCAAACGCGCGGCGCGCATTGTCTTCATGCTTGTCTCCTAAGCAGTCAACGAAGATGTTTTGAACATCAATCTTTTCGTTCTGTTTGCTCTACGCGGGTTCGTGGCAGCTCGCGATATACCGTTCGCGAGCGAGGCCCACAACCACCAGCGCGGGCCTAGCAGCGAGGGGCCTTTGCACCCGTGAGGCTATAAGGAAGCAAGTTACAGCAGGAGAAACCGCCTCGGTTATGCAATCAATCTATATCGGTTATGCAGGATTCCAAGAGTTAAGCAGCTCGCAATTCTCAGCTTCAACAACATGTCGGAGTTAAGCATCCTCGCCTCGTGGTCCGCGACTATGCGAGAGCGGCCCTTCGAGGCATCGCAGTCTCGGAACGTCGCTTGCTACGTGGTTGTTCTCCACCATTTAAAAGGGAAGGACAATGGCAGGCGACAGCTCATACAAGCCGGGCGAAATAGTTAAAGTTTCGGGTATCTATTCGGTGGTGCATGATGATGGGAAAGACACGTTCGAGGTCACTTGCGTCGAAGGCGAGCACTTTCCGCCGACACATAGCGGAAAGGTGTGCATTTCGAGCTGAAGTACGCAGCGATGCATTCACACAAGCATTGTGAACTAAAGGGAGCTGAGGGCCGCAGCTAGACCGTGTGCGGAAAGCGGCGCATCGCGAAGTGGTACCTTGACGGTGCGCCGATTTCCTCTGAGCCATCGGAGGTTTGGCATTGCCATCACAACTTGGGTGACCGGCTGATGGCCGGCGTGAACCTGCCTACTGTTGGGTTTTCTTCGGGCCAAACCTATGGTCACGAGCCGCAGAGTTGCATCTCCCTCTCTCAACCGCTACGAGAAGATGCGGGATTTCGGCGCAACGCCTGAGCCTGCTCCATCAGCCAACGCCACAAGCAGGTCAGCGGACCTTGGTTTCGTCGTTCAGAAGCACTGGGCCAGTCGCCTTCATTATGATTTCCGCCTTGAGCTAGATGGCGTGCTGGTTTCTTGGGCTTTGCCTAAAGGGCTCTGCTACGACCCAAAGGAAAAAAGAATCGCCATCCGTGTCGAGGACCATCCGCTAGAGTACGCGACGTTTGAAGGAACGATTCCACCCCGACAGTACGGCGCGGGCACCGTAATCGTCTGGGACCGCGGGACTTGGGAGCCAGTCGGTGACCCGAGAACGGCATTGGGTGCCGGCAAGCTGATGTTTCAACTCCATGGCGAGAAACTCGCGGGAATGTGGGAATTGGTCCGCATCTCCAAACCGGACGACAAGCATGACCAGTGGATGCTTTTCAAGAAGCGCGATGAGTGGGCGCAGCCGCTGGCGAAATACGATGTCATCAAGGCACTTCCCGACAGCGTCACCACCAAGCCGCTTGGGCTGCTCGAAGAGCGAGAACCGAAGGTCGTACGGTCGGCGCGAAGGAGCAACCAGGAACTAGACCTGTCTGCCGCCATGAGCGCGCCGCTCCCTGCCAAACTCGAACCGCAGCGCGCGACGCTGGCTTCGTCGCTACCGACCGGTGGCGACTGGATAGTCGAATCGAAACTCGATGGTTACAGAATGCTTGCCCGCGTCGACAAAGGGCGAGTGCGGCTGTTCACGAGTGGCGGACACGACTGGACGAAGAAGCTCCCAAGTCTGGCTGCTGAGGTCGCCAAGCTGCCGGTCCCGAGTGGCTGGCTGGATGGCGAAATTGTCGTGCTGAGCAACGGGCTGCCAGATTTCGGCGCTCTCCAGAACGCTATTGATGGCGCTACAAACCTGGAGATTATTTATTTTCTGTTCGACGTCCCCTACTTCGATGGGAAGGACCTCAGGAACGTCCCGCTGTGGGCGCGGCGCGCGCTGCTTTCAAAAATTCTCAAAGATGAAGGCGACCGCATCCGGTTCAGTCAGGACTTCGACGCTCCGGTGGCCCAGATATTTGAAGCGGCTGCCGGTCTGGGTCTCGAAGGCCTGATGTTGAAACGTCGCGACGCGAGCTATGAGTCAGGGAGAACCCAGACCTGGCTGAAGGCAAAGTGCCGACTTCGGCAGGAGCTTGTGGTCTGCGGTTTCACCGCTCGAGGCGGCAGGGATGGGGAAGTCGGCAGCCTCCTGCTTGGATACTATGTCGGCAACCAGCTCCATGACGCCGGCAGCCTCGGCACCGGTTGGAATGCCCGCACTGGCCGGGACCTCTGGCTGCGCCTGACGCCGCTCGAGCTGGATGCCGCTCCCTTTGACGTCGCCGTATCGAAGCCCAGCCGCTGGTCGAGGCGTGCGGCTGGCAGCGAGCGCTGGGTTCGGCCTGAGCTCGTTGCCGAGGTTGAATTTGCCGAGTGGACCGCGGAAGGTGTCGTGCGCCAGGCGTCGTTCAAGGGTCTGCGTGTCGATAAGCCCGCGCGCCTTGTCGTCCGGGAAGCCGATGAAACTCTGACGCCAGCGCCCACTTCTCAGGTGAAGGTCACCCACCCTGAGCGTATCGTCGACCCGACAAGCGGCGTTACCAAGCTGGACCTGGTTCGCTATTACGAAAGCGTCGCCCCCTGGATGCTTCCGCACCTCAACGAACGCCCGTTGGCCATGGTCCGCGCGCCCACCGGCATCTCTGGTGAGCTGTTTTTCCAGAAGCACGCCGAAAAGACTTCCATGCCGGGGCTGAAAGCCCATGACCGCGATTTGTGGCTGAATCACCCGCCGGTGCTGACCATCGATACAGTTGACGCATTGATGTCGGCGGCCCAGATGAATGTCGTCGAGTTTCACACCTGGAATTCCACGGTCCTGCAAATCGACAAACCCGACCGAGTCATCTTTGACCTGGACCCAGGCGAAGGGGTCAAGTGGAAGACGATACAGGAAGCGGCTGTGCTTGTGCGTGCGCTGTTGACGGAGCTCGACCTGAAGGCCTGGCTTAAGACAAGTGGGGGCAAGGGGCTACATGTTGTCGTGCCGCTGACTCCCCGACTGGACTACAAATCGGTGAAAGCGTTTTCGCAGGCGTTCGTCCGGCACCTAGCGAAGACTATCCCAGACCGCTTTTCAGCAACGTCGGGCGCTTCGAACAGAGTTGGCAAAATCTATGTTGATTACCTGCGCAACGGAAAAGCGCAGACGACCGCCACCGCATTTTCTGCGCGGGCGCGGCCGGGAATGGGTGTGTCGATGCCAGTGTCATGGGAGCAGCTGCCCGACCTGAAAAGTGGCGCGCACTGGACGGTGCAAACAGCGAGAGAGTATCTTAGCTTTCAGACGCGTGACCCGTGGGAGGCATATTGGTCAACACGCCAATCACTGGCATCAGCCTTGAAGCGTCTGCGGTAGGACGTCTATTGAGCTGGGGTCTGGGGCTCGAAGCTACGTGCACGGTAGTAACTCGCAGCATAGATAGGCACGCCCCATGCTGTGCACTGCGGACGGGTTGTGTCCTCGAAACGGACAGTGTGTATGCAGCGCCTGCGGATTGTCGCCGGCCGGTCTCAGGAGAATCTCATGGCAGCGCGTTCCATCGCATCGCTGACGCTTTCCTTCGGTCTGGTGTCCATACCGGTGAAGCTATATTCGGCTACGGACAGCGCTGCTGGCGTTGGCTTCAATCTCCTGACGCCGGATGGCGGTCGGGTCAAGCAGCAGTACATATCCGAGGCCACAGGCGATGTCGTCGCCCGCGCTGACATGAAGAAGGGTTACGAATTCGAAAAGGGGCAGTTTGTCGTGTTTGCGCCTGACGAATTAAAAGCGCTCGAGGAAGGTGCCAGCCACGTGGTCGAGATTGTTTCTTTTGTGCCAGAAAAGTCGGTGGACCCGCTGTACTACGACAAGGCGTACTTCATCGCTCCGGACAAGCGCGGCGGCAAACCGTATAGCCTGCTACAACAGGCCATGCGAGAAAGCGAACGTTGCGCGCTGGCAAAATGGTCGTACAAGGGAAAGACCCGAATCGTTCAGGTAAGGCCGGCTGAAGACGGGATGGTCTTCCAGCAACTGCTGTTTGCCGATGAAGTGCGAGCGCTGAGCGATTTGCACATTGAGCGGGTCACTGTCAGCGATACGGAGCTGAAGCTGGCGCTTCAAATCATCGACCAGGTTTCGGAAGACGCATACGACCCGACCGCGTACGAAGACGAAGAAAAGAAACGAATTCTGGAAGCCATCGACCGGAAGATTGCTGGCAAACAGATTGTTTCTCCGGAGGCGCCAGCAGAGGAGTCCGGTGGCCAAGTGATAGACCTGATGGAGGCGCTGCGAGCAAGTCTAAGTGCCAACAAGACGAAACGAGCCGCCCCTCCCGCCAAAACGGCTGCGAACACGGCTACTCCGAAGAAGGCTGCGTCCGATGAAACTGAAGCGCTATCGGCCAAACCCCGGCGCCCCGTCAAACGAGCCGCGCCGAGAGCTGACGTGAAAGAGGCGCCGCCGGCAAAGGTTCGAGCTCGCAAGTGAACAGAAAAAATCTGCCACACGACTATTCGCTGCGAAGCCTCCAGTCGCTGCTGGGAGTCTCGCGCAGAATTCTATCCGGGCTGATTAATGCAGGCTTTGTTCATCCTGCGCGCGGCCGGCGAAACGAGCTGCGGTTCTCATTTCAGGATGTCGTGGTGCTTCGCACCGCATTTCAGCTCCAGTCGGCGAGAGTCTCGTCACGGAAGATTCTGAAGGCGCTTGCGAAGCTGAAAGCCGAACTCCCTGATGAGCTTCCGCTGTCTGGAATCCGAATCACATCTGTCGGTGAAACCGTAGCTGTCAGGTCAGGTCAGTCTCAATGGGATGCTACCTCGGGCCAGCTTCTGCTCGATTTCGAGGTTGCACCTATTCGAAGTGATGTTGCGTTTCTGGACGCAGCGCCCAGGAATTTGGCGAGTCGGGAAGAGCAAGCAGAAGAATGGTTCGCACTTGCCGAACAGCTCGCTGAAACAGATGCGGTCGGTGCGGAGCAGGCCTATCGGAAAGTGCTTGAACTTGCACCATCACCGCATTACGACGCATATACCAATCTGGGCGTATTGCTATGCGAGGTTGAAACTCGTTGCGATGAGGCGTTGACCATTTTCGATGGCGCACTCCAGCATTTTCCCGACGACGCATTGCTTCACTTTAACCGCGCGGTCGTCCTGGAGGAACTGAAACGCTATGACGCGGCGGCGGCGGCTTACCAAAGGTGCCTGGAAATTGACCCTACGAATGCCGACGCTCACTTCAACCTCGCTCGGTTGAGCGAGATTCGCGGTGACAAACAGGGACTTCTAAGGCACCTCAGCGCCTATCGTCGACTGGTCGGTTGACCGAGGCAACGAACAAGCCTCTCCGCTGAAGCAGGCCCCTCTACGGTGTCCGGATAAGCATCCGGTGTATGGCGAACATTTCAATATTACTTGAATTATGGAAATAATGAAGCTATTCTTTGACCGTGAACTCAAACATCGTAGTGCGCGCCCTGAGCGCCCTTGCTCACGAATCGCGGCTCGCGATTTTCCGGTCGCTGGTCGTTGCCGGACCGGACGGCATTGCTGCTGGCGAGATTGCACAACAACTCGGCCTGTCGCCATCCAGCTTGTCTTTTCACCTGAAAGACCTCGCACACGCGGAGCTAGTGAAATCACGGCAGGAAGGTCGCTTCATTTTTTATTCGGCCAACTTCGACGCGATGAACGGCCTCATTGGCTTCCTTACTGAGAACTGCTGTGCTGGCGCCGACTGCTCACTGCCGGCACCACCTCAATGCTGTGGAGACAAATCATGAAGCGCATGCACATCCATGTTGCCGTCGAGAGCCTTGAAGAAAGCATTCCGTTCTACACCGCAATGTTCGGTGGAACTGGACCGGCCGTTCGGAAAGACGACTACTGTAAGTGGGAGCTGACCGACCCGAAGGTAAATTTCGCTATCTCGCAACGAGGGGCGAATCCCGGCGTGGACCACCTCGGCATTCAGGTCGAGACGGACGAAGAACTCGCTGAAATGCGCAGCCGCTTCGCGAACGCGGAATTGCCGACGCTCGACCAGGCGGCGACGACGTGCTGCTACGCGAAGTCCAACAAGTCATGGACCGTCGACCCGCAAGGGGTCGCCTGGGAAACATTTCGGACGCTGGAAGCTGCACCCACCTACGGTCAGTCGCGGAATGACCCTGAACCTGCCGCGCAGGCTGCCTGTTGTGGCCCAGCAGGCTCAGCTGTGGTGGATTCCGAAGCATGCGTGAGCGCGGTTGACGACGGGCTGCCAAGGGAAGCAAATGAGCAGCGCTGAAAACGTAACGACGGCCAGTCGACCTGCCGCCATCGGCTTCTTCGAACGCTACCTTACTGTGTGGGTAGCGTTGTGTATCGTCGGCGGCATATTGCTCGGTCAGTGGTTGCCGTCCGTGTTCGAATCCATCGGCCGCATGGAAGTTGCGCACGTCAACATTCCAGTGGGTGTGCTCATCTGGGTAATGATTATTCCGATGCTGGTCAAGATTGACTTCGGAGCGATGGCGCAGGTTAAAGGACACTGGCGCGGAATCGGCGTAACGCTGTTCGTGAACTGGCTTGTAAAGCCGTTTTCCATGGCACTGCTCGGTTGGATATTTGTGCGGCACGTGTTTGCGCCGTACCTACCGGCAGCGCAACTCGACAGCTACGTTGCCGGCCTGATTTTGCTGGCAGCCGCGCCGTGCACCGCAATGGTTTTCGTTTGGTCGCAGCTTTGCAAGGGTGACCCGTACTTCACGCTATCTCAGGTCGCGCTTAACGACGCCATCATGATTGTCGCGTTCGCGCCAATCGTTGCGCTCTTGCTCGGTTTATCCGCTATCACCGTGCCTTGGGACACGCTGATTACGTCAGTCGGCCTGTACATCATCATCCCTGTCATCATCGCGCAGTTGATGCGCCGAATATTGCTTACTCGGGGTGAGGCTCAATTTCAGCGTGTCGTATCTGCGCTCGGTCCGTATTCAATCTGCGCTTTGCTTGGCACCCTGGTGTTGCTCTTCGCCTTTCAGGGACAGTCCATTGCCAAAGAACCGCTTGTTATCGCGATGCTCGCGGTGCCCATCCTAATCCAGGTACTTCTGAATTCTGGTCTGGCGTACGTCCTGAATCGCCGGCTCGGCGTCGCTCACTGCGTGGCCGGCCCATCGAGCCTGATTGGTGCAAGCAATTTCTTCGAACTGGCCGTCGCGACTGCAATTAGCCTGTTCGGATTCCAGTCCGGTGCCGCGCTGGCAACAGTCGTTGGCGTGCTGATTGAAGTACCCGTGATGCTACTCGTAGTGAGCGTCGTCAACCGGTCTCAGCACTGGTATGAAGCACGCACAAACTGAGGAGGCAAAAAAAAATGAGTGTCACTATTTATCACAACCCCGCATGCGGCACGTCGCGCAATACGCTGGCGATGATTCGAAATGCGGGCATCGAACCGGAAGTCATCGAGTATCTCGAGCATCCTCCGACCCGCGAACAACTGAAGAGCATGATTTCTTCCGCCGGATTGACAGTCCGCGAAACGATTCGTGAAAAAGGTACGCCCTACGCTGAACTGGGTCTGGCAGACGAGTCGCTGACCGATGAACATCTGCTGGATACGATGCTCGAACACCCGATTCTCATCAACCGGCCGTTCGTGGTCACGCCGCTCGGCGTTCGGTTGTGCAGGCCGTCGGAAGTGGTTCTCGACATCCTTCCGAGTCCGCAACAGGGCGAATTTACGAAGGAAGACGGCGAAAGTGTGGTCAACGCCGACGGCCGGAGGATTCGCTGATGTCATCGGACCTTCGTAACGTCACGATGCCGTTTCTGGACACGCCGGACACAGAGAAGCTAGAGCCACGTGCCGCCGCAACCCACGCACCCAGAATCCTGCTGCTGTATGGCTCACTGCGACCGACGTCTTTCAGCCGTCTGCTGACGCTGGAGGCTGAGCGAATTCTGCAGCACTTTGGTGCTGAGACGAAAGTCTTCGACCCACGCGACCTCCCTATCGCGGATAGTGTCCCAGCTGACCATCCGAAGGTTGTCGAGCTTCGGAAGCTGTCGGAGTGGTCCGAAGGTCAGGTGTGGTGCAGCCCCGAGCGCCACGGGACGTTGACGGCTGTATTCAAGAACCAGATTGACTGGCTGCCATTGGAAATCGGCGGCATCCGTCCGACCCAAGGCCGCACGCTCGCGGTGATGCAGGTTTGCGGCGGCTCGCAATCTTTCAACGCTGTCAACGCGCTGCGCCTCCTTGGCCGGTGGATGCGTATGGTGACCATCCCGAATCAGTCGTCGGTAGCGAAGGCATATCAGGAATTTGAAGCCGATGGGCGCATGAAGCCATCGTCCTACTACGACCGCGTGGTCGACGTTATGGAGGAGCTGTACAAGTTCACATTACTCATACGTGACCGCTCTGACTATTTGACGGACCGATACAGCGAGCGAAAAGAACGGGCGCCCGCTTTAGCCGCCGCTCTGGCCAGCGCGGCAATGACCCATGAGCACGATGCAGACGCCGCAGACAGCGAAGTCGAATAAGCCGGCAGACATGTCGGCGACGCTCACGACTTGGGCATTGGCGCTCGCGCAGCTCGTGTCGTGGGGCTCTGTCTACTACTCATTTTCGCTGCTCGTCGTGCCCATGGAGCAGACAATGGGATGGAGCAGGACTGCCACCAATGCCGCGCTCTCAGTCGGGTTACTGGTTTCAGGGTTCGCGGCTTACCCCATCGGGCGCTGGATTGACCATGGACTGGGGCGACGCATCATGGCCATCGGTTCGGTCATCGCCGCAGTCATGCTGCTGCTCTGGGCGGGCGCCCATTCGCTGACGGTCCTCTTCGTTGTATGGATAGGCCTCGGGATTTCGATGGCTGCCACCTTCTACGACCCTGTCTTCGCCGTTATAACGCACCGGTATCCGCGAAGCTTCCGAAACAAAATCACACTTATTACTCTGGTAGCCGGATTCGCGAGCACAGTCTTTATCCCGTTAACCCAATTACTGGTTGGCTCAGTGGGTTGGCGCACGTCGCTTATTGTTCTGGCTGCATTGAACCTCGTCGTCTGTCTACCTATCCATGTGCTGGCAATCCGTTCGTCGAAGTCTGACGTTAAGTCGCGGCCTAACAATGCCGAGGTTAAGGTGGCGAATGACGCGGCTACCCGTCGCGCGCTTCGTTCGCCGATTTTCTGGGCGCTCGCCGTCTGCTTCACCGCCTACTACGCCACGTTTGCGGCGCTCACATTTCATCTGGTACCGCTGATGGTCGAGCGCGGTGTGTCGAACGCCGTGCTGGTAACGACCATGGCGCTCATCGGTCCGGCTCAGGTTGCTGCACGGGCTATTTGGTTCACCTTCGGTCGAACCGTGCATGTTAGTACTGTGGGCATCATCATCGTGACACTGTTCCCGCTCTCAACCGTTATCCTGATAAGTGCTGGTCACTCGCCAGCATTGCTATGGCTATTCGCGCTCTGCTATGGCGCTGCGAATGGCATGATGACAATTCTCCGCGGCACCATCGTTCAGGACCTGATGTGGACCGAAGGCTACGGCGCAGTTAGCGGCATGCTTTCGTTCCCGTCGAACGTCGCCAAGGGAATTGCGCCGATTGCCGCGGCCAGTATCTGGAGCTTCGCTCGCGGCTACGTAGCTGTTGAGTGGACCGTGTTTCTTGTCTCGATACTGTCAGCAATCGCGTTCTTTGTGGCAGTTCGGGTCAGCCGTCACGCGTTAACGAGAACCGCCCGATGTCGCGTCCAAGTCATAACAGATAATTCGACCATGAAGATACGTGCCGCGCGAAGCGAAGACCTTGATGCCATTGCGGCATTGCTTGCAGAGAACGAGTTGCCGGCTTCCGATGTAACACCCGACCTGTTGCGCGATTTTGCCGTCGCAGAAGATGCCCACGGGTCAGTAGTTGGCACCGTTGGCCTCGAGCGGTTTGGAACTGAGGCGCTGCTGCGGTCACTGGCGGTTGCAAAGCCTAAGCGCAGCGCCGGCTTGGGAAGCAAGCTGCTCACACATGCGGAATACGTGGCGCTCACCTCGGGCTTGTCGGAGTTATGGCTGCTCACGACGACGGCGACTGAATTCTTTCGGCGGGCTGGCTATGCACTCGACGCCCGCCCGAGTGCGCCAACGGGAATTCGGACCAGCACTCAGTTCGCGCAGCTTTGTCCAAGTACTGCAGTCTGCATGAGAAAGAGGCTGTATCCACTCGCACCTAGTACCCTCGCCGTGGGCGAGACGGCGAAGCGCTAGCCGTGGCTGTCGACCCACGCACGACACCATGAAAGGCCGGCCGATTCTGCCTCTTCATCAGAATCGAATGCGCCAAGTACTCCAGACGCGTCTGCGACTTTACTGTCTCGCATGACTGTGCCGCTTCCTGCGAACCGTTCCCGTTGCAGAATGTCTTCCTGCTGCAGGATGGCATGGCCCCACAGCGTATACCCGCGATATTTCTCAGTTTGCATCTGTTGACCTCTGAAGGTCTTCCGTACCGATTCTTATCAATGATGGCCTCAGTTCGAGCGGCACGACAAGCGTCTACTGTTTGACTCGCGCGGTGTCGATACCGGCCATCCTCAAGGTAGCGTCAATCATCCGCAACTCCTGAACGAAATCAAGCGCCCACTCTTCGCCGTCGCATCGGACGGTCATGCCGTTGTGCATTGAAATAAGGTGACGCGCCTTGTACAGGGCGTCGACAAGTTTCGATTCGCGCTCGGCCTCCCGAACCCATTCGTCTGCTCTCATGATGGACCTCCCTCTGAACATGGCAGCAGGTCATGACGCCGAGCGATAGACGTCGCACGACCCCGTTCCCTCGAAAAAAGTGACAGTTCACACCTACGAATTTGCGTGTAGGATACTGTATAAATATACAGGTTTTTCGATGCCACATGTCTAGCGCCACTGTCACTGCCGAAGAGATACATCCGTCCTTGTGGCGTGCGTCGCAGCTCGCGCGTGGCCGTGGCCGGGTGGTTGAGACTGGGTATCCCGCATTGTCGGCCGAGCTTCCCGGCGGGGGCTGGCCGGTCGGAGCCCTTGTCGACCTGATGGTCCAGCAAGCCGGGGTCGGTGAACTGCGACTCTTGCGCCCGGCGCTCAGTGGTTCGGGCAGTCGGCCGGTTGCGTTCGTGCAGCCGCCGCATACCCCGGATGGGCTCGGACTCAGCTACATCGGACTTCCCATTGACCAGGTGTTGCGGATAAGAGCGCAAAAGACCGCAGATGCGCTTTGGTCGGCTGAGCAGATTCTGCGGGCAGGCAGTTGCGGTGCGCTCATCTTCTGGGCGCAATACGCGCAGGCCTCATCGCTGCGGCGCCTGCATCTGGCTGCGCAGTCATCCGAAACGCTCTTCGTGATGGTCAGGCCTCTGGCAGCGGCACAGGATTCATCGCCCGCGCTGTTGCGGCTTGCTTTGAGACCATCAGCCGACGGTTTGACCGTCGACATTGTGAAACGACGAGGGCCAGCGCGCGCAGAGCCTCTGTCGATTCCCCTTCAACCTACTCCTGTATTGCTTTCCCGACATGCGCGTCTTTCTCGCCGTCCACTTGCCGAAGTTGCCGCTCGAGGTGTTCCGACCGAAGTGGTCATCTGAGGCGGCGCACGGAAGTGCTGTACTGGAGAAAGACAAAGTGGTCATTACAGACAGCACAGCTCGTGCAGCTGGCGTGCGCCTTGGGATGAAGCGCGGCGGAGTGCTGACACTGTCGCCGGAAACGGAAATGCATGAACGCGACGCCGGCAAGGAAGCGGCGGCACAGCGCGAGGTGGGTGTTGCCCTGATGCGCCTCTCGCCTGAAGTCGCCTTGCTTGACGAAGCGACCGTCGTGGTGGACGTGGGTGCGAGTCTGCGTCTCTTTGGCGGGTTGCTCGCATTGTGTCGGGAAGCGAAGGCTGTTCTCGGGACGCTTGGGCTTACTGCACGCATCAGTGCCGCACCCACCGGTCAAGGAGGATGGCTACTCGCGAAGTTCGGAAACCGCCGTGTGCTCAAGCTCGCGTCGCTTGAGCAACGACTGGCCGCATTACCGATGCTGGCCGTTCCGGAAGTTCGTCCGTTCGGAGACTGGTTCTCCGGACTTGGCTGCGAGACCATTGCTGACATCAGACGCTTGCCACGCGCCGGCCTGCAGCGACGATGTGGTGAACATCTGCTTGACTCGCTCGACCGTGCATTTGGCACCGCGCCCGAACTCTTTGATTGGCTAGAACTGCCGCCGACTTTCTCCGCACGTATTGAAATGCCGGACCGGCTTGAAGATGCCGACGGCGCAGTCTTCGGCGCCCATCGACTCATCGTGCAATTGTGTGGCTGGCTTTGCGCCAAGCAATTAGCGGTTACGGCCATCCAGCTGCTACTCGAACATGAACGCGGACGCGACGCTATCGAGCCGACAACTATCGACATTGCGCTGGGTGAGCCAACCTGGAAAGAGGAACATCTTGTCAGGCTGCTCAAGGAGCGGCTGCACCGTATTGAGCTGTCTGCTCCAGTTATCGCGCTGCGGCTCGATGCGTCA
Organism: Paraburkholderia sp. BCC1876; assembly: GCF_902833695.1. Taxonomy (NCBI): domain Bacteria; kingdom Pseudomonadati; phylum Pseudomonadota; class Betaproteobacteria; order Burkholderiales; family Burkholderiaceae; genus Paraburkholderia; species Paraburkholderia sp. BCC1876. The sequence goes on along the minus strand of NZ_CADFGI010000003.1, from coordinate 210,237 downwards.
AAAGTGGAGTCTGCGGCACCGGCTTCCGACACGCTGTTCCCCGAACCGGGAGGTTCAAAGGAAGACCACGCACGCCTTCTTGAGTTACTTGTTGCGCGACTCGGAGAGGATAACGTTCTTCGCCCCGCGCCGACTGCCGACCATCGCCCCGAAGTCGCCAACCGTTGGGTGCCAGTGACGCTCAAGTCGAAGCAGGAGGCACTTCCACTGGGCCTTCCACGACCCACCTGGCAGCTGGACAGCCCGGTGCGACTATTGATGCGTCAGCATCGTCCCTTCTATGGGTCTCCACTGCGGATGGTGTCACCCGGTGAACGTATCGAAGCTGGCTGGTTCGATGGTGAGCTGGTAACGCGCGACTATTTCGTGGCGCAGGGGGAAGACCAGAGTTGCTACTGGATATATCGTGAGCGTGTCAGCAGCCGTGACGCCGAGGAAGAGCAGCGGTGGTTCCTCCACGGACTGTTCGGCTGATGCACCATGGACACCACCTTCAATTTGCTGCCGGCGTATGCCGAGCTTTTCTGCCTCTCGAATTTCAGCTTCCTGCATGGCGCTTCGCATGCCGAGGAACTGTCTGAGCGCGCGGCACAACTTGGCTATTCGGCGCTCGCGGTCACGGACGAATGTTCGCTAGCTGGTGTGGTGCGTGCGCACGTCGCAGCGAAGGAAGCAAAGCTGCCGTTTATCGTCGGCTCGTTTTTCCGATTGGTCAATGCCGACGGCTCGCCTGCATTCGGGATTATCCTGCTCGCCAAAAACCGCGAGGGGTATGGCAACCTGTCCGAGCTGATTACGCTTGCGCGCACCCGGGCAACCAAGGGCGAATATCGCCTGACACCACAGGACCTCTCGCGTCCAGAGAAGGAATATCGACACCTTCGCGGGATGCCGGACTGCCTCGCCATCCTTGTGCCGGATTTCCCGGCCAACGAGGATGTCCTTGCTGCACAGGTCGAGTGGCTGGACGATACCTTTCCTGGCCGCGCTTGGGTAGGGTTGGTGCTTCACCAGCGCGCCATGGATGACATTCACCGTGGCTCGGTCGAGTTCCTCGCGCGCAGTCAGGATGTTCCCGTTGTCGCGCTGGGTCATGTCGTCATGCATGTGCGCTCGCGCAAGCCACTGCAGGACACAATGACCGCCATCCGGGTCGGCAGGCCTGTACACGAGTGTGGCTACGACCTCGCGCCGAATGCCGAACAGCATCTGCGTTCGCGACTCCGCCTGGCGAATCTTTACCCCGTCGAAGCACTGGCAGCGACCGTCGACATCGCGAGCCGCTGTACGTTTTCGCTCGACGAGCTGCGCTATGAGTATCCGGACGAACTGGTACCTGTGGGCATCACCCCAAAAGCCTATCTTCGGCAGGAAACCTACATCGGCGCGCAGCGACGCTTTCCATCTGGCATCCCTCACAACGTACAGGCGCAGATTGAGCACGAGCTTGAGCTCATAGCCGACCTTGAATACGAACCGTACTTTCTGACCGTGTACGACATCGTTCGCTTTGCGCGCAGCCAGCACATACTCTGCCAAGGTCGAGGCTCAGCCGCCAATAGCGCGGTATGCTATTGCCTTGGCATCACAGAGGTCGACCCCGCGCGCGGCAACATGCTGTTCGAACGGTTCATCAGCAAGGAGCGCGGTGAACCTCCAGACATCGACGTCGACTTCGAACACCAGCGGCGCGAAGAGGTCATCCAGTACATCTATCGCAAGTATGGCCGTGACCGGGCTGCTATCGCCGCGGCGGTTTCAACGTACCGGCCACGGGGCGCACTGCGTGAAACGGGCAAAGCACTTGGCGTTGACCCACAGATTGTCGACCTGGTCGCGAAGAGTCATCACTGGTTCGACACGAGCCAGGACCTTTTGAAGCGCTTCGCCGAATCCGGGCTTGACCCGGAAAAGCCGCTCATCCAGGCGTGGGCGCGGCTCGCTTCCCAGCTTCTTGGCTTTCCGCGCCACCTGTCCCAGCACTCTGGCGGGTTCGTAATCAGTCGCGGCAAGCTCACGCGTCTTGTCCCTGTCGAGAATGCGGCGATGGCGGACCGGTCCGTCATCGAGTGGGACAAGGACGACCTTGAGGCGCTTGGCCTGCTGAAAATTGATGTGCTTGCACTCGGCATGCTGTCGGCCATCCGCCGTGCGCTGGACATCGTGTCGGAGCAACGCGGTGAGCGATTCGAAATGCAGGACATTCCGCCGGAGGATTCAAAGACGTACGAGATGATTTCCGCCGCGGACACTGTCGGTGTGTTTCAGATTGAATCGCGAGCGCAGATGAGCATGTTGCCGCGGATGAAGCCCCGCACGTTTTATGACCTCGTCATTGAGGTAGCCATCGTGAGGCCAGGGCCGATTCAGGGCGGCGCTGTCCATCCTTACCTGCAACGTCGTCAGGGCTTCGAACCCGTAACGTATCCGAGTGAAGCACTGAAGACGGCGCTTGGGCGGACGCTTGGGGTGCCGATTTTTCAGGAGCAGGTCATGCAGGTTGCCATCCTGGCTGCCGGCTTTACAGCTGGAGAGGCTGACCAGTTAAGACGAGCAATGGCCGCCTGGAAACGGAAAGGTGGCCTCGAAAAATACTATGACCGCATCGTCAACGGGATGCAGGAGCGCGGCTACGACCAAGCCTTCGCAGAAGGCATCTTCGAGCAAATCAAGGGCTTCGGTGAGTACGGTTTCCCTGAAAGCCATGCTGCCAGTTTCGCGCTGCTGGTTTATGCGAGTAGCTGGCTCAAGTGCCATGAGCCCGAGGCATTCCTTGCTGCCATGCTCAACAGTCAGCCGATGGGATTCTATTCGCCATCACAGCTTGTGCAGGACGCACAGCGCCACGGCGTGAAGGTGCTGCCAGTTGACGTTGCTGTCAGTGGCTGGGATTCTGTCCTGGTGCTATCGCCCGACAATCACCGTCCAGCTGTGCGCCTCGGCATGTCGCTCCTGCGCGGCATGAAGGATGGTGCTGCGGAGCGGATTGAAAATGCAAGAGCCGTGCGACCGTTCGATACCGTCGCGGACTTGGCCCGTAGAGCGCAACTGGACCGAAAGGACCTCCATGCTCTTGCGGACGCCAACGCTCTCGCGTCATTGGCCGGAAATCGCCGCGAGGCTCTATGGCAATCGGTCGCCGCCGTGCCTGACAAGGACATGCTTGCCGTAGCGGCGGTCCAGGACGAGACACCGCAGTTGGGCGCGCCAACGGAAGCGAACGACATCGTTGCAGACTACAGGTCTGTCGGGTTAACGTTAGGACGGCATCCACTGGAACTGCTCCGGCCGCAACTGCTCGCAAACCGGTTGATGCCGGCGTCGACACTGCACAGCTATGGCGACGGCCGATTGGCACGAGGCTGCGGACTTGTAACGGTCCGTCAACGGCCCGGGACTGCCAAAGGCGTCATGTTCGTCACACTCGAGGATGAGACGGGTAACGTCAACGTCATTGTCTGGCCAAGCCTGCTGGAGAAGCAAAGGAAGGAAGCGCTTGGCGCCTCCTTACTTGCGGTGTATGGGACATGGCAATGCCAGGGAGAGGTTCGACATCTGGTTGCGCAGCGCTTGGTTGACATGTCTCATCTGCTGGGCGGCTTAAGCACGGCGAGTCGGGACTTTTGCTAACCGAGGCGAAAAAGTTGCGTATTATCGAAGCATTGAACGGAGGCATCCATGTGCTACTCGGCTCAGATTCAGGCTGACTACCGCAAGTTCGTGCGCATGTTCGGCGCCATCATGGACATAGGCGAATTCTCGCGCCTGTTTTTCGAGCGTGCCGAAGGTGTCAGCAAAGCGAAGGTACCCAAAGCGATGGAGGATGCATTCGCCGAACCGAAAGCCGACGCTGAACACGAAATCAAAGCCTCCATCGACCAGTTCAATGCAGCTCAGAGTGCGAAGCTTGAGCAGGACCTGTTCAAACAGCGGAAGCGGCTGGCAGATGCCGAACGCACGCTTCAAACAAAAATCAACAAGGCTGCGACAGAGAGCCGACGAATTGCTACGGACAAAATTGCCTGGACTCTTGGCAAGCTTGACGACATTCAACGCACAACAGTCAAACCACGCGATTCGCGCATATTCCCGGGACATTACGCACCCGTCCTAGTCATGGAAAATGGTCAGCTCGTCGTCAAGCCCATGCGTTACCAGTGTCGTATTGCTGGCAAGCCCGCGAACTATGACGTGAAATACCCTGGAACCTACAACGCTCGTCGCGACAATCTCGAGGGTTTCTGGAAGCCATGCTTTGGGTACACCCATGGTGTGATGCTTGTCGACGTTTTCTATGAGAATGTCAGCAAGGCAAAGATGGAGGGGACCCTGTCAGAAACACATGAACGAGCCGAAAATGTCGTCCTCGAATTTCGTCCAAGCAATGGTCAACTGATGTTGGTCGCCTGCCTGTGGTCGCGTTGGTCAGCACCGGGCGAACCGGACTTGCTGTCATTTGCGGCAATAACGGACGAGCCGCCAGAGGAGGTCGCAGCGGCAGGTCATGACCGGTGCATTATTCCTATCAAACCGGAGAACATTGACGCGTGGCTGAATCCGGATGCGTCGGATTTGGCGGCGCAGTATGCGATTCTTGATGACAGGGACCGTCCATACTACGAGCATCGACTCGCTGCGTGACCACTTGCCCGTAACTCAAGCTACTGATTGCGTTAAAGCGTGACGAATCCGCTCAACCTCGACCTCCGGGCACGAGCTGAAATGCTTGCCTGTCTTGTTTCGTCGCACCTGCTCGCCAAACAACTGACGGGGTGACTGGCTTTCGCCCGACCACGTCGTGAAGTCCCTAACGTTGTGGTTAGAATCTGAAGAGTCACCTACGCGCTGCTACTCCAAGACAAATGACTCGATTTGACAGCCTAAACCACGCGCCGGCTCAAACACGCATAACACTAAGGCAGCGCTTTTCTCGCAACCTGCAGGTCCGTCCCGACAGCCGAATGATGACGGCGGCCGAACGGATGATGGACGACGAAACTGTACTTGCACTTCTTACGCATCTGCAGATTGAGAACAATTCGCACCCTAAAAGGGCACGTCAGATATACGAAGCCGCACAAGCGAAGCACGCTGGGCAACTTTCATTCGATGAGTTGATTTCGCGAGGCTGGATATTGCCCGCTTGGGGGATTGTCTATTCGCCGCGCGACTTCCACCGCCTGCACGAACAACAAACCGAGAACCCTATGCCAGCTTTGACGGAGTGGTTGAAGGCTCGCTACGATTTGACATACAACTGGCAGGGCGAACACACAAGCGAACTTGCCCAAGCCATCGTCAGTCAGACAGTGCGACCGGAAACCATCGTCTGTCGCAGCCCTGAATGGGTGGCCGCCCGACTATGGGAGCGGATGTCGTTTGACGCAAACAATCCATCGGTCCGCTTGGAGCGATGGATGGCAGCATGGCGACTTCTTCGCCACCCCGAAATCATCCTGTCTAAAGTATGGTCAGAAACCGAGAGGGCAGTGTTCGTCGAAACGGGCCTGCACATTCTCGAAGCGGAGGCAGGATTCCCATCATGGGAGGTCTTCAGGACACGTTGCATTCAAATGGTCGCAAACTCGGCGCTTCGGGAGCCTCTCGATTACCAGCATTACCTTCCGCAAGTGCCTGAAACATTGGTCGACCGTGCACTCTGGCTGCGAAGCCGTGTTGCTGAGCGCCCCGCATATTGGGCGCTCGAGGCGTGGGGCAACGCGTTTGGACTTACGCGGATATTGCTTGACGAAGTAAACGCGACGACAAACTCTCCTGCTGTGCACCCCGTCGCTGCCAAAGTGTTTCGGCTCGCCGAGGCTTGCCCCGATGTTCTCAACTTCTTGCTCCACTATATACCGAGCCGTCCTTACCTACTCTCTGACATGGTGATGTTGCCAGAGTGGTCTGCGATTGCTTGCCTTTTAATTTCCGAATGGAACCTGAACACGGGCACCTGGGACCGCGACTTGGAAATGCGCGATAACGAGATGGCCCGAGACACCGCATTTGCAGACGCCGTCTCCGTTCTCGCACGACATCTCCAGAGCGGGCAGCTTGTTCCGGCGGAAGTTGCTGCGCTATTGCGCGAGCTTCACGCTCGCGCCAAGCCGGGAAATATTATGGACCTTCAGGGAAACGAGACGATGCTCGCCGCGCTGCGGTCGGTTCTTGTGACGCAGCCCCGGGAGATTCTCGTTCAAGCGTTTGATGCGCTGGCGACCGCTGAAGGAGGGTTGAAGTTGGGTCATGCCGCTTTCTCTGCCGCCCTTGACTTGCTCGACTGTGGGCAGTTGGCAGAAGACGTGCCAGCGGAATTACTGGTCTCAGCTTATGTGGAATCTGTGCTTTCTGATGACTATGTGCTTTCGGCGGCTCGCGTATCGACCGACGGCGCCGCGGCACTTTACCTGCTCGCGCACAAGCTCGATACCGCTAGCGCGCAACGTTTCTTGTTCCCTTTCAACGTAAGGGAAAGACTTGTTGCAAGCGAGAATATCTACAGCACAAGAGATACCTTGGCTCGTGCGATTCAAGTTCATATGCAAGTCCTGTCGCGGGCTGCGGTTGGCGTTTCGAGCCCAGTGCCAGATACCCTTTTTAAAGCACTTTTGAACACCGTTCGTACGGGAGCGAGCGCCAACGACAACAAGGGTCGCGTAGCCGCTTTGGCTGTTGGATACGAGACAAACCCATCGCGTGGCAGATGGGACCGAGCACTGACGACTGACCTCTCGGCAGCCCTGAATGTCCTCGACGACGTTCGCGCGACCCAGCTTTTGGATGAGATTCTCGGTACCGACGAGCCGGCATTTCTTGCGCAGTTCTTAACCACCGTTCCTTCCCAGTTCAAGCCGCGAATTGAAAAGTGCCTTGAGAAGCTAGCCCCCGAGGATGCGGGAGAGAATTGGCGGACTGACCGATTTGTGAGGATTGAAGCGCTCCTCAACGCTGGCGCCCTGGATGCGGCTGCTGCTTATATTGAGGCAGAGACTCGACTACCGCAGGAGATTCAGAAGAGGACCGCTCTTGCGAGGTTTCGCAGCGAGTTGCGACTCGCTTTTTTGAGGGGGGATTGGGATAGCGTCATGAGCGCCGTTGTGCCCCAAGACATGTCGCTTGGGGACCAAGAGGAGGCCAGAAACGCTATGCTCTTCTTTCAGGGTGCATCGCATATAGTAAGGGAAGAAGGGAACCCGACTTACGCCGAGCAAGTCTTCAGTACCCTCTACAGGCGCAAGCCAACAGAACCTGCATACGCGCACAACCTGTTCGCGGCGAGGGTTCGGAGCGCAGTCGGAAAAGACATGTTCGGTCGTCTGCACGGGGACGCTCTCAAGCGCGCCAATCAAGTCCTGACCGAAGCTACGGCGATGGAAACTTCTTTTCAACTGGCCGCACCCGATTCGGATGGCTACGTCATCAACAAAGCGGCCCTGCTGCTGGCTGCCAACCGGAGCATCGAAGCAGAGCAGCTTCTTCGTCCAATCTTCGTCGCCCGCATAAATGAACGCGTGGCAGCTCTCAGCGCGGTAGCGTTGGTCAGAATGGGGCGCAGCCGAGAGGGACTGGAAACTCTTGAATGGGCGGAAACCAAGCTCGGTGCCTCGGAACTTCTGACGCAAACGCGCACCTATCTTTACGATGGGGGATTCGTAGCGATGAGGGTGGAGGTCAGCGGGGACGACAATCCGCTACCGCGAATAAAAGAAGCCATCGGCGACATGCTTCGCTTGAACCCATTCGAGCAAGCTCAAGTTTGGCGCGGGAGTCCTTCGGCCTTCAACACGTTTGTGATTGAACAGGTTCGGTCGGCGGCGGCAAGCGTCGTCTCTCTGGTAGCTACGATGCGGCAAGTGGAAATCGACTCTTGCGAGGACGATATTAACGCCCTGGTGAGAGAGTTTCTGTCGTCTCGACTGGCGTTCGTTGGATGGGCCGTTCCTGACCAGTCCAAAGGTGGCTTCACGGACAAGGGCAATCCGGCCGAACGAGACCTTCTTATCAAGAAGGATTCGAGCGAATTGGTCTCGATAGAAGCTGTAGTATGTGACCGTAGTCCCGGTACAGTGTGGACGAAAGATGAGCTGAAGAGCCATTTTCAAAAACTACTGGCATCCTCATCGTGTAAGTTATTTTTCCATTTGACATATGCATACAAAGGGCCGATAAGCGCGATTCTGAGCGAGCTATCGAAACTTGCTCAGCACGATGCGCCTGAGGGATTCTCGTACATGGACAGCAAACCGGTTGAAGCCGCAGACTCCGGTCCAACCGGCTTGATGGTTCGCTACAGGACGGACACTGGCGACGCCCACGTCGTTTTTCTTGTGTTGGACTTGTTGCAGGATGTACCCCGAAAGGCAGCAAGGTTGGCCGCGAAAAGCTCAGCACGGAGGCAGCGAGACAGGCCGATAGAAAACTCAAGCGAGGCAGCGCCCGGCGAGTCCGGCGGTTCATCGAAACGGAGACGTTCCCCCAAGTCCCCGCCCCAACTACAGCCGGCGGCTCCGTCGGAAAGGAAGCATAGGGAGAAACGATGAGCCTATCTAAACCAACGCGGCTCCTCGTATTTGCTTCTAGGCAGGCTAACCAACGTCGCGCTATTTGTGGCAAAGGCTGGCCTGCACGGGCGTTTTCGGTGCGACTATCTAGGCAACACTCAATACCGGCGAACGATGCATTAGGTCGTGCTTTCGATTTGGAGAACCTAGCTATCTTCGACGGTGTCATGGCATATTGCGGCCAACTTCACGAGGAAATCACTTTATGGCAACAACTTTGGAAGCAGTCCAGGCGAAGATGAAAAAGTTGCAAGCGCAGGCGGATGCGCTAATTGCAAAGCAATCCTCAGGTATCGTCGAAAAGATTCGCGAGTTGATGGCGAAGCACGGCCTGACCACTGCCGACATCGACGCGCACTCTGAAGGTAAGCGGCGCGTTGCGAAGCCAGTTGTTAAGGCTATGAGCAAAGGTAGCGCTGCTGCGGTCAAGTATCGCGACCCGAAGAGCGGTGCAAGCTGGACCGGACACGGCCGGGCACCAGGTTGGATTGCCGCCGCGAAGAACCGAGACAAATTCTTGGTTGACGGAAGTACGGCGACGGCGAATCCGGTTCCTGTCACTAAAGTGAAGACTGCGGGCAATTACGTTCGCGGTCCGCAGCCGGCGATGTATCAGGACCCCAAATCTGGCGCCACATGGTCTGGACGCGGCCGCGCACCGGCATGGGTTGCTAACGTCAAGGACCGAAGCAAATTCCTGATTGCAGGCGGCGCTGAAGCGACTGCTACTGCGAATGCAGGTCTTGTGAGCAATGCTAAGGCTGCGGTGAAGAAGGCCTCGAAGGCAGTTGGTGAGACCTCTACCAAGGGCCAGCCGAAAGGTCCGCAACCGGCTAAGTATCGCGACTCAAAGTCCGGTGCGACATGGAGCGGACGCGGTCCGGCTCCAGCGTGGCTAGCGGGTGCGAAAGACCGGACGAAGTTTTTGACTGATGGCGCCAGTGCAGCGGCCGATGCGAAACCGGCGGCTACGAAGGCTGTTGCGAAGAAGGCCTCGACGGCGAAGAAAACTGCTGCCAAGAAGGCCATGACCTCGAAGATGCCGGCTAAGAAGGCACCGACGAAAAAAGCGCCGCACGAGAGCGAGGCCATGTCCACGCCGGTGGTCACAGTCTAGTTTGGCGCCGAGTTGACGGCCTAAACCAGTTGCCCGATGCGCGGTGGACCAGCGATTTTCTGGTTCCACGGGGTACACCAAGCCGGCCACGTGACCACCGACCGCATCGACCACAGCGTGGTGCCCCGCGACCCCGCCTACCACGGCGCCCTTGAGTCATCCCGCGCCGTTTGCGCTGCCTGCCGTTGCGAAGGCCAGCGTCATTGCAATCAAGGCGATTCTTCTCGAGCACCTTTCTACGCGCTGAAGGGTGTGAACCGTAGCTTCGATGCTTCTCCTTATCCAACCCTGTTGCCAACCGCGACTGGCAGTTCGAGCACATACTCCCATTTCGGGATATGCCCTGGAATCTGCAGAGTTTCACCACGCCAGTACAGATGCAGTCGGTGGTCAATGCCCGCGGCAGATGGCGCGAAGGTATATATAGCCATGTCACCGCGATGAACCGTCCCTTGCGGCGCCACCTCATAGACGGGGTCCGTGGGTTTCCCGTGGACGCTCTTGAAACCAAGCGCCTCTTCAAGGGTCACACTAGCAAACATGGACTGATACCTGGACGGTTTGTCCGGATAGTGCGCCTTGCGAGTCGCCTCCAACAGCAGCTCAAGTACTACGCCGTTGTAGTCTTGTGGGGACTGAGGTTGCGGAGGCGGGTCACGGAAAAACTGCATCCCATGTCGTGAGAATCCCGCGGGATACATATTGTTGATGTGCATCACGATTTCATTGCCGTTCGCAGCCAAGTTAGGCGTCAGCTCAATCTTGCCGCCATCAGCGTACACCCCACGCCTGTCCACCGAGTAGTACTTCAACGCTATCTCCCATTGCAATATCAAACTTCGACTATTGTGCTGTTTTCACTGTGACGCGGCAACGAGGTGGCAAAGCGACGTTCTTCGAGCCATACTTGGTGGATGACCGCGCGGGTACCGGCAGGCGCGTCGGTTCGACACGCATGTCGACCGGCCCATAAGCGGTAGCACGACGTTGACTTCCTCGATGACAAGGACAGGCCTTACTACGAGCACAAGCTCGCGGCGTGACGCTAGCGATTACGCCCGGACGTCACGATAAATTGCCAGATTTTTCTCGGTTCGCGCTGCGTCGAGGTCCTGTATTTCCTCAATCTGCTCGATTGCTGCTATGTAGTCGGGTGGGAGTTTCGCCTCACGGGCGCCGTACACAACGTGATATTTGTACCAATGGTACGGCCTGAGTCCAGGCTCCAACTTGGTCGCGAGGTACGTGACCGCGGCAACCACTCCTTGGTCAGTCGGGACCTGAATATTCTGTCGCTCATATGTACTACCTGCGTCCTCGTATTTGTCTAGGGCCTCCAGACTGTTAGCATTGATAGCAAAGAGCACACCCCATACACGGTGACCCAATTCCCCAGTACGCTTGCAATCGCATTTGCCAGAGCCATCTTTGGAAACCTTGTCGAACGTGAGTTGGTATCCATCAAGGTAGCCGTTCGCGGCGTGCCGAATTGGTTTGATGCGTTCGGACAGCCGCGGCGCACTCATGTTGGACCCGTATGCAAAGTAAGCGAATTCATTCGGTTTAAGCATTTCTTCCTCGTAGTGTCCAGCGGCTGCGACTTCAAGGCTTAGATGTATTCAACGCCCCTGCATGAGCACTTTGCGTGGCTAAGCGGCAGGGCTGGCCTCCGCACCAGCAAACCGTAGGGGCAAGAGGCTGATGGCTACTGTACACCCCGAAGGAACGCGAGTATTTCCCTCTTTGCCAACATCGACAGTCGTTACGGCTCGTTGGGACAGAACGCCAATGGCCTCACCCTTCTCATTTATGAGGGGACCGCCGCTGGCGCCTGTATGCATCGCATTGTCGATATACATGACGTCACACTCCAGCGTTCCGCGACCCTCAGTCGTCGCCACAATGCGCCTGATGTTTCCAATGTATCCCTGCTTGATGAGCGGACCAGTCATATCAGCCTGATACCCTTTATCCATTGCGGCCCTGAATGCATCGGCTCCTTCTGTCACAGAAGACAGCAGTCGGTCCACATCAAAAGGGAGCCGCAGCTCCTCTGAATAGCCGGCCATAAAAACGCGCTGACCGAGACGAGGCGTCTCTAGCGGGACTGGTATCCGGTGAACAGTGTGGGAAAAAGGAACCTTCGGATGCAGTACCGCCATGTCCAACTGGACATTGCTCGTAAAGCCCGAGACCTGTATCTCTGGGCAGCACATAACTACCGCGTATTCAGCTACCGGAACGCAAGGGAATTTGCAGAATATCTTCAGCTCTGGGGTCCTGTAGTCGCTTCTCCGAATAGGGAATCGTCCGGTCACAACATGTGCTGCCGTCAGAACCTGCCCCTCGGGGGTGTACGCGTATCCCGTGCCTTCACTGATTTTCTCGTCGTTGAGGAAGACAGTTACGTAGCAGCAGGCGGGTGAAATTCGATTGTAGAGTTCTTCAAGCATGTCATGTTAGCCGTTGGATGTCAGAAACGCAGCACCAGCATTGCGTCTTCAGCAGCGCTCTGGTATCAGTGAGATTCAACCTCTCGCCGCGCGGATGGCGTTGCGTCTACCGACAACCAATGCCCTCCACGTTTCCAGTTTTTCAATGTCCTCGCCAAGCTCGTCAGGCTGCGGAACAGGTAGCCTGCCAACCCGGACGGCGGCATCGTGCTCGAACTTCGAGCATTTCGTCATCCCTTGTTCAATCGCGCGATAGTCGTCGTCTGAGACGGTGACTTCTCTCAATTTGAGTGTGGATACGCCCTCACCGAAGCGTTGAATCGCACCATTGAAAAGGACCTCTTCCACATATCGCTCCCACGCAAGCCGCAAATCACCGTACGCACGCGACGTGAGGGCACGATGCCCGTCTTCGTCTCCGTCGGCATGTGCCTTGCGAACATCTACAAGCATTTGTCGCAGCTTGCCGACGCGGCCCTTCGTTCCGAGCACGTCGAAAGGAAGACCATCGGAATGCGCGCCGAATCCTTCGCCCGTGCGACGAATGTAGTTTGCTTGAAGGGGAGCTTTGAGCTCATCGGCCTTCTGCTCAAGGATGCACAGGAAATAGATGTCGTGCGTGAACACGATGACCTGCCGCTTGAGCGACTCTTCAACCAGGCGCTCCGCGACTTCCCAACGGCGACGATGGTCGAGTGACGACACCGGGTCATCGAAGATGATGCCGCCGCGCCCGCCACCGAGCTTGGTCTCGGCAAGGAACGACGCGATAGCGATGGCGCGCTGCTCGCCTTCACTGAGAATTGCAGCCGGCGTTGCGCTGCCCGGCAGCTGAAGCGTCAGCTTGAATTGCGTGCGGCCGCCGGGCGATTCGGGTTTCATGAAGACTTGCAGTTCATGACACTTAAGTTTTTTCAGCTCCTCGTTCAGTGCATCGGCGAGTTCCTTACTTGCAAGGGTTCGGGACAGTTCGGTGGACTTTCGGGAAATCCCACGCGTATCCGTGCCATCGATGCACTTCTGCAACTTCGCGCAATACTCGTATTTCGAGATTGCCTCGAGCACGGCATCCTTCACCTCGCTGAGCTTGTGCCTTGCGTCGAGCTCCGCTCGTTCGACTATAAGCTTTGCGCGAGCAGCTTCGTCGGCTGATGCTTCGAGAGTTTTGGCCTGGGTTTCCAACCCGTCAGCAACCTCACCGAGTCGGACCGCAGCGTCGTTCGGCGCTGCGGACACGCTTCCCCATGGCAGGTTATCTCCGGACGCAACCAACGCTTCCGCCTGCCGGGTTTTCAAACTGGCTTCCGATTGCTCGCAGAGCGGCAACAGTTGTGCGTCCAGCGTGTTCAGCTCTTCCTTGAGCGCTGCATCAATAGTGAAATCCAACGTCGCATTCTTTATCGCGTTGTACGCGTCCTTCGCGAGGTTTCGCGCATCCTTCGCAGCTTGCTCGACTTTGTCCTTGATAAACGCGTCGAACCGGCCCAGCCTGCTTACACCTCCAGCGCCCAGTTCGTTTTGGCAGAGAGGACACTTCGCATCTTCCGGAAGAGCAGCAATCTCGTGGCCAGCGTGGGAGATGGCGGCGAAGTCGCGAGCTGCCTCGAACAGCGTCTTCCACTCCTCGCCGCCAGTGCCAGGCAGCTGACCCGGCACACTTCGGAACGCTTCAGCAGCGGTGTCAGCGACATTCTTGGCGACATGCGATTTGCCGATAAGCTCCTGGAGATTCTGGAGCTTTTCGACGGAGACAAGCCCGAGCTTCGTCTCAATCTGGGTCTTTAGCCCCTTTACGCGGAGCGCCTTGTTTCGAATCTCTCGAGCTTTCGTCTTCGGGTCCGCTTCGGAAAGCGTCTTTGTCAAAACCTCTCGGCGTGCGACTTCGTCGCCCGACAGCGCGGCCAACGTCGTAATCTCTTCTCTGGTGGTCTTCTTGGCGATGCCGCTGAGTGCGCGACCGACGGCGGTGGTCTGGTTGATTAGCGTAGCGTACGCTGCATCGCTCGGCGACGAGTCGGTTTTCTCTTTCGTCGCGCGAACCTTTAACTTCCCACATAGCGTTACCAGCCCTTCGAGAATATCGAGCCCGTATGGCACGTAGGCAAAATCACCCTGGTTGTCGATATACGCACGCGCGCAGTGGGTGTCGAAGATTGAGATGTCAGCCAACGGCACGGGCGGTTCCGCCCGATGCTTCCAAAGGAAGTCGACCGTCGTACCATCGACGATTGTCTCAAACACCGCCTGTGCAGTGCCGACCTCCTTGGGGTCGAGACGCGCGTTGGGGAGGATGGGCTCCCTCCGGTCCCGTGCGCGGCACGCGTGTTTGAAAATTCTGGAATAGCCGGATTTCCCGGTGCCATTTTCGCCGTAGATGACGGTCAGGCCGGTCGGCGACATCGGGAGTCGGCCGCCTTGAACCAAAGCGTTGACGTGCTGCACTTCCTTCACGGCGACAATTTGAACCAACCGGGTAAGATTGGTCAGGGGAGCGACCTCTGCGCTTGCCAACTTCTTGGCCACTCGGCCGTCCTCGTCGGGGATTCCGGCTTCAGCCTTGGCGAGAGCATAGAGGTCCTCGATGTCGTTGGGCAACAGCTCGCGATTTACATACAGTCGGGCAATAGCGTCTTGCTGCCAGGCAGAAAGCGTCTTCGACCACTGGTAGATTTCTTGAATGATTGTCACTGGTCAAGTCCCCCGGAATTTATTGCGGCCGAAGCAGTTGCCTTGGCCTGTGCTTTTTTTGAACTGAGCGCTTAAATTTCGATGTTATACGTACGCTTACAAAAGCGTATACCAGAAAATCAGCATTTTTTTGACCAAAGTTCTTGCAAACGTTTTCGACAAAACCAAATAGCTTTGGAGGCTATGCGCAGTGAATTTCGAGCTTTTTGAGAAGTACGAATCTGCAATCCGGGACTACCGGGGCCCGCAAGGCGACCCGCAATCTCCATCTCTCCGCATGCACCGCAACGGCGACCTAGTGGTGTATTACGCACCGTTCGGGTGGGCGAATCCCTCGGCGAAGCTGGTGCTCGTGGACGCTTCCCCCTGGAAGGCGCAGGCCGACATTGCTTTGACCGAGGCGAACCGCGCACTGCTTGAGGGTGCTCCCGTACCCGAGGTACTTCGGCGCGCCAGTCTCGCGGCTGCGTTTGCAGGCGTGACCCGAGAACGCGTCGTCTCGCTCCTTGACCAAATTGGTGTGCATTTGTGGTTGGGCTTGGGCTCGAGCGCAGACCTGTTCGGCGAAGCGGGCGACTTGTTGCAGGTGTCTTCCGTGCTTCAGTTTCCCGTGTTCAAAAACGGCGAGAACTTCAGGGCAGGGTGGCATCCCGAAAGAGACCCGATGCTGCGCCGACAAATGCGAGACCACTTCGGGAATATGGCCCAAACCATGCCAGATGCGGTCTTCATCCCGGTGGGAGCGGCCGCGTGGAGAGGCGTCGACTGGCTGACCAAGGAAGGATTCTTGAACAAGGAACGTGTGCTTCATGGCCTCCCACATCCACGCAAAGAGGAACCGGACCGCACGGCCTATTTCCTGGGCGAGAAGGACCGCGCCGACCTAGACGAGAAAACACATCCCGACAAGATTGATGCGGCGCGTGATTACCTGCAGAGTGCGGTGGCGGCGCTGAAGTGAGATTACGACAGCCAGGCGGACGCGGTGCGGCTGGCGCGGTGGAATGAACTTAACCCTCGCTGTCTTTCGAGAACCCGGACATGCCTCGATACCTGGTACCATCAACAGCATTTCAACTTGCGCTCGACTTGGCACGGGCGGTTGTCGCCGGCAGCCTTCAACTACCGCAGGCTGAACGAGCGCTGCGCAATTCCTATCCTGAAATGTCGCCTCGTGCCGCGAAGGGCTACGTCGGAAGTTACGTTGCAATGCGCCGCGGCGCGAGAAGCTTCGCGACGACAATCGCGGCCAACGCTTGGAAGCTCTACCTCGAGGATATTGCACAGGATGGCGCCGGTCCGCTCTCGGTCGCGCTGGACACGTTCTTGTCCCATATCGTCTATCTCCAGAGCAAAACGAAGGGTCCGGAAGCCGCACTGCATCAGGTGCACGATGAGTTCGTCGAGGCGCTGAAGCGGATGGCCGTCCACGAGACGGTCGTCGAGAATCTCGATGCCGCCGTTCAAAAGTCCCTCAAGTCTTCTGCGGATGAACGTCGAGAGCGTCTCGTCAATGCAAACAGGCGACCGGAGCAGGTCGTCGTGCTGACCCGCGCATTCAAGCGAAACCCGGACGTTATTGCGGAAGTCCTGTTGCGAGCGAACGGGACGTGCGAAGGATGCTGGCAATCGGCACCGTTTCAGCGCTCAGACGGGAGACCGTACCTTGAGGTTCATCATCGCAGACCTTTGGCAGACGGTGGGGAAGATACCGTCGAGAATGCGATGGCTTTGTGTCCGAACTGTCATCGAGAGCGGCACTACGGAATCAACTACGTGGATATTTGATTCCCGAGTGTCGGCCGCGAGTCTCACGCGAGGACGGCGCGGGTTGTTGCGAGCATAAATGTGCGGTGCTTCGTCATTGGCCAATTTCCAAGCTATACGCTGGGGTGACCAAACCGAATACTCGCAACGAACATGATTGAACTCAACGAAGAACTTATAGCTGCCCGCGAGCTCCGCACCGCCGCATACCATGAAGCAACTCATAAGACGGCCTACGAGCGCTTTGGCGGCGCCGGTGACGCGGTAGTCTAAAAGAACAATGGCGGGAACCTGGAGGAGCGCGCATGGTTGGGGCAATTTCGTCCTCGGACCTGTCCAGAGGCCATGCGCCGGGCCGCGGTGACGGCCGGAATAACCTTTCCGGACTTGCCGGCAAACTGGAGCTTCCTCTATGGCATCGCTGGCCTGGTAGCCGAGGAGATTCTGAATAGCGAGACGGGCGACCCCGGCGTGATTGCCGACGTGGTGCGATACAGAATCTCCAGCGACGAGGCATCCGCAACCGACTTGGCTGCGATGGGTATTACTGCCATCGACGACTACCAACTAAGTGACGAAGACGTCGAAGAGTCAGTGTGGATATTGCAGGAGGGTTGGCCGGTCGTGAAGCAGGAGGCCGAGCATCTCATTGAGCTCGCCGTTAACGGGCTGATAAACGATGAACGGTGAATAAACCCAACCCGCGTTGCATGCGCCCTCAGTGCCAGAGAGCAAGCACTAACTGGGAACTGCCCGACTTGAGCAGGGGGTTCACCTTCGCGCCCATGATGATGTCGGTTGCAACGCCGGCAAGCGTGTACAGCCCAACGTTGTGGAGGCGGCCGCATTCTGACGGCTGGCATACCCACGAGGTGACGATGCGATAACCCTCTTTGCGCAGTTCAACCACTCGCGCCCGGGGGTCAATGACGTCGAGGTATCGCGTGGCCTCCAGTGTCGTAATCCCGGCGCACAACCTCATCGCCTCGAGCAGGCGCGCCCGCTGATGCTCGGCGGTGTTGGCCGGCCAGTTGGCGATGATGCGGTCGAAGGACTGGAAATTCTGCGGTTTGATGTGTTTTTGCATTCGATGCAGTGGGAGTTGTGACAGGACGTATTGTTCACCTGTCGGCTCGAAACACTGCTACCGAAATACCAAGCCCATTCAGCCGCAAAAAATCCGGAGGAAATAGACCGGAAAACGGGCCCAATTTCCGCAGGTTTTCACTGCTCGGCCGAATCCGGCTCTAACCCAAGTTCGGCGCTGGCTGCGCTAAGCGCGTCGTAAAGCACGATTGCCGCAGTCTTATCCGCGCACCCGCCCACGATTTCGAGAGCCTGAGCTAGCCGCTGAGCGTCGGTTCGCGTGTCCGGCGTCGGCGCCGCACGGTTACGGGGAACACTTGCGCGGCTCAGTGCCAGATGCGCTGTGTTCTCAACGTCGGCTTGGTTCCTGCGCTTCGCTTCGACGAGCGCTCGAATACTTACGCGTTCGACAGCGGTCAGCACATCGTAGACTTGGCGTTCCAAGGTTTCTTCCCAAGCGCGTGCGACGACCGCCGTAATGACCCGGATGGGAATTTCGTCACAAGCCTCGCAGATGGCGTGGGCGAGCCGGATAATCAGCGTTCGACGCTGCGTCATCGGCAAGCGGCCCGCAGTTCGGGGCGGCACAATCGATGGCATCGTCTGGAGCGTCCGCAGCGGCTCCTGGAAACCGCGTGTCCGGGCACCCGGAGCAAGCCAGGAAGGGCGCGCCGCAGTCAGCTTGGTTGCCAGGTCTGTGGCGCTCTTCATGATGTCGTTGACTTCAGACCCGGTAGGTGCCAAATCCGGTTCGCCTTCCTCGATGCAGTCGACAACTGCGCGGGCAATCTGTGAAATAACCGTGACCTGCAACCCTGTGCCTTTCGCGAGCAGCTTCTTCTTGAAGAAGCTGCGGACATCTTTGTCGTCACAAAAGCTTCTGAACCAGTCCGACTGCCCGCGAGCCGCTTGGTCAAGGTTCAGGAAAGCGCTTGCCTGTTCATACATGAAGGCAAGATGCGAATTCGTGGTGAGAGTGGTCATGGGCAATAACAAGGGCGATTCACGCAAGTTGTAGGCATATTGTAGCTGCGTGCTATACGCCGACCGAGCACGTAAAGGGATATTCCGGTGCGCAGGAGCGTTGGCGTTATCACGCACGCGGCACGTCATCCGACGCGGTCTCGCGAAGCGCTAGCTAGAAGAAGCGGCGAAAGAGCCGTTCCGTAAGCTGCTGAACTTCGTCGGGCGGTGGGGGAACCGCGCCGGCGTCGGTCTTGAAGCGGCTGCCGGCGCGCTATCGTCGCGGTCGGCCGGGGCGAATCACCGTTGTATCGGCTCGATAAGCATCGACCACAGATGCTCAGCCGCCCCAGTGTCAGACAGCTTCCCGGAAACGCCTCTCGCCATGCTCATCATCGGCTTCAGGTAAAGCGTCTGGCTATCTTCGGTTAGCGTGAGCGCTTCGTTGTAGCTGTTCGCGTGCGAGGAAATCTGGTTCGAATACGTTATCTCGCGATTGCTGTTTCCTCCGAAAGCACCGCCGTGCGTAACGCTGCACTGCGACACGCTCTTTCCGTCCTTATAGATGCTCGCGGTGAACCGTCGCGCATCGATGCGCGAAAAGCGTCCTTGGAACTGGCCGTGCCGCTTCTCCAGCTCCTGGAGCGAACCCTCGAAGAAGCGGGCGATGAAGTCGAACGTTTCCGAAACGAACGTGTCCTTGTCGAGGTCCGAGAACTCATGCTTGACGCGAAGGTTGCTCGACCGCGGCAGTTGCGCGGCCGCGGAAGGTTCGACGTTTGTGGGCAGAGGCGCTGAGATTCTCGCTGCCGATGCCACGCCCATCTTGGGTGCGGCCGCCGGGGCTGTCGCGGCCACG
Organism: Paraburkholderia sp. BCC1876; assembly: GCF_902833695.1. Classification (NCBI taxonomy): domain Bacteria; kingdom Pseudomonadati; phylum Pseudomonadota; class Betaproteobacteria; order Burkholderiales; family Burkholderiaceae; genus Paraburkholderia; species Paraburkholderia sp. BCC1876. The sequence goes on along the minus strand of NZ_CADFGI010000003.1, from coordinate 190,740 downwards.
GCTTTACGAATCGACTTCGCAATATCGGCGAACGCCTCGTCCTGGTTGGCCCAAGACGTCACCGGCCGACCGTCCGTCGGGACCGCATTCAGTTTGCCGAACGGAGCACTGTGCCAGTCACAGGCTCGCAGGATGACGGGGATGACGCGTGCCTCGCCGGCCTTATGCCGCTCCAGTGCACGCGTCATCTCGGCCGCAAAGCAGTATTCGGACGCGATGAAGTTCGCGCTGACCAGCAGCAAGATGATGTCCGCCTTCTCGAGCTGCTCATCAATACTGTCGTCAAGGTTGTCGCCCGCCACGATGCGCCTGTCGTGCCATGCCGAAATCAGGCCCTCGCGCTTCATCAGCGACAGGTGGATTTCGAGCTGGTCGCGTAGTGACTCGTCGATGTGCGTGTACGAGAAGAAAACCGATGCCATGCAGTAGTCCAGCAGGAAATTCGGGTGGGTGTTGTAGGCGGCTATGCCGTTGCCACCATAGCATGGCGATTTGGCTTGAGCGAACCCGTGAAGCCGAACGGCCTACGTGTTGTCAGGCCGCACGTAATTAGTAGCTGACCAGGTCGAGCTCGTGGATGCGAATCGCCATGGCGGTCGGCGACATGCCGAACTCTTCAGCGAGCGACTTGAAGTGGTTGCCAATACCAAATTTCCGTGCGGTTGCTACTGCGCGCGGAAACTCAAGCGACCCAGTTTTCGCCCGGAGAAGGTCCTGCGAGCCGTTGCCGGCGATGGCGAATGCCACGCGGTCATCGAGGTGGAGCATGTCGGTGCCGAATCGCTGATTGAACGCGCGGCGCAACAGCTTCTCCGGCGCAAGGAAGCACGCGGCAAAGTAATTGGCCTCCCGCTCGCGGCGGTCGAGGACGGGCGCGTCACCGAGGAGGGGGCGGTCGCGATGAAGCGAGAGCCCAGGATGCAACACGATGTGGCCGAGTTCGTGCGCTCCGGTGAAGCGCTGAACTTCGTAGGGCAGGTTTCCCGCAATACGAATGGTTGAGCGCGGAACGTCGACCAGCCCCGCTACCTGGTATTGGCCGTTGCCGACCCCATGGACGCCGAGTGAGCCCGCGGTCACTTCGTACTCGATGTCATGCACCGAGGCCGCGTGGTCAGGGCGGAAGAGTTGAAGCAGATGCGGAATGGTGCTGTGCGTGGTCCCCGCGCGCTGCCAGATTTCGAACTGGAAGCGTCGCACCTCGGCCGCAATGGAAAGCTTGTCGATGTCGTGCATGTGGGAACCCCGAAATCGCATTTCGTTGTATAGCACCAGATGTGGTGTTTCACATTCCAATATATACAACTAATGGTGTATTTTCCAAAAAAAATTTAATTGGAGTCGCACCCTTAATTCGAGAGAACTATGATTTTTTTGAATCGGCCGGCAGTTGAGCGTGCTGGGTGTTTATCACGGACTGAATCAGAGATTGCGAGGTCGAAGCCGTGAGACCCTTGGGAACTGTGGAGGCGAAGGGGAGGCCGCCCGATGAAGGTGACCCGCTGCTGTCGCGACCCTCTCCGGAACGACGAGGGCCGCGCGCAATACAACTGTGTGACAGCTCAGACGGCGATGGGAGCCGAGATGCTGGGATGCGGGTTGTAGCCGACGATTTCGAAGTCTTCAAACTTGTAGCCGTAAATCGAATCCGGACGGCGTTTGATATTCAACGTTGGCAACTCGCGAACGTCGCGGGCTAGCTGCGTCTGAATCTGCTCCATGTGATTGGAGTACGCGTGCAGGTCCCCGATGCTGACGATGATTTCGTGCGGAATCAAGTCGCACTGTTGCGCGACCATGTGTGTCAGGAGAGCGAGCGAAGCAATGTTGTACGGAAGACCGAGGAAGCTGTCTGAACTGCGGATGTACAGCAGCGCGGATAGCTTGCCTTCAGCGACGTAGAACTGATAGAGCAGGTGGCACGGCGGCAAAGCCATGAGACCTTGTTTCGCGTTCTCTTGCGGGCTGATTGACTCGTTCGGAAGGTACTCAGGATTCCAGCCGTGGAACAGGATGCGCCGGCTGTTAGGCTTCTCCCGAAGCGTCTTGATGACGTAGTCAATCTGGTTAATGGTGCCGCCGTCCTTGGTCGGCCATGCGGTCCATTGCTTGCCATAAACAGGGCCAAGCTCATTGTCTTCCGTGGCCCACTCGTTCCAAATGGAGACGCCGTTCTCCTTGAGCCAACTAACGTTCGTGTTACCGCTCAGGAACCAGATAAGCTCGTTCGCGATGCTTTTGAAATGAAGCTTCTTTGTCGTGAGGAGGGGAAAGCCCTTTGCGAGGTTGTGCCGCAATTGGCGGCCGAACACAGACGTCGTCCCCGTGCCAGTGCGGTCGCCTTTCTGAACACCGTTCTCCAAGATGTCTTCGAGGAGTTCGAGGTATTTCTTCATGTCATCGTCCAACTATTCGGGCGCCCGCCTAGGAGGCTGCGCGAGTGATATTTTGCTTCGAGCTTTGAGCGCTTCAATCGTAGTCTCTTGATTCGCAATGATTGCCTTGAGGGATAGTATCTCTGCGTAGAGGAGCGCATTCTGGTCGAGGATGGCCCTGATACGTGTCCTTAGCTGCCGCGGTGTGCTATCCGGAGTCTCTCCCTCAGAGACAGAACTAGAGTCCGCGAGCGTGCCGCTCCTAATAGCCTTTTTGATACCGTTGAGTCGGTCAAGTGCCCACTGGCGTCCCCGAATCGAATTTGGGGACAACCCTGTCATCTCGCAGATGGTCGGCACGGTCGCTCTGCGTTTGCCTCGCCTCGACGGGTCCTCAAGTTGCATCAGAGCGTCAACAATGAGTCTATCATTTTTCTCTTTGGTGCCTTCTTGGTGCTCTACCAGTTCAGCCGGGCGGCCGTCGGTCACGAGAGGTCTCCTAGTCCAGTTTCGAGAGGTGTTTGTCCAGCTCCTTGACTAGGCCAAGCCAGATGACCTTATGGCTCTGCCTGTTTTCAAGGTTGGCTTCATTGAGAGCGGCGTCTCTTCGCATCTTCAGTACGTTAGCCGACCGAGCAGTGATGACGTGGCTCGAGCAGTTCGGGTCGCATTTATGGTCGCCATAGCAGGGCGGATTCTCACCATCCGGGAGTTCAAGGAAGTTCTTGCCGCAGTGCCCGATGCTGGTCGGCATCAACGTGACACCGCGCCGACCTAGTGCCTCGATGTATGCAACGCGGTCTTTGCCGAACAATGCCATGCCGCTGAAGAAGGCGTCGATTCTCGCTTTGTGTGCTTCGCCGCCGCCACCGGCGAACTTAGCGTCTTCGCCCAGCACACCCTCGAGCGAGTCGCTCCTCGCCGTCGCGAGCCGATTCGAGACGCTGGTCGACAGCCTCTTCCGAATTTCGCCGTATCCAGCCGTAACCGCATTGGGCATCGAGATGAACTGGCTATGGAAATGATTCAGTTGCATACTGATAAACGGCAGACCGACCTCTTGGTTCGCAAGCTGAGCAGCCAACGTCTCCCGAAGTTGGTGGACAGAAAAAAGCCAGTTGTCGAAGACCCCTTCAGTATCAATTTTCGCAATCCATTTGGAGATGAGCGTGGCGAGGGTGTTTTCAGCATAAGCCAGTTTGCCCTGCCTTCCCCGACCGGGATACGGGCTGGAGATAATATGGTTGTTCCCGGTCTTGCCAGTGATGAACATCAAAATTTCGTATGCATCTCGTGTCAGGTCTATCGCAAGCCAGCCATCGGCAATTGGTGCTTCCTCCGGTCTATTCTTAACAACCTTTGAAAGCAAAAACCAATAACCAAGTTGGTTCTTGAGGCACCCCCTCTTCATATACGATGTTGCTGACCGTCGCACGCCAGTGAGAAGGATGATGATGGTTATTGCAGCCACGTGACCGAAGTTGATGATTTTTTTGATTTCGTTGCGGTTGTATTGGTATTCCGCGTAGAACTTCGGCGACTGCCACAAATAGCTGTCGTAATATCCATGCATTGCTTCGGGCGCACCCTCAAGGTTTTTCCATTTAAATGCGTTCGCCAACGCCTGACAATCTTTGTCGTAAACCGGAAGTCCGAGTGCGGCCTTGAATTCAGCGATTGCGGATTTGCAAGAGGCCATAAGAAAAAGGAACTGCTCGTCCCGTAGGGTGCTGATGCCCTTATATTCAGGGGTGGCTGGCCATGTAATGGACCGGTCTTTTAAATCCGGCTTGCTCCACTGAAGCGGGGCGCTCAGATTGTTTTGGACAACAGTATCGGAAATTAGACCGAGCGCTCGCTGAAGGCCTTGCTTGCTCCCGGGGAATGTTGAAATGGACCTTTTCAGTAAAGAAAAGGGTATGTCGTTGAGGTGGACGATTTCTGTGCCTCCTGTTTTCTCGTTCTCGTTAATCAGGTGCGAGAGGAAATTCGCCAAATCGGAAATTCGTCCGTAAACAGTAATCGGTTTAAGCTTTCCGTTTGGTGCGCGTGACCGCGCAAGAAGGGTTGGGAATCTCGCCAAGATAACGGCAGCAATCTTCAAATCCTCGACTATTTCTGGCGTCAGGCAAAGATTATACTTGCTTGCCGCTTGCGAAGCGGCATGGCCAAACATCGCGCCTCGACCGTAAATGAAATCGTGCCAGACGATACTGCTCGAAGTTTGTCCGGTATATCGCTCCGATTTCGGGTCTCTGAACGGCCAAGCCGGGTCTCCGAATTTGCCATCGAAAATTGGCATATCCTTGCGAAAGCGAGCAGTCCCATTAATGATTTCAGTCTTGTTGGGTAGCAATGCCGGTTTGTTCATGATTGCATGCCTTGGTAAATCAGATGGTCTACCAGAATATCGTCGAGGGTAGCGGCTTTAAGCTCCGCTAGTTGCAATGTCGGGGCATCAAAGACCACACCCTCTGCCAAAATTCCATCAATAATCGCAATCGCATCTTCGAAGAGCTCTTTTCGATTTTGAATTGCGGGTGATTTTGTGTCGAGAGCGGTCCGGACGCGGTTGCGATAAGTAATCAGCTTTGGCAGTGAGTGCTCGGTAACTACAGCGCCATCGCAGCGAAGGCACATGTTCCAATTGCTGCATGCCGTACCCTCTTTATATTTTGTGACCACTCGTACGTCCTTACTCGGATTGAATGGATTCTTGCATCCACATCCGGATAGCGTTTCGTAGAAATCGTCGTGGTCGGTGTCGACTTCAGAGTTGGCGATTGCCGTCGCCGCATCCGCCAACCCCTTTTCTTTAGTTGACCGCTCTGCAAGCGCGGTCAGTGCTTGCGAGATTGTGCGGTGAAATGCCGGGCGCAGGTTTCTCTTTTGGACATAGGTACCTGTCGTGCTGATTTCGGCATGTCCTAGCGCGACCTGAACGTCGAAAAGCGTCGCCCCTGCGAGCACCATATTCGTCGCCATAGTTGGGCGACAACGAGACAGAGTAAATCGGAATTTCTGCCCGGATGCCTTTTCGAGGTTTTCCTCGGCGAAAAACCGATTATACCAAGTCGCTACCTTTCCCCTGGGCGTAATGGGGACGATTTTTTCAACCCCCTCCCTATAAAAGTAGTCGAAATCTTCGAAGATGAACAAGCGATTTTGTATATCAACCGGCGCGCGCTTTCTTATGTCTGCGGTCAGATTGATGACCATCGCGAAGAGCTTTTCTATCTGTTCCGCCGCTTTGGAATCAAGGAAAATCTCCTCGATTATCGGAACATGGAGCTCTCTTTCTGCTGGTCGCTCACTCGTGGCAGACCTGTTTTTTACGTAAGCGATAGCAGGTTGACCGGTTAGACGATGGTGCTTTTGAAAGCTATCGAGCGTTAGTTCTTTCAGAGACTCGACATTCAGTCCTGAAATCATTGCGAGGGTGCCGGCCAACGGCATGATGAGTCGGTCGTCAATAAACGGCCATACGCCCCAGCGCATAAACAGCTTTCTAACACGAGCGAGCCGACAGCCATATGCCTCTGTTTGATGCCATTTTTCGCGATAAATGGTGTCGTACATCTTCTTTGCATCACAATCGAACTGATTTTCAAATAGCCACAATAGCGCGCGCTCATCCTTGTGGGGAACGTAGATAGGGGTAATGCCTACGCTTTGTTCGAGGGAATATCCTTTTCGAAGTCTAGCGGCAATGGCATTTCTTGAGATGCCATATTGTCTCGCGACCGCACTCAAAGACTCATAGACGACCCCCTCTAGCTCGAGTTTGTCTATTTTGACGGGTGTCGGAGCTGGTTGTATTCCGACGGCTTGTTCAATGGTCCAGCCGGAAACGATTCTTTGGCCGATTCTTTTATATGAGACGCCAAAATGTTCTCCCGCCTCTTTGTAGGTGTATGCCTTGCCATTGATTATCAGCTCGGGCAGGTCAAGTTTGTGGGGACGAAACGGGATACCTTGGCTGGTGGGCTTGTATCCTAATAAAGCGCTATTGGCTAACCCAACCCAACGAGCGAGAGCGGCGTTAATCAACTCTTCTTCTTCCGAGTCGAAAGCAGATTTTTGTTCAGTCTCTGGAACACCTTTCGACAAGGTGGCGTTGTAAACGACATTGTCGATAATGCGAAGACTATAGGCTCTGACCATCACTTGGCGGACAATCTTGTGAGCGCCATAGCGAGTTAAGCTGACGATGTCGTCTCTCGTGACCAGCCAGTCGTTGAACCTGCTGAGTGCGTCATGCTCCCAGAATTTATTCAAATAGAATCTTTTATCGTTCGCTAGCTCGGAATACGATGCGTTAGTCTCGGAGACGAATCTGAGATATGTGTTTTTTGACCATCGAATGCTAGAGGCATATGGTTCGCTATGCTCGGACGCCAGTTGCTCAAAAATCCACTCGATTTGAACGTGTGGGTCAATAAAGGTCGGCTGAGGTGCTTTATGCAGCGGCTCTACGAGGTTAGACATTGTGACCTCGCTTTTCCGTATGTTGCAACGAGCCCAGAAAAGTCTTTTCTCGGATGAACTCCGCTTCGTGGAGTCGGTTGATGGCTTTGCCTTTCAACGTCAACTTGGTAAGCAACGCTGCTGGAACTTGGGTATAAATCTCAGTCGTTTTCAACGATGCGTGCCCCAACATTTGCTGGATGAGCAGCATTTTTTCCTCATAGGTCTTGCCAATATCGGATTTCAATACGGAGAAGGCCGTTCCGTGGCGAAACCAATGTGTTGAAACGTCATGATGAACACCTGAGCGTCGGACAGCTTCTTTGAACTGCTTTGACGCGTTCCGTAAGCCCCATTTAAGTTGGTTGCACGTTAAAAACGTAGGCTTGTTGGGGTCGTTGATGTCCCAATCAGGAGCGAGCTTGTATTCCATGCTCGCGTGATACCGCTTGATTCGATTAAGCACTGCGCGCGAAATCAACGTGGTCTTCTCAAGGTTGTTGCCACCTCTTGCCTTGCTGCGCCGAACGACGAATGGAAGGTACTCGTGAGCTGAGTTAAATAGCACCAAGTCAGGAATATCGCTACGCTTCAGCTTCACGACCTCTGAGATTCGCAGACCAGTATCGAACTGGGTGTGGAACATGCAACGCTCGCATTCGTTGTACATGTTGCTCAGAATCTGGACGACGTACTCGGCGGGTATGTACTTGGGGCTCAGAGCCTTTGGAACCCGTGTGATGTAGGGAAGCATCCCATCGCGACCATACGGCGAGTTTTCGGGGTGGCGAAGCTGCCCAGCGTCGATGGTCGTAAGCCACTCCATGAACGTTCGAATTGCCACCTCGCGGCTATGTACCGTATTGGACTCGAGACCCTCCTCGTTCCGCATGTGATTCAGCCACTCTGTCAGGTTCGGCCGGCTTAAGCGCAGGATGATTTCGTCAACGGTCAGGTGCGGGAAAAGCTCGCTATTCTCAATCCAGCGACACAGGTAGGTTCCGGTGCGACCGTACTGAATTGCGGAACTGAGCGTGTTCGAGATGCCTGCCGCATCCACGAGACTCTTCAGCCACTTACTCAGTGTTATGACGATGGCGCCCTGGCTATCTACGATGCAGTAGAAAGGGCCGCGGCTCCCAGCTACCGTCAGGTCCAACGAAGCTTCCTGAGACATGATTGAAATCGTCTTCGGAAAGTCCGCGACCTCAATCATTCGCGCGCTGAGAAACTCGTCTGCTGCCATCGCTGTGCTCTTCCTTTATGTCACTGGGATGTCCCATTCGGACAGTTGTCCGCTGCCAGGCACAGTAGAGAGTATTTTGGTGAAAAGGTCAAAAAAATCATAAAAATAAATGAATAAATTTCTTTGGTTAACTGTTGAAATTTTAAGGTGACTGTGGGCTATAGATAGTTGTAAAATGCGATTAAGTTGGACATTGTTGGTGAAGTGATGTGATTTTTTGGTGGATTTAAACTTTATAGGTTTTTCGAAAAACCCTGATATTTAGGTCATTTTGGTAGTGCTTTGGTATTATTTTTTTGGTTCTCTAAACACATCTACGAGAACCAGCTCGATATGTTGCAGCAGCAGTTGACGCGTGAGCCGTATGAGAGCCCGGCGTTCGCGATTTCGGACCGGGTGCCGGACTACGCGAAGACCGGCGTGTATGAACCGGAGTGGCTGGAGAAGATCGAGCCGTCGGACTTTTCGCTGGTGGGTTACCGGCATCACGAGCCGTTGACCGCGCCGATGGCGGTCTGAGCGAGGGCGGCCGGCCGGAGTGGCGAAGCGAACCAGGAGGTGAATCGGCCCTTTTCCGCCTGGCGGAGAGCTGCCACCGACTTTCTCCAAATCCCCCGAAGACCTTCGGTCTCGGGGGATTTGCTTTTGGCGGACACGCCAGCGAAGACATCGGCATTCGCGGAGCGAAGCGCCTATGTGGCTGCGATACAGCGTCGCATTATTGCGATCGAATGACGCCAGACTATTGCTTTGATAAAGCATCAGACTATTGTTATAGTAAAGCATCAAATTATTGCGATGCTAAATCACACGATCTGAAACTATGCCGACCACCAACGAAAAACTCGCAGCCTCGCTGTTGGTGTTGAAGCAGATCCAGGACCGCGGCGTGAGCGTTTTTCAGGCCAGTGCACTGCCCGAGCTAACCCGTGTCCATCGGGAAAGGCTGGTGCGGGCCAATTTCCTGAAAGCCGTCATCCCGGGATGGTATATGGCCAACAATCCCGCCGATGACGCGGGTGACTCGACCCTCTGGTACGCGAGCATGGAGGCGTTCGTGTCAGCCTATGCGAATGCCCGCTTCGGCAGCGAATGGGAGGTCAATCCAGAGTTTTCATTGCTTCGGCACAGCGGCTATACCAGCATCGGCACGCAGATCGTGATTCATGCGGCGAACGCGAACAATCAGCTTTTGCAGCTTCCCCACGGCTGCTCGGTTTTTCTTTATCAGGTGAAGCGTCGAGCGTCGACGGCGCGCCGGATACCGAGCGCAAGCGGCCTTCTTCTGATTCCTGTATCAGAGGCACTGGTTCGGGTGGGCGCGTCGTTCTTCGAAAAGCAGCCGCTTGCTGCGCAGATTGCAATGCGTCAGGTCGATCTGACGGACCTTATTTCCGCGCTGCTTGCCGGCGGCCATAGTGTGATTGGCGGACGGATGGCGGGCGCGCTGAGAGCGGTAGGGCGTGACGACGATGCCAGTCAACTCGTCGCCACCTTGAAGGCGGCGGACTACGTCGTCAGCGAGAGCAATCCGTTCGAGCAGTCTTTGGTGGCGATCTCGGGGCGGCGCAACGAGTCGCCGTACGTGCAACGCATACAGGCAATGTGGGCTGCCATGCGAAACGCGGTAGTTGACCGCTTTGCCGACATACCCCAGCAAGCTCCTCGCGACGTGGACGCTTTGATCGACGATATTTCCGCGCGCTACGTGGCGGATGCGTATCACTCGCTGTCCATCGAGGGGTATCGGGTGAATGCCTTGCTCATCGAGAAAGTGCGTAACGGCAACTGGAGTCCGCTGACCCATCCGGAGGACAAAGAGACTCAGGAAGCCATGGCAGCCAAAGGCTATGCGGACACTCACAAACGTATCCGCGAACTGATCCGACAGGTCGTGACCGCTTCCGACAACCCGGCCGAGGCGCTGAGGCGTGATTTCTTCCAATGGTATGTGACGCTGTTTTCGCCCAGTGTTGCTGCCGGCATTCTCAAGCCGGCCGATCTTGCCGGATACCGCAGCAGCCAGGTATTCATTCGGAATGCGTTGCATGTGCCGCTCGGACCTGAAGCCGTGAGGGACTGCATGCCTGCGTTATTCGATCTGCTGGTCGCCGAAGAACATCCGGGCGTGCGCGCGGTGCTGGGTCATTTCATTTTTGTTTTTATCCATCCGTACATGGACGGAAACGGCCGGCTTAGCCGATTCCTGATGAACTGCATGCTGACGACCGGCGGGTATCCGTGGACGATCGTGACGGTCCAGTCGCGCAGACTTTATCTGGCCGCGCTTGAGCAGGCGAGCACTTACGGAAATATCGTCCCTTTTGCCGACCTGATTGGCGGACTTGTGGCGTCTCAGGCGGCACAGCCGCTGGAGCGTATTACCCAACGTCCGGAGTCGGGCGAGTGGACTGCACCACCGGGCGCCACTGGACTGTGAGTTCGAGCCGTTTAGTCTGGAAGTGGCAGCGCCTATGTGCCCGGCAATCCGCCTGGCTTAAAAAAATCCCGCCATCGCGAAGATGGCGGGATTCTGTGGATCAAGCCCGCTTCACTAACGTTCCGTGGGAACGCGTGCAACGTGAGTCGTAGGTTGCTTTATTGCGAGTCAGATACGTCTCACTGACCCGCGTTCCGCAGCGCTTATCCCTTGTGATGCTCGTCGTGGTTGCCGCCGGCCGAGTGCTGCTCCTCGTGTTGCGGATGCGGCTCGGGACGTTGCGCCTGCTGCGGATGCGGTTCCGGGTGCGGCTGCTGCGCCGGTTGCGGACGCGGCTCCGGGCGAGGCTGCTGCACCTGTTGCGGACGCGGTTCCGGACGGGGCTGCTGCACCTGCTGAGGACGCGGCTCCGGGCGAGGCTGCTGCATCTGTTCCGGACGTGCCTCCTGACGCGGCTGCTGCGCCTGCTGTGCCGGCTGCGGATGAGATTCTTCACGCGGCTGTTGTTGCGCCTGCGGCATCGGTTGCGGATGGGCCTCTTGCGGCCGTTGCGCTTCATGTTGCACGTCACGCGGCGCTTCCGCTTGACGCTCAGCCTGCTGCTGCGGACGAGCTTCCGCCTGCCGCGCCGGTTCCTGCGGGCCGCCATGCTGCTGCGCCTGCTGGGCCATCGGCGTATGCGGCTGCGTCCATGCCGGCTCGTGGCGCTCGTTCGCGCCCGGTTGCTGGCCGGCCTGCTGCGGCATGCCGTGCTGCTGCGCGTTGGCCTGCGGGTTGCCGCCATTCGCTTGCGGCGGACGCGGCACGCCATTCACCGGATGTCCCGCTTCGCCGGGCTGCTGGCGTTCGTTGGCCATCGGCTGCGGCGTGCCCGGACGAGCCTGCGCCTGTTCGCCACGTTGCGGCTGGCCGGGCGCCGCGCCGGGCATGGCACCCGGACGCTGTCCTGCCTGCTGCATCCCACCCGGCGCACCAGGCGCGCCCGGCGCCGCCCCCGGCGTGCGTCCCGGCATATGCGACTGCACGACCCGCACGTTCTGCACCGGCAACGCGCCCGGACCGCCCGCCATATGCGCCGGCACCGAAGTCCGCACGATCGGCTGACCCGCGCCCGGCACCCGTCCACCGCTTTGCGCGAAACGCTGAGCGAGGGTGTCGTGATAGGCGGCCGGCATGGCCGCACTGCGCGTGGCCACCACCGGACGCGCCGCGACACCCGCCGGCGGCCGGTAATTCGCGTTGCGCAGACCCGGCCCGAAGCTTTCCTTGACCGGCGCGATACCCACACCGCCCGGGTTGATCTGCGCGTTGCGCCATTGCCGCGGATCGACCTTCTGCGCGAAGCGCGCGACCGGCTGACCGTGCACGAAGGCCGTCGCCGGCACTGCGGTAACAGCACCCGGCGCGCGATAGTTGATGTACGTGTTGTGAATGTTGGTCACATTCACATTCGTCACGTTGTGGTTGTAGTTGTTGACGATCGTCGTCTGGTTGACGCGGTTGTAGTAACCCGGGCTCCAGTGATCGTGACCGCCACCCCACTGCGGATGCCACGGCTCGCCGGGGCCGAGCGGGAACCACGCGACGCCCGCGGCCACCGCGCCGCCGATCGCCAGACTCACGCCCCAGTTGATGCCGCCGCCACCGCCGCCGCCCACGAAGGCGACCAGCGCCGGCGCGTAGACCGGCGGCGCGCTGACCACGATCGGACCCGGCACCCACGCCCACGCGTCGTCGACCTGGGCCCAGCGGCCGTAGTGGTAGGGCGCGAAGCCCCACGGTGCGTCGTCGACCCACGTCCAGCCCCACGGCGCCTGCCAGACCCAATGGCCTTCGTGATAAGGCGCCCAGCCGACCGGCGTGGCGCGCGGCACCCACACCTCGCCGTATTGCGGGCTGCTGCGCCATGTGCCGTTGGCGTCGAGGTCTTCGTAACCGGGCACGTCGCGCGACACGTAGCGCGCCGACACCGAGCGGTCTTCGGCGGCATCGCGCGCGGCGGCCCATTGGTCGAAGCCGTCGAGGCCCGGCACGCCGTTGTCGGCGACCTGTTGCAGGTTGGTGCCGCCGAAGCGGACCTGCTGGCCCGCCGAGATTTGCACCTGCCCGCTGTCGCCGTACACGGTCGCGCTGCCGCTGCGCACGGTCACGCTGGTGCTGCTGCCGTCCGGCGCGACGTCGACGCGATAGTCGCCGGGGCCGTTCAGCCCAAGCGCGAGATTCGGCGTGTCGATTTCATACGATGACCCCGGCGCCAGTTCGCGCACCCGCGTCGACAAGGTGCCTTGCGCGACTTTGAGCTGCGCGCTGTTGTCGTCGAGATTCAGGATGTCGAGGCTGGTCGACTGATCGAGGCGCACCGCGGTCGAGCCGATGTGCAGCTCCGAGCGCGAATTCTGATCGTTCCAGAGCTGATCGCCGGTGGTGAGCGGGCGGTTGACCTGCGCGTACGACCAGTCGGTCGCGCCGGCCGGTTCGGTGGTTACCGTGCCGGCCATGTAGTTCAGACGCGCAACGCGTCCCGGCGGATCGGTGTTCTGCGTCGAGGCGACCTGGGGAGCGGGCTGCACTTCCTGCGCGATGCCGGCTTGGGCGGCGAACAGGAACGCGGCGGCCGCGATAAGGGTGTAGCCCGTGATGCGGCGGTTTGAGTGTTGATCTTTGGTGAGTGTTCTCATGTTTTATCTCCGGCGGACGCGGCATTTTGCTTCATCCGGAGTTCACTTTACCTGCCGCGTATGTTTCAAGACCCCCACTTTTGTAAGGCCACCTCACCGGCGTGTAACAAAAGGTCTCGATAAGGCATTTCGTAAGCAGATTGGAGAATTTTTGTAATCGTTTCAGATGCTTAGCAGCGCCGCGGGTGGCCGGCGCCGCCATCGTTCAGGCCGCCAGAAACGCATCGAAATGTTGCTGACCCGCCGGCGTGATACGCAGGATACGCGGCCGCTCGGTCCGCTCGACCCAACCGTGCGCGGACCACGAGTCGAGCAACGCCGCGCCGAGCGCGCCGCCCAGATGCGGCCGCCGTTCGCTCCAGTCGGGGCAGGTGCAGGCAAAGCGGCGCCGACGGCTTTTCTGCGCCAACAGGTCGATGCCCCATTCGGCGAAGCGGCTGGCGCCGTCTTCGGTCGCTTCCAGCGAGGTGCCGTCGAGCGTCAGCAGACCGCGCTGGACCAGCCGCTCCAGCACGCGCACGGAAAGCTCGCCCGCCATATGGTCGTAGCAGGTGCGGGCGTAGCGCATGTCGAGCGGCACGGTGCGCACCGGACGCGGCACGGACCGCTGCGGCGCGCTGATTTGCGCGACGTTGGCGAGCGCTTCGATAGAGGCGGCGATATCCGGCGACGCGATCCGGAAGTAGCGATGCCGGCCGCGCACCTCGAGCGCGAGCAGCCCGCCGTCGGTCAGGCGGGCGAGATGCGCGCTCGCCGCCGACGGCGAGAGCCCGGCGATGATCGTCAGTTCGCCGGCGGGGCGGGCGCTGCCGTCCATCAGTGCCCACAGCATCGCGGCGCGGCCGGGATCGGCAAGCAGCGAGCCGATCCGGCTCAAGCCGGGGAAATGGTTCTGTTCGTCGGCGAGCTTGAGCGTCATGGGTGTCTCCTTCGGGTCCCGGGCAACCTGGTTGCCGTTGGCGGCGCCGCCGGGGCGCCATACGAATCAATGTACCGATCCGCGGCATTCTATGTTTCAGCTTAGCGTGAAACGTGGCGTGCAGGCGCTACGAAAACCCGGCCGGCGAGGCGGAGCGCTTGTGGCTCCTGAGCCGGCGCGATTCGCCAGGCTAGAATCAAAGTCTGTCTTTGCAGGAACACGCAGTCATGAAAACTCTTCTTGCCGTGCTGGTCGCGGCGCTGCTGCTCGGCGCGTGCGCGCACGGCGGTGCGGATTCGTCGGGGGCGGGCACCGGCAGCATCACGATGTACGGCACGATCGACGAAGGCGTCACCGTGCATAAATGAGCGACGGGCAACGGCCTGGGTCGTGCGAGTGCTGCCGACACTAGCCTGGCGTTACCTTCGCGCAAGCCTCGCGCCAACGGAAAGCTCGCCGAAAGCCTCAGCCGATTCCCGCAACAATTCACCGCTCCAACAGCGCCGAACCCCCGACGCTGTCAATATTGCGCTCGTATAATCGCCTCCTTTCAATGCATCCGATTGACCGGAGTCAACATGAGCACCCCTCCCGCAGCCCCGTTTGACCGTTCCGAAACCACTTTCCGCTTTCTCGCCGAACCCAGTTCGGTCAACTTCGGCGGCAAGGTGCACGGCGGCGCGCTGATGAAGTGGATCGACGAGACCGCGTACGCGTGCTCGGCGGTGTGGTCGGGCCGCTACTGCGTGACGGTCAGCGTGGGCAATATCCGTTTCCGTCGGCCGATTCTGGTCGGCAACCTCGTCGAATTGCGCGCGCGGGTCGTAGCGACGGGCCGCACCAGCATGCACATTCACGTGTCCGTGCAGGCCGGCGACCCGAAGGGCGGCGAGCTGATGCAAACCACCGACTGCCTGGTCGTGATGGTCGCCGTCAACGAGAACGGTCATCCGGTGCCGGTGCCGGCCTTCGTGCCGGAGACGGATGAGCAGAAGCGCCTCGCGAAGTACGCGATCGACGTGAAGGAAGCGCTCGACGCGATCGTCGAGCTGAAGCCGGAAGAAGTGGCGCAGGGGAAGGTTTAAGCGGCGCCGGCTGAGATTGCCGGCGCGCTGAGCTGCCCACGCGAACCGGGCGTTCGCGTGGACTGCCGTTCAACCGGCCGAATGCCCCACCATCTCCTTCGGCTTTACCCACTCATCGAACTGCTGCTCGGTCACATAGCCGAGTGCAAGCGCCGACGCCTTCAGCGTGGTGCCTTCCTTATGCGCTTGCTTCGCGATCCTGGCGGCCTTGTCGTAGCCGATGTGCGGATTGAGCGCCGTCACCAG
The DNA here is from genome assembly GCF_902833695.1 of Paraburkholderia sp. BCC1876. NCBI lineage: Bacteria > Pseudomonadati > Pseudomonadota > Betaproteobacteria > Burkholderiales > Burkholderiaceae > Paraburkholderia > Paraburkholderia sp. BCC1876. Next base: position 175,284 of record NZ_CADFGI010000003.1, on the reverse strand, counting down.
CATCAGCGATTCATTCAGCAACGTGTCGATACGCTCGAGATTCGGCTCGATGCCGACCGCGCAGTTGTCGTTGAAGCTATGTGCGCCGTCGGCCAGCAGTCGCACCGATTGCAGTACGTTGTGCGCGATCATCGGCCGGAACACGTTCAGCTCGAAGTTGCCGCTCGCGCCGCCGATATTCACCGCGACGTCGTTGCCGAACACCTGCGCACACAGCATCGTCAGGGCTTCGGACTGGGTCGGATTGACCTTGCCCGGCATGATCGAACTGCCCGGTTCGTTCTCCGGAATCGAGAGTTCACCGAGGCCGCAACGCGGGCCGCTCGAGAGCCAGCGCACGTCGTTGGCGATCTTGTTCAGACTCGCCGCGACGGTTTTCAACGCGCCGTGCGCGAACACCAGCGCGTCGGCCGCGGCCATCACTTCGAACTTGTTCGGCGCCGACACGAACGGCAAGCCGGTTTGCTTGCCGATCGCTGCCGCGACCTTATCCGCGAACTGCGGATGCGCATTCAAGCCGGTGCCGACCGCGGTGCCGCCCTGCGCGAGTTCGTACAGATGCGGCAGCGTCGCTTCCACGTGACGAATGCCGTGATCCAGTTGCGCGACGTAACCCGAAAACTCCTGGCCGAGCGTGAGCGGCGTTGCGTCCTGCAAGTGCGTGCGGCCAATCTTCACGATATCGACGAACGCTTTCGCCTTGCCGTCAAGCGTATCGCGCAGCGTCTTCAGCGCCGGTAGCAGATGCTTGACGATCGCGTCGGCAGCGGCCACATGCATGGCCGTCGGGAATACGTCGTTGGACGACTGGCCGCGATTCACGTCGTCGTTCGGATGCACTTTGCGCGCTTCGCCGCGCTCGCCGCCGAGCAGTTCGCTGGCGCGATTCGCGATCACCTCGTTGAGGTTCATATTGGTCTGCGTGCCCGAGCCGGTCTGCCAGACGGCGAGCGGAAATTCGTCGGGATGCTTGCCCGCGATGATCTCGTCGGCGGCCGCGATGATGGCTTTGGCCTTGCTTTCGTCGAGCACGCCGAGACCCTGGTTGACCTCGGCGGCGGCGCGCTTGATGACGGCCAGCGCATTGATCAGTTCAAGCGACTGTTTCTCGGTCGAAATGCGGAAATTCTGCAGCGAGCGCTGCGTTTGCGCGCCCCACAGACGCGCGTTCGGCACGGCGATTTCACCGAACGTGTCACGCTCCATTCGTACGTCTTCAGTCATGTTCAACTCCGCTTTTCAAAGTTCTGCGTTGACAGGCAATAGGGAGAATAGACCCGTTAGCGCGTTCCGGTACAAACCCGCTTGCGGATCGAAAATGTAGGTGCGGCGTGTGCCGTTTTCGACATCGGTCCACACCAGCGGCGACAGCGGCGCGCCGATCGAACGCAGATACGCGAGCTGCGCGCTATCGGCCAGCGTCACGCGGTAACTGACCTCGGGCGCGATGGCGCGCTCGAAGATTTGCGCGACCTGTTCGGCGAGCGGCGCGCTATGAATCACCAGCGCCAGTTCGGTGTTCAGATTGGCCGACCGCGGGTCGAGATTCATCGAGCCGATCACCAGAATCTTGTGATCGATCACGTAGGTTTTGGCATGCAGGCTGGCACGCGAACGCGACCCGGCAATCCCCGCGCGCGGCGTTTTCTGCTGCGGTTTGAATTCGTACAGTTCGACGCCTTGCTGCAGCAGCGGCACGCGAAACGGACTGTAGCCGGCTTGCACGGCGACCGCGTCGGTGGCGGCTAGCGAGTTCGTCAGCACGGCGATCCGCACGCCGCGATGCGTCAGCACGCCCGCCGCCTCGACGCCGGATTCGTGCGGCACGAAGTACGGCGAAATGATCAGAAAATCTTTCTGCGCGTCGTGCATCAGTTCGGTGAGGCGTTGCATCGGCGGGCTCACATAGTCCGGCGACGGGTGCACGATTTTCTCCGGCAAATCCGCCTTGAATTCGGCCGGCGCCCACGTCAGACCGAGCTGGTCGTTGGCGATTTGCGTGGCGAGCGGCGTTGCGTTCAGCGGCTTCGCGTTGTACGGATCGGCGTTCTCGCGCCAGTGCTGACGCAAGTCGTCGCGCGTCTCGTCGAGTTCTTTCGCGTCGAACTTCTGATGGTTCAGCGCGCGCAGCGGATAGGCAATGCTGCTGTTCCAGTAGTCGTCGAAACTGGCGGAGACGTCGGCGGTGATCGGGCCCGCGGCGAGCACGTCGAGATCGCGGAATTGCAGCGTTTCGCTGGCGCTGAAGTATTCGTCGCCGAGATTGCGGCCGCCGACGATCGCCAGCTGGTTGTCCGCGATCATCGCCTTGTTATGCATGCGGCGCGTGAAGTGGCCGATCTGCGTGAACAGGTTCGTTGTGCGTTCGAACACGCCTTGCTGCGCGCTGCCGAACGGATTGAACACGCGAATCTCGATGTTGTCGTGCGAGTTCAAACCCGCCATGACCTGATCGATGTCCTTGAAGTTCAGATCGTCGACCAGCATGCGCACGCGCACGCCATGGTCCGCCGCGTACAGTGCGGCGCCGAGCAACAGCTTGCCGGTGGTGTCCTCGTTGGCGATGTAGTACTGCATGTCGAGCGTTTTCGTCGCCGCGCGCGCGAGCGCGATGCGCATCTGCAATGCGTCGGTGCCGCTCGACAGCACGCGAAAACCGGACTCGTTCGGATGCGCGGCTTCGAGCGGCGCAAGCGCGGTATGCAGCGGTGTGGTTTCGGTGACGGGGAGCGCGTGAGTGACCTGACGGTCGAACGCGGTGGCGGGAGGCTTGGTGGCGCAAGCGGTCAGGAATGCCGTTGCGAAGCACAGCAGGAAGAAATGCCCGCTTGCCGCCCACGCCGATTTTCTGTGGGAGGTGCTCGACGCGTGCTGGCATTGCGGTGCGGTCGGGCTTGGGTTCTGGTTCTGCTTCTGTTTTTGATGCCACGGCACGCTGGCTTCTCCCTTGAACGCAGGCTTCTCATGGCGACAGCGCAGGCGTTGGCCTGCGCTGTCGAGAAATGCATTCTAAGGGGAATTGCGGGCCTGGGCCTGGTTCGCCCGCATGCCGGCGAGGGGATTAGCCGCGTTCGGCGTTCAGCACGCGTTCGCCATCCGGATGCGTCGAACCCTTCGCCGGACGTCCTGCCCAATAGCCCGCGAGCAGTGAGCCGGAGAGGTTGTGCCACACCGAAAACAGCGCGCCGGGCAGCGCGGCGATCGGCGTGAAATACAGCTTGCCGAGCGTGGCCGCGAGGCCGGAATTCTGCATGCCGACTTCGATTGCGAGCGTACGGCAGACGGCTTCATCGAAGCCGAGCAGACGCCCGCCCCAATAGCCGCCGAGCAGGCCGATGCCGTTATGCAGCACCACGCCCAGCATCACCACGAGGCCGACCGACGCAATGCTCTTCTGCGTGCCGCCCACCACCGCGCCGATGATCAGGATGATCGCGACCATCGAGATCAGCGGCAGGATCGGTTCGATCTTGCGCACGACCTTGCCGAACAGATGATTGACGACGAGGCCGATCACGATCGGCAGCGCGACGATCTGCAGGATGCTCATCAGCATGCCGTGCACATCGACGACGATCGACGCGTCCACATACAGACGCGTGAGCAGCGGCGTCGCGAACACGCCGACGAGGGTCGACAGCGCGCTGATCGTCACCGACAACGCGACGTCGCCGCGCGCCAGATAAATCATCACGTTCGACGCCGTGCCGCTCGCCACGCTACCGACCAGCACCATGCCGGCGGTCAGATCGGGCGGCATGCGCAAGGCCTTCGCGATGACCCAGGCGGCGAGCGGCATCACGAGATAGTGCAGCACGATACCGGCCACCACCGGCGCAGGCCGCTTGAAAACGCGCTGGAAATCGGCGACGGAAAGCGTGACGCCCATGGCCAGCATGATGATGGTGAGCAGCGTGGTGACGTGCGGCGCGATGCCGGCGAACGACGCGGGCGAGCTGTATGCGGCGATCGACACGAACACGGCCCAGAGCGGAAAGAGACGGGTGACGCGGGCGAGCATGACGGGTGGTCCTTGATTGTGTTTTATGGCGCGGGTAATGGCGTGTTTTATGGCGAGCAGCGAGATCGGTCGGGCGGCGCGCCGTGACTGCGGCGTGCAGGCGGATGTCGGCCGCGGGTGTTACGGCGAGTCGCTGAAAGCGGGTGAGGCGCTGGCGGGCGGCGCGGGCCTTCGTGAGGCGCGCGGGCAGATTAGCGGCGCGTAGGCGTGGGTGTGCGCGGACGCGGCCGAGCGCGCATTTTACCTTTTACCGCGGGGTTTTCGCGCGGCGATGGTTGCGCGTGCAACCAGCCGCGCGACATCAACTTAAGCGGATGGACCCGTCGTCCCCGCTTCAACCGGCACCTGCCGCAAGCTCAGCTTATGAAAGCGCAGCGTCATCAGCAAGGCGACGCTCGCGAGCCCCGCCGCCAGTCCCCACCACAGGCCAAGCGCGCCGAGCCCGAAGTGAAACGCCAGCGTGTAGCCGGTCGGAAAACCGATCACCCAGTAGCCGAACGCCGCGGCGATCATCGGCACGCGCGTGTCCTTCAGACCGCGCAGACAGCCGGAGCCGACCGTCTGCATGCCGTCGACGATCTGGAAGATCGCCGCTACGCCGAGAAGCGAACTCGCCAGTTTGACCGTGGCCGCGTTGGCCGGATCGTCGAGATGCAGATACAGACCGACGATCCAATGCGGCGCCGCGATCAGCACGATGCCCGACAGCGTCATGAAGCCCACGCCGAGCGCCAGCGCGACGAACCCGGCGTGACGCGCGGCGAGCGGCTGCCCGGCGCCGGACCAGAAGCCGACCCGCACGTTGCCCGCCTGGCCGATCGCGAGCGGCACCATGAAGGCCACCGACGCCACGTTCAGCGCGATCTGATGCGCGGCCAGTTGCGATTCGCCCAGCAGGCCGACCATCAGACCCGTGGCGAGAAACAGCGTCGACTCGACGCCGTAGGTGATCGCCACCGGCCAGCCGATGCCGAACAGTTCACCCATCAACGGTACGTTCGGCCGTGTCGCGACGACGAAGTGACGGTAGCGCGGCCGCAAATGCAGCAGCGCCATCAGCACCAGCGCGCTCAGCCAGACGGTGATCGAGGTCGCGGCCGCCGAGCCGAGAAAGCCGAGCCGCGGCAAACCGTAGGCGCCGTGGATCAAGCCGTAGTTGAGAAAGCCGTTCACGACGACGCTCACGAGCGACACCCACAGCAGCCGCTTCGCCGCGCCGATCGCCGGCAGGAACGAGCGCATCAGGCCGACGCCGATCAGGCTGCCGAGCGAGCCCCAGCGCAATACGGACGCATATTCGCCGACGTTGTGCGCGAGCAGCGTGGGCTCGCCGAACGCCAGCAGGATCGGCGTGGCGAACGACAGTAGAAAGAACGCCGGCACCGACAGCAGCACCGACAGCACGAGGCCGGTCCAGTAGATATGCGGCACGCGGCTTTCGTCCTGAGCGCCGCGCGCATGCGACACGCTCACGCTGACGGAGGTCAGCACGCCTTGCAACAGCGTGACCACGACGAAAAACAGGTTCGCGCCGAGGCCGCCGGCGGCGAGCGCGTCGGGGCCGAGCGAGCCGAGCAGGATCGTATCGGTGACCGCCATGGCCATTTGCGCGAGCTGGGAGATCGCGAGCGGCGCGGCGAGCCGGGCGGTGTCGGCGGCATGGCGGGAAAGCGTCGGCGGCCGGGAGGCCACCCGGGTGAAGCTGGACTGAGTCATGGAAGCGCCTGGCGGCGAAAGTGGCGACCGGGTCACGGCCGGCGCGCGCTGCAGCGTTCGCGAGCGGGGCGGGCGGTGACCAAACGGCGAGGAGCGGCGGCTCGGCTAGCCAGCCGTTTGTTGTCTGTCGAATCTGACAGCTTATTGCTTAGGCGCGGCGCTGTCGATCAAAGAAGCACAATTTTGGTGCGTACGGCCCTCCGAATTTCCGGACCGTGGACCGTGGATAACGAAGAGGGAGTCGTCAGGCTTCGTGGACCGCGATGCGTGTGTCGCCGAACAGCACCACCTGGCCCGCGCGGATTTTGCAGGTTTTACGCGTCTCGACCCGTCCATCGACGGTGACCGCGCCGTCGCCGACCATCATTTTGGCTTGCCCGCCGCTCTCCGCGAGGCCCGTTATCTTCAGGAGATTGTGCAATTCGACGTAGTCGCCGGTGAGCGTGAAATCGAGGTTGGGCATGGCGTTTGCACCTTCAGGCAAAGGGTTCGCATCATAAGCCAGAAGCTTGCCCTGGATGAAGCCCGCGCTGTACGCGGGCCTTGTGTAGGGTTTTGCAAGCAGATGTTATGTAATTGTCGGAAAGTGAAACGTTCCGTAACAGCGTTCGCGGATTACGAATTTCACTCGTAAAGTGGATCTCAGTAGGGAAGCTTGCTGGATTTGTCCTGCAACGAGAAGGCCGGCCGAAGCATAGGTTTTTGCGCGAAAGATCCGTCACGACGGGTCGGCACGGCGCGAAGCCAGATAAGACGTCCGGTCACAACAACTTTAGAGAGGATTTAGCCATGACCCAGATTCGTACACTTCTGATCGGTACCGCCCTGACTGCTTTCGCCGCGACTGCCGCTGTTGCGCAGACCGCGCAGCCGGCCGCAGGTGCGGACGGCCAGGCTCAGATGCAGATGCAAGCAGCGCCCGCCGCCGCCGGCGTGCAGCCGGTGACGCCGGCGCCGACCCGTCTGACCGCGCCGGGCTCGACCGATCCGCTGGTGCAGAAGCGCGATGCCAACGCCAAGGCGAACGCCGAATACCGTGCGTCGAAGAAGGCGTCCAAGACGGAGCTGAAGGATCAGCAGAAGGCCGCCAAGGCGCAGTACAAAGATCAGGTGCGCGACGCCAAGATCAACCAGAAGGCGGATAAGCAAACCGCCAACAACGAAATGAAGATGAACATGCAAGGCCAGACGGGCGATCAGTCCGATGGCAGCGATGTGAAGCACTAAGTCGCCACTAAGTCGCTAACTCGCCAAGTTGGTCGGGCTTGGTGAAGAAGCGGCCGGGCGACGGCGTTTTCCTCTGTCGCGCCCGGCCGCTTCGGTTTTTAAATTTTGAATCACCGGGCTTTGGCCAGGCAGATTCTGCCGCAGGGCATCGTGGCCAGATTGATGGCCACGATGACTCAAATCCCGTTGTACGGAGGTATCGAATGAGCATTGCCCAATCCACCAGAAAACAGATCTACGCCGCGCTGATCGCGGGGTGCCTGTCGTCCATGGCGTCGATGGCGTTCGCGCAGGCGAGCGATCCGGCCGCCGCGCCCGTGACGCATGCCGACAAGAAGGCTGCGAAAGAACAATCGAAGGCGGACAAGAAGGCGTCCGTCGCGCAAGCCAAGGCCGACAAGAAGAAAACCGACGCGCAGGCCGACGCCGATAAGGCGAATGCCGACGCTAACGTGAAGGACGCGAAGAAGCAGTAACTGGCGCGCTTCGGCGTTGAGGGAGGCGACCCGAAATAAGGGTCGCTTGTCTGTGACGGTTGTATGGATATACAGTATGCGTCGCCATCCTCCATTCACTTCAGCGCCCGAATCCACGTGCTCTCCGTCGCCGACTCACCGCCGCCGTCCGATACATCCGCAGCGTCCGGTTCATCCGACGCAGCGGATGCCGCCGCCTGGCTGGCCAAGCTCAACGACGCGCAGCGCGAAGCCGTCGAACATGGCGCCGACACGCCTGATGCGCCGCCGGGCGCGTTACTGGTGATCGCAGGCGCGGGCTCCGGCAAGACCAACACGCTCGCGCACCGCGTTGCCAACCTCGTCGTGAAAGGCGCCGATCCGCGCCGCATTCTCCTGCTGACCTTTTCCCGCCGGGCGGCGCTCGAAATGACGCGCCGGGTCACACGCATTGCCGGCGCGGCACTCGGTGCTCGCGCCGCGCTCGCGCAAGGGCTGACGTGGTCGGGCACGTTCCATAGCGTCGGCGCGCGGCTGCTGCGCGAATACGCGGATCTGATCGGCCTCGCGCCGGCCTTCACGATCAACGACCGCGAGGATTCCGCCGACCTGATGAATCTGGTGCGCCATGAGCTCGGGTTATCCGCGAAAGAGCGGCGTTTCCCGGCTAAAGGCACCTGTTTCGCCATTTATTCGCGTGTGGTGAACACCGGCGCGTCGTTGGCGCATGTGCTCGATAGCGCGTTTCCTTGGTGCCGCGAGTGGGAGGACGATCTGCGCCGGCTGTTCGCCGCTTACGTCGACGCGAAACAGACGCAGAGTGTGCTCGATTACGACGATCTGTTGCTCTACTGGGCGCATATGGCCGCCGAGCCGGCCATCGCGGCGGATCTGTCGGGGCGCTTCGATCACGTGCTGGTCGACGAGTATCAGGACACCAACCGTCTGCAGGCGTCGATCCTGCTCGCCCTGAAGCCTGACGGCCGCGGCCTGACCGTGGTCGGTGACGACGCCCAGTCGATCTATTCGTTTCGCGGCGCGACCGTGCGCAATATTCTCGACTTTCCGGCGCAATTCGATCCACCGGCGCGTCAGGTCACGCTCGAACGCAACTACCGGTCGACCGCGCCGATTCTCGCGGCGTCGAACGCGGTGATCGAACTGGCTAGCGAGCGCTACACGAAGAACCTGTGGACCGACAAGGCGTCGGCGCAACGCCCGCGCCTCGTCACGGTCGCCGACGAAGCCGATCAGGCGCGCTACATCGTCGAACAGGTGCTCGACGCGCGCGAGCAGGGCATGAAGCTCAAATCCCAGGCGGTGCTGTTCCGCGCCGCGCACCACAGCGCCGCGCTGGAGATCGAACTGACCCGACGCAACATTCCGTTCGTGAAGTTCGGCGGACTGAAGTTTCTCGATTCGGTCCACGTCAAGGACGTGCTCGCGGTGCTGCGCTGGGCGGAGAATCCGCGCGACCGCGTCGCCGGGTTCCGCGTCGTGCAGTTGCTGCCCGGCGTCGGGCCGGCCACCGCCGCGAAAGTGCTCGACGAGATCGCCGCGCGCGCGGGCGCCGGCAATCCCGCCGACACCGCCGGCGGCGCGCTGGCCGCGTTCACCGCGCCGGCTCGCGCGCAGGAAGACTGGCATCCGTTCGTGAAACTGATGTCGAGCGTGTACGGTCGCCAGACGCCGTGGCCGTCCGAATTCGAAATGGTGCGGCGCTGGTACGAGCCGCATCTGGAGCGCAATCACGAGGACGCAGCGATCCGTCACGCGGATGTGTTGCAGATGGAGAGCATCGCGGGCACGTATCCGTCGCGCGAACGCTTTCTGACCGAGTTGACGCTCGACCCGCCCGACGCCACCAGCGGTGAATCCGGCGTCCCGCTGCTCGACGAAGACTATCTGATCCTATCCACGATTCATTCGGCGAAGGGGCAGGAATGGCGCAATGTGTTCGTGCTGAACGGCGTCGACGGTTGCATTCCGTCCGATCTCGGCACTGGCAGCGAAGAGGAAATCGACGAAGAGCGGCGCCTGCTTTACGTGGCGATGACGCGGGCTAAAGAGGATCTGCATATCGTCGTGCCGCAGCGTTTCTACGTGCACAACCAGACGCATATGGGCGACCGTCACGTGTGGGCGTCGCGCACGCGCTTCATTCCCGCGCATCTGATGCCGCTGTTCGACGCCTATGCGTGGCCGCGTGTGGCGATCCCGAGCGCGCCCACGGCGGCGGGGCTCGCCGCCGCAGCGCTGGCGAAGATCGAGATTGGGGCGAAGCTGAGGAAGATGTGGGATTGAGGGCGCTGAGGTGCGCTCTTTGGCGTCGCTGACTGGTGGGCCTCGTGACGACGGCCTATTTTGTCCGCTGCCATCTGGTGAGGCCTGATGCCTTAGGCCGTGGCCCGAGGCTTGATACCTCGGGCGGCCGGCGCAGGCCGCTAACGGCCGGCCTCCTGTATTTGGCGGTTTGAGCCGTTAGCCCATCGGCCCCAAACCGCCACCAACCCTTAGCGCGACTGCCGTTGCTGCTGTTGCGGCGCCGGACGCGGCGGCACGAAGAAATTGCGCAGCCAGGCCGCCAGCCGCGAAAACACGTCATACGGCTCTTCGACGAAAATCTCCGGCTTGAGCAGGCGCAAATATTCCATGATCTGCTGCGCTTCCTGCTTCTGGAACGAGCCGTGCGAAATGCCCAGTCGCAGCAGCCCACGCAGTTCGCCGAGCTTCTCGCGTGCCGTGCTGCCCACGCCGGTTTCGCACGCCACCTTCGCTTCGTACACGCGCTGACGCAGCGATTCCACCAACCGCCAGGCCGGCGTTTGCATCACTTCTTCCAGCGCCTGAATGTCCTGCGCGGCGCTCTTGATCTGCGCCGCGAGCGGATCGATCAGCGCGGCATCGCCTTCGGCTTCCTTGACGATCGCCGCCGCCCAGTCGCGGCACTGCTTGGCGAGCTCTTCCGGCGTCCATTCCGAACGCGCCGCGAAGCCGAAGCCGAATTCGCCCGCCTGCCGCATCAGAATCGCGACGACATCCGGGAATTCCTTGTCCAGCGTGCGTTTGGCCCATGCGTACTGGCCGCCTTGCAGCATCCGCTGCACGGCGTGTTCGGTCAGCGGCACCATGTTGTCGAGCAACTTGGCGCGTAAGAAATCCTCGAAAGACGGCGTCGCGAACTGCGGATCGAGCTTCAGCGAAACCCGCAGAAAAGCGTCGAAATCCTTGCGCAGCGTCGCAATGGTCTCGTCTTTGAGCGTGAGGGTGATTTGACCCATGTGTTATCCCGTTTGGTCCTGCCGCGCGGCTTCGTCGTGTCATCCGGCCGCCCATGGACCGGGTGAGACGCGACCCGTGATGCCGGCGCGATTGCTTCCTGCCTGTTGCCGCGTCACCAGCGGGACGTCATATCCCGATGTGCGGACCTCGACTTCATATCGGCGGATTCAGGGGAAACTTAAGGGTATACAGCCGATGGGAGCCGGCATTAGAAGGAAGCATCGCCCAACCCGTTCATGCCTGACGTTTGCCGTGCGTGCTTTGCTGCGCCTGGGTTGCCGTGTCGGATTGCCGTACTTCCCTGCCGGCGCCGTTCGCGGCAAAGGCGTCATGGCGCTGGGCACTCGATCGTTCGACAGGCAAGCCACCGTCGTCAATGCGGGCTCGACGGCGGCGCCCGGCTATTTAAGCACGACCAATTGCCAGACAAAAAAGACCGCCAGCCCGACCGCGATGGTCAGGAGCGGGCGCCGTGTCAGCGCGCTCACCAGGACGGCGGCGAGTGCGCCGACCAGTTGCGGATTGCGCCAGCTCAGTTCGGCCTGGGTGCCGTGCGGCGAAACCGCCATCGGCACGATGATCGCGGTCAGCACCGTCACCGGTACGAAGCCGAGGGCGGTGCGCACGAGCGGCGGAAACACCAGCCGGTCGCCGAGCACGAAGACGGCGGCGCGGATCACCCACGTGATGAGCGCCATGCCGAGGATCAGGGCGACGTAGTTCATCGCGACGCCTCCGCGTTGCCGCGTGTGCCGCGCGGGTTGGGACGCGCCGTCGACAGCAGCACGCCGACCGCGACGCCCGCGAATACGGCGCCGAGCAGGCCGAGCTTGTACGGCCATGCCTGCCAGAAGAAGGCCAGCGTGCCCGCCGTGACGGCGGCGGCGATGTAGCGCAGTGCGACGAGCTGTGGCACGACGATCGCGATGAAGGTGGCGACCATCGCGAAATCGAGCCCGAGCGATTGCAGGCCGGGGAATGCCGCGCCGAACAGCAGGCCGGCGGCGGTCCAGAGCTGCCAGTTCAGGTACATCGCGAGACCCGCGCCGAAGAAGTAGTGCGGACCGACGGTGCCGGGTTCCTTATGGCGGTAGTGCTCCCACGCGACCGCGAAGACTTCGTCCGTGAGCAGCGCACCGAGCGCCCAGCGCCAGCGTGTCGACAGATGCGCGACGTGCGGCGCGAGCGTCGCGCTATACAGCACGTGACGCAGATTGACGACCAGGGTGGTCGCCCAGATCACCGCGAAACTCGCATGACCGGCGATCAGGCCGAGCGCGATGAACTGCGCGGAGCCGGCGAACACGACTAGCGACATCAACTGGCCGTGCCATAGATGCAGTGGTCCGGAGGCGACGAGCGTGCCGAAAATGACGCCGAAGGGCGCGGCGCCGACCATCATCGGAATGATGTCGCGCGCGCCGGCGGTGAATGCTTTGAGGTGGCCTGTGCGGGTGGGCTGGGCCGGGGTGGAATGGGTCAATCTTGCCTCCTTGGTGCGGGAAGCATAGCGGGGGGCGGGTGGGTGGGGCTTGTACGTTCTTGCGGCGGGGGCGCCTTATGCAAAAGGTGGAACGGCGTGACGGAGGCTGAAGCGGTGAGACGGTTAGCCCGGCCGGTGAGCCGCTGTCGCTGCCGTTACGCTCAAACGCCTTGCCAGCGTCCGGGCGGCACGCCGAACATGCGCCGGAAGTGCCGCGTGAAATGGCTCTGATCGGTAAAGCCGCTGGCCGCGGCGACATCCGTGACCGACACGCCCGCGCGCAACGGTGCCAGCGCGCGCTGCAAGCGCACCTGATTGCGCCATGCATGGGGCGGCAGGCCAGTGGTCTGCGTGAACAGGCGCGCCGCGTGAAACGGCGAAAGCCCCGCCGCGCGCGCCAGGTCGGCGAGCGCGACGGCCTCGACGAGGTCTCCTGTCAGACGCTCTTTCATGAGCGCGACGCGAGTGTCGTCGGTAGCGAGGCGTGCGGGCCCCGCTTGCGTTTGCGAGTAGCGAACCAGCAGCATGGACACGGCGTCGAGCATGGCGGCTTCGGCGGCGAGTGGGTCGCTGCCCGCTTCGAGCAAACGATGCGCTTGCGCGAGCCGTTTCGCCAGATCGGGATCGCGGATCACGCCCGGCTCGAACCATGGCAACGCCTGCGGCTTGCCGGTGACTTCGTTCGCGAGGTCGTGAATGAAATCCACCGGTGCATAGATCACGCGATAGCGCCAGCCGGCCTCGATCGCTTTCGAACCGGTATGCAGTTCACCGGGATTGATGATCGGCACGGTGCCGGCCTCGGCCACATGGTAGGCGCCGCGATACCGATAGCCCTCGGCGCCCGCGACGATCACCGGGATCGTGTACGCGTCGTGCCAATGCGGCGCGAACTCGTGGTCGTGATATTCGGCGGTGACCAGATCCGCGCCGGGCAAAAGCGGCGTGCGCCAGTAGCGTGCGGAATTCTGGAAGCGATGGGCGGCGGTCATGATGAATCTTCGGCGGGGCCGTTCAGTGTAGCGCGACGTAAGCGCGGCCGCCCAATCTGACAGCGCGTCGGTCGATCGCGTTTTGCCGTAGGACGGCGGGCTACTTGAGCGGGATCGTGGTGCCGGCCGGCATCGGCACGGCGCTCACGCTGTTTTTCGCGCTGCCGCTGACCACCCGGTCGCTGTACGTGAGATACACCAGCGTATTGCGCTTCGCGTCGACCACCCGCACCACGTGCAGCGATTTGAAGATCAGCGACATGCTCACCGAGAACACATCGGCCTGTTGCTTGAGCGGTCCGGTGAAATGGATCGCGCCGACCTGACGGCAGGCGATGGACGCCTCGGTCGGATCTTCGGCGATACCGAGCGTGCCCTTGACGCCACCGGTTCGCGCTCGCGACACATAGCAGGTCACGCCCTGGACGATCGGATCGTCGTACGCTTCGACCACGACGCGATCGGAACCGGTGATGCGGAAGTTGGTATTGACGCTGCCGACTTCTTCGCCGTGCGCGGAGGGCAGTAGCAGGGCGGCAGCGGTTGCAAGGGCGAAGCTCAACGAGGTGGGTTTCATGGGTTGCCGGAAGTGAGCACGTGAGTTGAGCGCGACAAGGCGTGCGAGTTGGATGCGAAGTGCGCGCGCAGAAGTCGCCATCGTATAACGGCGCGCCCGTGAAAGGGCTGGTGCAAATGGGCTGGCGTGCTGGAGCGCTGGAGGTTGCGGCGGTTGGCGATCTTGAGATCGATGAGCGAAGCGTGGCTCGCAAAATGCACGTCGAAAAACAAAAAGGCCCGCACGAATGCGGGCCTTTCAAATTTTTTGGCTCCTCGACCTGGGCTCGAACCAGGGACCTACGGATTAACAGTCCGGCGCTCTACCAACTGAGCTATCGAGGAACAGCAGTGCAACTTGATCTACATAAAAAAGCCCGTATTGGTTAACGGGCTTTTGAAATTCTTGGCTCCTCGACCTGGGCTCGAACCAGGGACCTACGGATTAACAGTCCGGCGCTCTACCAACTGAGCTATCGAGGAACAGAACAACAAACAGCAGAGAAGCGAAATTGTAGAAGCAGCTTAAGCGCCTGTCAATACCCTACGCGGCTCGTTTTCACTTGAATCGACCCATGAGATCCGAACCGAGGGGACAGGCGGTCACGCTCAGCGAGCGAGCAGCTCGAGCTTTTCCTTAATGTCCTTGAACTCGTCGGCTTCCGGCAGCGGAGCCTTGGTCTTGGTGATGCTCGGCCAGTTTTTCGCCAGGTCGGCGTTCAGCTCGATGAAGTTCTGCTGGTCGCCCGGCACGTCTTCTTCGGCATAAATGGCATTCACCGGGCACTCGGCCACGCACACGGCGCAGTCGATGCATTCGTCGGGGTCGATCGCGAGGAAGTTGGGACCTTCGCGAAAGCAGTCCACGGGACACACATCGACGCAGTCGGTATAGCGGCACTTAATGCAGCTTTCGGTCACAACGTGAGTCATTCAGGCAGCTCCTGCATGCAGAATCAGGGAAGGCGAATACGCCAAAAGCGCTATTGTAACGTAACGTCAAGAGGCGGTTGCAGCATCGGGCTACGGCTTTTATACGTTTTCGTGATTAGTTTATGGTGGGCTGAACAGCCGTCCTTCGGCACGCGGAATTCGCGTGCATTCGGGTAACATGCGTCAGGTCGGCGGCCATGGGGCACGCCGCATGCGCATAGGTTGAGTCAGGCCTTCCGTTCTTCCTGCGGTCCAGTTCGCACCATCATGATTATTACTTCGCTGCTCGACACCGATCTGTACAAGTTCACGATGATGCAAGTGGTGTTGCATCACTTTCCCGCGGCGAACGTGGAATATCGCTTCCGCTGCCGTACGCCGAATGTCGATCTCGTGCCGTATATCGCCGAGATTCGCGACGAAGTGCGCAAGCTGTGCGATCTGCGCTTTACCGACGACGAGCTCGACTACCTGCGGCGCATGCGCTTCATCAAGGGCGACTTCATCGAGTTTCTCGCGCTGTTCCATCTGAACGAGAAATACATTTCGATTGAGCCATCGCCGAAGGGCAACGGCGAAATCGACATCGAGATCAAAGGACCGTGGCTGCATACGATCCTGTTCGAGATCCCGATGCTCGCGATCGTCAACGAAGTCTATTTCCGCAACACGCAGCAGAAGCCCGACTACAGCGAAGGGCGCGGCCGTCTCGTCGAGAAGATCCAGTTGCTGGGCGCCCGCCCGGAATTCGCCGACTGCAAGATCGCCGACTACGGCACCCGCCGCCGCTTCTCGAAACAATGGCACGAGGAAGTGATCCTCACGCTCAAAGACGGGCTGGGCGAGCAGTTCGCCGGCACCAGCAACGTCTTCTACGCGATGAAGCACAGCCTCACGCCGCTCGGCACGATGGCGCACGAATACCTGCAGGCTTGCCAGGCGCTCGGTCCACGGTTGCGTGACTCGCAGATCTTCGGCTTCGAAATGTGGGCCAAGGAATATCGCGGCGACCTGGGGATTGCGCTCTCCGACGTGTACGGCATGCAGGCTTTCCTGCGCGACTTCGACATGTACTTCTGCAAGCTGTTCGACGGCGCGCGCCACGATTCCGGCGATCCGTTCGACTGGGGCGAGCGCCTGCTCAAGCATTACGAAGAGAATCGCTGCGACCCGCGCACCAAGATTCTCGTGTTCTCCGACGCTCTTGATATTCCCAAGGTGCTGCAGTTGTACGAACGATTCCGCGGCCGCTGCAAACTGGCCTTCGGCGTGGGCACCAACCTGACCAACGACCTCGGCTACAACCCGCTGCAGATCGTCATCAAGATGGTTCGCTGCAATGGTCAGCCCGTGGCCAAGCTGTCGGATTCGCCGGGCAAGAACATGTGCGAAGACAAGGCCTATCTGGCGTATCTGCGCCAGGTGTTCGGCATCGCGCAGCCTGAGGAAGAGGTGTCGAAGTAAGCCGCTTCGTCTGCGGCTGTCCGCTGCCGGTCTTGCGTTGCCGTTACTTTGCCCGTGCGTCCGGCGGCCCGCAATAGGCCGTTCGGCCAGGGTGTTCGCGCGCAGGGTGGCCGGTATAATCCTCGTCACATTGCACGGCTGTCGACACGAGGATTTCGCATATGGACACATCGATTGCCCGCCGCAACATCCTGGCGCGCATCCGCGCAGCGCAAGGGCGTGAGTCCGAGCCGTCCGCTGCCGAACGCGAGACTGCCGCCGATTACGTGGCGCGTCATCCGCCGGGTCCGCGGCCGGAGATGCCGGCCGATCTGAGCGCGCGCTTCATCGAAGAAGCCCAGAAAATGGCGACCACGGTGGAGCAGGTTCAGGCAATGAGCGAGGTGCCGGCCGCCGCGCATCGCTATCTCACGCAGCACGCTTTGCCGTTGCAGGCCATTGCCTGGCAAACGCTGCAGAACCTGCAGTGGGCCGAAGCCGGCCTCAGCGTCGAATTCCGCAAGCCGCGAGACGGCGACGTGGTGGGTCTCACCGGCTGCTTCTGCGCAACGGCCGAAACCGGCACGCTGGTTTTGCTGTCCGGTCCGCAGACGTATGCGTCGGCCGGTCTGCTGCCGGAAACGCACATCGCGATCGTGCCGGCTTCGCGCATCGTCGCAGGTCATGAAGAGGCTTTCGGCCTGATTCGCAGCGAGCGCGGCGAATTGCCGCGCGCGGTCAATTTCGTCTCCGGGCCATCGCGCACCGGCGATATCGAACAGACCATCGTGCTCGGCGCGCATGGGCCTTACCGGGTGCATGTGATCGTCGTGCAAGGCGCCTGAGCAGCGCGCGCATCGGTGTCTTTGGCCATCGCGGCCACCGTAATAACAAGGACTTCAAGAATATGAAAGGGCACGCCGGTTGGGCGAGCATGGCGCTCGCCATTGTTGCATCGACGTTGGCGGGTTGGTCTCAACCGGCCGCTGCCGCGACGCTGGACGGCGCGACCTTGTCCGCGCTGTGGGGCTTGCCGTTCGCCGGCGTGCTGCTGTCCATCGCGGTATTCCCGCTGGTGGCGCCGGCGTTCTGGCATCACCATTTCGGCAAGATCGCGGCAGCGTGGGCGCTGCTGTTCCTCGTGCCGTTCGCGCTCACGTTCGGAACCGGCGTGGCGTTCGGCGCGCTCGTGCATGCGTTGCTCGAGGAATACATTCCGTTCATCGTGCTGCTCACGGCGCTCTATACCGTGGCGGGTGGCATCTGCGTGCGCGGTAATCTGCACGGCACGCCGCGCCTGAATACCGGCATCCTCGCGCTCGGCACCTTGCTGGCGAGCATCATGGGCACGACCGGCGCGGCCATGCTGTTGATCCGTCCGTTGCTGCGCGCCAACGACAACCGCAAGCACGTGGTCCACGTGGTCGTGTTCTTCATTTTTCTGGTGGCGAATGCCGGTGGTTCGCTCTCGCCGTTGGGCGATCCGCCGCTGTTCCTCGGTTTCCTGCAAGGCGTCAGTTTCTTCTGGACCACCACGCATCTCGCGCTGCCCATGCTGTTTGTCTGTGCGGTGCTGCTCGGCGGGTTCTACGCGTTGGACTCGTATTACTTTCATCGGCGCGAAGAAGAGCGTTCGCGCTTTCTCGATCCGACGCCGGACTCGCCGTCGCTCGGTATCGACGGCAAGATCAATTTTCTGCTGCTCGGCGCGGTAATCGGCTTGGTGTTGATGAGCGGGTTGTGGAAGCCGGGCATCGAGTTCGACGTGTTCGGTACGCACGTGGCGTTGCAGAACGCCGTGCGCGATCTCGCGCTGATCGGCGTGACGTTGCTCTCGCTGGTGTTGACGCCGCGCACGGCGCGCGCCGGCAACGATTTCAACTGGGCGCCGATCGAAGAAGTGGCCAAGCTGTTCGCCGGCATCTTCGTGACGATCGCGCCGGTCATCACGATCCTGCGCGCCGGCCGCGAGGGCGCGTTCGCGGGCATCGTCGATCTGGTCAACCACGCGTCGGGCCAGCCGCACGACGCGATGTACTTCTGGGCCACCGGCCTGCTGTCGTCGTTTCTCGACAATGCGCCGACCTATCTCGTGTTCTTCAATCTGGCCGGCGGCGACGCGCAGACCCTGATGACCACCGGGGCCACCACGCTCGCCGCCATCTCGGCAGGCGCGGTGTTCATGGGCGCGAATACGTATATCGGCAATGCGCCGAACTTCATGGTGAAAGCGATCGCGGAATCGCGCGGCGTGCGTATGCCGAGTTTCTTCGCATATCTCGGCTGGTCTTGCACGGTGTTACTGCCGCTGTTTCTCGTGACCGGCTGGCTGTTCTTTTAACGCACAGTTTCGAACCAACCCGACCCGAACCGACCTTTATCGCCGAGGCAAACCAGCTCGACGCGCTATACGGAGAATGGCAATGCAAAAGATCCTCGTCGCCCGTCCGATTTTTCCCGATGTGATCGAACGGCTCAAACAGTATTTCGACGTCGACTGGAATCAGGGCGAGGTCATGGCCGCCGACGACCTGACGCGTCGTCTGGCGGACAAAGACGGCGCGCTGACCGCGGGCGATCCGGTCGGCGCGGCCGCCCTCGCGGCGGCGCCGCGTTTGCGCGTGGTGTCGAACATGGCCGTGGGTTACAACAACTTCGACATGGCCGCGTTCAATGCGTCGAACGTGCTCGCCACCAATACGCCGGACGTGCTGAACGAGTCGACCGCGGACTTCGGCTGGGCGCTGATGATGGCGGCCGCGCGCCGTCTCGCTGAATCGGAGCATTGGTTGCGCGCGGGTCAATGGCAGAAGTGGGCGTACGACGGTTTTCTCGGCAGCGACCTGTATGGCTCGACGCTCGGCGTACTCGGCATGGGCCGGATCGGCCAGGCGCTGGCGCGTCGCGCGAAGGGTTTCAACATGCAGGTGATTTATCACAACCGCTCGCGTGTCGCGCCGGAGATCGAAGCCGAACTGAACGCCGAATACGTGTCGAAGCAGGACCTGTTGCGGCGTGCCGATCATGTCGTGCTGGTCTTGCCGTACACCAAGGAAAACCACCACACGATCGGCGCCGCCGAATTCGCCTTGATGAAACCGAGCGCGACGCTGACCAATATCGCGCGCGGCGGGATTGTCGACGACGCCGCGCTGGTCCACGCGCTGCGCTCGAAGCAGATCGCCGCCGCGGGGCTGGACGTGTTCGAAGGCGAGCCGAAGCTCAATCCGGATCTGCTCACCGTGCCGAATATCGTGCTGACGCCGCACATTGCCAGCGCGACCGAAGCCACGCGCCGCGCCATGGCGAACCTCGCCGCAGATAACCTGATTGCCGCGTTGGGCGAAGGACCGCGCGCCGGTCGTCCGCCGAATCCGATCAACCCCGAGGTCATCGGCCGGGCGCGTTCATGACCCTGATTCTGGTGGCGGCCGTCGCGGTGCTGGCGGTCGCCTTGCTTATCGCGTTGGCCGTGTTGCTGCGCGGCTCCGGCCGCGCGGAGGACAGCGAGCCGTTCGAACTGGTCAACGAGCGCATCGACGCGGCGGCCGACGCGCAAGCCCATGCGTATGAACGCCTCGAGCGGCAACTGCGCAATGACATCGCCGAGACGGCGCGCGTGTCGCGCACCGAGCAGAGCAGCGGCTTCGCGCATTTTCAGCAGACGCTCGCGGCGCAGTTCAGCAGCATGACCACGGTGCAGGGCGGCAAGATCGACGGTTTCGCGCAGCAGCTCGACGCCGTGCGTCACAGCTTGCAGCAGCAGGCGCAGCAGGCGCGTGACGAGCAGGGTCGTTCGCTCAAGCAGTTCGGCGATACGCTGAGCCTGCAACTGGGGCAACTGACCGAAGCGAACGATCGCCGCTTCACCGAAGTGCGCGCGACCATCGAGCAGCGGCTCAAGGACATCGAGGCGAATAACTCGGCCAAGCTCGAGGAAATGCGCCGCACCGTCGACGAAAAGCTGCACGCCACGCTCGAACAACGCCTCGGCGAGTCGTTCAAGCTGGTGTCCGACCGGCTCGAACAGGTGCATCGCGGATTGGGCGAGATGCAGACGCTGGCGGCCGGTGTCGGCGATCTGAAGAAAGTGCTCACCAACGTCAAGACGCGCGGCACATGGGGCGAAGTGCAACTGGAAGCGTTGCTCGACCAACTGCTCACTGCCGATCAATACGCGAAGAACGTCGCGACGGTGCCGAAGAGCACCGAGCGCGTCGAATTCGCGATCAAGCTGCCGGGTCGCGCGGAGCAAGGCAGCACGGCCACGCCCGTATGGCTGCCGATCGACGCTAAATTCCCGCGCGAAGATTACGAGCGCTTGATCGAAGCGCAGGAGCGCGCCGATCCGGTCGCGGTGGAAGAAGCGTCGCGCGCGCTGGAAGCGCGGATTCGCGCCGAGGCTCGCACAATCGCGGAGAAGTACGTGGCGCCGCCGCATACCACCGACTTCGCGCTGCTGTTCCTGCCAACCGAAGGCTTGTACGCGGAAGTCTTGCGTCGGCCGGGGCTAACCGACATGCTGCAACGCGACTATCGCGTGACGATCGCCGGTCCGACTACGCTGACCGCGTTGCTCAATAGTTTGCAGATGGGTTTCCGCACGCTCGCGATCGAGAAGCGCTCGAGCGAGGTGTGGCAGGTGCTTGGCGCGGTGAAAACGGAGTTCGGCAAATTCGGCGACGTGCTGGCCAAGACCAAGGCGCAACTGGAAACCGTTACGCGTTCAATCGAAGCCGCCGAAACGCGCACGCGGGTGATGAACCGCAAGCTGCGCGATGTCGAAGCGTTGCCGGGCGAAGCGGCGAGCGGCTTGCTCGGCGATGCGCTATCTGGCGTGGAGCCTGACGAGCAATTGGGTGAATAGGGCGGAACGTGGGGCGCGCGCCACTCAGGCGCCCGTGCCCGCAGCCAGCTTTGCTAGCGCGTCGCCTGTCAGACGCACTACGCGCCAATCCGGCATCACGGTTGCGCCCATCTTTTCGTAGAAGTTGATGGCCGGCTGATTCCAGTCCAGCACGGTCCACTCGAAGCGTCCGCATTGGCGCTCCACCGCCAACGCCGCGAGGCGCTGCAGTAAAGCACTGCCCAGTCCGCTGCCGCGCTGGCTCGGCTGCACGTAGACGTCTTCCAGATACAGTCCGCGCTTGCCGACAAAACTCGAATAATTGTGGAAGAACAGCGCATAGCCGACGATGCGCCCTTCCTGTTCCGCGACCAACGCTTCGATCGACGGCCGCGTGCCGAACAGCGCGTCGCGCAGACCGTCTTCGGTCGCGACAAACACGTGTGTGAGGCTTTCGAACTCCGCCAGTTCGTACGTCAGCGCGAAGATCTCGCTGGTGTCCGCGGGCGTGGCGGCGCGGATCGCTGCCGGCATCAGGCTTCTTCCGGCGCGTCGCTCAACTGGATTTCAATACCGCCGAAGCGTGACGCCACCCAGTTGTACGCGTGGCACGCGATCCACAGCAGGATGAAGCCGAGAATCGCGTTCAGCAGCAGCGCGCTGAACACGGTGCTCAATTCCACCGAGCCGTAGCGGAAGAACGCGACCAGCACGCCGAGCAGCACGAGCGGCACCGAGAACGTCAAATACACGAGGATCAGTGCTTTGGCCGTCTGTCCCGGTGCGATGAACGAGATCTGTTTTTTCATGTAAGTCAAACCCGTGAGTCGTAGTGGTAATGGGTGAAGCTGCAACTAGTCGCCAGAGTAGGCGCGGGGCGCCGAAGCGTCAGATGAGGCCGTCGAACGGCATGATAGCCACTTGTTGCCCTTGGGCGATCTCGCCCTCATCGTGATCGAGCACGATGAAACAATTGGCTTCGCTCATGGAACTCAGCACGCCGGAGCTTTGCGAACCGGTTGGCGTGACGTGCCATTCTCCTTGCTCGCTCTGAACCGCCACGCCCCGCTGGAATTCCGTACGGCCGGCGCGTTTGCGGATGGCCTGGCGGCTCGTGGCGCGAATCACCGGCAGCGGCTGTGGCGTGGCGCCCGACATGAGCAGCAGCGCCTCGCGCACGATCTGATAGAACGTCACCATCACGGCCACCGGGTTGCCCGGCAACCCGAAGAATAGCGCGGGTTGCCCGAGACCCGGTCGCTCGCCCGACCAGACACGGCCAAAAGCGAGCGGCCGGCCTGGGCGCATGGCGAGGCTCCAGAACGCGACGTCGCCGAATGTTTGCAGCAATTGCTTGGTGAAATCGGCTTCGCCGACCGAGACGCCGCCGGAGGTTAGCACCATGTCGGCATTGGCCGCGGCGCTGCGCAATGCGGCTTCCAGCGCGGCCGGTTCGTCGCGCACTACGCCGAGGTCGAGCGTGTCGACGTTCAGGCGCCGCAGCATGGCAAACAGCGTGTAGCGGTTGCTGTCGTACACCGAGCCCGGGTCGAGCGACTCGCCGAGCGAACGCAGTTCGTCGCCGGTCGAGAAGAAGGCGACGCGCAAGCGCCGCCGCACATTCACCTCGCCGATGCCGAGCGAAGCCAGCAAGCCCAGGTCCGACGCGCGCATGACACGGCCGGCCCGCAAAGCCACGTGGCCGCGAGCGAGATCTTCGCCGGCGAGACGCCGGTTGGCGCCCGGCGCTACCGCGTGGGTGGCAAAGCGGATCGACGTGCATTCGGCATTGCGTTCGACCCGTTCCTGCGGCACCACGGTGTCGCAGTCTGCCGGCATGCAGGCGCCGGTCATCACGCGCACGCATTGCGTCGTCGCGACGCCGCCTTCGTATGGATGCCCGGCCAGCGCCTTGCCGACGATCGTCAACTCGACGGTTGCCGTATCGCCTGCCAATGCGGCGCGCCGGAATGCGTAGCCGTCCATGGCCGAATTGTCGTGCGACGGCACGGCGATCGGCGACACGATGTCGACAGCTAGCACGCGGTCGAGCGCATCGCGCAACGCCACGCGTTCAACCGCCGCGACCGGCGCGGCCCATTGACGAACAATCGCCTGAGCCGCCTTGACGGGCAGCGCGTGAGGATCGTACTGCGCGACGCAGTGGGAAAAGTCGTTAAGCGTGGTCATGAAGGGCTGGGCGTCGCGACCGGTGGCCGGAGTGGAAACGCGCGGCGTGTGCCGTGTGGCCGGAGCGGGATTTCACCGGGGCCTCAAGCGCGCTCGAGGTCGGAGAGTTCTTGTAACGAATTGATATTGTAAAACGCGCGCTCGTCGGTAAAGGTGACTTCCACCGTCTTGTGGCGTGCGTACCACGCGCGAACTTTGCGCTCACCCGCGTCCAGAAAGGCCGCCAGGTCGTCCGCGAGCGTCGTGCGCAGCAGCGCGAAGACCGGGTGCAGCGAGACTTCGCCCTGGGCGTCGGCAGTCGTGACGGTGGCGATGTCAGCCTGGTTCGCGTCCATGGCGTGCGCGAGGCGCATGGCCAGATCGGCAGGCAGGCCGGGCGTGTCGCACGGCGCGCTGAGCAGGTAGGCGGTGCGCGCCGTGCGCAGTCCGGCGAGCAAGCCGGCTAGCGGGCCGGGGAAGCCGGGGAGGGTATCGGCCACGATCGTGGCACCGAACGGCGCACCGAGCGCCGCGTAGATTTCCGGATGACGATTGGCGCTGATCAGCAGGGCGCCGCACTGCGGTGCGAGGCGCTTCAGTACGTGGGCGGCGAGCGGTTCGCCGTGCAGTGTTTGCAGGCCTTTGTCGACGCCGCCCATGCGCATGCCGCGGCCGCCCGCGAGCACCAGACCGGTGATGTGTTCGCGTGTCGGTTTCATGCTGTCATGCGCCGGTCGTTCAGCCGCCGATGTACGACATTTCGACGCGCCGGCTGTCCAGCACGCGCGTCTCGGCGCCGCTGCTGCCACGCAGTTGCGAATAGCGGTCACCGCGGCCCTGCCAGATTTCGGCGACGGCGGTGGCGATGCCCGCGTCGTTCGCGCCACTGCGCAACAACGCCCGTAAGTCGTGACCGGCCGACGCGAACAGGCACAGGTACAGCTTGCCCTCGGTCGACAGACGCGCCCGCGTGCAACTGCCGCAAAACGCGCGCGTCACGCTCGAAATCACGCCGATCTCGCCGCTGCCGTCCACATAGCCCCAGCGCTGCGCGGTCTCGGCGGCGCTGTGCGCGTCGAGCGGGGCCAGCGGGAAATGTTCGGCGATGCGGGTGACCACCTCGGCGGATGGGAGTACCTCGGTCATGTTCCAGCCGTTCGAGGTGCCGACATCCATATATTCGATGAAGCGCAGCACCGCGCCCGAGCCTTTGAAATGGCGCGCCATCGGCACGATTTCACAGTCGTTCGTGCCGCGCTTGACGACCATGTTGACCTTGACCGGTGCCAGCCCCACCGCGTGCGCCGCGGCAATGCCGTCCAGTACGTCGGCGACCGCGAAGTCGGCGTCGTTCATGCGGCGGAACAGGCTGTCGTCGAGCGCGTCGAGACTGACGGTGACGCGGGTCAGGCCGGCGTCTTTCAGGCTACGCGCCTTGCGCGCCAGCAGCGAACCGTTGGTGGTCAGAGTCAGGTCGAGCGGCCGGCCGGCCGGCGTGGTGAGCTGCGCGAGCCGTTCGATCAGGAATTCCAGATTTTTACGCAGCAGCGGCTCGCCGCCCGTCAGGCGGATTTTCTCCACGCCATGTGCGACGAACAGTCGCGCCAGTCGTTCGATTTCTTCGAAGCTGAGCAAGGCGCTGTGCGGCAAGAACGTGTAGTCCTTGTCGAACACCGCGCGGGGCATGCAGTAGACGCAGCGGAAATTGCAACGATCCGTCACCGAGATGCGCAAATCGCGCAGCGGGCGCGCCAGCGTGTCGTGCAGCACGCCTATGGGCGTCTGCACGGGGCCGGCAATGACCGGCGCCGCGCTGAAATCGGCAACAGGGATGATGCGTCGGGACATGAAATGCTTCGGTTAGTGCTTGAAAATAAAGCCAGATATTCATTCTAGCGGAAATGCCTGTGCCGGCAGCCGGGCCTGGGGGCCAGTCGGGGTATACGGGGAGCGGCATAACGCTGAACGGGTGGCTCGCGGTTTCGTTTTCGTCCCTGAGCCGCAAAAAAAAGCCCGCCGGTGAAGGCGGGCTTTTCGAGGAGGAGGCGAGGCAGCTTACTGCGTGTGCTTGCCCGTTTCCACCTGTTGCATCGGCGCGCTGTCAACCGGCGACAACTGCTTGCGCTCACGCACTACGCGGGCCGGCTTGACGGTCTGCGCAGCGGTTTCCTGCGCGGCACGCAGCTTGTCGGCGTCGGTGTTCACCCAGACGAGACCGGCTTGTTCCAGCACCGGCTTCAGGGCTTCGGCCGAGACGCCGCTGTTACGCGGCGCTTGTGCGGCCTGAGGCGCCTGAGCTTGCACTTGCGGTGCAGCGACGACAGGCGCCGACTCCGACCGCTCGATCGCCGCCGGTTCCGCTGCCGGTGCGGCGGCTGCCACGACGGGTTGCGGCTCGACGATTTCGACTTGCGGTGCGGGCTGAACAACCGGTGCTTCGGCTACGACAGCCGGAGCAGCAGGTTCGACCGGAGCGGGAGCGGCTTGTGCCGTTTCGACCGATTCGACCGTTTCGACCGCAGCAGCAACTGCCGGGGCTTCGACGTGCGTGTGAGCCGGCGCTTCGACATGCGCGACCGGTTCAACCAGCGAAACCGTTTCGCTGGCAGCCGGAGCCGCTTGCGCTGCTTCGACCGGCACTGCCGCTGCTTGCGCAACCGGCGCTTCCACCGCCGGCTCGACCGCAACCGGTGCTGCCGGTGCTTCCGCAGCCGGCACGATGGCTTCAGTCGTCACCGCTTTCTCGACGGCCAGAGCCGGCGTTTCGGTCGCTGCGTGCAGTTCGGTGACCACGGCGGTTTCAGTCGCGACAGCTGCGACGACCACTTCCACCGGCTTCACTTCGCTCGCCTCGTTGACCTCAGCCTTGTGCTCGACCGGCTGATGCGCGGTGCGCACCGGGGCTTCGTCGTTCACATTGGTGCTGTCGCCTTCGGCTTCCGCTACATCCGCAGCCAGGTTGCCGTTCACGTCTTCTTCACGCTCACGACGGCCACCACGACGGCCACGACGGCGACGACGACGCTCTTCGCCTTCGCGCGCCACGGCTTCCTGATCGATCGGCATGCCGTTTTCGCCCAAAGCGGCCTGGTTTTGCGCCAGTTCTTCCGCCGTTTGCGTTTCGCCTTGCGTCAGCGCGTCTGCGGTTTCAGCTTGCGGCTTGCGACCGCCGCGCTCCGTACGCTCGCCACGTTCACGGCGCTCGCCGCGTTCCTGACGCTCACCACGCGGTGCGGCTTCGGCAGTTTCAGCGCGCTCGCCACGGTTGTCGCGATCGCGGTTCTCACGCGGCTCACGACCTTCACGCGGCTCGCGAGCCTCGCGTGGTTCACGGCCTTCGCGGCCTTCACGCGGCTCACGCGATTCACGAGCGCCACGCGGTTCGCGGCCTTCACGAGCCTCGCGCGGTTCACGACCTTCGCGTGCTTCACGCACCTCGCGGCCTTCGCGCGGTTCGCGTTCCTCGCGACGTTGCGACGACGGCTGCTGGCCTTGACCCTGAGCTTGGCCCTGACGTGCGCCATTCGTACCTTCGGCACGTCCTGCTGCGTCACGGCCGCCTGCGCCGCCACGGCGATTGCGGTTGCGATCGCCGCCGCGTTCGCCGGTGCGCTCACCGCGCTCCGTGCGTTCGCCGCGTTGCGGACGGGTCTGCTTTTCCGTCGAGGCCGGTGCGACCGGTGCCGGAGCAGCCGGTTGCATGCCGAACAGATTCTTCAACCAGCCGATGAAACCACCGCTCGCCGGCGTAACCGCGACCGGAGCCGGGGTTGCCGTTGCGCGAACCGGTGCGCTCGGCGCCGGTTTTTCAGGCGTGATGCCCTTGACCGCCGCTTCCTGCTTCGGCTTCACTTCTTCAGCACGCTTGCTGTAGCCGGTTTCCGACTCCATTTCGCGGGCCGCTTCTTCGGCCATCTTCCACGAAGCGCGCGGTTCGTCCAGGCGGGCATCGTCGTGACGCAGACGCTCCAGCTTGTAGTGCGGCGTATCGAGATGCTTGTTCGGGATCAGAACGACATTGACCTTGAAACGCGATTCGATCTTGTTGATTTCGGCGCGCTTCTCGTTCAGCAGGAAGGCGGTCACTTCGACCGGCACCTGGCAATGGATCGCCGCGGTGTTTTCCTTCATCGCTTCTTCCTGAATGATCCGCAGCACTTGCAGCGCGGACGATTCGGTATCGCGAATGTGGCCCGTGCCGTTACAGCGCGGGCAGGTCACGTGGCTGCCTTCCGACAGCGCCGGACGCAGACGCTGACGCGACAGTTCCATCAGGCCGAAGCGCGAAATCTTGCCCATCTGGACGCGCGCACGGTCGTGCTTGAGCGCGTCTTTCAGGCGTTGTTCGACTTCGCGCTGACTCTTGGCCGATTCCATGTCGATGAAGTCGATCACGATCAGGCCACCCAGGTCGCGCAGACGCAACTGGCGGGCCACTTCGTCGGCGGCTTCGAGGTTGGTTCGCGCGGCCGTTTCTTCGATGTCGGCGCCCTTGGTGGCGCGGGCCGAGTTCACGTCGATCGCGACCAGCGCTTCGGTGTGGTCGATCACGATTGCGCCGCCCGAGGGCAGCGGCACCGTGCGCGAGTAAGCCGTTTCGATCTGGTGTTCGATCTGGAAGCGCGAGAAGAGCGGCACGTCGTCGTGATACCGCTTCACCTTGCTGACATTGTCCGGCATCACGATGTCCATGAAGGCGCGGGCCTGGTCATGGATTTCGGTGGTGTCGATCAGAATTTCGCCGATATCCGGCTGGAAATAGTCGCGAATCGCGCGGATCACCAGGCTCGATTCGAGATAAATCAGCATCGGCTGACCGCTCGAACCGCTTTGCGACGCGGCTTCAATCGCGCGCCACAGTTGCATCAGGTAGTTCAGGTCCCACTGCAGCTCTTCGGCGCTGCGACCGATACCGGCCGTGCGCGCGATGATGCTCATGCCTTCCGGCAATTGCAGTTGCGCCATGGTTTCGCGCAGTTCCTGACGGTCGTCGCCTTCGATCCGGCGCGACACGCCGCCGCCGCGCGGGTTGTTCGGCATCAGGACCAGATAACGGCCGGCGAGCGAGATGAACGTGGTGAGGGCTGCGCCCTTGTTGCCGCGCTCTTCTTTTTCGACCTGAACGATCAGTTCCTGACCTTCGCGCAGCGCGTCCTGGATGCGCGCGGAACGCATGTCGACGCCGTCACGGAAATACTGGCGGGCGACTTCCTTGAACGGCAGAAAACCGTGGCGGTCTTCGCCGTAGTTGACGAAACAGGCTTCGAGCGACGGCTCGATGCGAGTAATGATGCCTTTGTAAATATTGCCTTTGCGCTGTTCGCGCCCGGCGGTTTCGATGTCGATATCGATGAGTTTTTGCCCATCGACGATGGCGACGCGCAGTTCTTCCTGCTGCGTCGCGTTGAACAACATTCGTTTCATTGAACGGCTCCAGAGCGGCTTAGCCACCCCAACGCTCGCGCGGTTGTCAGTCGCGAAAGCGTTGCGGGCAAAGGCATGCCGCGCCTTATTGTGTTTTCACAAGCACGCTGGAGCGGGAAAAATGGCGGGAGAATTGCCTGGAAGGGCCCGGCCCATCAAAAAGGGGCACGGTGCCGCAGGGCACATGCGAACACGGCTTCAAATAACGACCCGACACGCCGCGGGTTCTGCCAGCAGACCTTCATAAGCCTTCGTCCACTCGCGCCGGTGCGCCGGGTGGGCGCGTGACCGGAGGGTCGAAGGCTGCGGTCATGCCGCAGCGGGAAGTTCGCGCAGTCGGCGCGTCTTTTCCAGCTGGGGGTGTCTCGCCTCATTTTGACGTCGCCATGTCTTGCACTTTCTACAAGACGCCTCGGGCGCACGCCGTATTTTCGCAACCTGCAGCTTCGTACAGCAGGGCGTCTACCGCCCGATACCGAAGCTGAAAGTTAAATTCTTTTTTACCAAAATTCCGTTACCGTCGAAGCCGACCTTGACCGAACGCGCCTGTGGGCGCCGTCCCTGCCGGGCACTGACTTCGTGCGTGCAACTTGTTGCATCTCATTTTCAGGGTGAGCAACCAGACCCCGGCGCAAGTAAAATAACGGTTTCAAGCTTGCACCTGCGCAATCCGCCCGAACTCGGACACTGCGCCGGCCGCCGCAGACTGCTGGGCAAATTATATTCAGAATGAAAGAGTTAGGCAAAATATCCCAGAAATCGGTCGCAAGCGACCAGGTCTCGATGATCGAGATCGACGACAGCGCGGCCGGACAGCGCATCGACAACTTCCTGTTGCGCGTCTGTAAAGGCGTGCCAAAAAGCCATATTTATCGCATCCTGCGCAGCGGGGAAGTGCGTGTGAATAAGGGCCGGATAGACGCGCAGTACCGTCTCGAGCTTGGCGATCTGGTGCGCGTGCCGCCCATTCGCGTTGCTCAGCCGAACGAGGCGGCGGCTCACGCGCCGGTGCCGAGCGCGGACTTCAAGATCATTTTTGAAGACGAGCACATGCTCGTGATCGATAAACCGGCCGGCGTGGCGGTCCACGGCGGCAGCGGCGTGGCCTTCGGCGTGATCGAGCAGATGCGTTCGGCGCGGCCGCAAGCGAAATTCCTCGAACTGGTGCATCGCCTGGATCGCGAAACGTCCGGCATTCTGATGCTGGCCAAGAAGCGCACGGCGCTCGTCAACCTGCATGAGCAGATTCGCGAGAACAAGATGGATAAGCGCTACTATGCTTGCGTTCACGGTGAGTGGGCGAGCGATTGGGGCCGTCGCCGGGCGGTCAAGGAGCCGCTGCACAAGTATCTGACCGCGGACGGCGAGCGCCGCGTGCGCGTGCAGGCGGACGGCCTGGCGTCGCATACGGTGTTCAATCTGATCGACCGCTGGCTGGAGTACGCGCTGCTCGAGGCGGAACTCAAGACTGGCCGCACGCACCAGATTCGCGTCCATTTGCAGCATCTGGAACTGCCGATCGTCGGCGATGCCAAATACGGCGATTTCGCGCTGAACAAGGCGCTGGCGCGCGCCAACGTGAAGCCGGGCCTCAAGCGCATGTTCCTGCACGCCTACCGGCTGAAGCTTACGCACCCGGCAACCGGCGAGTCGATTCAGTTCGAGGCGCCGTTGCCGGCCGAGTGCCGCAGCTTCGTCGCGCAGCTCAACGAATTACGAAATGGGTCAAACCCGGAGACGACACCGCATGGCTAGAGAGCAATTTGATCTGATCGTCTTCGACTGGGACGGGACGTTGATGGATTCGACCGCGCACATCACGCGCAGCATCCAGTCCGCCTGCCGCGATCTCGGCCTGCCGGTGCCCGCCGACGAAGCCGCCAGCTACGTGATCGGCCTCGGCCTGCGCGACGCGCTGCAGATCGCCGCGCCCACGCTCGATCCGGCGGATTACCCGCGGCTCGCCGAGCGCTATCGCTTCCACTATCTGGTGAAGGATCAGACCACCGAGTTGTTCGTCGGCGTGCGCGAAATGTTGCAGGAGTTGCGCGATCAGGGTTATCTGCTGGCCGTGGCGACGGGCAAAAGCCGCGTCGGGCTGAACCGCGCGCTCGACCAGTCGCGCCTGACCAGCCTGTTCGACGGCACCCGCTGCGCCGACGAGACGTTCTCGAAGCCGCATCCGGCCATGCTGCATGAACTGACGCGCGAACTGGGGCAGGACCCGGCGCGGACAGTGATGGTGGGCGATACGACGCACGATCTGCAGATGGCGATCAACGCGGGCGTCGCCGGTATTGGTGTCACGTATGGCGCGCATCCTGCGGCTTCGTTGACTGCGCTGGAGCCGAAGTTCGTCGCATCGAGCGTGGGCGCGCTGTCCGGCTGGCTGCGAGAGAACGCATGAGCACGGTCGGCACCGCAACGGACGCGGTGCGCATTTGCGCGTCCGAGGAACTGGTCGACGGCGGTATTGGCGTGCGACGTGCCGCCAGGCTGGGCGGTGGCGACGTCGTGGTGTTTTTTGTTCGCTATGATGGCCGGGCATACGGCTACCTGAACCGCTGCGCGCATGTGCCGATGGAACTCGACTGGGCCGAAGGGCAGTTCTTCGAATCGTCGGGTTTATACTTGATGTGCGCTACGCACGGCGCGATTTACGCGCCTGATACCGGCAAATGCATGGGTGGTCCGTGCCGCGGCGGCAGATTGCGCGCCGTCCAGGTGGACGAACGCGATACGCCGGAAGGCCGCGCCGTATTCTGGCTGCCCGACGGCGAACTGCGTCCGGCCGCACCCTGACTTTCCTCTTCGACCTTTCCACTGCACCGCATGTCCGACAATTTGACTCCTGAGCCGAAGGAACCGTCCCTGACAGGCCGCCCCCGATCGCCTGCCGATGAACCCGGCTGGGAACGCGCGGCGCTCGAGCGCATCGCGCTGGCGGCGATCAACGAACAGCGCGCGGCGCGCC
Source organism: Paraburkholderia sp. BCC1876 (assembly GCF_902833695.1). Taxonomy (NCBI): domain Bacteria; kingdom Pseudomonadati; phylum Pseudomonadota; class Betaproteobacteria; order Burkholderiales; family Burkholderiaceae; genus Paraburkholderia; species Paraburkholderia sp. BCC1876. The sequence continues at coordinate 143,764 of NZ_CADFGI010000003.1, read as the reverse complement.
GCTGGAAAATCTTTTTCCGGTTCGTGTTTCTGATCGTGCTGCTGCTGGTGGTCTGGGGCGCGATCGATTTCTCCGGCGACAAGGTCGCGACCACCGGCCGTCATACGGCGATGGTGGCGCTTGACGGCGAAATCTCGGCTGATACCAACGCGAATGCCGAAGATATCAACACGGCGCTGGAAAGCGCGTTCGACGACGCCGGCACCGCGGGCGTGATTCTGCGCTGCAATAGCCCGGGCGGCAGCCCGGTGCAGGCGGGCATTATCTACAACGAGATCCGTCGGTTGCGCGCTAAATACCCGTCGATTCCGCTGTACGTGGTGGTCGGCGACATGTGTGCGTCGGGTGGCTATTACGCTGCCGCGGCCGCCGACAAGATTTATGTCGACAAGGCAAGCATCGTCGGTTCGATTGGCGTGCTGATGGACAGCTTTGGTTTCACGGGTCTGATGGATAAGCTGGGGATTCAGCGGCGCCTGCACACATCGGGTGAGAACAAGGGCTTTTTCGACCCGTTCTCACCGGAAACGCCGAAGATGGACGAACATGCGCAAGACATGCTCGATCAGATTCACGCGCAATTCATCGACGCCGTGCGCCAGGGGCGCGGCAAGCGCCTGCATGAAACGCCGGATATGTTCTCGGGTCTGTTCTGGACCGGGCAAAAAAGCGTGGAGCTAGGCTTGGCGGATGGTTTCGGTGACGCGGATTACGTCGCCCGCGATCTCTTCAAGGCGCCGGATATCGTCGACTACACGGTGAAAGAGAGCATTACGGACCGCGTTGCGCGCAAGTTCGGCGCGGCGGTGGGTAGTGGCGCGGTGCATGCCATGGCGCTTGGTGGGAAGATGAGCCTGCGCTGATCGGCCGTTTGCGATGCCCAGCGGTGCGATGTGATGTGAAAAGCCCCGCACGATCGAATGCTGATCGTGCGGGGCTTTTTTTTTGTGGCGGGTTTGCAGCGAGCGTTTGCCGCTTTATCGGTTGCGGATCAAACGGCCAGAATCAGAAAAATAGCCGGTCGCTTGTGCAAATCGAGCGCGGGCTTCTTCTTCCAGTCGGCCACGCTTCGACTGGCAATGGTTTCCGTCTCCAGCGTCAGATCGACCGCCACGCAAACCAGGGTGGACGGCGCGCAAGTCGCGAGTAACGTGTCCAGCAGGGCACGATTCCGATACGGCGTCTCGATAAAAATCTGCGTCTGCTTGCCCTTGCGCGACTGCTGTTCCAGCTCACGCAGACGTTTCGCCCGCTCAACGGCGTCGACCGGCAGATAGCCGTGAAACGCAAAACTCTGACCATTGAGCCCCGACGCCATCAGCGCCAGCAATATCGAACTGGGTCCGACAAACGGCACCACCTTGACGCCGCGCTCATGCGCGCGCCGCACCAGCAGTGCGCCGGGATCCGCGACCGCCGGGCAGCCGGCCTCGGAGACGAGACCCGCGTCGGTGCCGGCCAGCAGCGGCGCGAGCAGCTTGTCGATCTCGCCGGCCGGCGTGTTGACGTTCAGTTCGCGAATCTCGATGTCCTGGATCGGCCGTTCCGTGCCGACCCTCTTCAGGAAAGCGCGAGTCGTTTTCGCGTTTTCGCCGATGTAATACTGAAGCGCCGCCGCGCGAGCCCTGACGGGCGCGGGCAGGACGGCGTCGAGTGCGTCGGCGTCGCCTTCGCCCAGGGTGTTCGGAATCAGGTAGAGCGTGCCGCTCATTTATGCCCCCAGAAGTGGATAGCCCGCTGCGAGCAACATGCGCGACAGTGCGATCAATGGCAAGCCGACGAGCGCGGTGGGGTCGTCGGAGTGGATGGCCTCGAGCAAGGCGATGCCGAGCCCTTCGGATTTGGCGCTGCCGGCGACGTCGTACGGCGTTTCGGCGCGCAGATACGCTTCCAGCGAAGCGTCCGGCAAGTCGCGGAATTGCACGCGGGTGATGACGTCGAGCGCTTGCGCCGCGCCCGAGCGGTTGTCGAACAGGCACAACGCGCTATGAAATAGCACTTCGCGGCCGCGCATCGCCTGTAATTGGGCGAGCGCCTTGTCGTGCGTGCCGGGCTTGCCGATCTGCAGGCCGTCGTAAGTGGCGACCTGGTCGGAGCCGATCACGAACGCGGCTTCGTTCGCGCCGAGCTTGTCGGCTACCGCGCGAGCCTTGGCTTCGGCGAGTCGCAGCGCGGTGACTTCGGGCGTTTCGCCGGCAAGCGGCGTCTCGTCGATGGCGGGCACGACGACGTCGAACGGCACGCGCAGGCGTTCGAGCAACTCGCGACGGTACGGCGAACTCGACGCCAGAATCAGGCGTGGCGGGCGATTGAGGGAATTTGACATGGTCAATCAACGGCTAGGGAGGCGGGGCGTACGGGGTTGCGCGAAATGTGCGCAGGTACGGGCTTAAGTGTTTGACTCGAAAAGACAAAACGGATATGATTTCCGGCTTTTCATCGGTATGCTTGCGCTGGGTGGGTCTGGGTGCGTACAACTTGTGTGTACGAATCTCCAGTGCTTACAGGCTGTTTGCGAACCGATTTACCCCGGCGAAATCCTTGCCGACGCAGGAGCGCACATGACTCAACATCCTGGCAACCCTGCTGGTCTGTCCGACCCGCACGATCTCGATCTGTTCGAATTTGCGCGGAGTGGGCGTCAGGCCGCGGGTGTCGTGCGCGTCTCGCAACTGCCGCGCATGTTAAACGAAGTCCCGGCAGAAGCGCCAGACCGCGACACCGCGTTCACCTGGCAAGCCGAAGGCACGACGCAGCCGGAATTGCAGGACGACGGCACCGAGGGTCCGCAGCCTTATCTGAGGTTGGCGATTCACGGCGCCGCATGGCTCGAATGTCAGCGGTGCATGACACCGTATTTGCAGGCATTCGACGTCGACGCAACTTATCGGATCGTCAACACTGAGGCGGAAGCCGAAGAGTTTCCGCTCGACGAGGATGAAGTCGAAGTGATCGTGGGTTCGCGCCAGTTCGATCTCATCGACTTGATCGAAGACGAGTTGCTGCTTTCGTTGCCGGTCGTGCCCAAGCACGAAGTCTGCCCCGAAGTGCACGAGAGCCTCGTCTCTGGTGTGGCCGGAGCAGAAGGCGAGGGCAACGAAGCCGAGTCGGACGAGGCTGGCGAGGGCGATGAGCCTGAGCGGCCCAATCCGTTCGCGGCGCTCGAAAGTCTCAAGCGCGGTGAGCCGGACGACAAGAAGCACTAAACAGTTGCGTGGTTGCGCGATGCGGGCGCATTGGCCATTCGGCCAGTGGCGGAGACCCGATCGGGCTGTGTTAGAATTCGGAAAATTTTTAGGAGTTAGTCATGGCAGTTCAGCAAAACAAGAAGTCGCCGTCGAAGCGCGGCATGCACCGTTCGCACGATTTCCTGACGGCAGCGCCGCTGGCCGTGGAACCGAGCACGGGCGAAGTGCATCTGCGTCACCACGTTAGCCCGAACGGCTACTATCGCGGCAAGAAAGTCGTCAAGACGAAGAACGACTAATCGTTCACTGCGTTGCGCCCTTCGGCGTTTCGCGTGGCGATCGGCTCGCTTGACATTTTCCCGGCTCGGCAAAAAGGCGGCATTCAACTGCCGCTTTTTTGCGTCGGTCGCACCTGGCGCTTTAGTGCTTTCTGCGATCCCATGCAGGGCGCCTGAAATTCGTCGCACTCCATGACAGTAAAGCTCACGATAGATTGCATGGGAGGCGACCACGGCCCGTCCGTGACCGTTCCCGCTGCCGTTAACTTCGTTCGTTCGCATCCCGACGCGCAACTGCTGCTCGTTGGCATTGAAGGTGCGATTCGTGCGCAGTTGAAGAAGTTGAAGGCACAAGACCTGCCGGCGCTGACCGTCGTCCCCGCTTCCGAAATCGTCGCCATGGACGATTCGGTTGAAGTCGCGCTGCGCAAGAAAAAAGATTCATCCATGCGCGTTGCGCTGAACCGCGTCAAAGAAGGCGAGGCGCAAGCCTGCGTTTCCGCCGGCAACACCGGCGCACTGATGGCGGTCTCGCGCTATGTGCTGAAAACGCTGTCGGGCATTGAACGCCCGGCCATCGCGTTTGCTCTGCCCAACCCCGACGGCTATACGACGATGCTCGACCTGGGCGCCAACGTCGACTGCGAACCGCAGCATCTGCTGCAGTTCGCGGAGATGGGGCACGCGCTCGTGTCGGCGCTCGAAGGCAAGGAGCGGCCTACCATCGGGCTGCTCAACATCGGCGAAGAAGTCATCAAGGGCAACGACACCATCAAGCGTGCCGGCGAACTGTTGCGCGCGAGTACACTCAACTTTCACGGTAACGTGGAAGGCAACGACATCTTCAAGGGCACGGTCGACGTGATCGTCTGCGATGGTTTCGTGGGTAACGTCGCGTTGAAGACGTCGGAAGGCCTCGCACAGATGCTCAACGACATCATCAAGGAAGAGTTCGGCCGTTCGTGGCTCACCAAGGTGATGGCAGTGCTCGCTTTGCCGGTATTGATGCGCTTCAAGAAGCGCGTGGATCACCGGCAGTACAACGGCGCCGCGCTGCTCGGCCTGCGTGGCCTTGTGATAAAAAGTCACGGGTCGGCTGACGCCTACGGGTTTGAGTGGGCTATCAAACGCGGGTATGATGCCGTCAAAAACGGCGTGCTGGAACGCCTTGCGCGAGCAATGGAAGAGAACGCGGGTTCTCTCGAACAGGCGGCGCGCGACGCGAGTGGTGCGGGTCACGCAAGCCCGATCGCAGGCCAGCCGGCCGAGCCCTACGCTGCGCAATCCTCGAAGGCATAATGGCTCAATCGACAATTTATTCCCGCGTGCTGGGCACCGGCAGCTACCTGCCGCCCGGGCGCGTCACCAATCAGGATCTGGCTGAACGTCTCGCCCGCCAAGGCGTCGAGACCAGCGACGAATGGATCGTCGCCCGTACGGGCATCCATGCGCGTCACTTCGCCGAGCCCGATGTGGCCACCAGCGACCTCGCGCTGATCGCCGCACAGCGCGCGATCGAAGCGGCGGACGTCGATCCGCAATCCATCGACCTGATCATCGTTGCCACTTCCACGCCTGACTTCGTGTTTCCGAGCACGGCGTGTCTGTTGCAGAACAAGCTCGGCATCAAGAACCACGGCGCGGCGTTCGACGTGCAGGCGGTCTGTTCCGGCTTCGCCTACGCGGTCGCCACGGCAGACAGCTTCATTCGCAGCGGCCAGCATCGCACGGCGCTGGTGATCGGCGCCGAGACCTTCTCGCGCATTCTCGATTTCAAGGACCGCACCACCTGCGTGCTGTTCGGCGACGGCGCCGGCGCGGTGATCCTGCAGGCGTCCGACGAACCGGGCGTGCTGGCTAGCGCCTTGCACGCCGACGGCAGCCATTCGAACATTCTCTGCACGCCGGGCAATGTGAACGGCGGCGTGATCGAAGGCAGCGCGTTTCTGCATATGGACGGCCAGGCGGTGTTCAAGCTCGCCGTCAACGTGCTCGAAAAGGTCGCGGTCGAGGCGCTCGCCAAGGCGAATCTGTCGGCCGAGCAGATCGACTGGCTGATTCCGCACCAGGCCAATATCCGCATCATGCAGAGCACTTGCCGCAAGCTCGGCTTGCCGCAGGAACGCATGGTCGTCACGGTGGGCGAGCACGGCAATACGTCGGCTGCGTCCATTCCGCTCGCATTCGACGTTGCGGTGCGCGACGGCCGCATCAAGCGCGGCCAGAACGTGCTGATCGAAGGCGTCGGCGGCGGCTTCACGTGGGGCGCGTCGGTCATTCGCTACTGATAGCGGCGACACGCCGGGGCGCCGCTAGTGGCGCCCGAGTGCGCCGGCGCGATATCGTTTGATGTCCGCGCCGCGCGCCACCCACATCTGACTCAATCGATTTTGGGGACGTTATGAAATTTGCGTTCGTTTTTCCTGGGCAGGGTTCGCAGACGGTCGGCATGCTCAACGCATTCGCCGATCACGCGATCGTGCGCGAGACGGTTCAGGAAGCCTCCGACGCGCTCAATCAGGACCTCGGCAAGCTGATCGCCGAAGGCCCGGTCGAAGATCTGAATCTCACCACCAATACCCAGCCGGTCATGCTGACCGCCGCATACGCGATTTATCGCGCGTGGCAGCAGGCGGGCGGCCCGCAGCCGGCGATCGTCGCCGGTCATAGCCTCGGCGAATATACGGCGCTGGTTGCTGCCGGCGCGCTCGCGTTCCGCGACGCCGTGCCGCTCGTGCGCTTCCGCGCGCAAGCCATGCAAACGGCGGTGCCGGTCGGCGAAGGCGGCATGGCCGCGATTCTCGGCCTCGACGACGACACGGTTCGCGCAGTGTGCGCCGAAGCGTCGATTGCGGGTGTCGTGGAAGCGGTCAATTTCAACGCGCCGTCGCAAGTCGTGATCGCGGGCCACAAGGCGGCGGTCGAGAAGGCCTGCGAAGTCGCCAAGGCGAAGGGCGCCAAGCGTGCGTTGCCGCTGCCGGTGTCGGCGCCGTTCCACTCGTCGCTGCTCAAGCCGGCTTCGGACCAACTGCGCGAGTATCTGGCCAGCGTCAACGTGCTGGTGCCGGCGATTCCGGTCATCAATAACGTCGACGTCGCCATCGTCAACGAGCCGGCTCAGATCAAAGATGCGCTGGTGCGCCAGGCGGCTGGTGCGGTGCGCTGGGTCGAAAGCGTACAGGCGATCGCGGCTCAGGGCGTCACGCATGTGATCGAATGCGGTCCTGGCAAGGTCCTTGCGGGTTTGACCAAGCGTATTGACGGCAATCTGATCGGCGCTTCGGTGTTCGATCCGGCTTCGCTCGAAGAAACGCTCAAGCTCGTGACGGCAGGCTGAACGCCGCTTCGCAAGGTGCCCGGCAACGGGCGCCGAAGCGCGGCATCAGGACGCTGCATCAGCAATCAATCAGCCCTCCGAAGGGCATTCGGACTGACAGATGGAAAAGACTCTCGACAAGCAGATCGCAATCGTGACGGGCGCATCGCGCGGCATCGGCCGTGCGATCGCGATGGAACTGGCGCGCCAGGGCGCGACGGTCATCGGCACGGCGACCAGCGAAAGCGGCGCGGCCGCGATCACGGAAGCGTTTAACGCGGCCGGCGTGAACGGTCGTGGCGCGGTGCTCAACGTCAATGACGCGGCCGCGGCCGAAGCGCTGATCGACGGCACGGTGAAGGAGTTCGGCGCGCTGCACGTGCTGGTGAACAACGCCGGCATCACGCAGGACCAGCTGGCCATGCGTATGAAGGACGACGATTGGGACGCGGTGGTCGACACGAACCTCAAGTCGGTCTTCCGTTTGTCGCGCGCGGTGCTGCGCCCCATGATGAAGGCGCGAGGTGGCCGCATCATCAACATCACGTCGGTGGTCGGCTCGGCCGGCAACGCGGGGCAGGTCAACTACGCGGCCGCGAAAGCGGGCGTGGCGGGCATGACGCGCGCGCTGGCACGCGAGATCGGCAGCCGCGGCATCACCGTGAATTGCGTCGCGCCGGGCTTCATCGATACCGACATGACCAAGACCCTGCCGGAAGAGCAGCAAACGGCGCTGAAGGCGCAAATTCCGCTCGGCCGTCTGGGCAGCCCGGAAGATATCGCGCACGCTGTCGTGTTCCTGGCATCGCCCCAAGCGGGCTATATCACCGGCACGACTTTGCATGTGAACGGCGGAATGTACATGTCGTAACCAAATTCGGTTACTATCCGCGCCTTGATGCGTTTGCAAAAGCGTAAGGCGCATGCCTTGACAGCAACCCGATGCGCCGCTTTTTTGCCGGGTCAAACCTGATAAAATGCGCGCACCTGTATTTTTGAACTTCTTTTCCCTTGGAGGGGTAATGGACAATATCGAACAGCGCGTCAAGAAGATCGTCGCAGAACAACTGGGCGTTGCAGAAGCTGAGATCAAGAACGAAGCTTCGTTCGTGAACGACCTCGGCGCCGACTCGCTCGACACCGTTGAACTCGTGATGGCCCTCGAAGACGAATTCGGCATGGAAATTCCGGATGAAGAAGCCGAGAAGATCACTACCGTTCAGCAAGCGATCGACTACGCTCGCGCGAACGTCAAGGCCTAAGGTCATTCGCGCCTGCGTTTCTGCGTTGGTGGCGTATGACGCCCTGCCGTGTCGGTTGCCGACGCCAGCAGGGTTGGCGCTTTTTGCCGTGCAGGAGCCAGCGATGTTGACAGCGCAACTTTTCGCGCGATTGGCGACTTTCAAGAAAACACCGGGCCGCCCCAAGTTTTCTTGCGTTCCCTTCGGGGGGCTGGTGCGAAGCACCAGATTCGGGGGCGGTTAACAGCCACAGGGCATACAGGGCACGTTCCTGTGGCCGCTGTGGCTTTTGCTTTTGTCATCTATGAAAAAGGGGTTACCGTGAGCCGCCGTCGTGTTGTTGTTACAGGCCTGGGGCTGATTTCGCCTGTTGGCAATAATGTTGCCGACGGCTGGGCCAATCTGGTCGCCGGCAAGTCGGGTATTGCCAATATCACGAAGTTCGATGCGTCGAACTTCTCGACTCGTTTCGCCGGCGAGGTGAAGGGCTTCAATATCGAGGACTACATCCCCGGTAAGGAGGCGCGCCATATGGATACGTTTATCCATTACGGCGTGGCTGCAGGCATCCAGGCGATGCAGGACAGCGGCCTCGAAGTGACCGACGAGAATTCGGAGCGTATCGGTGTGGTGGTCGGTTCGGGCATTGGCGGTCTGCCGATGATCGAAGCTACGCAAACGGAATACGCGAATCGCGGCCCGCGCCGCATTTCGCCGTTTTTCGTGCCGGCGTCGATCATCAACATGATCTCCGGCCATCTGTCGATCAAGTTCGGCATCAAGGGTCCGAATCTGGCGATCGTCACCGCATGTACCACGGGTCTGCACTGTATCGGCGAGGCTTCGCGCCTGATCGAATACGGTGACGCCGACGTGATGATCGCGGGCGGTGCGGAATCCACCGTGTCGCCGCTGGGTATCGGCGGCTTTGCGGCGGCGCGCGCGCTGTCGCAACGCAATGACGATCCGGCAACGGCGAGCCGTCCGTGGGACAAGGATCGCGATGGTTTCGTGCTGGGTGAGGGCGCCGGCGTGATGGTGCTCGAAGAGTACGAACATGCGAAGGCGCGCGGCGCGAAGATTTACGCCGAAGTCAGCGGCTATGGGATGAGCGGCGACGCCTATCACATGACCGCACCGCTGGAAGACGGCGACGGCGCACGCCGCTGCATGCTGGCTGCGTTGAAGAACGCGGGCATCAATGCCGATCAGGTGAATTACCTGAACGCGCACGGCACCTCCACGCCGCTCGGCGACCTGGCTGAAACCACCGGCATCAAGCGCGCTTTCGGCGATCACGCCAAAGACATGGTCGTGAACTCGACCAAGTCGATGACGGGTCACCTGTTGGGCGGCGCCGGCGGTCTGGAGTCGGTGTTCACCGTGCTGGCCGTGCACCATCAGGTGTCGCCGCCGACGATCAACATCTTCAATCAGGACCCGGCCTGCGATCTGGACTACTGCGCCAACACCGCGCGGGAGATGAAGATCGACGTCGCGCTGAAGAACTCGTTCGGGTTCGGCGGCACGAACGGCACGCTGGTTTTCAAGCGCGCGTGATCGTCTGATCGTTTGGTGATACGCCAGTCGACACCGCCGGTTCGTCCGGCGGTTTCCCCCGAATCGGCTACGCCTGACGGAGCGCCGCAACGGATTACGTTGCGGCGTTCTTTTGTTATGCGCGCTGCGTTGGGGGTGTTCATCCTGACTGCGACGTGGGCTGTTCATGCGTGCGCCGCCTCGCATCTTGGCGCAGCGACGGCCATGCCGTTGACGCTCGCGGTGTGCGTGCTGCTCATGCTTGGCGCAATCAGACATGAGTGGGCGCAGCCCGTCGCGCTGAAAATCGGGCCGTGTGGGCTATCCGTCTGGGATCGCAGCGGGAGTGCGTCCGCGCAGAGGCGCATTGCCGGCTGTGCGCATTGGAGCGATCGCCTACTTATTCTGGTGCTCGTCCCGGAGCCGGGGCGCGAAGCCACGTTACTGCTTGGCGCCGACGCGCTTCCACGTCCCGTTTTCCGCAAACTGGCGGTGTTGGGCCGGCGTGCCGCGGGCGCGTGACTGTAACGACTGTAACCGCTGTTACCGGAGTAACGTCTCATCGTTGATGGGGACGCTACAATGGTCCCCCGCCATGCGCCCTAAGTTAACGGATTTATCAGGTGAGCGAAAAAGAAATTGATCAGGTGCTGGTCGAGCGCGTCCAGAAGGGCGACAAGGCCGCGTTCGAGCTTCTGGTCACCAAATACCACCGCAAGATTCTCCGGCTGATCTCGCGCCTCGTGCGGGACCCCGCCGAAGTGGAAGACGTTGCCCAGGACGCCTTTATCAAGGCGTATCGGGCATTGCCGCAGTTTCGTGGCGATTCGGCCTTTTATACGTGGTTGTACCGGATTGCGGTCAACACGGCAAAGAACTACCTTGCGACCCAAGGGCGGCGCGCGCCGACATCGACCGAAGCAGATGCTGAAGAAGCTGAAACTTTCTCGGACGCGGACCAACTAAGGGATATCAACACGCCTGAGTCGATGTTGATGAGCAAGCAGATCGCTGAGACGGTCAATGCTGCGATGGCGGTTTTGCCGGAAGAGTTGCGCACCGCCATTACTCTTCGTGAAATTGAAGGTTTGAGTTACGAGGAAATCGCTGAGATGATGGGTTGCCCAATTGGCACAGTCAGATCACGAATTTTCCGCGCTCGCGAAGCCATTGCGGCAAAATTGCGTCCGTTGCTTGACACACCTGAAGGCAAGCGCTGGTAAACACCAGCCGGGCCGTACGGGGCACGGGTGCAATATCTGGATTAGTGGTGTCACTACGGGGTATTTGTAAGATGGGGAGCATCATGGGGTCGGTCTCGGTGCAATCGCAAGTCAGCTCGCGCGGCGAGCGTGTTTCCGCTTTTGTCGACGGTGAGTTGTTCGGCGAAGAGCATCTGAATCTGAACGCGTTTCTTTCCGGGCTAAATAGCGAGGATCGCACCGCGTGGTCGAGCTATCACCTGATCGGCGACGCATTGCGTTCCGACGATCTGGCGGTCAGCCCGGCGACGAGCAGCGCGTTCCTCAGCGGTTTCGCCGCGCGTCTCGAGAGCGAGCCGCACGTGCTCGCGCCCGCGGCCATGCCGGTTGCGCGCCGTTTGCTGGCGCTGCGCCGCCGTGTGGTGCCGGCCTTCGCGGTGGCGGCCGCCGCCGCTACGTTGACTTGGATCGTCGTGCCCCAACTGCAAGGCGTGCCGGGCGGTTCGGGCGCGGGGCAGTTCGCGTCGGTCCAGTCACATGGCGACTCGCTTCAACGCGTGGCCATGGCTTCGGTGCCGGCCGCGACGGTTCAGCCGGTCGCGCAAGACGCCAATATCATCCGCGACGCCAGTCTCGACCAGTATCTGGAAGCTCACCAGCAATTCGCGCAACAACCGGTCATGCCGGGCTCGATGCCGCTGATTCGCGCTGCCGCAGTTTCTACGCAAGGCCAATAGTTTGATGCAGACTCCGCGGTTGAATAAAACGACTATCTGGGGGCGGCTGCCGGCATTTCTGTTCTGCGCAGCCGTATTGTTGTCCGCTACACCGCGGGTCTTTGCACAAACCGACGATCCGCTCGTCGCCCGTCGCACGGCCGCGGATCTGCTCGATCGCATCCATCAGGCCGCCCAGCAGCAAAACTACGAGGGCGCGTTCGTCTATCAGCGCGGCAATTTCGTGCAGACGTCGCGGATCGCGCATTACGCGACCCGCAATGACGGCGAATTCGAGCAGCTCGAAAGCCTCGACGGCAAGCCGCGCAAAATGCTGCGCCATAACGAAGATCTCTACACGTTCGTGCCGGAGCGGCATCTGTGTGTGGTCGAAAAGCGTCAGAACAAAGACTCGTTCCCGGCGCTGCTGGCAGTCAGCGGCGAACAGGTGCTGACGGTTTATGAGCCGAAGCTGCTGGGCGACGATCGCGTCGCGGGCGTCGATAGTCAGGTGATCGAGCTCGATCCGAGAGACGCCTATCGCTTTGCGTACAAGCTGTGGGCCGACAAGAAAACCGGCCTGTTGCTGCGCGCGCAGACCCTCGATCCGAGCGGTCAGGTGCTCGAGCAACTGTCGTTCTCGCAGATTCGCATCGGCGTGCCGTTGGATAAGGCCGGGATTGTCAACGGCATTCGTAATCTGGCGGGGTGGACCGTGGTGCGTCCGCCGGTCGAGCCGGTCGACATGGCCGCGCAAGGCTGGCAGATCACGCCGCCCGTGCCGGGCTTCCGCAAGATTCGTGAATTGCGCCGCCCCATGGCCGCGCGCGACGCGGGCCAGCCGACTATTCCGGTGGATCAGGCGGTGTTCTCCGACGGCCTCGCGGCCATTTCGGTGTTCGTCGAGCCGGTCGAGAACAACACGCGCAAGGAAGGCGCGGGCAGTAGCGGCGCCACCCACGTACTGGTGAAGCGCCGTGGCGACTTCTGGATTACTCTGCTTGGTGAAGTGCCCCAGACCACATTGCAGCAATTTGCGTCTGCCATAGAATACAAAGCTCCGAAGTAATCCTCCGAATCCTGAATCCCTCGGCTTGCTACGATATGACGACTTTCTCGGTGCGCAAATTCCTCGCGGCCGCGGTTGTGGCGGCGTGTTTGCCGCTCATGCCGCACACGGCGTCGGCGGCTCCTGCCGCGGCCAATCTGCCCGACTTCACTGATCTCGTCGACAAGGTCGGCCCGGCGGTCGTCAACATTCGCACGACCACGCGCGTGTCCAATAGCGGCAGCGCCCGCGGCGGTTTGCCGCCGGGTATGGACGACGGCGATATGTCGGAGTTCTTCCGCCGCTTCTTCGGCATTCCGTTGCCGCAGTCGCCGCAATCGCCGGGTTCGCCGCGCGGTGGCGATAACGGTGGTAGCGGAGGCAGTGGCGGCAGCCAGGACACGCCGGATAACAGTGATCCGGAACAGAACAGCGGCGTCGGCTCGGGCTTCATCCTGTCGGCGGACGGCTATGTGATGACCAACGCGCACGTCGTCGACGACGCGGACACCATCTACGTCACGCTCACCGACAAGCGCGAATTCAAAGCCAAGCTGATCGGCGTGGACGATCGGACCGACGTCGCCGTCGTCAAGATCAGCGCCGCCAATTTGCCGACCATCACGATCGGCGATTCGAACAAGGTCCGCGTCGGCGAGTGGGTCGTCGCGATCGGTTCGCCGTTCGGTCTCGAGAATACGGTGACGGCCGGTATCGTCAGCGCCAAGGGACGCGATACGGGCGACTATCTGCCGTTCATCCAGACCGACGTGGCCGTCAATCCGGGCAATTCGGGCGGTCCGCTGATCAACATGCAAGGCGAAGTGATCGGCATCAACTCGCAGATCTACAGCCGCACCGGCGGTTTCATGGGCATTTCGTTCGCGATTCCGATCGACGAGGCGATGCGCGTGGCCGACCAGTTGAAGACGTCAGGCAAAGTGGTGCGCGGCCGGATCGCGGTGGCGATCGGCGAAGTGACCAAAGACGTCGCCGACTCGCTCGGACTGCCGAAGGCGCAAGGCGCGCTGGTCAGCAGCGTCGAGCCGGGCGGCCCGGCGGACAAGGCCGGCGTGCAGCCGGGCGACATCATCCTGAAGTTCAACGGCCATTCGGTGGATACGGCTACGGATCTGCCGCGCATGGTCGGCGACACCAAGCCGGGCACTAAATCCACGATCACGATCTGGCGCAAGGGTCAGACGCGCGACCTGCCGGTCACGATCGCCGAGATGCAACCGGACAAGACCACCAAGGCGGATGAGAAGAAGCCGCAGCCGCCGAAGCAGCGCGCGACCAACGTGCTGGGTCTGGCCGTCAGCGATATCCCGGCCGACCAGTTGAAGTCGCTGAAGCTGCACAACGGCGTGCAGGTCGATGCGGCTGACGGTCCGGCCGCGCGCGTCGGCCTGCAGAAGGGCGACATCATTCTGCGGGTGGGCGATACGGACATCACGAGCGCGAAGCAGTTCGACGATCTGAGCGCGCACCTCGATCCGTCGAAGATGGTCGCGCTGCTGGTTCGTCGCGGCGAGAACACGCAGTTCGTGCCGGTCCGTCCGCGCAGCAGCGCCCAGAAATGACGAAGGCGGCACCACTCACGCTCTATGGGCGCGCGTGGTGCCACCTGTGCGACGATATGCGCGCCGCGCTCGAGCCGTTGCTAGCCGAGTTCGGGGCGCAGGTAGCAGTGGTCGATGTCGATAGCGATCCGGTGCTGGAAGCGCGTTACAACGAACTGGTGCCGGTTCTGCTCTGCGATGGCGTCGAACTGTGCCACTATCACCTCGACGTCACACGGGTTCGCGAGGCGCTGGCTGCACGGATCACGCGCACGCCGGCGACGCCCTGAGTTCGCTCGGGGCTTCAAACAGGGCGCCAACGGGCGCCATTCACACCAGGTTTCACGTCTCTCTCAAGCCGTCTTTTCCGCCCGGACCTCGCAAGATGCGCCGGGCGATGGCCTTTTCGGCTAAAATAGATAGGTTTTTCACCTACTTACAAGGCGTGCTCCGCTATTGTCCGAGCGCGCCTTTTTCGCTTGATCGGTACTGAATGGATCATATTCGTAACTTCTCGATCATTGCGCACATCGACCATGGCAAGTCGACGCTCGCCGATCGCATCATCCAGATTTGCGGCGGCCTGTCCGATCGCGAGATGGAATCTCAAGTGCTCGACTCGATGGATCTCGAGCGCGAGCGCGGCATCACCATCAAGGCACAAACCGCCGCGCTGACGTACAAGGCGCGTGACGGTCAGGTCTACAACCTGAACATGATCGACACGCCGGGCCACGTCGACTTCTCGTATGAAGTCAGCCGCTCGCTGTCCGCGTGTGAAGGCGCGCTGCTGGTCGTCGACGCGAGTCAAGGCGTGGAGGCGCAAACCGTCGCCAACTGCTATACGGCGATCGAACTCGGCGTCGACGTGATTCCGGTGTTGAACAAGATCGACTTGCCGGCCGCGAACCCCGAAAACGCGATCGCCGAAATCGAAGACGTGATCGGTATCGACGCGACGGACGCTACGCATTGCAGCGCAAAGACCGGTCTCGGCGTCGAAGACGTACTCGAAGCGCTGATCCTGAAAGTACCGCCGCCCAAGGGCGATACGGAAGCGCCGCTGCAGGCGCTGATCATCGACTCGTGGTTCGACAATTACGTCGGCGTCGTGATGCTGGTGCGTATCGTCAACGGCACGCTGCGTCCGAAAGACAAGATCCGCATGATGGCGACCGGCGCGCAGTACCCGGTCGAGCATATCGGCGTGTTCACGCCGAAGTCGAAGAATCTTGAATCGTTGTCGGCCGGGCAGGTGGGTTTCATCATCGCCGGCATCAAGGAATTGGCCGCGGCGAAGGTGGGCGACACCGTCACGCTGGTGAATCGTCCCGCAACCGAGCCGCTGCCCGGTTTCAAGGAAGTGAAGCCGCAGGTGTTCGCCGGCCTCTATCCGGTCGAAGCCAACCAGTACGACGCGCTGCGCGACTCGCTCGAAAAGCTCAAGCTGAACGACGCGTCGCTGCAGTACGAGCCGGAAGTGTCGCAGGCGCTCGGTTTCGGTTTCCGTTGCGGCTTCCTCGGGCTGCTGCATATGGAAATCGTGCAGGAACGTCTCGAGCGTGAGTTCGACATGGACCTGATCACCACGGCGCCGACCGTGGTGTACGAAGTCCTGCAACGCGACAACACGATCCTGATGGTCGAAAATCCGGCCAAGATGCCGGAGCCGTCCAAGATCGAAGAAGTGCGCGAGCCGATCGTCACCGTGAATCTGTACATGCCGCAAGACTACGTCGGCGCGGTGATCACGCTGTGCACGCAAAAGCGCGGCAATCAGATCAACATGCAGTACCACGGCCGTCAGGTTCAGCTCACATACGAAATCCCGATGGGCGAAGTCGTGCTCGATTTCTTCGATCGTCTGAAGTCGATTTCGCGCGGCTATGCGTCGATGGATTACGAGTTCAAGGAATACCGCGCGGCGGATGTCGTGAAGGTCGACATGCTGATCAACGGCGACAAGGTGGACGCGCTGTCGGTCATCGTGCACCGTTCACAAAGCCAGTATCGCGGCCGCGAAGTGGCCGCGAAAATGCGCGAACTGATTCCGCGGCAAATGTACGACGTGGCGATTCAGGCCACCATCGGCGCGAACATCATTGCGCGCGAAAACATTAAAGCGTTGCGTAAGAACGTGCTGGCAAAATGCTACGGCGGCGATATCTCCCGGAAGAAGAAGCTGCTGGAAAAGCAAAAGGCAGGCAAGAAGCGAATGAAGCAGGTGGGCTCGGTCGAGATTCCGCAAGAAGCTTTCCTCGCGATTCTGCGTGTCGAAGACAAATAAGACGAACAACGGAACCCTATGAATTTTGCGCTGATTCTTTTTGTGCTCGTCATTTTGACGGGCGTCGCATGGGTCGCAGACAAACTGGTTTTCCTGCCGCAACGGCGGCGCGCGGCGGAAGCCGTGGTCGCCGAGTTTGACCGCCAGCAGGCACGCGTCGGCGAGCGTTTCGCCGACGAAAACGCGGCGCAAACGCGCGCCCGTTTGCGTGACGACAAGCTGCGTCAGCCGTGGTGGCTCGAGTATTCGGCGAGCTTCTTCCCGGTGATCCTGGTGGTGTTCGTGGTGCGCTCTTTCGTGGTCGAGCCGTTCAAGATTCCGTCGGGTTCGATGGTGCCGACGCTGCTGGTGGGCGACTTCATCCTCGTCAATAAATTCGAGTACGGCATTCGCCTGCCGATCACCAACACGAAGATCACCGAGGGCCGTCCGCTCGAACGCGGCGACGTGGTGGTGTTCCGCTATCCGAAAGACGAGTCGGTCGACTACATCAAGCGCGTGATCGGCCTGCCGGGCGACACGATCGCTTATCAAGACAAGCAACTGACGATCAACGGCAAGCCGGTGCCGGAAACGGCGCTGCCCGATTACCTCGACGACGAACGCATGGGCTATGCGAAGCAGTTCGAAGAAGATCTGGGCGGCCGCAAGAACGCGATTCTGAACAATCCCGCAGTGCCGCCGTTTATCGTCGGTGCGGAAGATTATCCGTATCGCGATAACTGCACGTACAACGCACGCGGCGTGATCTGCAAGGTGCCGCCGGGTAACTACTTCATGATGGGCGACAACCGCGACAACAGCGCGGACAGCCGGTACTGGGGTTTTGCGCCGGACAAGAATGTCGTCGGCCGCGCGTTTTTTATCTGGATGAACTTTAGCAATCTGAAACGCATCGGCTCATTCCACTGAGTTCGCGTGCAGCGATTGCACAGCACGCCGCGCGCGTGACCCCACTGAGGTCAGGTTAGTCGCGGCGTGTTATCACGCTACTTTAAGAACACGCGGTAACGTCGCTTCACCACGCTTTTTCCGCAGGCCGCCCCGCGTTTTCGCCGGGTCTGGCGCCCGCGTTATACTCTGCCCATGCCCCTATCTCCGTTGGAAAGCCGTCTGCGCTACGAATTTCGCAATACGGAATTGTTGCGCCAGGCTTTAACGCACCGCAGTCATAGCTCCACGCATAACGAACGGCTCGAGTTTCTCGGCGATTCCGTCCTAAATTGCGCGGTGGCTGCGCTTTTGTTCCAACGTTTCAGCAAATTGGACGAAGGCGATCTGTCGCGCGTCCGTGCCAATCTGGTCAAACAGCAGTCGCTTTACGAAATCGCTCAGGCCCTGAATATCTCCGAAGGCCTCCGGTTGGGCGAAGGCGAGTTGCGCAGCGGCGGCTTCCGCCGGCCCTCGATCCTCGCTGACACGCTCGAAGCAGTGCTGGGCGCGGTGTTCCTCGACGGTGGCTTTGAAGCCGCCCAGACGGTCATCAAGCGCCTTTACGTGCCGATTCTGGATCACATCGACCCGCGCACGCTCGGCAAAGATTCCAAGACGCTGCTGCAGGAGTATCTGCAAGGTCACAAGATCGCGCTGCCCACCTACACGGTGGTCGCAACGCATGGTGCGGCGCACAATCAGCAATTCGAAGTCGAATGTACGGTGCCCAAGCTGGACGTGAAGGTGGCCGGTTCCGGCGCGAGCCGCCGCGCGGCCGAGCAGGCGGCGGCCAAGAAGGCGCTTGACGAAGTGATGGCCGCGGCGCCGGCCGTGGTCGCCAAGCCCAAACGCTCGAAGAGCGCTCGCGCAGCAAAAAACGCCGAGCCGGAAATCGTGCCTGGCGTGACCGGCGTGCAGGCCGCGCTGGATTTGCGCAGTCCGGACCGCAAGAGTGAACGCGGCCTCGGCCGGGGCGAGATTCGTGCGGCGTTTGCAGCGGAATCCGCCGCGGAACGGGCAGCGTCGACCGTTGCGGCCGCGCCGCTCGCAGTGATTCGTGCCTCGCACGTCGAGTACAGCGGGCAGGACCGGACTGAACGTGCCGACAAGGCAGATAAAGCAGACAAAGCGGAACGGGCGGATAAAGCCCAGGCTCAGGCCCACTCAGCCACACCCGGTGCTGCCGCCGCCGTCACCCCGAGCGCACCGGCATCTACCGAACACGAACCCGGCGTAGCCGACGCGGTGCATACCCGCGTCGCCGATGCGGGCCATTGATTGCCGTCGGCGCGCCGATCCCGCGCGCCGATCTGAACTAGCCGTAGCCTGAATATGAACGCTCCCACACCCACTGGTTTTCGTTGCGGCATGGTCGCGATCGTCGGCCGTCCGAACGTCGGCAAATCCACGCTGATGAACGCGCTGGTCGGCCAGAAAGTCAGTATCACGTCGCGCAAGGCGCAGACCACGCGCCATCGCATCACCGGCATTCATACGCTGGAAGATGCTCAGTACATTTTCGTCGACACGCCCGGTTTCCAGACCAAGCACAGCGGCGCGCTGAACCGCTCGCTGAACCGCGCGGTGACGTCCACGCTGACCTCGGTGGATGCGATCCTGTTCGTGATCGAAGCCGGCCGTTTTGGTCCCGACGACCAGAAGGTGCTCGACCTGATCCCGCCGTCGGTGCCGACGCTGCTGATCGCGAACAAGCTCGATCGCGTGTCCGATAAAGCCTCGCTGTTCCCGTTCATGCAGGAGATCAGCGCGCTGCACAAGTTCGCCGAGATCGTGCCGCTGTCGGCCAAGCACGTCGACGACGTCAATCGTCTGATGGCGACAGTCAAACCATTCCTGCCGGAAGGCTCGCCGATCTACGGCGAAGACGACCTGACCGATCGCAGCGAGCGTTTCCTCGCGGCCGAAATTCTGCGCGAAAAAGTGTTCCGCTGGACCGGCGACGAACTGCCGTACACCAGCACCGTGCTGATCGAGAAGTTTGAAACCGAAGGGCGTTTGCGCCGCATTTTCGCGACCATCATGGTCGACCGCGACACGCACAAGGCCATGATCATCGGCCAGAAAGGCGCGAAGCTGAAGCAGATCAGCACCGAAGCGCGCCTCGACATGGAAAGGCTGTTCGACGGTCCGGTGTATCTGGAAACCTTCATCAAGGTGAAGAGCGGTTGGGCCGACAACGAAGCCGGACTTCGCGCGTATGGGTACGAATGACGCGTGGATGACGCGGAATTCCGCGGGCGAGCCGGACGATTCGGAGCCGGCCGCACCCGCACGCGAGCCTGTCAGGCCCGCGCGTAGCACCAGAAAATCTTCCAGTAAAAGCAGCCAGGGCAGCGAGGGCGAACCGCACAAGGCGGCGAGCTCTTCTCCGGCTCGCGCGCCGGCGCGCCGTGCGCCGCGCACCTCCGCATCCGACTACCGGATCACGGAACAACCCGCATTCGTTCTGCATAGCTACCCATATAGCGAGACCAGTCTGATCATCGACGTGCTGTCACGCGATCACGGTCGTCTCGCGCTGGTTGCGAAGGGCGCGAAGCGACCGCACTCGGCGTTGCGCGGCGTCTTGCAGACGTTCCAGCCGCTCGCGCTGTCGTGGTCCGGCAAATCCGAAGTGCGCACGCTGACCGGCGCCGAATGGGTCGGCGGCATGTTGCCGTTGTGCGGCGACGCGCTGTTGTGCGGCTTCTACGTCAACGAACTGATGGTCAAATTCTGCGCGCGCGAAGACCCGCATCCGCAACTGTTTCATCACTACGTTGTCACCATGACGCGTCTCGCGCACGACGAACCGCCCGTGCAGGTGCTGCGTTCGTTCGAGCGCGTGCTGCTGCGCGAAACCGGTTACGCGATGGCGCTGAATCGCACCGTCGCGCGTAAAGCGGTGGTGGCCGAAGGCCGCTACGTGTTCGATCCGGAGCGCGGCGTGCGCGAAGCCTCCGACGATCTGCCCGCGCAATGGCCGGTGGTTTCGGGGCAGACCTTGCTCGACATGGAGCAGGACGATTACCATCGTGCGCAGACCGTGGCGCAAAGCAAAACGCTGATGCGCTTTCTGCTCAACACTTACCTTGGCGGCACGCCGCTCGCGACGCGCCAGATCCTGATCGACTTGCAGAACTTATGAGCTTCTTTCTTACGTCGCCGAACGTCATTGACCTGGGCGTGAATATCGATCACGTCGCCACGCTGCGCAACGCGCGCGGCACGTCCTATCCCGATCCGATCCGCGCCGCGTTGATGGCCGAAGAGGCGGGCGCCGACGTCATCACGCTGCATCTGCGTGAAGACCGCCGCCATATCGTCGACGCCGACGTGCGCAAGCTGCGTCCGCTGCTGAAAACGCGCATGAATCTCGAATGCGCGGTGACTCAGGAGATGCTCGACATCGCGTGTGAAGTGCAGCCGCACGACACCTGCCTCGTGCCCGAAAAGCGCCAGGAACTGACCACGGAAGGCGGCCTCGACGTCGCCGGCCAGTTCGAAGCGGTGCGGGCCGCGTGCAAGCAGCTCGCGGAAGCGAACTCGCGCGCGTCGCTCTTCATCGACCCGGACGAAACGCAGATTCGCGCCGCGCACGAAGCCGGCGCGCCGGTGATCGAACTGCACACCGGCCGTTACGCGGAAGCGCACGATCCCGCCGAACAGCAGCGCGAATTCGAGCGCGTGGTTCGCGCGGTGGAATTCGGCGCGACGCTCGGCATCAAGGTGAACGCGGGCCACGGCTTGCACTACACGAACGTGCAGCAGATCGCGGCGATCGAAGGCATCGACGAATTGAATATCGGCCACTCGATCGTGGCGCATGCGATCTTCGCCGGCTGGGACAACGCGGTGCGCGAGATGAAGGCGATCATGGTCGCCGCGCGTCTCGGCGCGCGCGCGTAGTTCGGCGGATCTGCGACGGCACCCCACATGACGATCTACGGCATCGGCACGGATATCGTTCAGGTCAGCCGCGTGGCCGCGGTCATGACGCGCACCAACGGCCGCTTTGCCGAGAAGGTGCTCGGGCCGGACGAACTGCGCGTTTATCACGCGCGTCAGGCTCGGTCGGCGGCGCGCGGTCTCGCGTTTCTCGCCACGCGGTTCTCGGCGAAAGAAGCGTTCTCGAAAGCGATTGGCCTGGGTATGCGCTGGCCGATGACCTGGCGTGCGCTGCAAACGCTCAACAAGCCGAGCGGCGAACCGATGGTGGTGGCCTCCGGCGAGCTGGCCGAATGGCTCGACGCGCGCGGCATCACGGCGCGCGTGACGATCAGCGACGAGCGGGACTACGCGGTGTCGTTCGTGATTGCGGAAACCGGGCAGGAGAGCGGGGCGGTGCAAACGGCGACGCAAACGCCGCCGGACGCTCAAGCTCAACCGCAAACACCAGCTCAAACCCAACTGCCTTCATCGGCCCCAACGCCGGACGCTCCGCACGCTCCCGCCGCCGACGAATAAAAATACTTTGAACGCGGCCTGCAAAGGCCGCGTCTTTCTTTGTCTCAAGTTTTTTTCTAGCGGAATTCGATGAAAACCACTCCCGGACCGGTAATGCTCGACGTGGTCGGCAAAACGCTGAACGACGACGACAGGCGCCGCCTTGCCCATCCGATGACAGGCGGCGTAATCCTGTTCGCGCGCCACTACGAGAACCGCGCGCAGTTGCTCGCGCTGACCGCCGCGATCCGCGACGTGAGCCCGGATCTGCTGATCGCCGTCGACCACGAAGGCGGCCGCGTCCAGCGCTTTCGCACCGACGGCTTCACCGTGTTGCCGTCGATGGGCAAGCTCGGCACGTTGTGGGACAGCGACGTACTGCATGCCACCAAGGTCACGACCGCGGTCGGCTATATCCTCGCGGCGGAGCTGCGCGCGTGCGACATCGACATGAGCTTCACCCCCGTGCTCGATCTGAACTACGGGCAGTCGCAGGTAATTGGCGACCGCTCGTTTCACCGCGATCCGCGCGTGGTGACGCTGCTGGCCAAGAGCCTCAACCACGGCCTCGCGCTCGCCGGCATGAGCAATTGCGGCAAGCACTTTCCGGGGCACGGTTTCGCGCAGGCGGATTCGCACGTCGCGATGCCGGTCGACGACCGTTCGCTCGAAGACATCCTGCGCGACGACGTGGCGCCGTACGACTGGCTCGATCTGTCGCTGGGATCGGTGCTGCCTGCGCACGTGGTGTATCCGCAGGTGGATTCGAAGCCGGCGGGTTTTTCTCGTGTGTGGCTGCAGGATATTCTGCGCAACAAGCTGCGCTTCGAGGGCGCGATTTTCAGCGACGATCTGTCGATGGAAGCCGCGCGCCAGGGCGGTACGCTGACCGAAGGCGCGACGGCCGCGCTGCAGGCCGGTTGCGACATGGTGCTGATCTGCAATCAGCCGGATGAAGCGGAGAAGGTGCTGGACGCGCTGCGCTTCACGCCGTCGAAGGAATCGCAGCAGCGCCTGAAGCGCATGCGGCCGCGCGGCAAGGCGCTGAAGTGGAGCAAGCTGGTCGCCGAGCCGCAGTATCTGCAAGCGCAGGCGTTGTTGCGCAGTGCGTTTGCCGGATCGGCTTGAGGTCGGTTTGAGGTCGGTTCGCGTGGGGCATTGAGTGCCTTAGCATCGGCGAATAAAAAACGGCGCCTTCAATTTTGAAGGCGCCGTTTTTTTATGATCCTCGGTTGTCTGGACGAACAACGCGCAACTCAATTCAACCGCATCCGCTGCAACTTGTTGTACAGCGTCTTCGGGCTAATCCCCAGTAGCGACGCCGCACGGTGCCGCGTCCCGCCGACCGCATCGAGCGTGGCGCGAATCAGCATTTCCTCGACGTCCGCGAGCGGTGTACCGACGGTCACCTGCACGCGGCTGCCGTTCAGATCGCGGCCATTGGCCGAGCCGGCTTCGTCGGCGCGCAGCGATTCCACCACATCGCCCGACGCGTGATACGCGCGCCGCGCCCGTTCCTGCAACTCACGCACATTGCCCGGCCATTCGTACGCGAGACATTCGCGGATGAAGTTCGGCCCGATCTGCTTGGCGGCTTCCGCCGTCCCGCGTGCGGCCGCCTCGTGGTTCAGTTCGTCGACGATCGCCTGAGCGATCAGCGCCGGATCTTCGCCGCGCTCCCGCAGCGGCGGCAGGGTAACGGCCGCGGCTTCGAGACGCAGCGCCAGGTCTTCCTGCAGGCTGCCGTCGGCCACCGCCGCGCGCGGCGCTTTGCGCGTCGAGGCGATCAGCCGGAAATCCGTCACCACCTGATGCGTACCGCCGACCCGCATGAAGGTCTGCGAGTCGAGCGCGCGCAGCAGCGCTTCCTGCTGGGCGCGCGGCAATTCGGCAATCTCGTCGATGAACAGCGTGCCGCCGCTCGCCTGTTCGAACAGGCCGGGCTCCCGCTGATCCGCGCCGTTGAATGCGCCGCGCTCGTGACCGAACAGCACGCTATCCAGCGAACGATGCGCCGCCGCGCTGGCCGCGGTCCGGCAATCGAACGTGATGAACGGGCCTTTGCGGCGCCGGCTCATGTCGTGCATCGTGCGCGCCGCGACCTGCTTGCCGGTGCCGGCTTCGCCGGAAATCAGCACGGCCGCTTCGGTCGGCGCGATATGTTCGATCGTGTCGTACACGTGCTGGATCGTGCCGCTGCGGCCGAGCATCGCGCCGAAACGGCCGAGCTGCCGCAGCGAAGCGCGCAGCGTCTGGACCTCTTCGGTCAGCTCGTAGGGCCGCGGAATCCGCGCCAGCAGGCTGCGCAAGCGCGGAATGTTGACCGGCTTGAGCAGATAGTCCCAGATGCCGTGCCGCAAACCTTCGATCGCGCTTTCCACCGTCGCGTTGCCGGTCATGACGATCACGGGCAGAGCGCCGCCGGGCGGATGCGCGGGCAAGTGCTGCAACACGTCGAGCCCGCTGCCGTCCGGCAGATTCAGGTCGACCAGCACGACGTCAGGAATGAAGCGTGTCAGAGCCGCCCGCGCTTCGGCGATGGTGGTCGCGGTGTCGACGGAAAAGCCGTCGGCCGCGAGGATGGCGGACAGGCCCGACAGGCTATTGGGATCGTCTTCAACAATCAGGGCGTGTGGCATGGCGAGCGCAATTTTTAAATGGATGGAATACCGATGCGTCGCGCCGCGATACGGGCGCAATGCATGGGCGCGATAGCTGGCCGGTACTGCCGGTCGAATGGAGTGGCGATTCGACTCACGTAGTTCTGGTCCTTGGTTTGATCTGAGCCGGCCTGTTTCGGCGCGGATGCGCGTCGATAGACCGCCTGTACTTACTTCACTCGGCCTGTCAAAAATGCCGATTACTGTCGAAGAAGCGGCGCACTTCCAATTCCGCCTGTTCACGGGTCTTGCCGTAGCGTTCCTGGATCAGCCCGGCGAGTTTGTCGGCACGGCCTTCAGCCTTGGTCAATTCGTCGTCCGTCAATTCGCCCCATGCGGTCTTGGCCTTGCCCAGCATCTGCTTCCACTTGCCTTCAGCGATGTCGTTATTCATGTCGCATCTCCGGAGTTGAAGAAAATAAAGTCGTACTGGCCTCTCTCGAAGATAAGCATGGACTGTGCCAAAGGCATTTGCTCAGCTTTATCAAGCATTTGTCGGATGCAAGGTGAGTCAATTCGCGTCTCGAGCAGGCAATTTTTGGACAGGCTGCCGGTAAAGTTTTCCTAACCATACACGGCGGCGCAAAAAAGAAAAAGTGCCTAAATTCGGCTGCCATGGCAGAGCGAATTTTTCTCCGTGGCGGGTGATCCTGGGCGACGTCCCGCGACTGATGGTCTCTTCGTAACGAATGGCGCGTGCCGCTGCGCGTCGCCTGAAATCGATTTATCCGCCACAACCGAAGGAGCAGTCCATGATTTGCCAATGTGTCGCATCGCTGGGTCGCCGGATCACCAACACGGCGGTGTGTGCCGCACTGCCGTTCGCGGCCGCTGGCGCAAACGCCGCGGCCGAGCCGGTATCTTTCCCGATGCCTACCGGCGACATGACGCTATCGCCGTCTGGTCCGCTTGCTGTGCCGGTCCCGCAGTCACGTGCCATGCCGGTTGAATCCCCGTTGGCCTTACGCCGGGGCAACGACACGTACACCTATCTGCGCTGCTGGTATCGCAACAGCGCGGATCCGCTCGAACCCGACGCGAGCTACGAATGGGCGCTCGATCCGAGCGGCGGCGACTGGTATCGGGTGCCCGGTTTCTGGCGGGCGGACGGCGTGACGCAATGGAAGAACATGTTCTACAGCGTCAGGACGCAAGACACCCTCAACGACGTGTGCCGCAAGACGCTAAACGCGCGTGGTATCCGGGCGGCACTCACGCAGGCGGTCGCCGCCAACAACCGGTTGTCGTTCAACTTCACGATCTGGAGTATCGACAGCGCGTGGCAGGAGCCGCGCATCAACAAGCTGATCGTATTCGGCGACAGTCTGTCCGACACGCAAAACACCTTCAATGCGAGCCAGTGGACGCTGCCGAATCGCGCAAGCTGGCATGTGGGACGTTTCAGCAACGGGCCCGTCTGGCCCGAGTATCTGGCCAGCGCGTTGCACCTGCCGATGTATAACTGGTCAGCCGGAGGAGCCGCGACCAATCAGCACCTCGTCGTGCCTGGCCTCGTGCAGCAGGTCGAGTCATGGCGCGACTATATGAAGTTCGCGCCGGACTATCGGCCGCGTAACACGCTGTTCGCGGTGCTCGCCGGCGGCAACGATCTGGTCAGCTACGGCCGCACGCCCGAACAGGCGGCGAATGACATGCGCGACAGCCTCGAGCAACTCGCCGCGGCCGATGCGAGGCGCATCTTGCTCGTTACACTCCCGGACGTCTCCCGTGCGCCGGTCGTCGTCGCGCGTGGCGACGCGGTGCGGGTGGCCGCCGAGGTTCAGGATTACAACCGGAGGCTGGCCGATATGGCGGCGGCGCTGCGGCTCCGATACGGCGCGACGCTTCAGATCGAGCTATTCGATGCGAATGCGATGTTCGACGACATGCTGCGCCATCCCGAGCAATACGGACTCGACGATACGACGCATTCATGTCTCGACATTCCGAATCCGTCCGCACTGACTTACCTGAGCGCACAGACCCCACGCGCGATCTGTGACGACCCGGCGCGCTTCCTGTTCTGGGACGCGTTGCATCCGACGACCACGACGCACGCGCAGCTTGCACAACGTATCGCGTCGTTCGTGCGGGAGCGATTCAGAAACTGATAGCGTTGGATTGCTGCACAATAAAAAAAGACCCGATCGCGTGAGCGATCGGGTCTTTTTTGCCATTTGCTCCACGACGCCGGCGAGTTGCCGGCGCGGGGTGCAAACGGGCGGCCAGGCGCTTACGCGCGGCTGCGGTATTCGTGCGTACGCGTGTCGATTTCGATCTTGTCGCCGATGCTGCAGAAGAGCGGCACTTGCAGTTCGAAACCCGTGGTCAGCTTGGCGTTCTTCAACACCTTACCCGACGACGTGTCGCCCTTGACGGCCGGTTCCGTGTAGATGATTTCGCGAACCAGCGTGGTCGGCAGTTCAACCGAAATCGCCTTCTCGTTGTAGAACACGACTTCGCAAGCCATGCCGTCTTCGAGGTAATGGAGGGCGTCGCCCATCATTTCGCCTTCGACTTCGAACTGGTTGTAGTCGGCGTCCATGAACACGTACATCGGGTCAGCGAAGTACGAGTAGGTGACTTCCTTGCGTTCCAGCACGACGACGTCGAACTTGTCGTCGGCCTTGTACACGCTTTCCATGCCTGCGCCGGTCAGCAGGTTCTTGAACTTCATCTTGACGACGGCGGAGTTGCGGCCCGATTTGTTGTACTCGGCCTTCTGCACAACCATTGCGTCTGCGCCGATCATCACGACGTTGCCGGTGCGGAGTTCCTGTGCGGTCTTCATAAAACTGTCCTGTACGAAATGAGTAGCTTCAACTTGTGCTCAACGGCATACGGCGCAAGCGGCTTCGGCGCTTCTCTCACTGCGTGCCGCGCCGCAGGGGAGCGGTTCGGCGGGAAGCTAGTGCATGAAGCGTGGCCAGTATGCCGCGAGGATTCGCGGGAGGCTGCATGATCTGCCGCCTCGATATGCTTGCGTCCGTTACCTTGCTTTTACCCTGTGCGGGCGTGTACACGAGTGGCGCCGATTCGCAACCTGCTTTGCTGCGATCGGGCCGCGCTTGCGTCGTCGGCCGTTGGATAACCGCTTATTTTAACTGAGTTTTTGCGAACAAGGCCAGATTTCCGGCGAGGTCGCCCACTTCAGCCAGTTCGACGGCCCAGTCGGCTGCGCGCTGCCTCAGTGCCGGAAGGTGGTGCCGGAACGCCGCCCAGTCCGGCTGGCCCGCGCCGTTCCATGCGTGCCAGAAGCGCGCCAACGCGTCGCGGGCGTTGGCGGGCAGGGTGCGGGCGTAGTGGGCGAGCGCGGCGTCGAGCTTGGGCAAATGGGCGTCGTCGGCTTGCGGGTAGATATGCCAGACGAACGGTTTGGCCGCCCATTGGGCCCGCACGAACGAGTCTTCGCCGCGCACGAAATTGATGTCGCTGGCCCAGAGCAGCGCGTCGTAGCCCGGCTGGCTGGTGAATGCAAGCGCGTGCGCGCTGAGGTTGCCGCGTTCGGCGTGCGCGCCGGCGGTGAATTCGGGCAGCCCGAAAAAGCGCGCGACCGCGCCCGAGACGCGGCCTTCCGGCACCAGCAGCACGACCGGCTCGGCGCTGTCGCGCCATTGTTCGAGCAGGCCGTCGACGGCCGGGTTTTCGTACGCGAACAGCGAGACGACCGTGGCCGCGGCGGGGGGCGGCGCGCGGCCGACGGTCTGCTGCCACCATGCGGCGCGTGCCGCCTGCGAGGTTTCGAAGGCCGCGCGTGCGGCGTCGAGATGGCGTTCTTTCAGCACGCCGCCGGTGCCGGGTCCGAGTCCGGGGAAGAAGAACGTCTTGGTCAGCGGATAGCGCGGATGCGGCGACGGCCGCAAATGAAAATCCGCGACCCAGTCTTCGGCGCTCAGATAGTCGAGGTTGAACCATACCGGCGCGCGTTCGCGCCGCGCCATCGCGGCGACGTAGACCGGCGGCAGTTCACAGGCGAAGGCTTCGATCACGACGTCGGCGACGTCGAGCGTATCGCCCGCATGCGCCGGCTGATGCCAGTGTTCGACGACGATGCCGCCGACCGTCTGGCGAGCACGGTCCAGCGCCAGCGACGGGCACAGCTTCTGGAACGCATGCAGATCGTCGACGAACACGCGCACCTGCCAGCCGTGCTCGCTCGCGAGCTGACGCGCAAGACGCCAGCACACGCCGATGTCGCCGAAATTGTCGATGACCGCGCAGAAGATGTCGCAGGCGATCGCGGTGGACGTGGCGTCGACGGGTTCGGAAGAGGGCGCAGCGGTGGACATGGTGGCCTGGGTCGCGGATGCAAAAAGGGTGGGGTGACGTCGCGGCGCATGCCGCGTGCAGACGCGGCTTGCGGTGAATTGCCTTGGCGCGTTACCCGGCGCTATGCCGGGTATTGCACCGGCGAGTTGCCGACGCGCCGCCAGACAACGCTCCGGCGCATTTCCGCCGCGCTGCCGGATCGCGGCAGCCGGTTCGAACGGGCGCGGAATGCTCTAAACTGGCGATTCTAAAGCACCCGTCCACGGCTGCGTCCACCGGTTTTACTCCGGCGCACGGCGCGAGGCGAGGCCCCCGCGAGACAGTCTCACCCAACCGATTCTGCATGACCGAACCCGAAGCAACCGACGTCTTCGAGCCCAAAAAAGTGCTCGCCCAACTGCCGCATCTGCCCGGCGTGTATCGCTATTACGATACCCACGGCGCGGTGCTTTACGTGGGCAAGGCGCGCGATCTCAAGAAGCGCGTGTCGAGCTACTTCACGAAGACGCTGCTGTCGCCGCGCATCGCGATGATGGTGACGCGCATCGCACGGATCGAAACGACCGTCACGCGTTCCGAGGCCGAGGCGCTGCTGCTCGAGAACAACCTGATCAAGGCGCTCGCGCCGCGCTACAACATTCTGTTTCGCGACGACAAATCGTATCCGTACCTCAAGCTGACCGGTCACAAATTCCCGCGCATGGCGTACTACCGTGGCTCGGTGGATCGCAAGAACCAGTACTTCGGGCCGTTTCCGAGTGCGTGGGCGGTGCGCGAGAGCATCCAGATCCTGCAGCGCGTGTTCCAGTTGCGAACCTGCGAAGACTCGGTGTTCAACAACCGCACGCGGCCTTGCCTGCTGCATCAGATCGGCCGTTGCACGGCGCCGTGTGTCGCGGCGATCAGCGAAGAAGACTATGCGCACGACGTCGCCAACGCGTCGCGCTTTCTGCTCGGCCGTCAGGGCGAGGTGATGAAGGAGCTCGAGGGCAAGATGCATGCGTTCGCGAGCGAGCTGAAGTTCGAGCAGGCCGCAGCGGTGCGCAACCAGATGAGTTCGCTGTCGACGGTCCTGCATCAGCAGGCGATCGAAGTCGGCAGCGATAGCGACGTGGACATTCTCGCGGTGGTCGCGCTGGGCGGCCGGGTCTGCGTGAATCTCGCGATGGTGCGCGGCGGCCGGCATCTCGGTGACAAGGCGTATTTCCCGGCGCATGTGGAAAGCGCGTTGACGGCGGACGAGGGCGGCCTCGAAGAAGGCGCTGACGGCGATGCGATGCTGGCGCGCGTGGCGATGGACGTCGCTGTCGCGGACGCAGCGGATAACGTGAACGGCGGGACGGAAGCGTCCGGCGTGGACGACGATGCGCTTGCGATTGCGGCAGCGCTGTCGGCGGAAGACGATGATGAAGCGGCGTTAGACGCGGACGCAGACACCGAAGCCGAAGCCGAAGCCGGGCAAGACAACGACGCAGAAAACGCCGACGCCGCCTCCGACGCACGACCCGCGAAACCGCGCAAAGGTCGCGCGTCCGGCGGGATCGAAGCCGAGGTCCTCGAAGCGTTCATTGCCCAGCATTACCTCGGCAACCGCGTGCCGCCGGTGCTGGTGGTCAGCCACGCGCCGGCCAACCGCGAACTGGTCGACGTGCTGATCGAGCAGGCCGGCCATAAGGTCACCGTGCTGCGTCAGCCTCAAGGCCAGCGACGTGCGTGGCTCGCGATGGCCGAGCAGAACGCGCGCCTCGCGCTGGCGCGCCTGCTCTCCGAACAAGGCTCGCAGCAGGCTCGCACACGCGCGCTGACCGACACGCTCGGCATGGAGTGCGACGACCTCGCGCATCTGCGGATCGAATGCTTCGACATCAGCCACACGATGGGCGAGGCGACGCAGGCGTCGTGCGTGGTGTATCACCATCACAAGATGCAGTCGTCCGAATACCGCCGCTACAACATCACCGGCATCACCCCCGGCGACGACTACGCGGCCATGCGCCAGGTGCTCACGCGCCGCTACGAGAAGATGGTCGCGCAAGCCGCCGCGAATGCCGGCGAGAACGATGCTGCGGGCGATGTCGCGAGCGACACGGCGAGCGACGCCGCGAATGTCGCCGACGAAGCCGTCACCTTGTCAGTTGACGCGGACAACGGCGTCGCCATTGATCCGGCCACCGACCCCACGCTTGCGCCCGAAACCATCGGGCCCGCCCCCACCGGCGGCATTTTGCCGACCATCGTGCTGATCGACGGCGGCAAGGGCCAGGTTGAAATCGCGCGCCAGGTGTTCTCCGAACTGGGACTGGACATCGGCATGCTGGTCGGCGTCGCGAAGGGCGAAGGACGCAAGGTCGGCCTCGAAACGCTGATTTTCGCCGACGACCGCGCGCCGCTCGAACTCGGCAAGGAAAGCGCCGCGCTGATGCTGGTCGCGCAGATTCGCGACGAAGCGCACCGTTTCGCGATCACCGGCATGCGCGCGAAGCGCGCAAAAACGCGCCAGACCTCGCGGCTCGAAGAACTCGAAGGCGTCGGCGCGAAGCGGCGTCAGCGGTTGCTCGCGCGCTTTGGCGGCCTGCGCGGCGTGGTCGCGGCGAGCGTCGAGGATCTGGCGAGCGTCGAAGGGATTTCGCAGGCGCTCGCCGAGCAGATCTATCGGCAATTGCACTGATTGCATTGATCACGGTCGGGCGGGCGGCCCGTTTATCGGCTGCGATCCAGCGTCCAGGCGGCGCACGTGCCATGGCCCGTGCGCCGCTTTGCTTGTGGCAGGCCTTGTGACACGGCACAATTGCATCTCCCTTGCCAGACGCTGCGCCTGCCCATGCCGTTTAATTTCCCGATTTTCCTGACCTGGCTGCGGATCGTCCTGATTCCGCTCGTCGTCGGCGTGTTCTATTTGCCCGACATGATGATGAGCCCCGCGCACCGCAATCTGGCGGCCGCGACAATCTTCATTCTGGCCGCGCTGACCGACTGGTTCGATGGCTTCCTGGCGCGCAAGTGGAATCAGACCTCGGCGTTCGGCGCGTTTCTCGATCCGGTCGCCGACAAGCTGATGGTGACCGCGGCGCTGCTCGTGCTGGTGCAGCTCACGCGGATCGATTCGGCGATCGCGCTGGTGATCGTCGGGCGCGAGATCGCGATCTCGGCGCTGCGCGAGTGGATGGCGCAGATCGGCGCGTCGAAGAGCGTCGCGGTGAACTCGCTCGGCAAGTTCAAGACCGTGTGTCAGATGGTCGCGATTCCCATGCTGCTGTTCTATGGCCCCTTGCCGTTCGGCGGTGGCGTGGCGGTCGACACGCGCGTGTGGGGCCTGTGGCTGATCTATCTGGCCGCGTTCCTGACCATCTGGTCGATGCTCTATTACATGAAGCTCGCGTGGCCTCAGATCCGCGAACGCGGCGGGGCGGCATGAGTGAAATCTGTTCAGTAAAAGACATTCGCAAAAGGGGTTGACACGTTTCAGTCGATTCTCCATAATCTCGTTTCTCCGATGCACGCAGTTCGAAGCAGCAGCGGAAGTAGCGCAGTAGTTGCAGGCAGTATTGAAGTAGAAGCACGGCAATAGCAGCACAAAGCGGGAGTAGCTCAGTTGGTAGAGCGCAACCTTGCCAAGGTTGAGGTCGCGAGTTCGAGCCTCGTCTCCCGCTCCAAATTTTTGAAGCAATGCGTTGTTTGGCGAAGTAAGAAGTGCAGCGCGTTGTGAAGCAGTTCAATGCGGGAGTAGCTCAGTTGGTAGAGCGCAACCTTGCCAAGGTTGAGGTCGCGAGTTCGAGCCTCGTCTCCCGCTCCATACATAAGGGGAAGCAAGGCTTCCCTTTTTGTTTGATGGGCTGAAGGTTTCAGCCTCACCGGTGGTAGAGGTGGCCCACAGACAAACCTGCGAATCTGCAGCTAGATTCCAGTCCGCTTGCGGCGCGATAGCAAAGCGGTTATGCAGCGGCCTGCAAAGCCGTTTAGGCCGGTTCGACTCCGGCTCGCGCCTCCAGAAGTTGATGTAAAGAAAAGCCCCGACCTTGTCGGGGCTTTTCTTTTTGGCGCGTCTTTTTCCACGTATGGAAATGGATTGTTGAAAGTGGTACAAAGCCGTCTTCGATCGCTCAGAAAGTGCGCAGGAAATCCGTGGGTTCGGCAGTCGAATTCGATCAGACCGGCCGCTTGACCGAGGCAGCCAGCGCCACTGAAATGCTGCCTCCGCCGCGAAAACGCTGCGCATCCTCGGAGTCGGCGATAGTCATACCTGTGTGTGGGATGGAGAAGACCGGTTGTTGGGCGTTGGTATCTCCCGCAGCAAGATGTTCGCGGGACTCGATATGCTTCACTTGGGGCCGGTGCCTTCGAATCCGCCGGAAAAGCTGCTGTTTATCGCAGGCCATCCAACTGTCGGCTCGGTGGAGAAACGGAATCACGCCGCGCGGATTCTCAATGAAACGCTTGGTGTCCTCGCGACCGGGCGCCAGAACATGCGCATGTCGATCTGTACAGCGGCTTGACCGATCTCTTTTGAAGAACGCGTGCCGAGCATTTTTACGACGGCATCCATCTCGCCGGTTCTTTTCTCGCAACCTTGGCCGACAAACTGCGCGCGGCATCGTCGCTCGGACGACGGGCGCTGGGGCCGATACGGCATTGACTAGCGTGGTCACGGTCGGATCCGAATGCCGGTTGCGCAATATCGCGACAGGCCTGCCGTACCATGTCAGCAGTATCTACGCATTTCAACCTCAACCGTTCCTCGCCGAACCTTCCGGCAGCCTAAGTTTCCATACTGGCGACCACGACGAGGCGCCGGCCATCGAATTCGACCTGCAAAGCGCCTATTGGATCGAACGGATCGTCGTTCACAACTCGGTCGCAGGGCCGGACCGGGCGCGCTCGCTGGCGGTATCGCTGTCTAACGATCGCGTCGACTACCAGCCGGTATTCGCTCCCGACCGGGCGGCGTGGCCGGTGTTCGGCGCCGGGCAGGACGCACTGACCATTGAGATCGACGCCACCGCTCCGCAGCGATTCGTGAAGCTTCATCTGCGTGAAAAAACCTACTTTCATCTGGATTGCGTTCAGGTTTGCGTCAGAAGCTTTTTGTCGGATACGAATTCGCCGTGGCGACACACGACGTGTAGCGCAGACGCAAAAATTGCCATGGCGCGGATGGATAAGAGCGCCGCGGCCATGAATCGACAATGAAGCTCAAATCCACGACGGGTCGCGGAAACTCGCCCGCCTATTTCAACAATATTTTGAAACATTACGACTTGTTGTAAATCCAGTAATTCGGTGATTTGAATTGCAGGTGGGGCAAGCTTCGGGTAATTTTTTGCCTCGGTATTGGAAGCATATATTTCCGTTATTCAAGATAAATAGAAAGAAAATGACACGGACACCACAGCGAATTCTGTTCTTCATGCTGGCGCTGATGCTCTCGACGCTGACCC
The DNA here is from genome assembly GCF_902833695.1 of Paraburkholderia sp. BCC1876. Classification (NCBI taxonomy): domain Bacteria; kingdom Pseudomonadati; phylum Pseudomonadota; class Betaproteobacteria; order Burkholderiales; family Burkholderiaceae; genus Paraburkholderia; species Paraburkholderia sp. BCC1876. The sequence continues at coordinate 109,644 of NZ_CADFGI010000003.1, read as the reverse complement.
GCACCGCATTCGCCGACGACGCGGCCGACGCGTCGAGGGAACCCGAAGCGCCGCTCAACGAGCGCGTGCTGAGTGTGCCGGGCGATCCCGAGCGGCCGGACACATTGCAGGTGACGGTGTTCACGCCGAGCGGCCCTGGCCCTTTCCCGCTTGCGGTGATGAACCACGGGTCAACGTCGAGCGAACCGCCCGCACAGCAACCGCGATATCACATCTCGTTCTCCGCGTACTATTTTCTGTCGCGCGGCTACGCCGTCGTCATGCCGATGATGCGCGGCTACGCCGGTTCCCGCGGGACACTAAGCAAGTACGGCTGCGATGAGGTCATGACCGGTCTCGACGCAGCGCGAGACATCCGCGCCGTCATCGACTACATGAGGCAGCAGCCCGGTATCGACGGTTCACGCATCGTGGTAGCGGGGCAGAGCTTCGGTGGATGGAACACGCTCGCGCTAGGCGCGCTCAAGGTGCCCAACGTGCGAGGCTTGATCAGCTTCGCCGGCGGCATGAGAGAGTCGGATTGCGACAGTCAGGATTCAAGTCTGATCGACGCCGCCGGTCAGCTTGGCGCTCAGACCCGCATCCCCTCCATCTGGTTTTTTGGTGACAACGATCGCATCTTTCCCGTCGCCACCTGGCGCGGCATGTACAAGCAATACACCGCCGCCGGCGGCCGTGCCGAACTGGTCGCCTACGGTCCATTCGAGACGGACTCACACAACATGCTGGGCTCCGGCGCGGCGCTGTCGATCTGGGTGCCGAAGGTCGATGCTTTTCTTGCGAGCATCGGTCTTCCGAACAGCCCGATTTATCCGCAGTACATGCCTGGCCCGCTTCCTCCGCCGAGTCATTACGCAAGTCTCGACGACGTGAAGGCGTTGCCGTATCTCGGCGATCAGGGCAGTGACTACTACAGGAGTTTCCTGGCCAAGCCGCTGCCGCGCGCGTTCGCCATTGGGCAAGGCTCCGCGTCGTCGTACTCAGGCGGCTTCGATCCACGAGCTCAGGCGTTGAAGGCCTGTCAGCAGCGCGGCCGGAATTGCCAGCTTTACGCGGTCGACAACGAGATCGTTTGGGTGCGGCCGACGAAGGAGCCGCCGCCCACGCAATTCGCCGTCCTCGAGGACGAAAAGGCGGTGCCCTATGTGAACGAGGGTGGTCGCGCCGGGTATGAAAAATTTCTTGCGATGCGCAGGCCGCGTGCCTTTGCCGTTTCGCCCGACGGGGGCTGGGACGCCGCCTCGCTCGGCGCCGACCCGCTGGCCTATGCGCTGAACGCGTGCAACAGGCTCCATCACGATTGCCGGCTCTACGCGGTGGATGGCGATGTCGTCTGGGCTGGCGCCCATCCGTGAACGGAGAGTGAGTTCGCCGCCCGAGGGGCGGTGCGGCGGGGCGATATCCGATGGCGAACCCGTTCACATTCGGGGCTTTTTTGCGGATACTTCGCTACTTCGAAACCTGCCAGGCGCGTCCATGCAAGACCCCCAACGCCGCTCCCTCCAACTGCGCGTGATCTACGCGCTCTGCCTGTGCGGCGCCACCTGGACGCATCTGCAAGTCGCGCTGACTCACGGTCTCTGGTGGGACTACGGCGGCGCCGCGCCGCTCACGCGTATCTACTGGACCTCGCTGCTGTTCATCGACCCGTTGACCGCGCTGTTGCTGCTCGTCGCGCCGGTCGCCGGACTCATACTCTGCGTCGCCGTCATCGCGACGGATGTAGCGCACAATTCGTGGTTCGCGCTGCATCATCCGATCCGGATCGATCTGTACCTGTCGCAGATCGTCTTTCTGCTGTTCGTCCTGTCCACCGTCCGGATCGCCTGGCGCGGCGCCGTCCGCGCGCGTCCGGTGCTGTCCGTCGCCGATTGAGTGACGTACTCGCCGGCGGCGTTATCGACCGTCCATACCGAGGTTGCATGTATCTACAACTCACCGGCACCCAGTTGCGTCTGCTCGGCTCGATGCATCTTTTTCCCGCGACGAGCCGCCGTACCCCGCCCTGGATCGCCGAGGCCTACGACTGGGCCGAAACGCTCGTGTTCGAGTCCGACGCGCCGACCATCCTGCCGTTCCTGAAGGCCGCCGCGCAAGCCGGCGCCGATCGTCTGCGACCGCTGCTAGCCGACGACACATGGCAGCGGCTCAACGCCGTCTGGCCCACCGAAGGCCCGCTCGCGCCGCTCGCCGAGCTACGTCCGTGGGCCGCGATGATCGTCGCGCCGACGCTGTTCCAGCAAGTGGTTGAAGGCGTCGAGCCGCGTCTGTTGCGCTCGGCGCTGACCCAAGGCAAACCGTATCGCTACCTGGAAACCTCGCAGGAGGTGGCGGCGTCGCTCGATTCGATTCCACTCGACGCGATCGCCGCGGCGCTCGATCTGCTGATGGCCGATCTCACCGAACCGCAGCGTACGCTCGAGAAGATGCATGCCGCGTGGATCAACGGCGATTTGCCGGCCGTGCAACAGATCGCCGTCGAATCGCCGATGTTCAATCTGCCTGGCATACGCGAGGCGATCCTCGACGCGCGCAATCGCGCGTGGGCGGCGCATCTGACGGCGCTGATCGAGCGACCGGAGCGCACCCTTGCGGTGGTCGGCGCGCTGCATCTGTGCGGCCCCGGCAACCTGATCGAATGTCTCGCGCGGCCTGTCGATCCGGTGCCGGACGCAACCTGATAAGACCCGCGCCAGGCGATGCCAGGACGGGCTTTACGCCGCGTGCAACCCCGGCTACGCGTTTAACGGGATGGAACTCCGCCTCAGGGTTTAAATCCCACTGAAAACCTGACCGCAAAGGTTTGCCTCCAAGTTTGCCGCTATACAGTACATACGTGCCAATAACCGTAGCCAACCCAACGGCCATAGGAAACACGACATGCATGTCCCACCGACGCCCAGCAATGAAAGCGCCCGTCTCGACACCTTGCGTGCGCTGCATATCCTCGACACTTCGCCTGAAGAGCGGTTCGACCGCCTGACGCGGCTCGCCAAGCGGCTGTTCGGTGTGCCGATCGCGCTCGTGAGCCTCGTCGACGCCGACCGCCAATGGTTCAAATCCTGCGTCGGCCTGACGGCCAGCGAGACATCGCGCGACATTTCGTTCTGCGGTCACGCGATTCTCGGCGACGAAATCATGCTGGTGCCCGATGCGTTGGCCGACGCGCGTTTTCACGACAACCCGCTAGTCATCGACAACCCGAATATCCGTTTCTATGCCGGCTGTCCGCTGACGGTGCCCAACGGCAGCAAACTCGGCACGCTCTGTCTGATCGACGTCAAGCCGCGCGGTCTCGACGAAGAAGAGCGCGAACTGCTGCGCGATCTGGCGCGCATGGCGGAGCAGGAACTGGCCGCCGTGCAGCTCGCCACGCTCGACGACCTGACGCTGCTGTCCAACCGGCGCGGCTTCGAAGCACTCGCGCAACATGCGCTGAACGTCTGCAAGCGGCTGGAGAAACCGGCGTCGCTGCTGTTCTTCGACCTGAACGACTTCAAGCAGATCAACGACACTCACGGCCACGCCGAGGGCGATCGCGCACTGACCACGTTCGCCGACGTGCTGCGTACGGCGCTGCGTGAGAGCGACGTGATCGGGCGGTTGGGCGGCGACGAATTCGTCGTATTGCTGACCGATTCGAGCAGCGCCGAAACGCACGAAGTCACGCAGCGTCTCCAGCATCTGCTGGACGCGCGCAATGCCGACGAGAAGCGCGGCTATCAGATCCGTTTCAGCGTCGGGCAGATTCAGTACGAGCCCGCGCGGCATACGTCGATTGCCGAATTGCTGGCGGCCGCGGATACGGCGATGTATAGCCACAAACAGGCGTCGAAAGCCCGCGCCGCGCAGCAGCGCCTCTGAGCGCGCGATAGCGTGGGGTCGTCGCGCGCGGCATAATCCTGGATCGCCGCGGCGCCTGGCCGCCGGCTCTTTTTCGAAGCGCTGTCATGACCGAACCGCAACACACCGCCGCCACGCGGCGGGCACAACTCGAATGGCGCTGGAAAGCGTTCAGCGACCTCAGCAGCGCCGAAGTCTATGCGATGCTGGCGGCGCGTAGCGCGGTGTTCGTCGTCGAGCAGAATTGCGTCTATGGCGACATCGACGGGCTCGATCTGGACGCATGGCACCTGTTTGCGTTCGGTCAGGGCGACGAGCGTTATCCGCCGCTGGCGGGTTATCTGCGTGTGCTGCTGCCCGATGCCGAAGACAGCGATATCCGTATCGGCCGCGTGCTGACCACCGCGCCATTTCGCGGTATCGGTCTGGGCAATGCGATGCTCGAGCGCTCGCTCGGGCACATCCGCGCGCAGTGGCCCGGCACGCCGATTCGCCTGCATGCGCAAGCGCATCTGCAAGGCTTCTACGGCGCGTTCGGTTTTGCGCCGGTGTCGGAGATTCACGACGAAGACGACATTCCCCACGTGTGGATGCGTTCGCTCTGAAGCGAAGGCGGCCGCGTTCGGCGCATTAAGCTTGCCGGTTAGCTAGCTAACTCGCTAGCACGCGCCATGCAGCCGTCAAACCCCAGCAGTTCTTCCAGTCCCGCTACTGACTACCGCTCGCCGACGCCGACGCGCCCGGCGTCGACCCCTGCGCCACCTTCACGCGACGTTCGTTGCGCAACCGTCCACGCGCCGACAGCCGCATCCAGTGACGCAACGCGATCAGCGCGCCGATCACGCTCATCATCGAACCCGGAATCCACAGCAGCAGCCCGCCGATCTGCTGATCGCGCATCGGGCTCAGCCAGGTGAACGCGCGGCCGCAGATCGAATAGATCGGATACAGCTCGCGCGGCGTAAAGAAGATGAACGCGCCGAGCATGATCTGCGGCGGAATCGCGGCGATCACCACGAGAACGCGCTTACCCGGCGACAGCCGCGCCGGCGGCGCCGGACGCGGATCGAGCACGAGCCACCAGAACAGCAGGCCGTCGATCACCATGCTCCAGTTCATCACGCGATAAAGCCGCCAGTCGAGCATCGCGACGAAATGAACCGGCGACATCAGCCAGAAGTAAATCAGCCCGACGAACAGCGTGACCGCGACCACCGGATGCATCACGACGTCGAGCGTCCGACGCACCAGCGGCGTCGCCAGCGCGGGCCGCACGAAACGTTGCCGCCAGCGGAACGGAATCCCCGCACGCAACGCGGCGCCCGGATACGACAGCGCGATAAAGAACGGCCCGAGGTGATGCAGCACCAGATGCTGCGCGCGATGCATGAAGAACTCATGCTCGAAGAAATAATCGAGCCGCGTATGCAGCGCGACGTACAACGCGACCAGCCCGAACCAGAACGACAGACGCCGGCGGATCGACACCTTCGCCTTGTGCGCGCCGCGCACGAACAGGATCGCAGGAATCAGCAGCGCGATCACGACGGTCGGCGAAAACTCCCACGGATCGAGCCAGTAGAGCAGATTCATCACAGCGTGTTAGTTGGTTTGGGCGGGCGACTTGACGGCGAACGGCGTGTCGAGCGTTTCGCCGTCGGAGAACTTCAGCGTCAGATGCACGGTGTCGCCGGGCGCGACCTTGTGCTTCGCATTTTCGAGCATCACGTGATAGCCGCCGGGCGAGATCGCGACCTGGCCGTGCGCCGGCACCGTCAGTTTGTCGACCATCACCATTTTCTGCGACGAACCGTTCGACACGGTCTGATGCAGCATCGCGTCGCCGTAATCGGCGCTCGAAATGTCGACGAGATCGACCGGTTTGTCGCTCGCGTTCACCAGCGTCGCGTAGCCGGCGGCGGGCAGGTTGTTCGGCAACCAGCGGACCCACGCGTTCTGCACGCTGATCGCTTTCGCACCGGCGGCTTGCGTGGCGGGAGCGAAGGCGAAACCGAGCGAGAGCGTGAGCGTGAAAGCGGCGGCTAACGAGGCGGATGTTTTGAACTTGAGCGACATGAATGATCTCGGGAAAAGTCAGGAACGGTCGTCGACGATACGGCGCAGGTCCTGCGCGATCGCGTCGGGTGTGTCGTGATCGGTGGCGAGCAGGCGCGCGTGGCCTTGCTGGTCGAACACGTAGACGGCGGAACTATGGGTCACTTCATAGCCGCCGTTGGGATCGCGTTTTTCCATCTGATACGCGACCCGGTAGCGCTTGGCGAGCGACTCGATCTGCCAGTCGGTGCCGGTCAGCCCTTCGGCATGCTGCGCGTCGAATGCGCCGACGTAGTCGCGCAAGGCCTGCGGCGTGTCGCGCGCGGGATCGACGGTGATGAACAGGATGCGCACTTTCTGCGCGTCGGGACCGAGTTTGGCGAGCACCTGCATCAGGCGGCCCATCGTTTCAGGGCAGACGTCCGGACAATGCGTGTAGCCGAAGTAGACGAGCGAGGTACGGCCTTTGAACGACTCGCCGGTCACGGGACGGCCGTCGTCGCCGGTGAGCTTGAAATCGAGGTCCGGCAGATGGCCGGTCACATCGGTCAGTTGCCACGTTTCGGTGCGATGCGTGCAAGCGGCCAGCGACGTGAGCGCGCCGGCGGCCAGCACGAGGCTCAGCGCGAATCGTCGCGCGAACCAGGGCTGACGGCGCGGCGCATGGGCCGGTGGCGACGGTCGGGAGGAGAGGATCGGGAACAAAGCAGGGTTCAATGACTCGATTGAAGAGCGGCGCATGATGTGCCTGTGGCGCGGCGCGCAGCGTCGTCTGTGAGAGGGCCTGGCCGGTTGTCCCGGGGCTGCCTCCGAACGGCGCCGCTCGATCCACACACAGTGCGCGTGGCCCGTCATGGCACGCACAACAGCGTGGCGGCGACCATGATCCGCGTGGCAGCGACTGTATCGCAAAATCACCGTCGACGCCGCGCAGCGCCTGCGGGCGCGCCGTTTGCGAGGCAATTTGACGCAGCCCGCTGAAAGCTCGCTGAAGCCGGAATGTTCGGCTTTTGAACGCGAGTGGCTGACGCTAAAGGACGCGCCGCCCGGCTGGGCCTGTGTCCTGGCTTACTTTCTCGAAAAATTGACCGATGCGCGGTAAGATGCGCACACTTTTCCGGCCGCAGAAGGCTGAAAGGCAAAACACTCCGATGCAAGCACTTCCGGCTGTTCTGTCTCCGAGCGAGACGGCATTTTTCTTCGATTTCGACGGCACGCTGGTCGAACTCGCGCCCACGCCGGACAGCGTGCTGGTGGAACCCCGCGTGATCACGCTGCTCGCCGAGCTGCGCAGTCTGACGAACGGCGCGGTCGCGATCGTGTCGGGGCGGGGTATCGACAGTATCGACGGCTTTCTCGGTATGCCCGATCTGCCGATTGCCGGTTTGCACGGCGCCGAACGGCGCGACGCGAACGGCGACACGCAGCGGATCGGCTTTCACGACGAGCGGCTGCTGCGCATGGAGCAGGTGCTCGCGCAGGTCGTCAACGAGCATCCCGGCATGCTGCTGGAGATCAAGGGCGCAGCGCTCGCGTTGCACTACCGCAATGCGCCGGACCGCGAGCCGCTCGCGCGCGAGGCGACCGAGCGGCTGGTGGCCGATTATCCCGGCGCCTACGTGCTGCAGCCGGGCAAGATGGTCTACGAAATCAAACCGAAAGACGTCGACAAGGGCCGCGCGATGCGCGCGTTCCTCGAGGAGCCGCCGTTCGTCGGCCGCCGGCCGGTATTCGCCGGCGACGACCTGACCGACGAGAAAGGCTTCGCGGTCGTCAACGAGCGCGCCGGACTGTCGATCAAGGTCGGCGCGGGCGAGACGCTGGCGCACACGCGCATCGACTCGGTGCCGGCGCTGCTCGACTGGCTCGGCGCGATCGTCACGGCGGCGCGCGCAGCATGAGAGCCGCGCCGCATCGTTTGAAAAACTCAACGTATTGCTTCGGGAATCGCGCTTCATGAGTCGACTGATCATCGTATCGAACCGGGTTGCGCCGATCTCGGAGGGCGGTCCGGCGGCGGGCGGTCTGGCGGTCGGCGTGTACGACGCGCTGAAGGAAACCGGCGGCATGTGGTTCGGCTGGAGTGGCGACGTGCTCAGTTCGGGGCAGCCGCAGATCAAGGTCGAAGAGCGCGGGCCGGTGACCTTCGCGACCATTGCGCTGATGCGGCGCGACTACGATCAGTACTATCGCGGGTTCTCGAACGCGACGCTGTGGCCGGCGTTCCACTATCGCGCGGACCTGGTGCAGTACGACCGGCACGATTTCGAAGGCTACTGGCGCGTCAACGCGTGGCTCGCGCAGCAACTCGTGCCGCTGCTGCGCGACGACGACGTCATCTGGGTACACGACTATCACCTGATCCCGTTCGCGCAGGCGCTGCGTGCGGCCGGCGTGAAGAATCGCATCGGCTTCTTTCTACATATTCCGTTTCCGGCTTCGCAGGTGTTGCTGGCGGTGCCTCCGCATCGCGAACTGGTCGAAGCGCTCTGTTCGTTCGACCTGCTCGGCTTCCAGACGGCGCCCGATCTGCGCGCGTTCTGCGACTACATCGTCAACGAGGCAAACGGTTCGGTCGATCTGGCGGTAAGCGGTCCGTCGACGATTCATGCGTTCGGCCGCACACTGCGCGCGGCGGCTTATCCGATCGGCGTCTATCCGGACGAGATCGCCGAACTCGCGAAAGCGGGCGAGCGCGGCAAACCGGTACGCACGATGAAAGCGACGCTGCATTCGCGCAAGCTGATCATGAGCGTGGACCGGCTCGATTATTCGAAGGGGCTGGTCGAGCGGTTTCGCGCGTTCGAGCGGCTGCTCGAACACCACACCGGGCAACGCAACAAGGTGTCGTTCCTGCAGATCGCGCCGCCGACGCGCGCCGACCTGCACGCGTATCAGGACATTCGCCTGCAACTGGAAGGCGAGTCGGGGCGGATCAACGGACGTTTTGCCGAACTCGACTGGACGCCGATCCTGTACATCCACAAACAGTACGAGCGCTCGGTGCTGGCCGCGCTGTTCCGTACCGCGCACGTCGGCTATGTGACGCCGCTGCGCGACGGCATGAACCTCGTCGCGAAGGAATATGTGTCGGCGCAGGATCCGGAGAATCCGGGCGTGCTGGTGCTGTCGCGTTTCGCGGGCGCCGCGCAGGAGCTGGACGGCGCGCTGATCGTCAATCCGGTCGATATCGACGGCATGGCCGAGGCGCTGGCGAGAGCGCTCGAGATGCCGCTCGCCGAGCGTCAGGCGCGTCATCGCGACATGATGGTGCAGTTGCGCGAGAACAATGTGTCGGTGTGGCGCGACAACTTCATGCGCGATCTGCAGGGCGCGGATGGTGCGAAGCGCACCGGAAACGGGAAGAAGCGTACGGCGCCGGGCAAGAAGGCGGCGAGTGCGAGTCTGGTTGGCTAGTCTGTTTCTCGGGCGCCTGGTTTGATTGAGGCGCGAGTTGTAAAAAAAGCCGCTCGGATGAGCGGCTTTTTTGTCGGCTGGCTGCCGTGACGGCGAGGCTGACGGCTGCCGCCAGGTTTGACGCCTGGCAGCTTCAGCGCGCGTGACTTCAAACCACGTGCTGTTCGTCGACCTTCTTACCGCCGACGTGCAGCGTCGTGCCCTTGCCGTATTGCTTCGCGAGCAGATCGCGATACAGGCCCGGACGTTGGCGCAGCTCTTCGGGACTGCCGTCGTCGATCACCTTGCCCGCGCTCATCACGATGATCCGGTCGAAGTTGTTCAGCGTGGACAACCGGTGCGCGATCGCGACGACGGTGCGGCCCACCATCAGCCGATCGAGCGCTTTCTGGATCGCTTCTTCGGATGCGCTGTCGAGCGCCGACGTGGCTTCGTCGAGCAGCAGGATCGGCGCGTTCTTCAGGATGGCCCGCGCAATCGCGATCCGTTGACGCTGTCCGCCGGACAGCTTCACGCCACGGTCGCCGACGATCGTGTCGTAGCCTTCCGGCATCGCTTCGATGAAGTCGGCGCAACGCGCTTCGCGCGCGGCCGCCAGCACTTCTTCACGCGTCGCCTCGGGGCGGCCATAGGCAATGTTCTCGTACACCGAGCGATGGAACAGCGAAATATCCTGCGGCACCAGCGCGATCGCGTGACGCAAGCTGTCCTGGCTAATCGTGGCGATGTCCTGACCGTCGATCTTGATCGCGCCGCCCTGGGTTTCATAGAACCGTTGCAGCAGCGCCAGCACGGTGGATTTGCCCGCGCCCGATTTGCCGATCAGACCGACTCGTTGCCCCGGCTGGATATGCAGATCGAAGTGGTCGAGAATCGGCCGGCGGCGCGGATAGGCGAACGTCACGCCTTCGAACGCGATGCGACCGCCTTGCGGCACGAGTTCGGACGCGCCGTCGCGGTCCGGCATGCCGTGCGGTTCGAGCAGCGTGCGCACCGCTTCCGCCAGACGCGCAACGTGCTGGGTCACGTCGACCAGCGCCACGGCCAGATCGCGCGTGCCGTGCAGAATCGTGAAGCCGAGCGAGCTGACGAGCACGATGTCGCCCGAGGTCGCCTTGCCCTGATCCCACAGCCACAGCGCCCAGCCCAGCAAGCCCGCCGACAGCAGCGCGGTGATCACCGCGTGCAGCAGGCGCAGCTTTTCCAGATACAGCAGGCTCTGCTGACGGGCGTCCATCTCCGCCTTGACCGTCGCGCCGAACCGTTGCTGCTCGCGAAACGTCATGCCGAAGGCGCGTACGAGACCCATATTGCTGATCACGTCGACCAGCTCGCCGTCTACCGAAGCCGCCTTGGTCGCGAAATGGTGATGCCGCGCCGAGCCGCGCCCGGCCAGTTTGTACAGCACGACCGACAGAATTGCCGAGCACAGCATCAGGCCGCCCGCCATTAGCGGATTCACCGCGATGATCATGACGATCGCGCCCAGCACCGCGATGCACGGCGGCAGCACGTTCCACGCGGTGGTGTTCTCGGCGGTGTAGACCGCGTTCGACGTGGCCGTGATGCGGCTGGCGAGCATCCCCGGTTGCTTCTCAGAGTAATAGCTGGGCGAGTGGCCGCTCAGATACTGGAACAGATCGCGCCGCAGATCGCCCGTTACGGCGACGAACGTATGCGCGGCGACCCAGCCGCCGACCCGCCACAACAGATTGTCCGCGGCGATCAGGCCGACCAGGATCGCGAACGCGCCCCACAGCGGACCCGGATGGTGCCGGCCTTCGCCGAGCACGTCGATCAGATGTTTGATCGCGTATTGCGAAGCGAGCGCACAGCCCACGGCCGCAAACACGCTGCACAGGACGATCGCGTGCGCGAGCGGATGGCGGCGGATAAAGCGGAAGAGAAACGCAAGCGGCCGGTGCGCAAAGCTCGCGAGCTTTGCGTTTTCGGCGTTACGTTGGGCAATGGTTAAGTGTTCCAATTGATCGTGAGTAGGTCGATGTGAGTCGGGTTGTGCATGCAATGCGCGGGCCAGACGGAAAAAACTGTCGCCGCGAGGCCGATGCTTCGCATTGTAAACATGCAAAAGCGATTGCGCCCTGTGTATCCGGGCGCTGACGCGACTGATTTCGCGATAGACCTCCGCAACCTACTGGTGCTCGACCCCGAGAACCGCCCGGTGGTTCACACAAGTTGCGGAAAATTTCGAGATATAATTACAAATTGCATTCAACCGCGCTGCGGCATTTCTTCAACGCTTGCCGGCAAAGTTGACGCAGAGCCTTGCGGGGCCGTCCAGGCGGTTCATCCCGCAAACCAGTTGCCACTGTAGAACTGTCATAGAAAACAAGGGTTTGCAAAGTGTTTCGCGTGTGTAACAACGTAAAGACTTTGAAATGTTGTGGTGCAGCGAGATGCCCGGCATCGATAATGCATGCTTCGTAGGCCCATGAAATATCTGACAGTTTGTCAACGTAGCGGGTGCGTGTGCGTTTACCGGCACAGGCGCAGACGGTGACCCACTGATCTGGGCTCACTACCCCAAGCGATCCATCGCAGGATTTCTCGAAAGAATCAGGCCCGCGCCGGCGATCCCGGCCAGACTGCCCTGGCGAGCAAGCGAGTCGCTTTTAACAAACGCAGTATCTTTGCCTGATTTTTTACGAGGACTTTCATTATGCGAATCGCTCAAATCGCTCCGTTGCACGAGGCGGTTCCTCCCAAGCTGTATGGCGGGACGGAACGCGTGGTGTCCTACCTGACTGAAGCGCTGGTCGAGCAGGGCCACGACGTCACGCTCTTTGCGAGCGGCGATTCGATCACCTCGGCAAAGCTCGAAGCCTTCTGGCCGCAGGCGCTGCGCCTCGACCCGACGATCCGCGACGTGATGGCGCCGCATATGCTGCTGCTCGAAGAAGTGCGCCGCCGCGCGGACGAATTCGACGTGCTGCATTTCCACATCGACTACTACCCGTTCTCGCTGTTCGCGCGTCAGCCGGTGCCGTTCCTGACCACGCTGCACGGCCGTCTGGACCTGCCGGAACTGCAACCGGTCTTCAACACGTTCAGCGACGTGCCGGTCGTGTCGATTTCGGACAACCAGCGCATTCCGCTGCAACAGGCTAACTGGCTGCAAACCGTGTATCACGGCCTGCCGGAACACGTGCTCACGCCGATCCCCGACGTCGAGCCGGGCTACCTCGCTTTCCTCGGCCGCGTGTCGCCGGAGAAGGGCCTCGACCGCGCGATCCGTATCGCCGGCCAGGCGGGCATGAAGCTCAAGGTCGCCGCCAAGATCGACAAGGCTGACCGCGCCTATTACGAAGAAGTGATCAAGCCGCTGATGGCGCTCCCGCACGTCGAGTACATCGGCGAAATCGGCGAGACCGAAAAGCGTGAGTTCCTCGGCAACGCGCATGCACTGGTGTTCCCGATCGACTGGCCGGAGCCCTTCGGTCTGGTCATGATCGAAGCGATGGCATGCGGCACGCCGGTGATCGCGTTCAATCGCGGTTCGGTGCCGGAAGTGATCGAGAACGGCGTGTCGGGCTTTGTCGTCGAAGACGAAATCAGCGCGGTCGCGGCGGTCAAGCGCCTGCACACGTTGCCGCGCGCCAACGTGCGCAAGGCGTTCGAATCGCGCTTCTCGTCGAAGGTCATGGCGCAGAACTACGTCGCCACGTACGAAGAGCTGCTGCGTCAGAAGCACCGCTCGGTGCTGCGCGAAGTCAACGCCAGCTAATGGCTGGCGGGTGGCCCGCGGTGACTCGCGGGTAACCGATTAATGCCTGGTCGATAAGGCATCGGCAACGCACTCGCCATCCAGACAGACCGGCCGCAAGCGTGCTTCACGCACGCCGAAGCCACCCACAACGCCTCGCGCGCTAACCGCTCGCGGGGCGTTGTTGCATGCGCGCCGCGTTTTTTGCGACAAGCGATGGAAAGTGGGGTTTTCGGGGCGGCAAGAATGAGCCACTCTCCGTAATATCCCTATAATGGCCGTGCCGCAAATTTGGCTGCGGCGCCGCCGACGACAGGAGGATGCCTTGGCGAGAACGAAAGAGACGCGTGCGAACGCGGCGCCTGGCGCCGGAACGATTTTCGCGTTGCGCGCCGTCGGTCTCGTGCTGCTGGCTCGCTGGCTTTTTTCGATGGCGCAGATGGACCTGAGCGCGTCGTTGTCGGCGATGGTGTCGTCGCCGTGGGCGTGTATCAACCTGGTGTTCCTGTTCCTGTTGATCTTTCTGCCCGGCGCGCGCGCCGTGGCCGAGCGACCGCTTCATCCGCTGCCGCAATGGCTGCGGCAAGCAGTGCGTCTGTTTGCTTTCCTCGGTTTGCTGTTTGCGGTCTGGTCGGTCGGCGCCTTTGCGGCGAGCGCCGGCTGGCGGCGCGCGGCGCAAGCGGTGGCCTCCACCAACGGCTGGCTGCTCGTCGCGCCGGCGTTGTATGCGGCGGTGGTGTGGATCTGCCGCCCGCGCGCGTTGTGGCGAACCAATATCGCCGCGCGCCGTTTCGCGATTGGCCGCTACGCGGTCGCGCTCGATCCGGCCACGCGCACCGTGATCGTGTGGGCCGAGCGTCGCAAGGTCGGTCAGTACGACGCGCGCGAATTGTCCGTGCGCTGGGCGCTGGGGCAGGACGCCCGCGTAACGCCGACGCCGACGCCGGTGGTGGCCTTCAGCGCGGCCGGCGAGCCGGGCGGCGCGGCTGCGTCGCTTGGATCGGCCGCCGCTCCCGCGATGACGCGGGGCATTTTCGGCCGCCGTCCGAAGATCGAATTGCTGTGGGATTCGCCGGCCGCCGCGGGTCACAACCGGCAAACCGTATTTCGCGCCGCGTTGACGACCGAAGGCGATCGCGTCGCCGCTCGAGCACTCGACACTTCCTTGCGGCAGGTTTGATCCCGTAAGCTCTGTGCAGTCGGCCACACCCGTGGCCGGCGTGCGCATCGTAAAGTCAGCATTAGTCGATAATGAAGTCATGCCGCCCGGCGCTTCACGACGGGCGAGTCAGACGTACAACGATCGTATTGCGTCTTTTCCAGGAGTCGCCATGCTGGTTCGCTGGTTGCTTGCCGCCCTTCATCTGCTCGCTTATGGTTTTGCGCTCGCGTCGATTCTGCGGCGCACCTGGGCGCTGCGCCGCGCCGCCGTACCCGCTGCCTTGCGCTCCGTGTTCCGCGCCGATACGCGCTGGGGCCTGTCTGCACTGGTGTTGATCGTGACTGGCTTGATGCGCGCTTTCGGCGGTTACGAGAAGGGCGCCGACTACTATCTCCACGAGCCGCTCTTCCACGTGAAGATGACGCTGCTGGTGGTGATTCTTATCCTCGAAGTGCCTTCCATGCTTGCGTTGCTGCGCTGGCGCGCGGCGGTCCGGAACGGCGTGCCGCCGGATCTGCGCAAGGCGCGTTCGTATGCGCGCTACAGCGTGATTCAGACCGTGCTGCTGGTGTTGATGGTGTTTGCCGCGACCGGCATGGCGCGCGGTATTGGCCTGCCGGCGGGCGTGGTGTGAGGTGCGGTGATTTGAAGTGATGGGTGTAGGAGGAACGCCGGAATAAAGCGCCGGTTAGCGACGGCTTCAGCCTGGCGTCCCACCCATTTGCTGCTATTTACTTCCCGACCAGCAAGCTGGAATCATCGGTTCGGTTGGTCCTGCTGCCGGCGCCATCCAGCATGATGTCAGACTCGCCCAGACCCTTGATCAACTCCAGCGCCTGACGTTCGAACAGCCGCCGGTAGAGGCCATTCTCGAGCCTGATCAGCGTTTCGTGACTGCCTTCCTCGATGACCTTGCCCTTGTCCAGCACGAGCAACCGGTCGAGCGCCCGCACGGTAGACAGACGATGCGCGACCACCAGCGTGGTGCGGCCCGTCATCAGCCGTTCCATGGCGCGCTGGATCAGCACTTCGCTTTCACTGTCGAGGCTCGACGTCGCTTCGTCCAGAATCAGGATCGGCGCGTCGGCGAGAAACGCGCGTGCAATCGCCACCCGCTGACGTTCACCCCCCGACAGCTTGACGCCCCGTTCACCGACCAGCGTGTCGTAACCGTTCGGCAGCTCGACGATGAAGTCGTGCGCGCTCGCGAGCCGCGCGGCCCGCTCGATCTCGGCGCGACTTGCGCTGGGCCGTGCATACGCGATGTTCTCCGCCAGCGACCGGTGGAACAGAACCGGCTCCTGCTGAACGATCGCGATCTGGCTGCGCAACGACGCTTGCCGCACCCCGGCGATATCCTGACCGTCGATCGTGATCCGGCCACCCGAAATGTCGTAGAGCCGCTGGATCAGCTTGATGAAGGTCGTCTTCCCCGAGCCCGAATGCCCGACCAGCCCGATGCGTTCACCCGGCGCGATACGCACGGAGAAGTTGTCGTACAGCGGCCGGCCGCTCGCACCGTAGTGGAACGTGACGTGCTCGAAGCGGATCTCGCCCTTGCCGATCGCGATCGAACCCGCGCCGGGATGGTCTTCGATACCGAGCGGCTGGCTGTCCAGCGAGACCAGTTCTTCCATGTCGTTGACCGAGCGTTGCAGATTGCGGATGTGCATCCCGACTTCGCGCAGATAGCCCTGCAACATGAAGAACATGGTCAGCGCGAACGTGATGTCGCCCACCCCCGCCTCGCCGCGCGCCCACAGCAGCAGCGCGACGCCGAGAATCGAAGCCTGGATCGCCACCAGCATGCCGCCCTGCACGCCGCCGTTGATCGTGCCGCGCATCCACGTGCGGCGCGTGCGATGACGCCACTTGTCGATCACGCGCGCCAGCAGCGCTTCCTCGCGGTCTTCCGCGCCGAACGCTTTCACCACGCCGTTGCAACTGACCGCGTCGGCGAGCGCGCCGCCCATGCGCGTGTCCCACGCATTCGCGAGACGCGCGGCCGGTGCCACGAAGCCGAGCGACAGCGCCACGGTCACCGCGATGTACAGCACCGAGCCGATACCGACCACCGCGCCCATCATCGGCCAGCGCCAGCCGAGCAGGAAGGTGGCGCCCATCAGCATCACCATGGACGGGAGCAGCGCGATGAGCAGCGTGTCGTTGAGCAGGTCGAGCGCCCACATGCCGCGCGTGATCTTGCGGACCGTGGAGCCGGCGAAGCTGTTGGCGTGCCAGTCGGTCGAAAAGCGCTGCACGCGATGAAACGCGTTCGCCGCGATCTCGCTCATCATCCTCAACGAAAGCCGGATGATGTTGAAGTACACGCCTTGCCGCAGCAGCGTAGCACCGAGACCCAGCGCGGCGAGCACGCAGAAGGCCGTGACCGCCGCTTGCCACGCGAGCGCGTCGCGTGCCGAACCGGACGCGATCGCGTCGACGAGGCGCCCGGCGAACAGCGGCGTGAGCACGTCGGCCAATGCAGAGAGCAGCACCAGCGCCGTGATGACGCAGACGCGCCAGGGCTGCTTCGCCCAGTGAAGGAAGGTAAAGCCGAGGACGTCCTTGAAGGCTTGTCCACGAAAGTCGAGTTTCTTTTTAGTCATTGCCACAACCCGATGGCGCGCGAGCGCACCGGGGTTCCAGTCAGAAGCGAAAGGAAGAGACAGTTAATCCGCGTCGGAACGAATCGAACCGGCAACGGGACTACGGACTGTCTGGAAATTGCGCGGCGTACCTGTTCAGGCCAAACCGCGTGAGCGACGTAGTGGCGACCGTTACGGTCGCGAAAACGCTCGCGAAACCATGCCGAGGAAAGCGAGATGCATGCTGAACATGTGGCGCCTCCCTGAGGTAGGTGAGGTGGAGAAAGAAGAGCGGGCGATTGCCCGAAAACCAACTATATCAGCAGTATTTGGCCGCCGCAATCGTACGAAGATTCGGTGTTGACGGCAAAGTCCTGCAATGCGAGTGCTTCAAAATAGCGTCTCGTCCGAACCCGAGAGACCAATTGAAAAAGGGCTTACGCATTGCTGCGTAAGCCCTTTTATCTTCGGTGATCGACACACCAAAATTCTGGTGGGTAGTACTGGGATCGAACCAGTGACCCCTGCCGTGTGAAGGCAGTGCTCTACCGCTGAGCTAACCACCCGAAGAGAGCCGAATTATGTCAGGGATTTTAAGGCTCGTCTAGTACTTTTTAAGCGGTTTGCTCATCCGCGGACGGCGTCGGTTCGAGGCGCCAAACGCTCGTGCCTTTGACCGCTTTGTCGAGACCGTCGAGCACCGCCTGGTGCGCGGCGAGTTCGTCGTCGCTGGCGGCGACCACGACCAGATCGAGCGATTCGAACGCGACGCGCGGTGCATGCGCGTCACCCCCGCCGTGCGAGTCGCCGAGCATGTCGATGACGAGGCTCTCCTGGCCGCGCGTCATCGCCAGATAGACTTCCGCGAGCAGTTCCGAGTCGAGCAGCGCGCCGTGCAGCGTACGGTGCGCGTTGCTGACGCCGAAACGGTCGCACAGCGCATCGAGCGAATTACGCTTGCCGGGGAACATCTGCTTGGCGCGCGCCAAGGTGTCGATGATCTCGCCGCAATACGTTCTGACCGGCGGCAACCCGAGCAGCGCGAACTCGGCATCGAGAAAGCCGATGTCGAACGGCGCGTTGTGAATGATCAGTTCCGCGTCCTGAATGAAGTCGCGAATCTGATCGGCGATCTCGGCGAACTTCGGCTTGTCGCTGAGGAACTCGGTGGTCAAGCCGTGCACGGCCAGCGCGCCCGGATCGCTGTCACGTTCCGGGTTGATGTAGAAGTGCAGGTTGTTACCCGTCAACCGACGGTTCACCATTTCGACGCAGCCGAGTTCGAGAATCCGGTCGCCGGTGCGCGCATTCAGGCCGGTGGTTTCGGTATCGAGGATGAGTTGACGCATGTCGGTTTAGCCTGCTTCAAAATTCGAAAAAAATTGCCGCGAAAAAATCAGGCGGGAAGGGCGCACGTGCGCTCCGCGCAAGTGCATCGCAGCCGTCGTCACGCCTGCGTGAGCGACGCGACGCCGCGATTGGCCAGTTGATCGGCGCGCTCGTTTTCCGGATGCCCATTGTGCCCACGGACCCAGCGCCATTCGATTTCGTGTTGCGCGACGAGCGCGTCGAGCCGTTTCCACAGATCGGCGTTCTTCACCGGCTGCTTGGCGGCGGTGATCCAGCCTTTCTTCTTCCAGCCGTGAATCCACTCGCTAATGCCTTTCTGCACGTACTGCGAGTCGGTGTGGACGACCGCTTTGCACGGACGCTTCAGCGCTTCCAGCGCGCCGATCACGCCCATCAACTCCATGCGGTTGTTGGTGGTGTTGGGCTCGCCGCCGAACAGTTCTTTTTCCTGGCCGCCGAAGCGCAGCAGCGCGCCCCAGCCGCCGGGGCCGGGATTGCCCTTGCAGGCGCCGTCGGTATAAATATCGATGAGATCGGAAGTCATTGAGTGTGGTTGCGTGTATTCGGGGTGGCGGCGGGCGCGAGGCCCGCGGCGAGGACTGGTTTCTTCACTTTCAGCGGCCCGACGAGCCGCATGCCGCGCACGCGCTTGATCGCCTTGATCATGTAGGTGGCGCCGAAAATCGGCCACCAGCGGTCGCCGGCGGCTTCCATGAAACCATAGCGGGACAGCCATTGATCGCTGCCGAGCGGCGGACGATAGCAGCCGAAGCGCCCGCGTTCAAGGTCGAAGCCCAGCAGCTTGATCCAGTCTTTGAGCCGCGTGAAGGCGATCAGGTCGACGGCGGCGGGCACGAACGGCCGCCCGGTCACCTTGCCGACCGATTGCCGCGCGCCCCACAGCGACAGCGAGTTGAAGCCGAGAATGATCAGTTGCCCTTCGGGCATCAGTACGCGCTCGGCTTCGCGCAGCAGCCGATGCGGGTCGCTGGTGAATTCCAGCGTGTGCGGCATCACGATCAGGTCGACGCTTTGAGCTTCGAACGGCAAGTCGAGCAGGTCGCACCAGACCGCGCTGCGTCCGGCCGGCGCGGGCAGGCCGGCGAGCCCGTTTTGCCCGGGCTGGGGCCACAGACCCGCGCCGTTGTTCGCCGCGTGGCTATTGCCGCCATGCCGCAAGCCGCGCGGATACGAGTAGGGCGCGCTCGCACCGCTCGCGGCGTCGAGCACGAGGCCGCGGCACGGCATGCGGTTCTCGCGCAAGGCGTCGAGTTGCGGCAGGCCGAGTTGCAGCGCGTGGTAGCCGAACACGTCGGACACCACGCGGTCGAGCTGGGTTTGCTCCCAGTCCAGCACGTAGCGGCCAGGTGGTGAATCGGTCCACGCGGGCCAGTCTATAATCGCTCGGTCAGTCATATCAAAGAATGCGTCGCCTATGAATGCGCTCGAGTACGTACCGGTCCCGGCGTTTGAAGACAATTACATCTGGGTCGTTTCCGACGGACATCACGCGGTCGTCGTCGATCCGGGAGAGGCCGCCCCCGTGCGCGCGTATCTGGCGAAACGGGGGTGGCGGCTGAGCGCTATTTTACTCACGCACCATCATCACGACCATGTCGGTGGAGTGGCCGATCTGCTGAATGGCCAGGCCGTACCCGTCTATGGCCCCGCCGGTGAAGCGATCGAGCACCTCACGCAGCGTCTTGAAAATGGCGATCGCGTCACGATCGCGGCGCCCGCGCTCGACTTCACGGTGCTCGACGTGCCCGGTCACACGAGCGGCCACATCGCGTATTTCCAGACGGCCGATCCGCGCGGCACGCCGCACGTGTTTTGCGGCGACACGCTGTTCGCGTGCGGCTGCGGCCGGCTGTTCGAAGGCACGCCGAAGCAGATGCTGGCGTCGCTTGACGCGCTCGCCGCGCTGCCCGGCGCCACCGAGGTTCACTGCGCGCACGAGTACACGCTGTCGAACATCCGCTTCGCGCTCGCGTGCGAGCCGGACAACGCCGAGCTGCAGGCCTGGCGCGACAAAGCGACCGAGTTGCGGGCGCGTCACGTGCCCACGCTGCCGACCACGATTGCCCATGAACGCGCGGTGAATCCGTTTTTACGCGCCGACGAACCGGCGGTCCAGGCGAGCCTGCAAGATCAACTGCATGAAAAAGTGCCCGATCGACTCGCCGCATTCACGCTGATGCGCGAATGGAAAAACCGCTTCCGTTGACCGCACCCGCATAAGGGTATTCCTCACGCGAAGAATCGGAAAAATTCGCCAAGCCTAAGATTTGCTTGATTTTTTCGGTATTTTTAGATTGACGTAAACGTCGCCGTTTCGTACTATCGGCTGCAAATTCCAGCCCTTGTGGAAGCCGAGACGTTCATGCGATTTATCTTTAGTGCGTTGTTGGTCCTGACACTCGCCGCCTGCGCGAGTCAGGGACCAGCGACGAATAGTTCTTCCGCCAATAATCCCGCCAGTCAGCAAGCAGTTTCCGACGCCCTTCGCAAGACAGCCACCGCCAAAGAGACGATCAACGTCGACCAGGGTTCGGTCACTCAGCTGACGAGCGCGGACGCCGATCTGTGGGGCCGGATTCGCCGTGGTTTCCAGATGCCGGATCTGCAGACCGACCTCGTCGACATGCAGGTCAACTGGTACGTGCAGCGTCCCGACTACGTGCAGCGCATGACCGAGCGCTCGCAGAAATACCTGTACCACATCGTCGAAGAGCTCGAAGCGCGCCATATGCCGACCGAGCTCGCGCTGCTGCCGTTCATCGAATCGGCGTATAGCCCGCAGGCGTTGTCGGTGGCAAAGGCGGCCGGCATGTGGCAGTTCATGCCGGGCACCGGCCGCACCTACAACCTCAAGCAGAACATGTGGCAGGACGAGCGCCGCGACGTGCTGGCGTCGACCAGCGCCGCGCTCGACTATCTGTCGAATCTGCATGACATGTTCGGCGACTGGCAACTCGCGCTTGCCGCGTACAACTGGGGTGAAGGCAACGTGCAGCGCGCGATCGCCCGCAACGAAGCGGCGGGCTTGCCCACCGACTACCTCAGCCTGCGCATGCCGAACGAGACACGCAATTACGTGCCGAAGCTGCAGGCGGTGAAGAACATCATCATGAACCCGCAGATGTACGGGCTCACGCTGCCGCCGATTCCGAACCACCCGTATTTCGTGACGGTGACCACCTCGCACGATATCGATGTGGAAATGGCCGCCAAGCTCGCGAATCTTTCTCCCGACGAGTTCCGCTCGCTGAACCCGTCGTTCAGGAAGCCGGTGATTCTCGGCGCCACGCAGCCGCAGATCCTGCTGCCGTTCGACAACGCCAGCGCGTTCGAACGCAATCTGAAGGCGTACTCCGGCTCGCTGTCGTCGTGGACCACCTACACGGTCACCGAGCGCGCGGCGCCCGCGGCGATTGCGCAGAAGATCGGCGTCGACGCCGATACGCTGATGGAAGTGAACAAGATTCCGGCCGGCATGCGCCTGAAGCCGGGCTCCACGATCGTCGTGCCGCGCGGTTCGGACGACGACGAAGACATCAGCGCCGACGTCGCCGAAAGCGCGGTGCTGGCCATGGAGCCGGATGTCCCCGACACCCGCAAGATGCTGATCCGCGTGCGCCGCAATCAGTCGATGGCGGCAATCGCCGTGCGTTACGGCGTCTCGGTCGGCCAGTTGAAGGCGTGGAATCGTACGCATCGCGACGGCGTGTCGCGCGGCCAGGTGATCGTGCTGCACGTGCCGGTCGGCAAGGCCATGCCGAGCGAGCCCGGTCCGGAAGCGATCGCGACCAACGTGCAAGGCGGTGGCGTCGAGAAGATCGGCACCCGCGTCGCGGACACCCGCGGCGATTCGCGTTACGATAAGAAGAGAGGTCGTGGCCGCTCGCCCGTGGTGAAAGTCTCCGAGCCGGTAGGGAAGGTCAGCAAGCCGACAGCGTCCGTCGCCAGCAAGGGCAAAGTGACGAAGGTATCGGCTTCCACGTCCAGCAAGGCGTCGAAGGCCGCGGCGGATAGCCGCCCGAAGACCGCGGCCAGCGCGAAGAAGGGTAAGCAAAACCAATAAGCGGCTGCCACGGTAGTGACCACATGCGTTGCGGGGGCAGCGCATGAATTGCGCTCCGATCACGCACCGTGTTATTTCCAACGCCGTCACCTGTGGTGACGGCGTTTTTCATTGATCGGAAGATTGACGGCAGGCCCGGCCGATTTGCTTTATCTTTCGAGCTCCGTTCTGCCTCGCTGTTTCACTCATAGCTTATGTCGCCGACCCAACTGCGCGTTTTTCTCCTGTTTTCCGCGGGCTACTTCGTTTCCTACGTGTTTCGCGGCGTCAATCTCGGTTTTGCACCATTCATTACGCACGACCTCGGTTTGTCGGCCGCCAACCTCGGCGTGCTGACCAGTCTGTATTTCCTGGGTTTCGCGGGCGCGCAGATTCCGGCCGGCGTGCTGCTGGATCATTTCGGCGCACGGCGGGTCACGGCGGGCACGTTGCTATTCGCCGCGCTCGGCATCTGGGTGTTCGGCGCGGCGCACAGCGTCGGCATGATGATGGTGGGGCGTCTGCTGATCGGCATGGGTGTCTCGGTCTGCCTCGGCGGCGCGTTCAAGGCGCTGGCGCAGCATTTCGCCACCGCACGCCTGCCGTTGATGAACGGACTCGTGATGGCGGTCGGCGGCCTGGGCGGCGTCATGGTCGGCTCGCCGCTTACCTGGGTGCTGGGTTTCGCCACGTGGCGCACGGTCTCTGTCGGACTAGGCCTGATGACGGTGCTGGTGGCGCTGGCGTTGTGGACGCTCGCGCCCGATACGAAGGAAACCCATCATCAGGCGAGCATAAGCACGCAGTTCAAGGGCACGTTGCACATTCTCGGCAGCGCTGCGTTCTGGAAGATCGCGTCGTTTTCGGTCGTCACGCAGGGCGTCTTTTACGCGATGCAGTCGCTGTGGGTCGGCGCCTGGTTGCGCGACGTGCAGGGCTTCGAGCCGCGCGAGGCGGCGGCGTTGGTGTCGATTCTCGGTTTCGCGATGATGGCTGGCTGCATCGGCTTTGGCGCGGCGGCGCGTAGTCTCGAGCGGCGTGGCATCTCGCTGTATGCCTTTTGCGGGATCGGCATGGCGCTGTTCGTCGTGACGCAATTGCTGATCGTGTTCAAGGCGCCGCTGCCTGCCGGCCTGCTGTGGGCGGCGTATGGGGCGTTCGGCGGCACCGGCATTCTGATCTACGCCGTGATGGCACGGCACTTTCCGCCGCAGATGACGGGCCGCGTCAACACGACGTTGAATCTGATTATCTTCTTGCTGATTTTCGGTTTTCAGATTGGCGTCGGCGCGGTGTTGTCGCACTGGCCGGCGAGCGGCGGGCACTATCCGGTGTCCGCGCATCTGACTGCCTGGGGCATTCTCATCGTGCTGCAGATACTGAGCGCGATCTGGTTCGCCCTGCCTGCCAGGAAGCCGGTCAAGGCGGTCGGCGCTCACGAGCCGCAAGACGCCTGAGCCTTCGGCGCCGGCATTTAGCGGGCCGGTCATATTGACCGGCGCTATCCCGATTTACGCCGCATAAATTCTGTCCGATGGGTTCAAACCCCGACGCAGCAAGGCTTTGAGTGCATTCAAAGCGAGCCTCCCACGGCGCGCCTGCCATCTCGGATTTGGCGGGAAGGGGTGTTTCACGCTATAATTTCAAGGTTTGAGCTTATCAACCCGCACCCTAGCGCCTACCTCTCCCATACCGTTCATCCGCCGCGCGCCACTGGCGTAGCAAGAAGGGCCCCGCACCCAGCCGATCCGTCCACACAATGGACCCATCGCGCCCCTTGCAACGTCAACGGCAGTACGCGAGCGAGTCTGCGCGTGCATCCTCATGGATGCGTTCCGCTGCGGCTCGCAGTCGGATAGACAGGTCGGCAACAGGGTGTTCCTCCAAGGAGTTTCCCGTGTTGCCGTCATTTTCTCCCGCTCTGCTCGCGCTCGCCGACGGCACGGTCTTTCGTGGTTACTCGATCGGCGCCCCCGGGCATACCATCGGCGAAGTCGTGTTCAACACCGCTATCACCGGCTATCAGGAAATCCTGACTGACCCGAGCTACGCGCGCCAGATCGTGACCCTCACGTATCCGCATATCGGCAACGTCGGCGTGAATGCCGAAGACGTCGAAGCCACGAAAGTCCATGCCGCCGGCCTGATCATCCGTGATCTGCCGGTTCTTGCGTCGAACTTCCGCATGGAGCGCACGCTCCCGCAATACCTCAAAGACGAAGGCGTGGTCGCCATCGCCGGTCTCGACACCCGCATGCTGACCCGCGTGCTGCGCGACAAGGGGGCGCAGAACGGCGCGATCCTCGCCGGTTCCGACGACGAAGCCAAGGCCATCGAACTCGCGCGCTCGTTCCCGGGCCTCTCGGGCATGGACCTCGCGAAGGTCGTGTCGACGAAGGAAACCTACGAATGGACCCAGACCGAATGGCGTCTGGGCGAGGGCTACGGCACGCAGAAGGCGCCGAAGTACCGCGTCGTCGCGTTCGACTACGGCGTCAAGTACAACATTCTGCGCATGCTGGCCGAACGCGGCTGCCACGTCACCGTGCTGCCGGCGCAAGCCAGCGCCGCTGACGCGCTCGCGCTCAACCCGGACGGCGTGTTCCTGTCGAACGGCCCGGGCGATCCGGAACCGTGCGACTACGCGATCGCGGCCACCAAAGAGCTGATCGAGCGCGGCATTCCGACCTTCGGTATTTGCCTCGGCCACCAGATCATGGGCCTCGCGGTCGGCGCGAAGACCATGAAGATGAAGACCGGCCACCACGGCGCGAACCATCCGGTGAAAGATCTGGACGACGGCCGCGTCGTGATCACGTCGCAAAACCACGGCTTCGCGGTCGACGCCGCCACGCTGCCCGCCAACGCGCGCGCCACGCACGTTTCGCTGTTCGACGGCACGCTGCAAGGTTTCGCGCTGACGGACAAGCCGGCGTTCTGCTTCCAGGGTCACCCGGAAGCGTCGCCCGGTCCGCACGACATCGCCTATCTGTTCGACCGCTTCACGGCGTTGATGGACACGAAGAAGGCCGGCAAGACCGCTGCGGCTTAAGCGGAGCATGTGACGCGCCGCTCCGGCGGCGCGCGGTTTGCAGCGCGAGACGGAACAACGCGAAGCAAACCGCACACAGCAGAGCGCGCGCAACGTAGCAACGGCGCGCGCCAACGGAAAGAACACAGGAATATTTAGCGAGAGCGTTATGCCCAAGCGGACAGACATCAAGAGCATTCTCATTATCGGCGCGGGTCCGATCATCATCGGCCAGGCGTGCGAGTTCGATTACTCGGGCGCGCAGGCATGCAAGGCGCTGCGTGAGGAAGGCTACAAGGTCATCCTCGTCAACAGCAATCCGGCGACGATCATGACCGACCCGAACACGGCCGACGTCACCTACATCGAGCCGATCACGTGGGAAGTGGTGGAGCGCATCATCGCCAAGGAGCGCCCCGACGCGATCCTCCCGACCATGGGCGGCCAGACCGCGCTGAATTGCGCGCTCGACCTGCACGCGCACGGCGTGCTGGAGAAGTACAAGGTCGAGCTGATCGGCGCGTCGCCGGAAGCCATCGACAAGGCGGAAGACCGCCAGAAATTCAAGGACGCGATGACCAGGATTGGCCTCGGTTCGGCCAAGTCGGGCACCGCGCATTCCATGGAAGAAGCGCTGCAGGTGCAGGCGGAAATCGCTGTGTTGACGGGCAGCGGCGGCTATCCGGTCGTGATCCGGCCGTCGTTCACGCTGGGCGGTTCGGGCGGCGGCATTGCGTACAACCGCGACGAGTTCGAAGAGATCTGCAAGCGCGGTCTGGACCTGTCGCCCACGCGCGAACTGCTGATCGAAGAATCGCTGCTCGGCTGGAAAGAGTACGAGATGGAAGTGGTCCGCGACAAAAAGGACAACTGCATCATCGTCTGCTCGATCGAAAACCTGGACCCGATGGGCATCCACACCGGCGACTCGATCACCGTCGCGCCGGCGCAAACGCTGACCGACAAGGAATACCAGATCCTGCGTAACGCGTCGCTCGCGGTGCTGCGCGAGATCGGCGTCGACACCGGCGGGTCGAACGTACAGTTCTCGATCAATCCGAAAGACGGCCGCATGGTCGTGATCGAAATGAATCCGCGCGTGTCGCGTTCGTCGGCGTTGGCGTCGAAGGCGACCGGCTTCCCGATCGCCAAGATCGCGGCGAAGCTCGCGGTCGGCTACTCGCTGGACGAGTTGAAGAACGAAATCACCGGCGGCCAGACCCCGGCGTCGTTCGAACCGACGATCGACTACGTCGTCACCAAGATCCCGCGTTTCGCGTTCGAGAAATTCCGCGAAGCCGATTCGCGCCTGACCACGCAGATGAAGTCGGTCGGCGAAGTGATGGCGATTGGCCGCACCTTCCAGGAATCGTTCCAGAAAGCGCTGCGCGGTCTGGAAGTCGGCGTCGACGGTCTGGACGAAAAGACCGATAACCGCGACGAGATCATCCGCGAGATCGGCGAAGCCGGTCCGGACCGTATCTGGTACGTCGGCGACGCGTTCCGTATCGGCATGACGGCTGAAGAAATCTTCGAAGAAACCTCGATCGACCCGTGGTTCCTCGCGCAGATCGAACAGATCATCCTGAAGGAAAAGGCGCTGGGCGGCCGGTCGCTCGCGAGCCTCACGAAGGAAGAGCTGAAGTACCTGAAGCAGAGCGGATTCTCGGATCGCCGTCTGGCGAAGCTGGTCGGCGCGAAGCCGATGGAAGTGCGTCAGCGCCGTATCGAGCTGAACGTGCGCCCGGTGTACAAGCGCGTCGACACATGCGCGGCCGAGTTCGCAACGAAAACCGCGTATATGTACTCGACCTACGAGGAAGAGTGCGAAGCGAATCCCACCAACAACAAGAAGATCATGGTGCTGGGCGGCGGCCCGAACCGGATCGGCCAGGGTATCGAGTTCGACTACTGCTGCGTGCACGCCGCGCTCGCCATGCGCGAAGACGGCTACGAAACGATCATGGTCAACTGCAACCCTGAAACCGTTTCGACCGACTACGACACGTCCGACCGTCTGTACTTCGAATCGCTGACGCTCGAAGACGTGCTCGAAATCGTCGACAAGGAAAAGCCGGTCGGCGTGATCGTGCAATACGGCGGTCAGACGCCGTTGAAGCTCGCGCTCGACCTCGAAGCGAACGGTGTGCCGATCGTCGGCACGTCGCCGGACATGATTGACGCCGCGGAAGACCGCGAGCGTTTCCAGAAGCTGCTGCAGGACCTCGGCCTGCGCCAGCCGCCGAACCGCACCGCGCGCGCGGAAGACGAAGCGCTCAAGCTCGCCGACGAAATCGGTTATCCGCTGGTGGTGCGTCCGTCGTACGTGCTCGGCGGCCGCGCGATGGAAATCGTTCACGAGCCGCGCGACCTCGAGCGTTATATGCGCGAAGCCGTGAAGGTCTCGCACGATTCGCCGGTGCTGCTCGACCGCTTCCTGAACGACGCGATCGAATGCGACGTGGACTGCATTTCGGACGGCGAAGCGGTGTTCATCGGCGGCGTGATGGAGCACATCGAACAGGCGGGCGTCCACTCGGGCGACTCGGCTTGCTCGCTGCCGCCGTACTCGCTGTCGCCGGAAACCGTCGCTGAATTGAAGCGTCAAACCGGCGCGATGGCGAAGGCGCTGAACGTGATCGGCCTGATGAACGTGCAGTTCGCGATTCAACAGGTGCCGCAGGCGGACGGCTCGAAAGAAGACGTCATCTACGTGCTCGAAGTGAATCCGCGTGCGTCGCGTACGGTGCCGTACGTGTCGAAGGCGACCAGCCTGCCGCTCGCGAAAATCGCGGCGCGCGCGATGGTCGGCCAGAAGCTCGCCGACCAGGGCGTGACGAAGGAAATCATTCCGCCGTACTTCAGCGTGAAAGAAGCTGTGTTCCCGTTCGTCAAGTTCCCGGCGGTCGATCCGGTGCTCGGACCGGAAATGCGCTCCACCGGTGAAGTGATGGGCGTGGGTCAGACGTTCGGCGAAGCGCTGTTCAAGTCGCAGCTCGCGGCGGGTTCGCGTCTGCCGGAAACGGGCACGGTGCTGCTGACCGTGATGGACGCCGACAAGCCGAAGGCGGTCGAAGTCGCACGCATGCTGCACGAACTCGGCTATCCGATCGTCGCGACCAAGGGCACGGCTGCCGCGATCGAAGCGGCGGGTGTGCCGGTGAAGGTCGTCAACAAGGTGAAGGACGGCCGTCCGCACATCGTCGACATGATCAAGAACGGCGAAATCGCGCTGGTGTTCACGACCGTCGACGAAACCCGCGCAGCGATCGCCGACTCGCGTTCAATCCGCATGAGTGCACAGGCGAACAAGGTCACGTACTACACGACGATGTCCGGCGCGCGTGCCGCGGTAGAGGGTTTGCGCTATTTGAAGAACCTCGAAGTCTATGATTTACAAGGGCTGCACGCTCGCCTAAACTAAGGCTTCGAATACCTGTCCAAGATGTAAGTGCCGCGGTTAAGCGGCGTTCCGCAGGTGCTGTGGTCCGGGTTTTGCCCGGGTCGCCGCGTCCCACGGAATGCACTTAACCGCGGTGATTTTTTTTACGGCTGTTTTTTGCATAGAGTTGTTTATGAGCACTGTTCCATTGACGAAGCGCGGCGCGGAAATGTTGCGCGATGAGTTGCAGCGCCTGAAATCGGTTGAGCGTCCGGCGGTGATCAAATCGATCTCCGAAGCGCGTGCCCAGGGCGATCTGTCGGAAAACTCGGAATACGACGCGGCGAAGGAAAAGCAGGGTTTTATCGAAGGCCGCATTGCCGAGATCGAATCGAAGCTGGCCGGTGCGCAAGTCATCGATCCGGCGTTGGTTGACGCGGACGGCCGCGTGGTGTTTGGCGCGACGGTCGAGCTCGAAGACCTGGACTCGGGCGCGCCGGTCAAGTATCAGATCGTCGGCGACGACGAAGCGGACATCGACCACGGCCTGATCTCGATCAGCTCGCCGATCGCGCGTGCATTGATCGGTAAGTCCGAAGGCGACGTGGCCTCGGTGCAGGCGCCTAGCGGCGTGCGCGAATACGAAATCATCGCGGTGAGCTACGTTTGAAAGCGGCTCCGGTGTCCTTGATGCCGCATCGTTTCTTCCGCCTCTTGACGGTGGTCTGGGTCGGTAGTCTGCTGACTATCGGCTATGCGGTCGCGCCGGTGTTATTCACATCGCTCGACCGGATTTCGGCCGGCGCGGTGGCGGCGCAACTGTTTCGCATCGAGGGTGTGCTGGGCGCCGTGTGCGGCATTTTGCTGCTGGGGCTGGCCAACGTGCTGGTTCGGCGTGGCGCTAACGCTTATCGCCAGTTGCGCTGGCTGATTGTCGGCATGCTGGTGTGTGTGCTGGTGGGCTACTTCGCGTTGCAGCCGTTTATGAATGCAATACGCATTGCCGCGCTGCAGGCGGGCACAGATGTCGGGCATTCGGCTTACGCGACTCGCTTTGGCATTCTGCACGGCGTGTCGAGTCTGTTCTATCTGATCGAGAGCCTGCTGGGCGTCGCGCTGGTGTGGAGGCTGCCCGCGGGCGCCGGCATTGTAGTAGCGGAGCAGGGTGCTGCTCGCGATACGGCGGGAAAGGTTGCCGGCTGAGCGCGGCGGTGATGTGCTATAACGGCGGCGCCGGTTAGTGCGCACGCGGCGGGTCGAGTCGGGCTTGGCTGGTAGTGTGCTCAACAAGCCGCAATCTGTTCGATGCAGTGCTGCACGATCGCGCTGCTAAATTCTCAACGGCTGCTGCTGTCGGCACAAGCCCAGGAAAGCGGGACCTGTGCCGATTGAAGCCAAGGTGCGGAACCTCGCCCGCACCTCACATCACCCGTTTATTTCGACGACTGATGCGCGCGCTTCGCGCTGGTTTGGCGCTTCTTGGCGCGCTTGATGTTGCCGCCTTGCGTGACGCGCTCATTGCCACGCACGACTACTGCTTTGGCCTTCGGCTTGCGCATCGGGATTTCGCTGGGCTTCACCACGGTGACGACGCGCGGTGCACGGCCTTTACCCGGCTTGGCTTCGACAGCGGCTTCGCGAGCGCTCGGCAGGGCGCCGCGCTTGGTCTTCGCTGCGGGTTTTTCGGCCGCTTCCGGCTTCCAGATCACCAGCAGCTTGCCGATATGCTGAATCGGCGCGGCATTCAGTTTGTCGCAGATTTCTTCGTAGATCGCGATGCGTTCTTCGCGTTCGTCGCCGAACACGCGGATTTTGATCAACTGGTGCGCGCCCAGGTGAACCTTGATTTCGGTCAGCACAGCGTCGGTCAAACCTTCGGCGCCGACGAGCACGACCGGTTTGAGCGCATGTGCCTGGGAGCGCAACTCGGCGCGTTGGTCGGTAGAGACTTTGAGGGCGGACATGGAAAGTGGGAGACTCGACTAAAATGGCGGCACCTGCGTTTCCGATCCAGTCGTTCGATTGGCTCGATCGGGGCGGTTCGGCAGGGCGGCGCGTCAGAACATCAGAATCGCGGATGGCAGCCAGTTTTGGCGGTGTCCGCGCGAATTAACCGCGTATTATCCGCTAAAGCGCGACATGACGCAGCAAGAGTTCAACGTTTAATGGCAAAAAACAAGTTCAATACCGCGTGGCTGCACGACCACATCAACGATCCGTACGTGAAAATGGCGCAGCGGGAGGGCTATCGCGCCCGCGCGGCCTATAAGCTCAAGGAAATCGACGAACAGGACAAGCTGATCCGGCCGGGGCAGGTGATCGTCGATCTGGGCTCAGTGCCGGGTAGCTGGAGCCAGTACGCACGCAACAAGCTGGCGAAGGGCTCGCAGCGCGACGCCGAACGTCAGGGCGGCATCGACGGGACCATCATCGCGCTGGACATGCTGCCCATGGAGCCGATTTCCGACGTTCACTTCATCCTGGGCGACTTCCGCGAAGACTCGGTGGTGCTCCAACTGGAAGAATTGGTCGGAGAACGTCAGGTCGACCTTGTAATTTCGGATATGGCGCCCAACCTGTCGGGAGTGGCGGTGGCGGATGCCGCGCGAATCGAGCATCTGTGCGATCTTGCGATGGAATTTTCGCAAAATCAC
Organism: Paraburkholderia sp. BCC1876; assembly: GCF_902833695.1. NCBI lineage: Bacteria > Pseudomonadati > Pseudomonadota > Betaproteobacteria > Burkholderiales > Burkholderiaceae > Paraburkholderia > Paraburkholderia sp. BCC1876. The sequence goes on along the minus strand of NZ_CADFGI010000003.1, from coordinate 78,375 downwards.
CTGAAGCCGGATGGTGCCCTTTTAGTCAAATGTTTCCATGGCAGCGGTTACAGCCAGATTGTCGAAAAGTTCAAGCAACAGTTCAAGGTGGTGGCGGCCCGCAAGCCGAAAGCGTCGCGGGACAAGTCGTCAGAAACGTTTATTTTGGGTAAGCATCTCAAGCGGCCCGCATAGGGAAGCTGCAGGACGGATCCGCATCTGCCGATAATGGCTTCATGGCGTCGGAAATCGGCGCTGTAAATGCCCGCTACGCTATTTCTGTGGTAGCGAAACCTTATGGCAGGGGTCTGCGGACTGGATTAGAATGCTTTCGTGGTGCCGCAAGGCAAATGTAGGCGCCCGTCTAAGTGAAGGAGTGGTGCTTTGAACAACAATATGTTTTCGAAGGCAGCAGTGTGGCTGGTTATCGCACTGGTGCTGTTTACGGTGTTCAAGCAGTTCGACAAGCCCCGTGTCCAGGAAGGCGTTTCCTATTCGCAGTTCATGGACGACGCGAAGGCCGGCAAAGTCAAGAACGTCATTGTCCAGGGGCGTAACCTCACGGTCACTCCAGCAGACGGCCAGAAATACCAGATCGTGTCGCCCGGTGACATCTGGATGGTCGGCGATCTGATGAAGTACGGCGTTCAGGTGAGCGGCAAGGCTGACGACGAACCGAATGCGCTCGTGTCGGCGCTGTACTATCTCGGGCCGACGATCCTGATCATCGGTTTCTGGTTCTACATGATGAGACAGATGCAGGGAGGCGGGAAAGGCGGTGCGTTCTCGTTCGGTAAATCCCGTGCGCGTCTGATCGACGAAAACAACAACGCAATCAATTTCACCGACGTCGCTGGTTGCGACGAAGCGAAAGAAGAAGTGTCTGAGCTGGTCGACTTTCTGCGCGATCCGCAGAAGTTCCAGAAGCTGGGCGGGCGGATTCCACGCGGCGTGTTGCTGGTCGGCCCACCGGGAACCGGTAAGACGCTGCTGGCACGTGCTATCGCCGGCGAAGCGAAAGTGCCGTTCTTTAGCATCTCGGGTTCGGACTTCGTGGAAATGTTCGTCGGTGTCGGCGCAGCTCGTGTGCGTGACATGTTCGAGCAGGCCAAGAAGCACGCACCGTGCATCGTGTTCATCGACGAAATCGACGCGGTCGGCCGTCATCGTGGCGCCGGCATGGGCGGCGGTAACGACGAGCGCGAACAGACCTTGAACCAGATGCTGGTCGAGATGGACGGCTTCGAAGCGAACTCCGGCGTGATCGTGATCGCTGCAACGAACCGTTCGGACGTGCTCGATAAGGCGCTGCTGCGTCCGGGCCGTTTCGACCGTCAGGTGTATGTCGGTCTGCCGGACATTCGCGGTCGCGAGCACATCATGAAGGTTCACCTGCGCAAGGTGCCGATTTCGAACGACGTCGACGCAGCGGTGATCGCACGCGGCACGCCGGGCTTCTCGGGCGCTGACCTCGCGAATCTCGTGAACGAAGCGGCACTGTTCGCGGCTCGTCGCGGCAAGCGCATCGTCGAGATGAACGACTTCGAAGACGCGAAAGACAAGATCTTCATGGGTCCGGAGCGTAAGTCGGCCGTGATCCGCGAAGAGTCGAAGCGCGCCACGGCTTACCACGAGTCGGGTCATGCGGTGATTGCCAAGTTGTTGCCGAAGGCCGATCCTGTACACAAGGTCACGATCATTCCGCGCGGCCGTGCACTTGGCGTGACGTGGCAGTTGCCGGAGCACGACAACGAAACGTACTCGAAAGACTATCTGCTGGATCGTCTGGCGATCCTGTTCGGCGGTCGCGTAGCGGAAGAGTTGTTCCTGAACCTGATCAGCACCGGCGCATCGGACGACTTCAACAAGGCCACACAAACCGCGCGCGCCATGGTGGCTCGCTTCGGTATGACGGACGCGCTCGGACCGATGGTCTACGTCGACGACGAAAACGACGCCACGCCGTTTGGCCGCGGTTTCACGCGGACCATTTCGGAAGCGACGCAGCAAAAGGTCGACGCGGAAATCCGTCGCGTGCTGGACGAGCAGTACAACCTCGCCAAGCGCCTGCTGGACGAAAACCGCGACAAGGTCGAAGCCATGACCGCCGCTTTGATGGAGTGGGAAACGATCGACGCCGATCAGATCAACGACATCATGGCAGGTCTTCCGCCGCGTTCGCCGAAGACCAGCAGCTCGACACCGTCGGCAAGCGACGCCTCGTCGGGCGGCAGCCCGGGCACCGAGGTCAAGCCGGGTAGCGCGACCGCGCCGGCTTGATGAGCCAGAAGTAGAAAGTGCGGGCCGGTGTGTTTTCACACCGGCCCGTTTTGCATTTATCTCGTTTTATTTAATGCATCGCTACGTGTCGACAGTCGATTTTTCTCCCGCTCCGTTGCCCGAGCCGCTGCAATGCGGACGCTTCAAGCTGACCTTTGAACGCCCGTTGGTCATGGGCATTCTAAACATCACGCCGGACTCGTTTTCCGACGGTGGTCAATACGCCATGCGCGGCGACGCGCTGCGCCAGGCCGAGCGTATGCTGCTCGACGGCGCGGACATCATCGACATTGGTGGCGAGTCCACCCGGCCCGGCGCGCCGCCGGTGCCGCTCGACGAAGAGCTTGAACGGGTGATTCCGCTCGTCGAGCAGCTTCGCGCGGCGAACGTGCCGTTGTCGATCGACACCTACAAGCCCGAAGTGATGCGCCATGCGTTGAGCGCAGGCGCCGATCTGATCAACGACATCTGGGGCTTCCGCATGTCCGGCGCCATCGACGCGGTACGCGACAGCAACTGTGGCCTATGTGTAATGCATATGTTCGGCGAGCCGCAAACCATGCAGCTCGGCGAGCCTGTCTACGATGATGTAATCGGCGAAGTCCGGCAGTTTCTCGAGGAACGTGTGGCCGCGTTGACGCAAGCAGGCGTCGCGCGCGCGCGTATCAGCGTGGATCCGGGCTTCGGCTTCGGTAAAGCGGTCATCGAACACAACTACACTTTGCTCGCGCATCTGCAGGACACGGCGCCGCGGGCCAAGCCGCCGTATCCGATTCTCGCGGGCATGTCGCGTAAGTCGATGGTCGGCGCGGTGATTGGGCGTCCGGCGCCGGAGCGCGTCGCCGGCAGCGTCGCCGCGGCGGTGTGTGCCGCCGAGCGGGGCGCCGCGATTCTGCGCGTGCATGATGTCGCGCAAACAGTGGATGCATTGAAAGTGTGGGCAGCCATGCGCGATGCGGCGGTAAGCCGCCCGCAGGCTAGAACCTGAAAAAAGCCAAGGAGGAAGATAAAACATGGCACGTCGTTATTTTGGAACGGATGGGATTCGAGGCAAGGTCGGCGAAGGCCCGATTACGCCGGAGTTTGTGTTGCGGCTCGGCTACGCTGCCGGCAAGGTGCTCGCGGGCGCGGACCGCTGGGCTAAGAGCGGCGCCCGGCCGACCGTGCTGATCGGCAAAGACACGCGGGTGTCGGGCTACATGCTCGAAGCCGCGCTGGAAGCGGGTTTCTCGGCGGCAGGCGTCGACGTGATGCTGGCCGGCCCGATGCCGACTCCCGGTGTCGCCTACCTGACGCGCGCGTTGCGGCTCGCCGCGGGCGTGGTGATCAGCGCATCGCACAATCCGTACTACGACAACGGCATCAAATTCTTCTCCGCCGACGGCAACAAGCTGCCCGACGAAGTGGAATTGCAGATCGAAGAGCAGCTCGATCTGCCGCTCTCCTGCGCGGCTTCCGAGCAACTCGGCAAGGCGCGACGTCTCGACGACGCCGCCGGCCGCTACATCGAGTTCTGCAAGAGCACGTTCCCGGCCGCGTTCGACCTGCGCGGGCTGAAGCTGGTGGTGGATTGTGCGCACGGCGCCGCCTACGACATCGCACCGCACGTGTTCCACGAACTCGGCGCGGACGTGATTCCGATCGGCGTCTCGCCGAACGGCTTCAACATCAACGACGGCGTCGGCGCGACCGCGCCGGACGCGCTGGTGCGCGCGGTGCGCGCGAACCACGCCGACCTCGGCATTGCGCTCGACGGCGACGCCGACCGTCTGCAGATCGTCGACGCAGCCGGCCGCCTGTATAACGGCGACGAATTGCTGTACGTGCTGGTCAAGGATCGCGTCGCGACAGAGGGCAAGGTGGAAGGCGCGGTCGGCACCTTGATGACCAACATGGCGGTTGAAGTCGCGCTGCAACGAGACGGTGTGAAGTTCGTCCGCGCCGCGGTGGGCGACCGCTACGTGCTCGAGCAGTTGCGCGAGCACGGCTGGCAACTCGGAGCGGAAGGCTCCGGCCATATTCTCTCCCTTGACCGCCATTCGACCGGCGACGGCATTGTCTCTGCGTTGCTCGTGCTGGCCGCGATGAAGCGCAGCGAGCAGACGCTCGCCGATCTGCTCGACGGCGTGACGCTGTTCCCGCAAAAGCTGATCAACGTGCGGATGAAGCCCGACGCGGACTGGAAGGGCAGCGACGCGATCCGTCGCGCGATCGGTCATGCCGAGGAGGCGCTGCATGGCCGCGGCCGCGTGCTGATTCGCGCATCCGGTACGGAACCGGTGCTGCGCGTGATGGTGGAAGCCGAGCATGCCGATGACGCGATCCGTCACGCGGAAGCGATTGCCGGCGCGGTCAAGCAGGCAACGGCCTAAATTTCGGATGTGTCGAACAGCGGCGGGGCGATCGAGAGGTCGCCCCGCCGCTGACCGTTTACCGCCAGACAATCCAGCGGACCCCCTGCAGCAAAAAAATCAAAAAAGCAAAACCCAAACCCAAACCCAAAACCCGCACGCAAACGTTCGCGCCCCATCTTTATCGCCTAATCTTCAGAACGGCGTCGGCAATTCCGTCAAATCGGCATTTTGTCCGTCAAAACGCCTTTCACCCTCGTAATCCTACTGTCACATCTGTTTCACGGTAAGTCACGTTACTGTCACAAAGAGACCCTAAGCTTCGCGGTGTTCGTGTTATTCGCTCACACCGCTCACACCTTGGAGAGTCTCATGAAATTGATGCAAACCGTGTTCGCTGGCGTCGCTGGCGCGCTTTTCGCGATCGCAGCGCAAGCCGCAGACATCACCGGCGCGGGCAGCACCTTCGCAGCACCGATTTACACGAAGTGGGCTGACGCCTATCAGAAAACCGGCGGCGGCAAAGTCAACTACCAGGGCATCGGTTCGTCGGGCGGTATCAAGCAGATCGAAGCGAAGACGGTTGATTTCGCCGGCTCGGACGCTCCCCTGAAGGACGACGAACTCGCGAAGGCAGGTCTGTTCCAGTTCCCGACGGTGGTTGGCGGCGTGGTGCCGGCGATCAACGTGCCGGGCGTGAAGGCCGGTGAATTGACGCTGTCGGGCGAAGTGCTCGGCGACATCTACCTGGGCAAGATCAAGAAATGGAATGACCCGGCAATCGTCGCGTTGAACCCGAAGGTCAAGCTGCCGGATACGGACATCGCCGTGGTTCGCCGCGCCGACGGTTCGGGCACCACGTTCATCTGGACGAACTACCTGTCGAAGGTTAACGCAGACTGGAAGTCGAAGGTCGGTGAAGGCGCAACGGTCAGCTGGCCGACGGGTACGGGCGGCAAGGGCAACGACGGCGTCGCAGCCTTCGTGCAACGTCTGCCGGGCGCAATCGGCTATGTGGAATGGGCGTACGCCAAGCAGAACCACATGACGTACGTGGCGATGAAGAATTCGACGGGCGCAGTGGTCGAGCCGAAGACGGAAACGTTCAAGGCAGCGGCAGCCGGTGCTGACTGGTCGAAGTCGTTCTATCAGATCCTGACGAACGAGCCGGGCAAGGACGCATGGCCGATCGTCGGCGCAACGTTCGTGCTGCTGCACACGGCGCAGGACAAGCCGGCGCAAGGCACGGAAACGCTGAAGTTCTTCGACTGGGCGTTCAAGAACGGCACCCAGGCTGCAAACGATCTGGACTACATCTCGCTGCCGGATTCGGTGACGGCTGAAATCCGTTCGCAATGGAAGTCGAAAGTGAAAGACGCTTCGGGCAAGGCAATCGCCGAGTAAGCGACAGTAAGCGACGCGAGAGGCACGCGCTTCTCGCCACACATTGGCCGTCCCCGGTTGAGGACGGCCAATGGCATTGACCCCGCATAACCGGCATTACCGCCGCACGACAAGTGTCGAACGGCAACTGGAAACAGGTCCATCAGGCTCTCATGTCCGATATCCAATTAGCGTCCGGCGCCTCGCGCTCGACCCCGCCCGGCAGCGCCTCGCAGCAGAAAGCGCCCAGCCGTGCCGGCGACGTGATCTTCGGCGGCCTCGCGCGCCTCGCCGCCATCATCACGCTATTGCTGCTCGGCGGCATCATCGTTTCGCTGATCGTCGCGTCCATGCCGTCGATCAAACAATTCGGTCTCAGCTTTCTGTGGACCGCGGACTGGGATCCACCCAGCAAGCAGTTCGGCGCACTGGTGCCGATCTACGGCACGATTGCCACTTCCCTCATTGCTCTCATCATCGCGGTGCCCGTCAGCTTCGGCATCGCGCTCTTTCTGACCGAACTCGCGCCGGCCTGGCTGCGTCGTCCGCTCGGTATCGCGATCGAACTGCTCGCCGCGATTCCGTCGATCGTGTACGGCATGTGGGGGCTGCTGGTGTTCGCGCCGATCTTCGCGGAGTGGTTCGAAAAGCCGCTCGGCACCGTGCTCGGCGGCATTCCGTTCGTGGGTGCGCTGTTTCAGGGCGCGCCGATCGGGATCGGCATTCTGTGCGCGGGCGTGATTCTCGCAATCATGATCATTCCGTACATCGCGTCGGTCATGCGCGACGTGTTCGAAGTCACGCCGGTGCTGCTGAAGGAATCGGCATACGGCATCGGCTGCACGACGTGGGAAGTGATGTGGAAGATCGTGCTGCCCTTCACCAAGAGCGGCGTGATCGGCGGCGTGATGCTCGGCCTCGGCCGTGCGCTCGGCGAGACGATGGCGGTCACGTTCGTGATCGGCAACACCAATCTGCTCGATAACGTCTCGCTGTTTTCGCCGGGTAACAGCATCACGTCGGCGCTCGCCAACGAATTCGCGGAAGCGGATCCGGGCCTGCATACGTCGGCGCTGATGGAGCTCGGCCTGATCCTGTTCGTGATTACTTTCATCGTGCTGGCCATCTCCAAGTTCATGCTGCTTCGCCTCGAAAAAGGGGAGGGCGCGAAATGAGCCAGCCCACTCTGAATATGCCGGGTTCGCACGACGCCGTCGCGCTCGAAGCCATGCGCGTGCGTCTGCAAGGACGTCGCCGCTTCAAGAACGCCGTTGCGCTGACCATGTCGCTCGCCGCGATGGCGTTCGGCCTGCTGTGGCTCGTGTGGATTCTCTATACGACGCTGCGTCTCGGGATCGGTGGTTTGTCGATTGAGCTGTTCACGCAGTCGACGCCGCCGCCGAACACCGATGGCGGCGGTCTCGCCAACGCGATCGTCGGCAGCTTGATGCTGGTTGGCCTTGCCACGTTCGTCGGCACGCCGATCGGGATTCTCGCCGGCGTCTATCTCGCCGAATACGGTCAGAAGGGCTGGTTTGCCAGCCTCACGCGCTTCATCAACGACATTCTGTTGTCGGCGCCGTCGATCGTGGTCGGTCTGTTCGTCTACGCGTTGGTGGTGGCGAAGATGGGTCACTTCAGCGGCTGGGCCGGCGTGTTCGCGCTCGCACTGCTGCAGATTCCGATCGTGATCCGCACCACCGAAAACATGCTGAAGCTGGTGCCGAACGCGCTGCGTGAAGCGGCCTTCGCGCTCGGCACGCCGAAGTGGAAGATGGTGCTGTCGATCACGCTGAAGGCTTCCATTGCAGGTATCGTCACCGGCGTGCTGCTCGGCGTCGCACGGATTGCCGGCGAAACCGCGCCGCTGCTGTTCACGGCGCTGTCCAATCAGTTCTTCTCATGGGACATGGGCCAACCGGTCGCGAACCTGCCGGTCACGATCTACAAGTTTGCGATGAGCCCGTTCGCGCAGTGGCAATCACTCGCGTGGGCCGGCGTCTTCCTGATCACGCTCGCGGTGCTGGGATTGAATGTCCTCGCGCGCACGATCTTCACGAATAAGTAAGGGCGGAGTGTAATCCGATGAATATGGCAGAAACTCAACTCAATCCGACCGTGCGTCCGACTGCGCCCGCCGGTTTCGATCCCGCCCAAAGCGGCCAGAATCAGGCGTCGAACCGCCCGAAGATCGAGATCAACGATCTGAACTTCTTCTACGGCAAGTATCACGCGCTGAAGAACATCAACCTGGCGATTCCCGAAGGCAAGGTGACCGCGTTCATCGGCCCGTCGGGCTGCGGCAAGTCGACCTTGCTGCGCACGCTGAACAAGATGTACGCACTGTATCCGGAACAACGCGCCGAAGGCGAGATCCTGATGGACGGCGAAAACCTGCTGACCTCCAAGCGCGACATTTCGCTGCTGCGCGCGCGGATCGGCATGGTGTTCCAGAAGCCGACGCCGTTCCCGATGTCGATCTACGACAACATTGCGTTCGGTGTGAAGATGTTCGAATCGCTGCCGCGCTCGGAAATGGACGACCGCGTCGAATGGGCGCTGACCAAAGCGGCGCTGTGGAACGAAGTGAAAGACAAGCTCGGCCAGAGCGGCTACGGCCTGTCCGGCGGTCAACAGCAGCGTCTGTGTATCGCACGCGGCATCGCGATTCGACCTGAAGTGCTGCTGCTCGACGAACCGTGCTCCGCACTCGACCCGATCTCGACCGGCCGTATCGAAGAACTGATCGCCGAATTGAAAAGCGATTACACGGTGGTGATTGTCACGCATAACATGCAACAGGCCGCTCGCTGTTCGGACTACACTGCCTACATGTACCTCGGTGAACTGATCGAATTCGGCGACACCGAAAAGATCTTCATCAAGCCGGTCCGCAAGGAAACCGAGGACTACATCACTGGCCGCTTCGGCTAAGCCGCCAAGCCAAAACAACGGAGTACGACATGTCCGACAAACACCTGTCCAGCCAGTTCGACGCCGATCTGAATCTGGTTTCCTCGAAGGTGCTCGAAATGGGCGGCCTCGTCGAATCGCAGATCGTCCACGCCATGCAGGCGCTCAACGAGTTCGACCTCGATATCTGCGAGCAGGTGATCGCCGCTGAAGCTCGTCTGAACCAGATGGAAGTGGATATCGACGAAGAGTGCAGCAACATCATCGCGCGCCGTCAGCCGGCCGCGCGTGATCTGCGTCTGCTGATCGCGATTTCGAAGACCATCACGAACCTCGAGCGCGCCGGCGACGAAGCCGAAAAAATCGCCAAGCGCACCAAGCGTCTGATGGAAGACGGCGCGTCGCGCACCATCAATATCGCCGAGATCAAGCTGTCGGGCGAAATGGCGGTGTCGATTCTGCGCCGCGCGCTGGACGCGTTCGCGCGTCTCGATACGGTTGCCGCCGCACAGATCGTGCGCGACGACAAAGCGATCGACGAAGAATTCCGCGCGTTCGTGCGCAAGCTGATTTCGTACATGACCGAAGATCCGCGTTCCATTTCCGTGGGCCTCGATTTTCTGTTCATCGCCAAGGCAATCGAACGGATCGGCGACCACGCGAAGAACATCGCGGAATTCATCATTTACATCGTCAAGGGCACCGACGTGCGGCACAAGTCGCGCGACGCGCTCGAACGCGAAGCACTCAGCTAATCCAGAGATAAGGACCAGAGGTGCCGATGCCCAGCAGCATTCTCGTCATTGAAGATGAGCCCGCCATTTCCGAATTGATTTCGGTCAATCTTCAACACGCCGGACACTGCCCGATTCGCGCGTACAACGCGGAGCAGGCGCAGAACCTGATCAGCGACGTGTTGCCCGATCTGGTCCTGCTCGACTGGATGTTGCCGGGCAAGTCCGGCATTGCGTTCGCGCGCGACCTGCGCAACAACGAACGCACGAAGCACATTCCGATCATCATGCTGACCGCACGTGGCGATGAGCAGGACAAGGTGCTAGGCCTCGAAATCGGCGCGGACGACTACGTCACCAAGCCGTTTTCGCCGAAGGAACTGATGGCGCGTATCAAGGCGGTGTTGCGCCGCCGCGCGCCGCAGCTCACCGAAGATCTGGTCGCGATCAACGGTCTGAAGCTCGACCCGGCCACGCACCGGGTGGCCGCGCACGCCGAAGGCAGCGAGATCAAGCTCGATCTCGGTCCGACGGAATTCCGCCTGCTGCATTTCTTCATGACGCACCCGGAGCGCGTGCACAGCCGCACGCAACTGCTCGATCAGGTCTGGGGTGATCACGTGTTCGTTGAAGAGCGCACGGTCGACGTGCATATCAAGCGCCTGCGCGCGGCACTGAAGCCGGCCGGCTGCGATGCTATGATCGAGACGGTTCGCGGCAGCGGCTACCGGCTTGCGAAGAGCGCCTGAAGCGTCACGGTGGCGAGGTTGGAACGCGTACGTAGTCCGTTACCGTTCTGGCGCGCCACCGGCATTCGCCAGGTCGGGTTCTTCATCTTCATCACGCTAGTCGCCGCGTTATTCTTTCTCCTATTCCGGCGCGTACGCTTTTCTCTTCGATCGCTAGAACATGAACATCATCTGGGCGCGCTCCATCGTGTCGATCGTGCTGCTGGCTGTTCTGTGCGCGGCGGTCGGCGCACTCGTGAACGTCAAGGCAGCGCTCGTCCTCGCGATCGTCATGCTGCTCGCGCAGAGCTTCTTCAGCACGTTTCACAAGCAGCGCCTGTGGCGCCTGCTCGACGCGCCAGTGTACGGCGAAGTGCCAAGCGCTCCCGGCATCTGGGGCGAAATCTATTACCGTCTGCATAAGCTCGCGAAGCGCTGGCATGCGCAGGTGCGCCAGGTCGAGCAGCAGCATTCGCGTTTCATCCAGGCCATTCAGGCATCGCCGAACGGCGTTGCCATGCTCGACGATCACGATCAGATCGAGTGGTGCAATGCGATCTCCGAACTCCATTTCGGTCTCGACGCGAAGCGCGATCTGCGCCAGCACATCACCCATCTGGTGCGTCAGCCCGACTTTGTCCGTTATCTGAATTCGCAGCGCTACGAGCAGATGCTGATCATGCGCGGCATGGGCGAGAAGCGTCAGAACGTGCTGTCGGTGCAGGTGTTTCCGTACGGCGAGAACCGCAAGCTGGTGCTGTCGCAAGACATTACCGAGCTGGAGCGGACCGACGCGATGCGACGTGACTTCGTCGCTAATGTCTCGCATGAACTGAAGACGCCGCTCACGGTGCTGTCCGGTTTCCTCGAGACCATGCGCGAACTGCCATTGAGCGAAGCCGAGCGCGGTCGCTATCTCGAGTTGATGGAGCAGCAGGCGTCGCGCATGCGGCATATCGTCAACGACCTGCTGGTGCTCGCCAAACTCGAAGGCGACAACAAGCCGCCGAGCGATCAGATGATCGATATGCGCGCGGTGCTTCGCCATCTGCGGGACGACGCGGACAACCTGTCGAGCGACCATCACAAGATCAGTTTCGACGTCGACGAAGGGCTCACCGTCACCGGCGTCGAAACGGAAATTCTCAGCGCGCTGGGCAATCTCGTCACGAACGCGATTCGTTATACGCCGGACGGCGGCGGGATCAAGGTGAACTGGCATGCAACGGGTGGTTGCGCGGTGTTTTCGGTCACGGACAGCGGCCTGGGGATTCCGGCGGCCGACATTCCGCGACTGACCGAGCGCTTCTATCGCGTGGATCGCAGCCGCTCGCGCGACACGGGCGGCACGGGCCTCGGTCTCGCGATCGTCAAGCACGTGTTGCAGCGGCACGATGCGCAACTGGACGTGAAGAGCGAGGAGGGACGCGGCAGCACGTTCACCGTGCGCTTTCCGGTGTATCGCACGGCGCGTCGCCATCCGACGCCGGCTTGAGGTTAGTCGCGGGTACGCTCGCGCCGCCAGCCCGAAAAAAAACCGCCTGAATGAAGGCGGTTTTTTTATTTCCTGCGGAGAAGGATCGGCGTCAAGAACAGAACTTGCCCAGCAAGCTCATCTGCGCGTTACGCGACGACTTGCCCGGACGCCGACGACGATAGTGACCGTCGCTCTGCATCAGCCATGCGGACTGGTTGTCACCGAGAAACGCCGACAAACCTTCGGCAATCACGCGCCGCTTCAATCGACGGTTGGTGATGGGGAACGCTACTTCCACACGCCGGAAGAAATTGCGGTCCATCCAGTCGGCGCTCGACAGATAAACCTGCTCCTTGCCGCCGTCGTAGAAATAGAAAATGCGGTGATGTTCGAGAAAGCGCCCGACGATCGAGCGCACCGTGATGTTCTCCGACAGACCCGCCACGCCCGGCTGCAACGAACACACGCCACGCACGATCAGATCGATCTTCACGCCGGCCTGCGACGCTTCATACAACTCGGCGATCACGGTAGGTTCGAGCAGCGCGTTCATCTTCGCGACGATGCGCGCTTTCTTGCCGGCGCGCGCATGCTCGGCTTCGGCGCGAATCGCTTCGACCAGTTTCGGATGCAGCGTGAACGGCGACTGCCACAACTCATGCAGCTTCAACTCGCCGCCAATGCCGGTCAGTTGCTGGAACACGTGATGCACGTCTTCGCAGATTTTCTGATCGGCGGTCATCAGGCCGAAGTCGGTGTACAGACGCGCCGTGCGCGGATGATAGTTGCCGGTGCCCAGATGCACGTAACGCTTGAGCGTGGTCTTGCCGCCCGACGACACGCGCCGCACGATCAGCATCATCTTCGCGTGGCACTTGTGACCCACCACGCCGTAGACGACGTGCGCGCCCACCGCTTCGAGCTGCGACGCCCAGTTGATGTTGGTTTCTTCGTCGAAGCGCGCGAGCAGTTCGACTACCACCGTCACTTCCTTGCCGTTGCGCGCGGCTTGCATCAGCGCGTCCATTAGCGGCGAATCGGTGCCGGTGCGGTAAATGGTCTGCTTGATCGCCATTACGTTCGGATCTTTGGCGGCCTGCAGCAGTAGTTCCAGAACCGGCTGAAAGCTCTCGTACGGATGATGCAGCAGCACGTCGCCCTGATCTATCACGTCGAACATGCTGGCGCTGTTGGCGACCTGCGCCGGAATCGCCGGAATATGCGGTACGAATTTCAGATCGGGCCGGTCCACCATCTCCGGCAACTGCATCAACCGGACCAGATTGACGGGGCCGTCGGCGTAGTAGCAGTCTTTATCGGACAGATCGCTTTCGCCGAGCAGGCGCCGCACGACATGCGACGGTGTTTCCGCCGACACTTCGAGCCGCACCGCATTGCCCAGATGGCGCGCCGGCAATTCGCCCTGCAATGCGACGCGCAGATTGGTGATTTCGTCTTCGTCGACGAACAGTTCGCTATTGCGCGTGATGCGAAACTGATTGCAACTGCGCACCACCAGATTCGGAAACAGCTCGCCGACAAAGCGTTGCAGCAGCGAGCTCAGCAGCACGAAGCCGTGCGGATAGCCCGACAGGTCCTGCGGCATGCGCACGAGCCGCGGCAGTGCGCGCGGCGCTTGCACGATGCCCATCATCGCCTGACGGCCGAACGCGTCTTTGCCTTCGAGTTCGACGACGAAGTTCAGGCTCTTGTTGAGCACGCGCGGAAACGGGTGGGCCGGATCGAGACCGATCGGCGTGAGCACCGGCAGCAGTTCGTCGAAGAAGTAGTTGCGCGCCCATTCGGTCTGCGCTTCGTTCCACGCTTCGGTGCCGTGAAAATAGATGCCTTCCTGTTCGAGCGCGGTCAGCACGGTGTCGTGCAGCATCGTGTACTGACGATGCACGAGCTTCTGTGCGCGCTCGACCACGAGGTCGTACACGTGCTGCAACGACATACCGTCCGGCGACAGTGCGCCGGGGTTGTCGCGCATCTGTTCCTGCAGTCCGGCCATGCGGACTTCGAAGAATTCGTCGAGATTGCTACTGGTGATGCAGATGAAGCGCAGGCGTTCGAGCAAGGGGACGGCAGGGTCGGCAGCTTGTGCCAACACACGCTCGTTGAAACCCAGAATGCCCAGCTCGCGATTCAAGAGGGGGTAGCGGATGGACATCGGCAGCGAGAATGGAATGTCAGGAAGAGAGGCGGAAAGACGCTCGGAAATTCTCACAGTATGATGACGTTGTTATGACATTTTGAATGTTATAAATTCTACGCTGGATTCGTCGCGTGTCGTCAATATGACGCAGTCCATATGGGACCATACGGCACCCCCATTGCTGCGAGGTGACATCGTGAGGCCCGGTACGCTTAGAATGGCGTCTTTGAACAGCGCGGCCGGCCATAAGGCGCCCAAAACATCGGGTGGACATACGCCAACTTCGGCGTCCACCGCCGCCGCGCTCGCGCGCATGGAGTCCGCTTACTCGATGGTCACAACGCCCCAACTCCTCGCCGCCGTCGACCTTGGCTCGAACAGCTTTCGCCTGATCGTGGGCCGGGTCGAGGAAACCGACGCGGGCAGCCAGATTTATCAGGTCGATGCTTTGCGTGAACCGGTGCGTCTCGCCGCCGGTCTGTCGCGTGACAAGATGCTCGATCGTGCCTCGCAAGTGCGGGGCTGGGACGCGCTCAAGCGCTTCGGCGAACGCCTGCGCGACTTTCATCCCGATCACGTTCGCGCGGTCGCCACTAATACATTGCGCATCGCCAAGAACGCCGGCGAATTTCTCGGCGAGGCACAAGCCGCGCTCGGGTTTCCGATCGAAGTGATCGCCGGGCGTGAAGAAGCACGTCTCATTTATGCCGGTGCAGCACACTCCGTGCCGGCTAGCGCAGGCAAGCGTCTGGTGGTCGATATCGGCGGCGGTTCGACGGAATTCATCATCGGCTCGCACTACACGCCGATCAAGATGGAGAGTCTGTATATCGGCTGCGTGAGCCATAGCCGCGCGTTTTTCCCGGCCGGCAATGTCGACGAATACACGATGCGCCAGGCCGAACTCGCCGCGGGCCGCGAAATCCAGATCATTTCCGCCGAGTACAAGAAAACCGGCTGGGAACAGGCGATCGGTTCGTCGGGCACCGCGCGTGCGTTGGCCGAACTGGTCGAGGCGAACGGTTTCAACGATCCGGGCGTCACGCATGGCATTACGCGCGGCGGTCTCGAACGGCTCAAGCGTGCGCTAATCAAGGCGGAGAACGTCAATCGTCTGAAGCTGGTCTCGTTGAAGGGTGACCGTATTCCGGTGCTGGCCGGCGGGCTGTCGATCATGATCGCGGTGTTCGACGAACTCGGCGTCGATTACGTCGATACGACAGACGGCGCGTTGCGTCTGGGCGTGCTGTACGACCTGCTGGGCCGCTCGCAGCACGAAGACATGCGCACGGTGACGGCGGAAGGCTTCATGCGCCGCTATGGCGTGGATCGTGCGCAGGCCGGGCGCATCGGCGAACTCGCAGTGCGTTTCTACGATCAGTTTGCCGAACCTGACGACGAGCGTCGCGCGGAAAATCGCATGTTCCTCAGTTGGGCGTCGGCGCTGCATGAGATCGGTTTGTCGATTTCGCATAGCGCCTATCACAAGCATTCGGCTTATATCGCCAGCAATGCGGATATGCCGGGCTTTTCGCGCACCGATCAGGCACGGCTTGCTGCGCTCGTGCTGGGGCATGCGGGCAAGCTCGGTAAGTTGTCGCAAACGCGCGAAGTGGAATGGCCGCTGCTGTTCTGCCTGCGACTCGCGGCGCTGTTGTGTCGTCGGCGTGCGGATGTCGGGTTGCCCGGCATCGCGGTTTCGCAGGTCAATAGCGGCTACGAGGTGCGCTTGCCGAACGAGTGGGTGGCCAACAATCCGCTGACCGACTACAGCCTGATTCAGGAAGCCGCCGAGTGGGAAAAGGTCGGCATTCCGTATCGTGTGGTTTATACCGGCGATTGACGCGATCGCTCGTTGAATGAAAAAAAGCCCGGTACGTCCCGGGCTTTTTTACGTGCATCGTCTCGTCTACCCGCGCGTTGGACGCGCGGTGCGATTGCGCTCAGCGCGATGCCGCATCGCCGAGGAAATGGCGAGCGTAACGCGCGTTGATTTCCGACAGACGCAGCAGCGTCAGAAAGTCCGCGCAGTTGAAATCAGGATCCCACGCCGGTGCGCCGCAAATCTTCGCGCCGAGGCGCAGATAGCCCTTCACGAGCGGCGGCGGCGTGACGTCGGCGCCGGTCTGCAATTCGTCGACCGGCAGCGGCGTGTGCGGGAACGCGTGATACTCCGGCGCGGTCATCGCGGTGTCGCGCAGCGCGCAATACAGGTTCGCCGCATAGTGGCCGCCGTCGACCATCGCGACGCTCGCGCAGCCGAGCATGGTCTCGTAGCCGTTGTGCTTCATGTAGGCGGCGAGGCCGGCCCACAGCGACATGATCACGGCGCCGCTGCGATAGTCGGGGTGCACGCACGAGCGGCCCACTTCGACCATCTTCGGGCGCAGGTGCGTCAGACGTGACACATCGAATTCGCTTTCCGCATACAGACGGCCGATACGCGCGGCCTGGTGCGGCGGCAACGCGCGATACGTACCGACTACTTTCAGCGTGTCGAGATCGCGCACCAGCAAATGGTCACAGTACGAATCGAACGAATCGACGTCGAGACCGGCGGGGCCGGTCAGACGTGCGCCCATTTCCTCGGCGAACACGCGGTAGCGCAGACGCTGCGCTTCGCGCAGTTCGTCGTCGCTACGGGCCCACGTAACTTGCAGGCGATGCTGGGCGGTGACCGTTTCCTCGGCGCGCGGCAGACGGCGCGTTTCGAAGAGCGAAGCCAGGGGCGGGGTGGGCGTCGGCAGTTCTCGCATTGGGGCGTCCTGGTCGAAAAAAGGGAGATTTCTTTTTTCGCCAATGTAGTAACGCCTGGTGACGCTCGCATGGCAATGCCATGACGATTGGATGACGGCCCGTAAGCTGTGTGGGCGGGGGTTGTAATGTCGGGGGTGGAGCGGGGAGTGTTGTTTTCGTGCGAAGTGTGGGGGTGATGCGTGATGGGTGGGGTGGTTTGCGCGGTTCACCAGGGCACGTGAGGCGAGTGATGTTGCCTCCTGTCGTGCGCGTTCTTGCTGGTAGTGCGGTGCGCGCCGCACGTGCTGTTCATCCGCTGCGCTTCAGCTCAGTTCGAGTCAAATCAGGTCGGGTGTGATCGCTGCGCGCAGTACCGCCTGATCGTCGCCGTCGCGCTCACGGCTCGCGATCCACCACACGCCGGCTTTCTTCAGCGGCCAGCTCGCGTCGCTATTGCCGAGTAGCCGCGCGGCTACATGGCCAAGCGTTGGTTGATGGCCGACGATTACTACCGTCTGCGCTACACCCCTAGGCCAGCCGGCCGCGTTGAGCACGTCGTCCGCGCTGGCGTTGGGCGCGAGTTCGCGCACTACGCGGTATTGGTCGCTCAAGGTCTCGGCGGTTTGGATCGTGCGGGTGGCTGGGCTGGCGAGTACCAGTGCGTCATCGGGCAGGCGAGTGCGCAGCCATTTGGCGACGTTTTGCGCCTGCTTGCGGCCGCGCGTGGTGAGCGCGCGTGTCAGGTCGCTGGCGGCGAATTCTTCGGCTTCGGCGTGACGCCAGAGGATCAGGTCCATGAGTGTCTCCTTGACTCTGGTTGCGGCGCGTGGGAGCGCGCCGGGTTTGAGCACTGTCGCATGGGGGCGAGGGAGGCCGCAAGGCGGTGGCGCTAATGGGCTGTATAGCTTGTCGGGGGAGGCGCGGTGCGAGTCGCGGCTGCGAGAGCGGGCGGCTGTCTGGATATGACGGGTGGGGTGGAAGCCTTTTTTGCGCTGGTATGCGGGGTGACACTGTTAGGTCGTCTCTTTTTCCGTGTGTTGCCGCGTTATTTGCCTAACGCCAGCCAGTAACAACAAACCCAGCTGTCGAGCTGGGTTT
Organism: Paraburkholderia sp. BCC1876; assembly: GCF_902833695.1. Lineage (NCBI taxonomy): Bacteria > Pseudomonadati > Pseudomonadota > Betaproteobacteria > Burkholderiales > Burkholderiaceae > Paraburkholderia > Paraburkholderia sp. BCC1876. The sequence continues at coordinate 60,538 of NZ_CADFGI010000003.1, read as the reverse complement.
GTTGTTACTTGGGTTTAAGTCAATCGGGCGTAATCACGAGCTGGCCGTATTGAACTTTGATCGTCACGCGCTGGCCAGGTGGGAAGCCAGCCTGTTCGAGCCACTTGCCTGCGATGCGCAGCCACGGAAAAAATGAAGGCGTTCGCCACGGGCGGCCTGGTTTCGGGCAGGGGCGCCAGCGCATCAATTCCTGTACCGTGGCGCGGCGCTCCGGATGAGCAGGGAATGCATTAAGATTGGCGTCAGCCATTGTCAACTCCTTGTAAGTTGGTGGTGGTTAGCGGGCGGTGAGTGTTGGTAGCACTCATCGCCCGCGCTTCGTTTACTTCAACGGTTTGCCTTTTGAATCGATCATCTATGCGATTTTTAATGCGGAAAGCTTTGTCGTATTTTAATGGAAATATCTATATCGTTAAATGAAATTGGGTTGTATGAGATTTTGAGCATTTGAGGGCAGAGCGCTTCCGCGTGAGGGGCAGTCCGTTACGCTGTTGGGAAAATATGCGCTCGACTACGACGGCGGGTCCATAGGTCAGAGGTCTAATTTACAGAAGATAGCCCGTCGGTCAAATAGCTGTCCGATAACTCAGATCAATCCGGCGTGCTTGTGTTCAAGAACCAGCATGACGCATTACGCTTGCCGCGGATTGCAGCTCAGCAACCGAAGGGAGCGTGTCGCCTTGAGGGAGCGTAAAAATCATCGTCTGGAAAATGGATTGATGCCAGATGGTTATTTATTCGAATGAAAAACTGTCAAATATAATATTCTAACGATCTCGATCACCATGTTAATTCGTGATCCCTGTTTCCTATCGTTGGTCGAATGGTGTGAGAGTTGTCTTATTTGTATGGCGCAAATATAAGACTGATTTTATTGGGATAATTAATCGTGTAAAGTTGCGGATAATTTATGAAAAATAAAGGCAATTCATTATGTTTGCATTTATCCGGGAGGGCGACACGACGAGCCATGGCGGTACCGTGCTGCTGTCAGGTGCTTTGACGACCTGCTACGGAAAACCGATTTCCTTCATGGGCACGATGGTCGTTTGCCCGAAATGCAAAGGCGTGTTTCCTATCGTTACGACCAGGAATCCACGCATGACATTCGGCGGGAAAAATGCCGCATTCGATGGCGATAAAACCGCATGCGGTGCGACGTTGATCGCCTCGCAGCAAACCGCTACGGCGAATATGCCGCCAGGTGCCGGGACGGGTAGCAAGCAGGAAGTTGGCGACCCCACGCAAACATACAAAGGACGGTTTCAGGTACTCGACCGCAACGGACAACACGTCCCGAATAAACCGTATTCACTGAGGACCGGAGACGGGAGGACTGTCTCCGGCAAAACCGACGCTGATGGCTATACGCTGTGGCACGAAGCCGCTGCCCCCGCGTCTCTTATTTTCGGGCACGGTGGGGACGAAGAGGAGTGAGCGATACCAGGGGCAAATTAGTAACAGGCGGAATGGCAGCGGGCGATGGCCGGACGACAAAAGTCTATCTCGATGGCCTGAGGCCCAAAGACAAAACCATCCTGTGTGCGGTGATGTGTTCATGCAAGGACGAACCCAACATTGGCGTTAAAGGGCAGCGCCTTCAGCAGGTCTGCGTTAGCGAGAAACTGCGAAACCGCGATCGGGGCTCTGATGGCTCGAACGTGTACAAGCCGGAGGTAAATTACGACATGACGGCTCAACCGGTTCCCAAGCCAATCATGGATTCGGCAAAGGATCTTCAACCGCACGGCTGGCTTCCCGGCTGGATTGAAAAGTACTGGCCTGGCGGTCGCGCGGGGTATGAGCCGGGAGTCGGGAATATCAGGCGACCCGATGTGGTTGTTGTGACCGACCCATCGAGGTCGCCGACGCAAGACAACCTGAATGCCGTAGTTGAAATGAAATTTTCAGGGGATACCTATTCCCCACTGCATCAGATGCAGGACAGACAGATTGCTGGTCCGAACGCATCGCAGGTGCTGCTAACGGTTGATAAGTGCGGCTGCGGGAAAAAGAAAAAAGAGACGTCACAGACTGAGGCAGCACCCGCGACCAACTCGGCTCGAAGCCCTGCCGCTGCGGTAGACTCCATGGACACTAATTCACGAGGTGTTGCCGCTCCTGCAGCGAACGCTCCGTGGAACCCCATGGACGAATTAGATCCGCTTGCCAATCAATCGAGGTCGATTTTGAATGGCTTGCCGCGCTTTGACACACCAGGGGCCATGCCGCCATCGCCCGCTAACTCTTCACCGCTTCTCTAATCGACCATGGCTGATCTAACTTATCTGGAATGGGCAAATGCCGCCCAAACCGACGCGCAAATAAAGGGCGCTCTTCTGGAGCCGGCTCTGCCCCACGATTATGTAGGTGCGGCTTTGGTCGTGCGTGCGTCACTGTTTTTCCCCAACGCGTACCGGTCCGACGTGCGGGCTGAAATTGCCACTTGCTTTGAACAGTACTCGGCATTCGCGGGGGCGCGGCTTCGCTGGATTACGCAGGATGGGACGCGGCCATCGGCATTAAAAGGTGGAAGGCCGAACCCAAAGGTCTTTGCACCGAAAAGCGAGAACGATCTTGTGAGCGCATTCATCTCGTCGGGAGAGCAGTCGGCCGACGCAGGATTGTGGGAATTTCGTGTATTCGGCCTCATGAAGTGGCAGGAGGCTCTGCCGAACAGCGGTAGTAGCGTGTTGACGTTTTCGGTGCCGATTCCTTTCCTCAAGGAACATCCCGCGGAGTTCCAGAAGATGTTCGTCGATTTCGCGCGCCGACTCAACGTGGTTAGCGGCTATGCGGGCTACGCGGTCAATCTAAGTCTTACCGAAGCTGAAGCGAATACGCCTACTGAATACTGGTTGTCGAAGCGCTATATCGGCAGTGACGTTGGCGACCCGCTAACTGTCGCCATGCATTTGCGGTCGAAGATCAAAATGGTCAGTTGGCTAACTGCGATCAATAGGGAGCTTTTGCAAGAGCTTGGCAGAAACCGTGAATTAAGCGACGAACTGCCGCCCGCCTGGTTTGCGTTGTACGACTTGAATGGAGGGGTTGTTATTCAGGCAGGCCCAATGCCAGAGGCCGGTGCGTCCGCCGACAACGAGAGCAAGGGAGCGCCGGTGCTTCCCCCAAACTACGTCCTCGTCAATAACGCCCTCAAGGACGTTCGCGTTGAATCGGTATGGCAACTGCAGCGCGGACTAATGGGGGCCGCTGCTCCGTTCTATGGAACGACAGCAGAAAGCGATGAATGGTTGCGTCGGCTCGACGTTCCTGCCGATCAGCTGTCTGGATTCAAAGCGCGACTGCTCGATCAACCGAAATTGGGAACCGACAGCACTTTGAGAGACCGGCTTTAGTCCATTCGCAATAATTGCCTCATGGATAGGGCGCATTGTTAGGTGCCGAACGTGCGGCGCACGCTAACTGTTTGGTCGTGGTTAGCGCGGCCATATCCAGTGTTTCCTACCTCCTGGTGCGCGGGCAAATGCCCGTCCAGATCAGCGACTGGCAGTTGCGCAGGTTAACGTCGCGGCCAGCGGCGAATGACGAAACCTACAGACTGATGTTGCGGACGTCTTGCAAAAATGCTGGACGCGCGCATCGATGACTGCCGGCCCCGAATCATGCCTTGCGGCTGAATTCAGTTTCGGCGCGTTCACCGAAAATCCAGACTAAAAAAGAGTCTCAAGCGGCAGCGACATCGCCGGCACTTTCCTTGGGAGAGTCCGATTTCACGTATGAACTTACACACGCTTTTAGGCGATCGTCGAACTCAAAGATTTGATCAAGACTGGTAATCGGCACTCGATCTTCCTCTTTGTTGCCGTTGAAGAGCCCAATGACAAGACGGTTTTCGTTGTTGAATCGCAATCGACAAATCGGTTTGCGATTGTTGTCGTCAAATAGAACCGCGCAATAGCTTGCCGCGGCGCGTATAGAGACACGTCCCGGTTTTGCCACGGGACGGACAATCGCCCTGACGATCTGGAACGCTTCTAATTCAGTCTCCGACGGCGTAAATGTCTCTTCAGTGTCAGGAGATTCATCTGCCGCGACAGATGCGGTTGGCGCGACTAAAGGCTCCGGTGTCATTGCGCCTTTAAGTCGCTCGTTGATCTTGTCGCTTACAAGTTGTTGGAACGCCTGCTTGGTAACTTGCGTGAAAAGATCCTTTACGGTGTTTCTAAACTGCTTTCCTGCCAAAAATTCCGCGGATGCGAGGCGGACAAATTCTTCTGGAGGATTGGTCATCCACTCATTCAACGTGTTCTGGATCGAGCGCGTATATTTCAGGTGATTCGCCGTCGTCAGTATTGTTTCGACGTCAAAAGTCGATTTTGCAAATTTTCTTAGTTCCTCAACATCCTGTTCTCGGAAATCTAAAATATTGAATTCGAAGAATGGCTTCTCGTCCATCTTATTGGACTTTTCGAGGTCAGTGAAAAACCTGTAAACAATGCCGTTCGTCAGCACGCCAAATCGTGCTTCGGTCACGTGAAAGTAACGAAACAATTGTCCGGCATGGTTGATGTTCAAGTCGCCGCCACTCTTCTTGCACTCGAACAGCATGATGGGCCGACCCTCTTTGAGGATCGCGTAGTCAACCTTTTCACCCTTTTTCGTGCCGACGTCCGCGATCAACTCTGGCGTAACTTCCAGCGGATCGAACACGTTGTACCCCAGCAATTGGATGAACGGCATGACCATCGCATTTTTGGTAGCCTCTTCCGTCTGCAACATATCCTTGGCGACCGCTACGCGGGATGCAAGAGCGCGGACCTGATCGATAAAATCCATTTTTAGTCTCCGTGGTCGTTCTGGTTATATTTCATATGCGCGATGAGATTCTGGCTGCAGGGCAGGGTTTTTGCAAGAATGGCATGAATTGTAGGTGGCGGGAAAAAAGGCGCCCGCGACGCTGTGTGTCTTTGCTGGCATTGAACAAATTATGCATTTCTAATATTTAGTAGGTCGATCCGCGGCCACGCCGAAATTGATCTGCCGGAGAATTTATTTGTCTGGTGGTCGCCAACCCGTGAGATTGGCGAGCCGTGAGTAGATCACCCGTTCGCAAACAGCGTGTCCTGAGTGCGCGTCTTTTGCGCTTCCGCTTGCTCAATTGAACGACTACGGCCGCAAGGTTCGGCGGTGGGTCAATTTCGTATGGATCTGCCGTCACTCCAGTCATGTGCTTAGGAGCCTCGTTTCTAGTTGGACATCCTTCGATTCTTTCACGAGTACGCGGGCGAAAAATCCCAATAACCAAGGTATTAATTCCTCCGGAGCGTTTCGCTGAGCTTGCGAAACAGGAACTCATGGCGTGGAGACTATATTGGCCGGCATGCGGATATCTCTCCGCGCGTCCTTCGGAGCGACAGCCACGGCATTGAATATCGCGGAACGCGCGCGAAGCAGTTTGCGGTCGAAATTCGACTAAGACTCGTATCCGCGTATGAGCGTGTGCGGTTTACGTTGTTCTGATCGGTTGCTCAACTATGCCGAGCGTTGTTGCAGTAAAAGTGCTCTCGAGTCGGGGGCGCTCAGATCTTCAGATACATACTAAACACGAACTGTATCTTCGCCAGTGAGGAGGGTCGGACGGGTTCAGATGCTTTGAAGCAATAGGGCGTGGCGCATGGCAAAAGACGCCCCATGTCGCGCTCGTTCCTATATTTGGCGTCGCGACAAATCGATGGCAGTTGGTATGGAATTTTGATGCTTTTCGCAGCCGACATGCGCGCTTAGGCTGTCACCGCGACCCATATGGGCTGAGGCAGTCGGAAAGATGGAGCGAGAAATGATGCCAGCGCAGCCACGAGTATGGCCGTTTCGAATGCGGCAATTTGGCCCGCACCGGTTTTACATAGAGATCAAAAAGCAAAAAGCCCAGTCCGAAGACTGGGCTTTTTGCTTTTTTCGTGGTCGGAGCGAAAGGATTCGAACCTTCGACCCTCTGATCCCAAATCAGATGCGCTACCAGGCTGCGCTACGCTCCGACGAAGCCGGGATTCTACGCGGCATTGGGTGCCAGAGTCAATGCCCAATTGCGTCGGGCTGAAATGAGCGTGCAAAGGGGCCAAGGACTGCGCCAAACACGCAGCCTTATATCCGTCCCATCAACAGCAACACGATCACGATGATCAGCACGACGCCGAGCAGGCCGGTCGGCCGATAGCCCCAGCCACTGCTGTACGGCCAGCTCGGCAACGCGCCGATCAGCAGCAGGATGAGCACGATAAGCAGGATGGTTCCGATGGTCATTCGAGTTCTCCCTGTCGGGCCCTCGGGATGGCTGGGCCGCATAGTCCGGATGGTTCGGCGCATCAGCGCCGGGACAGTCGACGCGTTGTGCGCGTCCCTTGCAGGGAGCAATTCAGCAAGGCATGTGCCTAATGCGTCTGATGTTCCGGCGGGGCGGAGAAAGAGGCGGGCAACGCGACCAGGATAATTTCAGGCGCGCGCATCAAACATTCAACGCACCCGGCATTGAGATGCGTCGAGACGCGTTGCGACGCGAGATAAGGTGAGGCGAGGCGAAGGAGCGCGACGCACCCGCCGCGACACCGTCGCGACCGCCAGTGCGTCAACCAACCTGTCAACGCGTCAGACAGAGACAAAGCGCAACCAGCGTCTCAATGCCGACGCCGCATCCAGTTCGGCCGATGCGCGTGCGCATGAGCCCAGTGATGCAGCATGCCTTCGCCGTCGTGTTCGCGTCGATAGGTTCTCGATTCGAAAATGGACAGTGCGAGCAGCACGAGCAGGCCTATTGCGAGTCCGACCAGACCCGCGATCGATTCAGCGTCCATGGCAGTCTCCTATGACATGCGGCTGTGACTTTATAGTAGGTCACGCATCGCAAAATGGGAGGGCTGGCGCGTGGGTTGCGGCGTCGTCGAAACCGCTTTGCAGGTAGACTCTCGGCGCGCCGGACGGCGGTCCGATTTTCATCGTCACCGTATGCCGGGTTGCCATTACTTCATTCCGATTCGAGAGACTATCGCCTCATGATCCGCGTTCCGATGATTGCATTGCTGCTGATAGCTGGCCTCGCCGGCTGCGCGAACGATCCGTCCGGCCATCACGGTGGCCCGCCGCCGCAAGATCCTGCGGACTACCACGGCGTGCCGACCGACAACCGGCCGCCCACAATGATGCCCACGCCGTCCGTCCCGTGAGCGGCGTTCAGGCGCGCGCCTATTTCGAGCTCAAGCCGTAACGGGAGGCGACTGCATCCCGCGCAACATCTCAGGCAGATACCGCGCCAGCGTGACGCCGCGTGCGGCCATGAAGATCGACATCGCGGCCCACAAGCCGTGATTGCCGTGCCAGGCCAGCAGCACCCAGGAGGCCGCCACGAACACCGCGAACGACACCACCATCGACATCATCAGCGCCCGCGTGCGGGTCGCGCCGATGAACACGCCGTCGAGCACAAACCCCCACACCGAAATCACCGGCATCAGCGCGGCCCACGGCAGATAAGTTTCCGCGACCGCGCGCACCGAGGCCTGATCGGTCAGACGTTCGATGATCCACGTCCCCGCGCCCCAGTACACCAGCGAAAAACCGAGCGCCCCCAGCGCCGACCACAGCGCCGTCACCTTGATCGCTTTCGCGACGGCATGCCGGTCGCGTGCGCCGATCGCCGCGCCGACCAGCGCTTCGGCGGCGTGCGCGAAGCCGTCGAGTCCATACGCCATGAAGGTCTGAAAATTGAGCAGCAGCGCATTGGCGGCGAGTGTGGCGTCGCCCTGAGCGGCGCCCAGATGTGCGAACCAGCCGAACGACGACAGCAGGCACAGCGTGCGCACGAAAATATCTCGATTGAGCACCACCAGCCGTTTGAGCGCCGTCGCGTCGAACAGCGCGACGCGGTTCAACGCGGCCAGGCCGCGCGGCCTGCCGTGCCACAGCAGCGCGGCGCCGAGTACAAAGCCGAGTGCGTCCGCGGTTGCGGTGGCCGCGCCGATACCGGCCACGCCCCAGCCGAATCCGTACACGTACAACAGCACCGCGCCGATGTTCACGCTATTGATAAACACCTGCGACAGCAGCGCGAGCCGCACCCGCTGCGTACCGAGCAGCCAGCCGAGCACGACGTAGTTGCCGAGCGCGAGCGGCGCGGCCCAGATACGTGCGTGGCAATAGAGTCGCGCGTGGCGCTGCACGGCGTCGCTGCCGCCGAGCGCGCGCAGTGCGTAGTCGATCAGCGGCGCTTGCAGCACCAGCACCAGGGCGCCGATCGCGCCCGCCAGCAACAACGCGCGGACCACGTCGTTGCGCAGCGCGGCCTGATCGCCCGCGCCGTGCGCTTGCGCGACAAGGCCGGTGGTGCCCATCCGCAAAAAGCCGAAGCCCCAGAACACGAAGCTGAAGAACAGCCCGCCGAGCGCCACGCCGCCCAGGTAGGAGGCGCCGTCCAGATGACCGGCGACGGCGGTGTCGACCGCGCCGAGGATTGGTTGCGTCAGATTGGCGAGCGCGATCGGGAACGCCAGCGTCAACACGCGACGATGCCAGTGGACCGGAACGGCAGGAGTCGACGACGGAATGTCGTTCGGCGTAGCCGCCAGGGAGGGCGCCTTCGGATCAAGTCCCAACGGGACTGTCTCCGCGGCACGCGCCAACGGCTCTTGCTTCGCGCCGTCGCTCAACTGCGTTCCTGCACGCACACCCATGGCGAGACGACCACCGCCCACAGATTGGGGTCGCGCGCGGCGAAATCGGCGGCGGTTTCCGCCTGCACACGCTCGACGAGCCCAGCGGACAACCATTGCGTGACCTGCGTGGTGTCGTCGCTCGCAATCGCTTCGGCGACGCTCACCAGATCGAGGTCACGTGCGACGCGCAGCAGGATGCCGCGCGCAAAAAAGCGTTCGAGTTCGGACCAGCCGATTTTGGCGGTTTCGGCGAGCAGCGTGGCGTAGAGCGGGCTGTGGGTGGCGTCGTTGGAAGTCATCGTAAGGCGGGGTTTGACGGGGCCGTCACTATAAACCATCGGCGTAAGCCGCCAGGGCGGCACGCGTTCCGGTACGCTTTGGGTTTCTCGAAACTGATTCTGAACCTTCATGTCATTGGACTCAACGGCGCCGGCAACGGGCGCGCAAACGCAGGCGGTGAGCGACGCCACGCTGACGCGTGCCGAAGTGGAACAACTGATCGCGGCCAATCACGCCGCTAGCGCCGCCGGAAACAGGGCGCCGCTGCGCTTCACCGATTGCGATTTCGAAGGCGCCGATCTGTCGCGGCTCGATCTGCGTGGCGCCGAATTCGAGCGCTGCACGATCGTCGAGACGTCGTTCTTCGGCGCGGCGCTGTCGCATACCCGCTGGGTCCGTTGCCGCGGCCGTCAGGCCGATTTCGGATCCACCGATCTGGTCGACGCCGCGTTCCAGTCCAGCGATCTGAACAACACCAGTTGGCGGCGCGCGAAGCTCGCGTCGGCTTCGTTTCGCGGCTGCAAGCTGACCGGCGCCAATTTCGAGGCGTGCGCGTCGCTGGGCTTGAGCTTCGCCGAAACCTTGCTGGTCGGCGCGCACCTGCGCGGCCTGTCGTTCCGCAAAGCCACGCTGCAGCAACTGGATTTCTCCGACGCCGATCTCGCCGGTGTGGATTTCCGCGAGGCGATTTTCGACGGCGGCAGTCTGCGGGACGCGAATCTGAAGGGTGCGCGCTTTGACGGCGCCGATCTGCGCGACGCGGACCTGAGCGGCGTGCGTCTGGTCGACGCGGCGCTGTTCAAAGGCGCGACGATTTCGCATAGCCAGGCCGCGGTGCTGATCACGGAGCTGGGTTTGCGGGTGTTGTGAGCGTGCTTTCAGGCGGGTCGAATTAGCCGTTCGGCCAGCTTGAAGGATCGCGTGTCTCTGCATATCATTGGGTTGAATCAATCGATAATGTCAGCGGATTTTCAACTTGCAATTCGTCGGGGGATTTAAGGGTATTTAATATTTTCGCTATTCGCGAATTTTCCTGTGATGAATTGAAATTCTCTTTATTCGAATGGGTTGAGTATCGGTTAATACGTCGGCAAGGTGCGGTGGCGCACTAAAGCCATGCGGCGCGCGGTATGGCGGGATTGGGCCCGGTGCGCTAGCCGGAATCGGACAGCCGCCTTTCTTCAGGCTTTTCAGCGCGATTCCGGCGAGTGACGGTCAGGCAGCGCCGGGCGGGCGGTTCGCGGATTTAGACGCGCAATATCCAGAACATTTCTCGCCGCGATTGAAGGCAAAATGATCCTGTTTGTTTCAGACATTTAGGGTTCACGTAATGCGGAATCCGTGCGTCGTGTCACATTGACGACGAAATTAATAGATTGCGCTAGTAAAGACGGGTTGTTAGATTTCGTTCTGGCGCATGGTGAACCGGTCCTTTGCCGATATGCGCCGAACCCCCGTTAGCCCGGCCTTGTGCCGGGCTTTTTTTCAACGGGATTCACGTGGGTCATAGTGACTTCATAGCGGCTTCATAGCGGCTTCACGCGCGCCACCATTCGAATCGCTTACTGCTTGCAGCGAACCACCATCGAACGGTTTTTCACGTTGGCGCCGAAAATTCCACCGATCGTGCCGCCGGAGGTCGCGCCGTTGTCGACGTCTTTCGAGACGACGTCGTAGCCGTAGTTGCCGCAGACTTCACCCGCGCGCTTGTAGCACTCGGCCCAGCTGGAGCTTGCGTCGCTGCCGCTGCAGTTGATCGCGAAGCCGGTGTCGCCGCTCGGCAGATAGGTCATGGTGGTGGTGCTTGAGCAGCCGCTGAGGCTGCCGAGGCTCAACAGGCCGAGACCGATCGCCGCGGCCGTTGCGCCGGACGCCAATGCGCTCTTCATGGCAAATTCCTTACAGATAACGGAGGAGGACGTGGCGCGAAGCCACGTCGTGTGTCGGATTGGGCGTTTTAAAGCGCGCCGGGTTCCCTGACCCCCGGTTGCAGATAGCGTGCCTGATCGCGCGTCTATCGGGGCGGCAACGAACGCGACGGGTCGATCGAGCGGCCCTGATAGCGCAGTTCGAAGTGCAGCATCACGCGGTCGGTATCGGTGTCGCCCATCTCGGCGATCTTCTCGCCGCGCGTGACCGATTGGCCTTCCTTCACCATCAGTGCCCGATTGTGCGCGTAGGCGGTCAGGTACTCGGCGTTGTGCTTGATGATCAACAGGTTGCCGTAACCGCGCAAGCCGTTACCGGCATACACCACGGTGCCGGCCGCTGCGGCGATCACCGGCGTGCCCGCCGCCGCTGAAATGTCGATGCCCTTCGAGTTGTTGCCGTCGAAGCGCCGGATCACCGTGCCGTCGGCCGGCCAGACCAGCGAGATGCTCGAGGCCGGCGCTGCGGACGGTGCGCTATCCGCCGCGGCCGGCGCCGGCGCGGCGCGCGGCGTGGCCGAAGCACTGCCGCCGCCGCTGCTGCGGATGGCGCCGCTCGTCGACGTGGCGCCGGGCGGCACGACGCGCAGCACCTGGCCGACTTCGATACTGTCCGGGTTGTTCAGGTTGTTCCAGCGGACGATGCTTTGCACCGATTGCCGGTTACCGCGCGCTATCTTCGACAGCGTATCGCCCCGTTCGACCCGGTAAAAGCCCGGCGCCACCGGCGCCGACCCGCATGCGGCGACTAGCGCCAGCAACGACGCGCAGGCGAGTCGTTTCATCATTCTTGTTGTTCCCAGCATTGGACCTCGCAAAGCGCTGCCGCGCGCCGATCCCGATCACGCGGCAGGTGGATACAAAGCGTCCGATTCTAACGGTTTTGCGCTGCACCATCCGAAAAACGGCTGGCGCGATGGCCGTGGGCAGCGCGCGGCGGCGACGGAATGAGCCGATCAGCTCAGCTTGCCGACGCTGATGCGCAGCGTCGCGACTTCGGTCTGACCGGGCTCCAGCCAGCGCAAACCCATGCCGTTGTGAATCGCGTCCGGCAGTCCGAGCCACGGCTCGACGCAGTAGAAATCCGAGTCCGCGGCTTCGGTCCACGTGGTCACGGCGTACCACGGCACCGAACCCGGCCGTTGCAGGTCGATCGTGACGACGCGGTTCAGGCCCGGCGCGACGAGCCGCACCGGTTGATCCGGCGTGCCGTCCAGACAATGGAAGCGGTCGAGAATGCGCGCCTCGTCGAGCGTGTAGCGGGCGTCGCCCGGCTCGAACGCGCTGATCGAGCCATCGTCCTGCTGATGGCAGCGTTGGGTGCGCGGCAGTTCCAGCGACGTCTCGCCGCGCTGCGTGTGCGGCAGCGTGAAATAGAAGTGATGACCGGCGTAGTAGGGCAGGCGGGCATCGCCGGTATTGGAGGTGGTGAACGTGACCTCCAGCGTATGCGCGTCCACGAGCGTGTACGCGGCTTCGAAACGGAAGCCGAACGGATAGCCGCCGCGGGTCGCCGCGCTGTCGGCGAGGACCATGCGCAGGCCGGCGCCGTGCACGTCGGCGTGCGCTTCGAACGGCAGGTCGCGGGCGAAGCCGTGCATCGGCAGTTCGCGGACCGTGCCTTCAGCGTCGCGCCAATAGCCGATTTTGCCGTCCACCCGATGCCGCCCGAGGAACGGAAACAGCAACGGATTGCCGCCGCGAATTCTCGCCGGCTGGCTCCAGTCGGCGTGCTCGGGCCAGTGAATCACGGCTTCACCGTCGACGGTCCACGACATCAGACGGCCGCCGGCTTGCGGCGCGAAGCGGAGCACGGAGGCGTCCTGAGCGATCTCGAGAATGTCCTGCTGCGGGGAAAGAGGCATGGTCGATGGCGGGTTCGGTAAAGGGTTGAGGGGGTGAGGGCGGACTGAACGTGGCGGGAACTGCGCCGCACTCGTACGCGATGAGCATGGAAAGCGCCTCGCAGCGTCACTCGAGAGGATGATTTTGCTCTGCTTTGCGCTACGGGGAAACCCTTCTCGGGAAATTGCGGGTGTCGCGCAAGGGCCATCCTTGCCGATAATTCGTCGCACGGTCCGGTCACTTTCGTCTGCCGGACGCGACGAGCTCAGGAGGCACGATGGATCTCGCAATGGCAATGGGTGTGGCGCTGTTCGGCATGTTCGCGGCGAGCACGGTCTATTTCTTCTACAAGCTCGAGCGCTAGGCCCGGCTCCGCGCAATTCTCACTATCACCGGGTCGCCGCCGCGCGCTGCCCGTTTCTTTTGCCATCGCGTAACAACGGTTTCGAGTTGTGACGCGGTGCGTCAAACTTTCCCCGAATGCGGTGCAAACGCTTGGCGCTGACATTGCAGCCAGGCATAATCGGTGCGCTTCTGACGCGCCGGCTTTCTCCATGATCGGCGCGCTGTCCCTGACTTTTTCCTTACAAGGACCGCCGCGTGAACCTGTCGTTTCTGATTTTCCTGAGCGTGCTGCAAGGCGTCACCGAACTGTTTCCGGTGAGCAGCCTTGGCCATACGCTGCTCGTGCCTGCGTTGTTCGGTATGCATATCGACAAGCACGCGCCGCAGTTGCTGCCGTTCCTCGTCGCGTTGCACCTCGGGACGGCGTTCGCGCTGCTGTGGTATTTCCGTAAGCGCTGGTGCGCGCTGGTGCGCGGCTTCTTCGCGTCGTTCGGCGGGCGCCGCAACGACGACGCGCACATGATGTGGGCGCTCATCATCGGCACGATTCCGGCGGGTCTGGTCGGGCTGCTGCTGGAAAAACACCTCGAACGGATTTTTCACGACTTGCGGATCGTGGCGATCGCATTGATGGTCAACGGTGTGCTGCTGTGGTTCGGCGATCGTCTGCAGCGTTCGCGCACGCATCTGGCGCCGGAGAAGCTGACGTTCCGCCAGGCGTTTTTTGTCGGCCTCGCGCAGATCGGCGCGTTGATTCCGGGCTTCTCGCGCAGCGGCCTGACGATGATCGCCGGCAACGCCGCGGGACTGACCGCTGAGAAGTCCGCCGAGTTCTCGTTCCTGCTCGGCACGCCGATCATTTTCGCAGCCGGCGTGCTCGAACTGCCGAAGCTGTTCCATGCGCCGGATCAACTGGCGGATGCACTGCTGGGCGGTGTGCTGACCGCGATCGCCGCGTACCTGAGCGTGCGTTTTCTGATGCGCTATTTCGAAGGCCGCGGACGTCTGGCTTCGTTCGGTGTGTATTGCGTGATTGCCGGGGCGCTGTTCCTCGGCTGGTTCCTCATGCATCCGCAACCGGTTTGATGAAGTTCGCGGTGCCTGCCGTCGCGTGCTGGCGAGTGGGGACCGATCGGTTATAATCCGGGCCCGGTTGCGTTTGCTGCCGGGCCCGTTTGTTTTTGTGACGTGAAGGCGCTGTTCCGGCTGATTCTCGCCGCAATGCGCGGCGTGAGATTTCCGGTCTCCGGCGTCGTCAGTTAGAATTTCGGTTGTCCACGAACCCTGCGGCGAAGTTCAGCGCAGGTTCCAGAACCCGACAACGGGTTGTCATTGCAGGCGATGCCAGCGGCATGTTGGTGTAGCATCGCCTCTCTTCATTACGGCAGTAGCTCAGCTGGATAGAGCATCGGCCTTCTAAGCCGAGGGTGGGGGGTTCGAGTCCCTCCTGCCGTACCAATACCTTCAATGTGGTAGGCCGATCTCGTCGGCGTGGTCTGCGCTTGCGCCTTTTCCGTGTAGCCATCGTGTGGGACGAGCGCGTAAAAACATGCAACTCGCCTTGGAGCGAACCTCGTTGTCGCGATTGCAAGCCTCCCGCAAAGCTGACGAGTCCTTCCACATCGGGCGGGTTTGCGCTCTAAACAACAGCGAGTTTCATCTCCACATATTTTTGTTGATCATGACTATCTGGGATGCATCGACGCCAGTTTGATTCTTCACATAGTCGAGTATTTTGCGAATGTTCCGCTTCGTCCATGGCGATTGCCACGCGGAACCGTAAGCGCGTTGGATTTCTCCATGTGGTTTTGACGACGAGGATAAGGGACGTTGCTACTAATATCGGCTGATTTGACGTTGTCTGTCCCCAAGACTTGCGAAGCGTGTGAGTCGAGTGGTTATTGTGGTGAAAGAACTTAAGCAACTGTTCCGGTCATGCCGAGCGTGACGGGTGGGACCCAACTCGTTCATGTAATCGGCGATCCTATCCGGACGCTTTTGACCAGCTAGCCCGGTAAAAAATGCGTTGACCTCGCATACAAGCTTTGCTTAAAACACGGTCAAGCTTGAAGAGGTTAAGTGTGGCCGATTCTGTGTTTATGCTCACAAATCGGTAGGCTATCTTGCGGTCGACGGACTTCGAGCGACGTAGGCTCAGAAGGCCAGAGATGTATCCCGACAAAATACGTTGATAACAATGCCTAACAGCAACTCCGCTGCCTCCATGGACTGGAATAGGATGTGAACGCACTTGATTCCGAGTAGATCGCGCAGGCCGGCGCTAGGCACCCAGTGCTTCGTTCGCTGTTTTCGAGCAACGGTGTCACACTCGTAATGTCTGCTTGCTTGCACAGGCTCAAATTCTATTCAAGGCACCAGGGAACTTACGTTGAAATGGCGTTGTTGAACAAGATAGTCAATACGCATAGATTTGTTTGTATTTAAGAATAAGTTAATAATTTCCTCCCTGTCGGAGAGGATAGCGTGCTTGCGCATCTTCTGTTCGCTAATAGATAATTGTACGGTTGGTGATCTGAAAATAAGTTGATAAATTTTTACAATTTTCGGGGTTGATGATGGTTTATGCGCCCCACTTTTTGTCAGTGCGTAGGTGAGACCATGGCCGCATCCCCGTTAGCATTAGTCCCGTTCGGCAACCCACTGGAAGCGCTGTCAGGCGCATTCAGGAATTTCGATCAACTGGTCTCGTCTTTCACTCAGTCCCAGCGGCAATTGCAGGTAAGCTTCTCGCCCGACGCAGGTCTGCCGACAAATGCCATGCTGCCGCATCAGCTCACCGGTAACGAGGGTATTTGCGCGCCCCTCGACTACACGCTCAGTTGCCTTTCGACCGACACGCGCTTACCGCTGAAAACGCTCATCGGTGTTCCCGTTGCGTTCAGGATCGGTGACTTTACCGGAAGCGAGCGCGTTATCTGCGCGATCGTGACCGGCGCGCGTCAACTTGCGTCTGATGGCGGGTTCGTACTGAACGAATATACGTGTGAGGATGGCCTGTCGATCTTGCGTCATCGCACGACGTGGCGTGTTTTCCGTAACTCATCCGTAATCGATATCACTCAAGAGATCTTCGAAGAGCACCTAGGCCGGAACAGTGTGCTTGCGAGTGCGTTCACCTTCGATATCGGCGGGTTGAAATCGACCTATCCGACGCGCGAATTCACGATGCAATCAGGGGAGAGCGACCTTGCCTTCCTCTCCCGACTTTGGCGTCGTGAAGGCATCTGCTGGTATTTCTCGCACGCTGTCAATGACGGCTGGCCCGTGCATAAACTGCATCTGGTCGACAGTCCAACTGCGTGGCAGGACAACCCATCCGGCACCGTCCGGTTTCATCGCGCCGACGCAACTGAGAAGGACGACACGATCAACGTCTGGCAGGCTTTCCGTGCGCTCGCACCGGGTGCTGCGATTGCGGCCGCATTTGATTTCCGGACGGGGCGCGCCGATGAGGTGAGCGAAACCAATGTCCAGGATCAGGGCAAACATGGCAAAGCGCTCAGTTCAACGCTTACCGAGTATCTTTATGACGCACCGCATATCGCCGACGATTCCGACCATTACCGACAAATCAATCTTCGCCGCCAGCAAGCACGGGAACAGCTAGCCAAGCACTTCGCCGGCGAGAGTGTCGTTCGTGCCTTCAGCGGCGGAGTTGGGACGGTTTTCTCGCTAGCTGGGCAAGCCGAAATAGATCTGCACCCACTTGAGCAGCGACGTTTTGTGCTGACGCGTGTCGAAACCAGTGTGCGGAATCACTTGCTTACTGTGTCGCCGGCAGGAGGTGACATCGCGCTCGGCGACGAAAGCCCGGCATATCTAAATCGCTTCGAATGCATCCGTGCCGACATACCGGTTGTGCCAGCTTGGGACCCGGCATGTGTGCCGGCGGTAGGTCCGATGAGCGCGATCGTGGTCGGCGCGCCCGGCCTTGAGATCGACGTCGACAAGCTGGGCCGTATTGCCGTGCAATTTCTGTTCGCGCGTAGCGAAGAGCATCCGCGCGCTGGTGCTAGCGGCACGCCTCGAGACTCGGCGCGCGTGCGTCTTGCGTTGCCGTGGGCCGACCAGGGTGCTGGCACTGCGCTTACCCCGCGAGTCGGCAGCGAAGTGCTCGTCACATTCCTGCAGAATGACCCTGACAAACCAGTGGTCATTGCGAATCTGCATGGCGCGAACCGCACGCCGACGCAATTTTCCGGTGCAGGCAGTTTGCCGGGCAACGCCGCGCTGTACGGAATTCGTTCGAAGGAGGTGAGCGGGTCCGGCTATGGCGAGTTGTTATTCGATGACACGACGGGCCAGACGAAGACGAAACTATCATCCGAACACGGCAAAACGCAGCTCAACGAAGGTTGGATTGGCCATCCGCGCGACGGCGGGAAATCGGACAAGCGTGGCGAAGGTTTTGAGCTGCGCACGGACATGGCGGGCGCAATCCGCGCAGCGCAGGGGCTGCTTATCTCGACAGACAATCGCGCTGGAGCGAAAGGGCAGGTGCTGGACCGGCAGGAGCTTGTGGGGCAGTTGGAGGCCGCACTCGCTATCGCAAAGCAACTGGCAGACCTCTCGTCGAGTCATCAAGCCGATGGAACCGACACGGCCCCGCAGGGCAAATTGCTCGACAAGTTGAAACAGTGGGACAGTGAAAAGCCCGGCGGTGCACCGCTCATCGGAGTATCTGCACCTGACGGCGTCGCACTGGCTAGTCCGCTTAACATTGTGGCCTCAGCCGGCACTCACGTGGATGTCACCGCGATACAAGACGTCAATGTAAGTGCTGGACGCAAGATTCTGCTGCGCGCCGCGCAGGGACTATCAGCGTTCGCAAAAGCAGGAATGAAGCTCATTGCAGGTAGTGGCGACGTTGTCGTGCAGGCACAACAAGGCACCGCTGAGATAGGTGCATCCGACCGTCTGCACCTTTATTCGCTCAAGGACTTGCTGATCGAAGCCCCTAACATCGTGCTCAAGGCCAACGGCGTAACGTACTCGTTAGGAGACGGCAAGGTGCTGGCATCGTCTAGCGGCGAACATAAGATCGAGACGTCGAGCTTCAGTTTCACCGGTGGCGGTGGTGGAAGCCCTGATCTTCCGCACATGCCGGTGTCTACGATGAAAACGAACGAGCAGTTTGCGATTGCAAACCGAGCCGGCGAAGGTCTTCAAAACCTTGAGCACAGAGTCGTCGACGAAACTGGCGCGGTTCGCGACTCTGGCCGCCTCGGCGCTGATGGCACGCACGGGTCGATCGTCCAGGACAGCCAGATCCGCCCTTTGACGATTCATCCGCTCCCATAAAGAAATTACACACGCATACAACATGTCCAGCGATACCGACAACACTGCTGCGCCCGTATCAGTTATGGCCACGCGCCGTGTGCCTCTCATGTTCGACGGGAACAACGATCCTTTTTTTGCGAGCGTTACCAGCCCTGAAACCTTTCTTATCAAGGCACTGGGCGTATTGCCACCGAAGCACGTGATCCCAGTCATTTTTGTTCCCGGGATCATGGGTACCAACATCTGTTCGAACGGGAAACTTTCGAAAGACGGCGAGCCTGCGTGGAGGCCACCAAATGGAAGCGCTGCTGGTTTGGGAGAGTGGTGGTCCAGAAGGTCGCAGACACCGAAGGAGCGGCAGAAGCAAATGTCGCCGGAGACGACCAGAGTGGATGAGACTGGTCTTGTTACCATTCCAAAGGGGTTGTACACGTTGACCAAGGAAGAGGCACAGCGCCGTCATTGGGGCGAAGTGCATTCGGACAGCTACAACGCCTTTCTTGCATGGCTGGAACTGAATCTGAATGATCAGTACGAATTTGCCGGCAAGCCAGGAAGTAAGTTGCTTCCTTCGTGGGAAACCGCGAAAACGCTCCAGAAGACCGAGTCGCACTCATTTGGTAACGAAACTGTGGATATAAAAAAGATCTGGAACCCGATGCGAGGATCTATTGCGGGCCTCACTGACGCGGAAGTCAAGAAGGCGGGTGACTATTACTTTCCAGTCTGGGCCTGCGGCTACAATTGGCTGCAAAGTAACGAAAAATCGTCGGATGCGCTGGTGGCGCGAATCAACGAAGTGCTGGATTACTACAAAAAGAGCAAGACTTTGATCCCTGAGGGGCGAGTCATTGTGATCACGCATTCGATGGGCGGATTGGTGGCCCGTCGTGCGGCACAGAAGGTGCCAGGACTGATTATGGGGGTGCTTCATGGCGTGCAGCCCGTCGTCGGCGCGCCTGTGGTCTATCGGCGGTTCCGCGCCGGCACGGAAAGAGATAGTTACAACCCTGAGGCAGCCATCCTGTCGAGCATCATCGGATACACACCGGCGGATGTGACCTGCGTGTTGGGTAACTCGCCAGGCCCAATGGAACTCTTGCCGACCAAATACTATCCTTCCGGGTGGCTTGAGGTTGAAGTGCCGAGCGGTGGTAAAAGTGCGGTCATCAAGCAATTACCCGCAGCCGATCCGTACTCGGAAATTTATAGTAAACAGGTTAAGAATGTCTGGTGGGGGATGATAGATGAAAGTTTGCTTGACCCGGCCGGGATCGTTGCCAAGAAGGATGTGACTGCGTTCGATGCTTATCAGAAGAACCTGCTGACTGCGAGTGACTTTCACGACGCCGTTAAACTTGAGTGTCATCGGGTAACGTACGCGTACTACGGTGGAGACACGTCTCATGCCGCTTATTCGCAGATACGTTGGGTAACAAAGGATCAGGTCGAAGAATCGTGGACACCGGCGTTAGTTACGGCACAACCCACTTCTCACAACGACGTTGGGCAGACGGTCGTCACGATGCCAAATGGGAAGGCTGTCACGTTCAATGTTGGGGGAAGGGGAGAGCCGAAGAAAAGCGGCGAGTCGAACACCGGTGATGGCACGGTACCTTTGGTATCCGGAGCGAAAATCAACGATGGCTCAATATTAAGCTGTCGCATGACAGGCTTTGATCACCAGAATAGCTATAACGACGATAACGTGCGCGATCTCACGTTGTACTGTGTTGCGAAAATTGCGCAGGAGGCAATTGCGGTCC
The DNA here is from genome assembly GCF_902833695.1 of Paraburkholderia sp. BCC1876. Lineage (NCBI taxonomy): Bacteria > Pseudomonadati > Pseudomonadota > Betaproteobacteria > Burkholderiales > Burkholderiaceae > Paraburkholderia > Paraburkholderia sp. BCC1876. Next base: position 40,405 of record NZ_CADFGI010000003.1, on the reverse strand, counting down.
AGCAGTTGCCACAATCAAAGGGAAAATGATGCACGGACGGAGCGTTGTGGCGGCGGTTCTCATGAGCCTCTATATGCTGGCCTCTCACGCGAAGGTGCCTACAAGTATGAGCGAATCCAAAACACAAACCTATTGCGTGGGACGTTTCATCGTTGATATGCCACCGGAGGCACAGGTCAATGGGGAGTCCAACGAATACATTTTCGGACGAATCGATTCGCAAAAGATCCAACTGGACCAGGCTGGCTTCCACCAACTCGTAAAGCAACGCGAAGCAGATCTACCGAAAACGCTCGACCAATCTCACTATAAGATCGCGAAGAGCATTTCTGTCGGGCCGACAGCCCAAATAATTGCGGGTTCACTAGACCTCTTTGGCAAGACTGTCTATGGGTTCGATGCCACCAAACTGGGCGAAGGCGGGGTACTTTTCAATCTGCACGCTGACCCGTTTCAGCCAAATGTTTTTGATTCGGTTTTGTCACGTGTCAAGGAGCAGATACTCGGTCGGTTGCAAAGCCGCTCCGGTAACACTATCCCGAATGAAGCAGGTTTCTGCATCAAGGACGGTTTCATTCCGGGCGACGGCAAAACCGATCAATACGAAGATGCTGGCATCAGCTTCAAGTTCGCCAAATGGCCCGGCATCCTCGTGTCAGTAAGCACGACGACTGTGGCGAAGGCGGGTGAACCTACCCTGCTTCAACGAGTAGACGATGCGCCGATCCCGGACAATCTCAAGAATCTCGTTGCCCAGGTCAAAACTTTGCGGAAGGGAAGGCGCGATGTAAATGGGCGTCATGGCGAGGAGCTGGTGTCATCCCTCCCAACTGACACGGGTTATCGCCTGTACCGGTTTCGCTGGGAAGCGCAAGGCGACCTTGATACACCGCTTAAACCTACTCTGATCGTAGAACTTGAAAGCGGGGCGGTCTCGGACAAGGGTGAGCCAGTCAATCCGAAGCTTTCTGAAGTGGAGGCTCTCGCATTGTTCGACGAGGTGGTCAATTCCTTGCGGCTCCGCCCGACTTCCCGAGGTGCTGTAAGCGAAGCTGAGCCAAATTTTGCATCGCCTCTCGGCGCTTTGGCACAGACAGGTTCCATCTGTCCACAGTCCGGATGGTGGACATGTCCGGAGGCTGCCAGTCATCAGTTGGACGGCGGTAGTCGACAGTTTTTTACTGCGGGATCCGTTTTGCCTGTTGCCCGTATCCTGGCTTCTCCGTCCTTTGTTGACCGGCTCCGTGGCGCGAGGCCCAAATACGCAGTGAACACGACGTGGCAACTAGTGGGGTATGAGCAGGCGGCTGGCGATGGGCACCTTGGTATAAAGCCTGCCGGCCCGGACACGCCGACTGGTAGCTGACGCTAGAGCCAGAATCTTAAATCGTCTTGTTGTGTTGGGCGGCTAGTGATAACAAATGTCAAAAGAATCCACCTATGAAGAACGTCGTCCGGGTCGGTGACCCAACAAGTCACGGTGGAGAAGTTACCTCGGGGGCCAGCAGGTTTATGGTGGACGGGTTGCCGGTCGCCCGAGTCGGGGATACTTGTACATGCCCGAAGGACGGCCACGACGACTGTACGATTGCCGAGGGTGATCCGAACTTCGTCATCGAGGGGCGTGCGGTAGCATTTGACGGACACAAGACCACGTGCGGCGCGATGCTGCGTTCAACAGTGACTAATTTCGGTGGAGCGTAACGGCGCGCTCTGCGCCAGCGCCCCATTGTAAGAATGACGTGGTTCGACGATCTTGATGGTCCCGGCGTCGAAAGATATGGCCGCGTAGCGAAGCCGTGTTGACCTGCTTCGCTACGCTCGCCGTCACTACGCTTTGGCCTGCACCTCGATCGAATCCACCCGATCCGGATAAAACGCCAGATGCTGTGCGATCTCTTTCACCGCCGCATACGGCGCTTCGTAAGTCCACACCGAATTCACCGTCCGCTCGCCGCCCAGCGGAATGCTGTAGTACGCGCATTCGCCTTTATACGGGCAATACGTCGCGTGCTCGGTGCGTTCCAGTAGCGCCATCTCGACGTCCGTGCGCGGAATGTAATACGCCGGCGGATATGCGGCTTCACGCAGCACCAGCGCGTTGTCCGAACTGGCAATCTGCTGGCCGGCCACGGTCACCACAACATGCGCGTTGGCCGGCTCGATCGTGATCGGATGATCCGGTCCGGGGACCTTAATGGTTCTTTCAGTCATGCTGTCGAACTCCTGGATAAGTGATCGAGCCTGTCGCGGGTTGAAGAACAGATCGAGGCAGGTCGAGACAAGTTGAAACAGTTTGGACAAGCGCCGCGCCACAAAAAAACGGCAAAGATCGCGCCTTCGCACGAAGCATACGCCGCTCGTGAAAACCCGTCGCACGGACAATCCGGATCACCGGCACGCGGCTCGCGAAGCCCCAAAAAAATGGGCAGCCGAAGCTGCCCATGAAAAGGTCACGCATCACCGCGGGACCGTTGCTTAACGCGTCGTGCTTACTGTTTGATGTTCAACGCCGCCGTCAGATCGCCCATCGGCTTGCTGCCGTTGCTGACCAGCGCGGCGTCACGCGCCGCGATACCCGGCAGCGTCGGCAGCGAGAAACGGTGCGTGATGAAGCGCAGGATCGAGGTGGTGTCGTACTGCGTGTGATCGACGAAACCCTTCTTCGCGTACGGCGAAACGATCAGCGCCGGAATCCGCGTGCCCGGACCCCAACGGTCGGCCTTCGGCGGCGCGACGTGATCCCAGAAGCCGCCGTTTTCGTCGTACGTCACGACTACCAGCATGTTGTTCCACTGCGGGCTCTTCTGCAGATGCGAGATCAGGTCGGCAATGTGCTGGTCGCCCGACGCGACGTCGGTGTAACCCGCGTGTTCGTTCAGGTTGCCCTGCGGCTTGTAGAACGACACTTGCGGCAACGTGCCGGCGTCGATCGCCTTGATGAACTCCGAGCCGGCCATGCCGCCGTCAAGCAAGTGCTGCGCGCGGTTCGTGGTGCCCGGCGCCAGATCGGCGAAGTAGTTGAACGGCTGATGATGCGGCTGGAAGTTCGGCGCCGTCAGATTCGCGCCGTAGATCACGTTCGCCGTGCCGGTTTGCGCCGCCGACACCGCCGCGCCCCACGCGCCGCCGTACCACGCCCACGACACATTCGCCTTGCTCAACAGATCGCCGATGTGCTGCTGCGTCTGCGCCGGCAGCGTGGTCGCCTGGGTCGGATCGGCGAGCGTTGCGTCGCCGCCCGTCGCCGCCTTGTTGCCGCTCGGCTGAAACGGCGGCTGCATCGTGTTGATCGCGTAGAAGTCGGGCGTCAGGTTGCCCGACAGCACGTACTTGGGCGCGCCGGTGATCGCCGAAGCCGGCGAATTCGTCGCCACTTTCAGCGTCACGCCGTCGCTTTCCACCGACGAGATCGACGCCGCCGCCGGGCTCTTATCCGCGTTCGGATAGGTCGGCGTGCACGAGCAGATCAACCACTGGTGGTTCAGGAACGAACCGCCGAATGCGCCCATGAAGAAGTTGTCGGCCAGCGTGTATTGCTGGGCGACTTTCCACAGCGGCAGCTTGTCGGCGTCGAGCGTGTAGTGGCCCATCACGAGGCCGCCCGAATCCGCCCATGCGGCGAACTTGTCGTTCTTGCCGCCGTTGATCTGCATCTGGTTCTCGTAGAACCGGTGGTACAGATCGCGCGTCGTCGCGGTGATCGGCGTGTTGAAACCCTTCGGGTCGTCGATCGCGAACGGCGTGTTCGGCAGATTCGCGGTCATGGCCTGCGTGATCACCGGCGTCACGCCGGTTTGCGTCAGGCCGTTCCACACCGGCGGCAGCGTCGCCAGCACGGTGCCGTTGCGGTCCAACTGCGTGGAGTTCGCCGCCGACACGTTCTGCAGACCGTTCGCGCCGGGGAAGTTGCCGTACAGGTTGTCGAAGCTGCGGTTTTCCGCGTAGATCACCACGACCGTCTTGATCGACGTGATGTCCGGTTGCGGAGCGATGTCGCTGCCGCCGCACGCATAAAGGCTTAACGCTGCTGCGATCGCGATAGGCGTCGCGCAGATCAGTTTTTTGTTCATTTGATGTGGTTTCTCTCTCACGCGTTGGGGACGCGGGCCTCCTGTATTTCCTTACACGGATGACCGCCGGCGAAAGTTTGGCCAGGGAATTTGACAGAAAGATGTAATTAATTACGAATTGCTTGGTTGTCTGTATTTTCGTCGGCTTTATGTCATTTAAGCGACATGTGAATGAAATACGCTCGCGGACTTCACTATCGGCAACTCACATCATTCATATGCGGCCTGGTCTTGCGGGGATTCGGAAAACGGCGGTTCGGCTCGGGGCGTGGCGACACGCGGAGTCGGCCGGGAGCAAGGGAATCGGCGGGGCGCTGGCGATCACGCTTGCGCTCGTCGGCGTCACGTTGAGCCTCGCCGCGTGCGACGCAGGCACGCCTGCGGCGACTACCGCAGCCAGGGTGGAAGCCAGCGCGGCGGCGGTGCCCGGCGCGGCGTCCGCGGTCCCGGTCGCGGCCCAGAATGCCGCTCACGATGCCGGCCAGACCCGCGCGGAAGTTTACAAAGCCGTCCAGCAGATGACGGCGCTCGGCAAGCAACTGTTTTTCGACGCGTCGCTCTCCGGCTCCGGCAAGCTCGCTTGCGCGTCGTGCCATAGTCCCGACCATGCGTTCTCGCCGGCCAATGCGCTGGCGGTGCAACTGGGCGGCAACGACATGCATCGCACGGGCATGCGCGCCGCGCCGACGCTGAAGTATCTGCAATCGGTGCCGGCGTTCGCCGAGCACTATCACGAGTCCGACGACGAAGGCGACGAAAGCGTCGACGCCGGCCCGACCGGCGGCCTGACCTGGGACGGCCGGGTCGATCGTGGCCGCGACCAGGCGCGGATTCCGCTGTTGTCGTCGTTCGAAATGGGTAGCACGCCGGCCAAGGTGAGCGCCGCGGTTAAGGCCGCGCCTTATGCCGAGGCGTTTCGCGAGGCCTTCGGCGAACACATTTTCGACAACGACGACGCCACTTTCAACGCCGTGCTGCAAGCGCTCGAAACCTTCGAGCAGACGCCCGAGTTGTTCTATCCGTACACCAGCAAGTACGACGCCTATCTCGCGGGCAAGGCGCAACTGACGAAAGCCGAATTGCACGGCCTGCAAGTCTTCACCGACGAACAGAAAGGCAATTGCGCGAGTTGCCACATCAGCCAGCGCACCAAGGACGGCGCGCCGCCGCAGTTCAGCGACTTCGGCCTGATCGCGATCGGCGTGCCGCGCAACCGCGCGCTGGCGGTGAATCACGACCCGCACTTTTACGATCTCGGCGCCTGCGGTCCGGAGCGCACGGATCTCGGCGGACGCGCGGAGTTTTGCGGCATCTTCCGTACGCCGACGTTGCGCAACGTCGCGTTGAAGAAGAGCTTCTTCCACAACGGCATCTATCATTCGCTCGATCAGGTGGTGCGTTTCTATGCCGAGCGCGATACGAATCCGGAGAAGTTTTATCCGGTTTCCAAAGGCAAAGTGCAGAAGTTCGACGATTTGCCGCCGCGCTACTGGGTCAATCTGAATACCGATCCGCCGTTCGATCGCAAGCCGGGCGACAAGCCGTCGCTCGACGAGGCCGAGATCAAGGACGTGGTGGCGTTTTTGAAGACGCTGACGGATGGCTACAAGGGGGAGGGTGCAGCGGGTGGCAGCGCAGCCAATGTGGCGGCCAATGGCGCCGCGAAGGCCGGGGCGAACTGAAAACTGAACGGGGCGGGAAAGCCGCCTGATCAGTAACCCGCGCCGTCGAGGATGTAATAGCAGGTGACGAAAAACAGCGCGAAAGACGCCAGCAGACAGGCGAAGCCGACCCGCGTCAGCAGGTTCGGCCAACGCGCGAGCGGCAGACCGTCCATCCTGACGATACGTCGCGCCAAGCCCGGATCGCGGCGGATCGCAACCGGTACGAGCGCGACGCAAAGCAGTGCAAGTGCTACGGCGAAGGTTTCGAGGGCAAGGGAAAAGTCCATGACGAGGGATTTGACGCGTGGAGGGCGCCGAAGCGCAATAGAGCCATCTTAAAAATTCGCACTTCAAGCGGACATGGGACTCGTCTTAAAATTAAATGCGACGCGTGCCTGTTTGTCCGCGCGCTCCACGCTCTCCGCGCGCTGTCCACGCCATGAGCGCCATGAACAAAGGCCGACGTAGCGGGCATGCGCGTTACAACGCCGATTGCCGCAGGTCACTGCAAACGCGCATGGCTCGGTCACGTCGAGGGCGACATGCTATGCTTTTGGGGTCCAGATCACGAGTTGCGGCGAGCGCGCTCGTCGACCGCCTGAAACACTTTCGAGGAGAATCCTTCATGTCGATGCGAACCCGTGCCCTGTTTCATCTGACCGTCGGTGGCCTGCTGCTGGGCGGTGCGCTCAGCGCACAAGCGGCGAACCTCGGCTTTCTGAATGACACGCCGATCACCTACATGAAGCAGCGCGACATCGATTCGGTCAAGAAAGCCGTCATCGCCGCGTTGAACGACAAGCAGGACGGCGAGAGTACGAACTGGGTCAACGAAGGCACCGGCAACAGCGTGAAAATCGACGCGGCGATCACCGTCGCCGGCACGGCCAAAGACGGCGAGCGGACCTGCCGCGACGTCGGCGTCGTGCTGAATGCGAAGGGCCAATCCATGACCCTGCGCCCGCAATTCTGCAAGCAGGGCGAAGGTAGTTGGCAATTGCAGAAAAAGCACTGAGCATGCTTGCCGTAATGGCGACGCGCGCCGGCCTGCCGGTCGCGCGGTTCGATGCCATGGCGCGCTGCGGCGCGAACCGTCGATGAGCGCGCGGGTCATTTCATGCGGTATCGTGCTGCTCGATCCGGACGGCCGCGTGCTGCTCGCGCATGCCACCGAGACCTCGCACTGGGACATTCCGAAAGGGCACGGCGAAGAGGGCGAAGCGCCGCACGTCACGGCGCTGCGTGAGATGGTCGAGGAAACCGGGATTGCTATCGAACCGGCGCGGCTGAAAGACCTCGGCCTGTTCGTCTACCGACGGGATAAGGATCTGCATCTGTTCGGCGCGCGGGCTAATGCCGACGAACTCGATCTGAGTTCATGCACCTGCACATCGCTGTTTCCGCGCCGCTCGGACGGCACGCTGATTCCCGAAATGGATGCCTACCGCTGGGCCGCGCCGCACGAAGTCGAGCGTTATGCGAGCCGCAGTCTGACGCGGCTTTTTCAGACGACGCTGTCGCTTGCGGATTTGCATCGGTCGCTAGGTATCGCGGCGGAGTGAACGCGGTAGCGCCGCTGCCTGCATCGCGGACCTCGCGCTGAATCTCAATCGAGCGCGCGATCGTTCGGATGTGCGAACAACGCGCGATTCTGTTCCGACAGCGGAAAATTCAGATTGATGCCGCGTGGCGGGATGGGCTGCGTGAACCACTGCCGGTACAACCGTTCCGCGTCGCCGGATGTCTGGCCGCGCGCGATCACACCGTTCACGAGATTGCGGAAGGGCTCGTCGCCCTTGCGGAACATGCACGCATAGACCTCGTAACCCAGCGGCGTGCCGGTTACCACGAAGTCGTCGGGACGCGGATCGGTTGCCTTGAAGCCGTACACGATCGGCTCGTCCATCACGAACGCTACCGCCCGGTCGTCCTTGACCGCGTTGAACGCCTCGGGATGATCGCGCGCGCTCGTGATGCGCATATTCAGATGCTTATCGGTATTCAGACGGCGCAGCAGGCGTTCGTCGGAAGTGCCTGCGGTCGTCACGACCGCCTTGCCCGCCAGGTCCGAAAAATCCGTAATGCCGCTGCTCTTGCGCGAGATCATCCGCACCGCGTACTGGAAGAAGCTGTTCGAAAAGGCAGCGAGATTTTCGCGTTCGACGGTATGCGTGGTCGAGCCGCATTCCAGATCAATCTGGTTGTTCAGCAGCATGGGCGTGCGGTTCGACGAGGTCACGGTAATTTCGTGCACCTTCAGTTGCGGCATGCCGAGCGTCTTCTTGATTTCATCGACGATCTGTAGCGCAATGCTTTGTGAATAGCCGACCGTGCCCTTGCCGTCGAAGTAGGAAAACGGAATCGACGCTTCCCGCACGCCGAGCACAACGACGCCGTCGTCGTGGATTTTTTTCAGGGTGCCGGTGAGTTCGTCCGCGCGGGCGGGGGCGGTGAACGACGCGACCAGTGTGGCCAGCGCCGTGAGCCGGGTGAGCCGGCTGCGCCGCAGCGCGCGATGAGCGAAGCGGGCGGCGGCGTGCGTCATGCCGACGGCATGAACGGCACGCGCTTGACGCGCTTCACGCACCTCAAGCAGGTCATGCGCGTTGCGCGCTACGTGTGTCGGCTCACCGGTACTCGCCCCGCGGCGGGCAGCAATTTTCATCGGACCTCCGGGACTGGCGCATCCGGATGGGCGCGCTGTCACTGTCGATGGAACATGATGCAACGAAACGGCGTGCATCCCATCAACGAGATGCACGCCGTCTTCGACTTCAGATGCGCTACGACCGGCAGTCGCTCAAGCTTACGCCGGCTTGCCCCAACTGTCGCGCAAGCTGACGATGCGGTTGAACACAGGCTTGCCCGGCTTCGAGTCGACGCGGTCCGCGACAAAGTAGCCATGGCGCTCGAACTGATAGCGCTGCTCCGGCAGCGCATTTTGCGCGCCCGGTTCGAGATACGCGTGAACCACGCGCTTCGAGTCCGGATTCAGCGCGTCGAGGAATTCGCGGCCACCGGCGTCCGGTTGCGGCTCCTTGAACAGACGGTCGTAAATGCGCACTTCGGCGGGGTAGGCGGCGGCCGCGCTGACCCAGTGAATGTTGCCCTTGACCTTGTAGTTGTTCGCGCCTTCGGTGCCCGACTTGCTGTCCGGGAAGTAATTGCAATGCACCGCGACGATGTTGCCGTTCTCGTCTTTATCCGCGCCGATGCATTCGATCACGTAGCCGTAACGCAGTCGCACCCTGTTGCCCGGGAACAGACGGAAATAACCCTTCGGCGGCGCTTCGTTGTAGTCGTCGCGCTCGATCCACAGTTCGCGTGAAATCGGAAACTCGCGCACACCGTGTTCCGGATGATGCGGATGAACCGGCGCAGTGCACGGCTCGCTCACACCTTCGGGGAAGTTGTCGATGATCAGCTTGACCGGATCGAGCACGGCCGCCGTACGCGGCGCCTTGTCGTCCAGATCGTCGCGCAGCGCCCCTTCGAACACACTCATGTCGATCCACGAATCGACCTTGGTCACGCCGATACGCTCGCAGAACAACTGGATCGCCTCGGGCGTGAAGCCGCGCCGACGCACGCCGACGATGGTCGGCATACGCGGATCGTCCCAGCCTTCCACATGGCCTTCGGTCACCAGTTGCAGCAGCTTGCGCTTGCTGGTGATCGCGTAGGTCAGGTTCAGGCGCGAAAACTCGATTTGTTGCGGCAGCGGGCGCGTGAAAATACCCGCTTCAGCCAGCTCGTTCAGAATCCAGTCGTACAGCGGACGATGGTCTTCGAATTCGAGCGTGCACAGCGAATGCGTGATGTTTTCCAACGCGTCCGAAATGCAATGCGTGTAGTCGTACATCGGGTACACGCACCAGGCGTCGCCGGTACGGTAGTGATGCGCAAAGCGGATGCGGTAGATGACCGGGTCGCGCATATTGAAGTTCGGCGACGACATGTCGATCTTCGCGCGCAGCACGTGCTCGCCTTCCTTGAACTCGCCGGCCTTCATGCGGCGGAACAGGTCGAGGTTGTCCTGCACCGAACGCTCGCGGAAGCGCGACGGCGTGCCGACCTCCTGGGCCGAGCCGCGGTTGGCGCGCATTTCTTCGGCCGACTGGCTGTCCACGTATGCCTTGCCGCGTTCGATCAGCAGTTCGGCGAACTCGTACAGCTTGTCGTAGTAGTTGCTCGCGTAGTAGAGCTGTTCCTTGCCGTCTTTTTCCCACTCGAAACCGAGCCAGCGCACGGCGTCGATAATCGAGTCGACGTATTCGACGCTTTCCTTTTCCGGATTGGTGTCGTCGAAGCGCAGATGGCACACGCCGCCGTAGCTGCGCGCCACACCGAAGTTCAGGCAGATGCTCTTGGCGTGACCGATATGCAGATAGCCGTTCGGCTCGGGCGGAAAGCGCGTTTCGACGCGCTGGCCCCACTTGCCGGTGCGGTTGTCGTCGTCGATGATGTTGCGGATGAAATTGGATGCCGCTGGCGCGTCGTTGCGTTCGGTATTCATGCGAGAAGGTGAAAGTCGGTCGGGGCGCGCAATGCGCCCACTTATCCGTTAATTCTACCTGACGCGTCCCTTTGCGACAGGCGAGTGCGGCGCGCAGCCAACGTTCGAGCGGTTTCTACGGTTTTTCGAGGGTCTGGACGCTTGCCGCAAGCTGCGTTTAAGGTGCTGTAACAGGAGGTAAAACGGTTTGTTCGGGGGCAGGGCGGCGACTTAGGATGCGAGCGGCGTGGTGTGTCCGCCGTTGGCCTCGGGCGGATGCGTTGGTTGATGCGTCGGCCAATGCGATGGCGTAGGTAATGCGCCAGTCAGCCGAAGCCGATGACCGCGCTGGCGGGAGTCCGCCGCGTGCTGCGTGGCGAGCGTGGGTTGCGCTCCGCCGCCTCATGAATCCGCCGCTCTATTTTTCCTGGGTGGTGCCGCTTGTGTCCAAACGCGCCGCGCGAGCTGACGTAGCCGCCGTCCGCGCCGGCCGCACCGCCCTTTGCCGCGTTGCCCGAGCTTCAGCCGCTCGGGTGCCGATGGCGCCCATCGTTCCCGGAGTATCTCGGATGTCTGACCCGACCCACCACGCGCGTCGCGCGCCTTTCGTTTCTGTTTCTTTCGCCCGGATCGTGACGGTTTCAGCTTTGTTCGCGCTGGCCGCAGCCAGTCTCTCGCCGGTCGCTGCGCTCGCGAAAACGCCGCTGCCCAAGGCCGTGCTGGATGCTTCAGCGGTGGCGGCGCCGGATCGTTACAGCGCGGACGCCGCGCAGCAGATCTTCGCCGCCGGCGGCAACGCGGTCGATGCCGCCGTCGCGATGGCCTTCACGCTGGCCGTGACCCGTCCGGATGCGGGCAACATTGGCGGTGGCGGCTTCATGACCGTGTTGATGGACGGCAAGCCGTACTTTCTCGACTACCGCGAGCGCGCGCCGCAGCAGGCGACCCGCGACATGTACCTCGACGACAAGGGCAACCTGGTGCCGGGCATGAGCGTGGTCGGGCATCGCGCGGTAGGGGTGCCGGGCACCGTCGAAGGCATGTGGGAGGCGCAGCAGCGCTTCGGCAAACTGAAGTGGAAACAGGTGCTGGCGCCCGCGATCCGTTACGCCACCGATGGTTTCGTGGTCGAGCCGTGGCTGCAGCAGCGCCACGACGCGGCGGCGAAGAATTTCGCCGGCAAGACCAATTTCGACGCTTACTTCTCGAATCTCAAAGCGGGCGCGACGTATCGCCAGCCCGAGCTTGCGCAAACCCTGTCGCGCATTGCAGGCGACGGCGGCCGCGAATTCTACGAAGGCCGCACCGCGGATCTGATCGCGCAGCAGATGTACGGCCACGGACTCGTCACGAAGCAGGACCTGATCCAGTACAAGGCCGTGTGGCGCCAGCCGCTCACCGCCGATTGGAACGGCTACCAGGTCGTCACCGCGCCGCCGCCGAGTTCGGGTGGCGTCGGGCTGATTCAGATGCTGAAGATGAAGGCCGATCTGAAGCAGGCTTTCGACGGTCTCGCGTTGAATTCGGCGCCGTATATCCACCTGATCGCGCAGATCGAGGACCGCGTGTTCGCCGACCGTCAGCAATACCTGGGCGATCCGGATTCGTACAAGGTGCCGGTCGACAAACTGATCGACGACGCCTACCTCGCGCAACGCGCCGACGAAGTCACGCCCGACGAGGTTCCCGGCGCCAAGCCGGTCAAACCCGGGCTTGGCGATGCGTTGCCGGAAAAGGCGCAAACCACGCATTTCTCCGTGGTCGACAAGTGGGGTAATGCCGTGTCGAACACCTATACGCTGAACGGCGATTTCGGCTCCGGCGTGGTGGTGGACGGCGGCGGCTTCCTGCTGAACGACGCCATGGACGATTTCGTCACCAAACCGGCCAGCGCGAACCCATCCGGTGCGAGCAGTGTGGAAGTCAACACGGTGGCGCCGGGCCGCCGCCCGCTTTCGTCGATGACGCCGACGCTGCTGCTGAAGGACGGCAAGATCGCGCTCGTCATCGGCACGCCGGGCGGGTCGCGGATTCTGACCTCGATTTTCCAGGTGATGACCGATCTGTTCGACTTCGGCATGACGCCGACGGACGCGCTCGCCGCGATGCGTTTTCATCACCAGTTGTTGCCGCAGAAAACGATCTACTTCGAGCCGTATCGTCCGATCACCGGTGAGCTGGCCGAGCAACTGCAAGCGAAGGGCTACACGCTCGAAGGCCAGTCGTTCAACGGCGACGTGCAGATGATCCGCGTGGAGGGCACGACGCCCGAGCCGGCTGCGGACCCGCGTGGCGTGGGGGTGGGGCGTGTGATACGGTGATGCGGGGGTTTCGCGATCGACGATCAAGGATCAAGGATCGACGTCCAGCGAATCAACGTATCAACGGCTTCACGATTAACCACATTGAACGCATGAGCGGACAAAAACTCAACCTACTCGTACTACCCGGTTACCAAGGCTCCGGTGCAGGCCACTGGCAAACCCGCTGGGAAGCGCTCGATCCGGCTTTCACGCGTGTTCAGATGCCGGACTGGGACCATCCTTCACGCGACGCGTGGTGCCGCACGCTCGACGCCGCAGTGAGCGCCGTCGATGCGCCCGTGGTGTTCGCCGCACATAGTCTCGGCTGCCTGACAACGGCGTTCTGGGCCTCGCATTACGCGAGCGCCGCGCAGCTCGCGAAGGTGGCGGGGGCGTTGTTGGTGGCCGTGCCCGATTCTTCCGGCAATCGTTTCCCGCAGGACGCCGGCGGCTTCGCACCGATCCCGCTCACGCGCTTGCCGTTTGCCAGCATTGTCGTGGCGAGCAGCGACGATCCGTACGGCAGTGAGCCGTTCTCACAGAACTGCGCGAGCGGCTGGGGCAGCCGCTGGATTGGCATCGGCCCGCGCGGTCATATCAATGCCGATAGCGGACTCGGCGATTGGGAAGAAGGACGCCGCTGGCTCGGGTCGTTCGGCGAAGAAGGCTGAGCCGATTTTCGCGGCACACGAGGGCAGATCGCGTTGCTCCGCATTTTGCGGCCTAACGCGTGTCGCCAGTCTGGGTGTGCCGCCAACCTGAGCCGCGACGCCAAAACAACGCCGCATCACAACGCCGCATCACAACGCCGCACCACAACGCCGCACCACAACGCCGCGGCGCAGGCCTCAAGACGCTCCGTGCGCTCTTCCGCCTCAAATCACCGACTGCTTGCGCAACGCCGCGATCCGCGCCTCGTCATACCCCAGCACGTCACGAAGAATGCTCTCCGTATGCTCACCCAGTGTAGGCGGGGCAGTCAGCGCTTCGGGCGGCGTGCCGCTCATCCGGATCGGATTGCGCACCAGCTTGACCGCGCCGGCCGACGGGTGCGGCAGATCGATCTGCATGCCGCGCGCCACCACCTGCTCGTTCTCGAAGACTTCGTTGAGATCGTTGATCGGCCCGCACGGCACACCCGCCGCTTCCAGCGCCGTGATCCACTGATGTTTGCCCTGTAGCCGGACCATGTCGGCAAGCATCGGCGCGAGCGTTTCGCGCTGACGCACGCGCGCCGGGTTGGTGGCGAAGCGCTCGTCGTCGGCCAGTTCCGGGCGGCCGCCCGCCTCGACGAACTTGCGGAATTGCCCGTCGTTGCCGACCGCGACGATGATCCAGCCGTCGCTGGTCTGGAAGGTCTGGTAGGGCACGATGTTCGGATGCGCATTGCCCCAGCGCACCGGCGGCTGGCCGCTGGCGAGGAAGTTCGAATTCATGTTGGCGAGCATCGCTACCTGCACGTCGAGCAGCGCCATGTCGATGTATTGACCTTCGCCCGTGCGGTCGCGGTGCGTGAGCGCGGTCAGCACGGCGACGGTCGAGTACATGCCGGTCATGAGGTCGGCGATCGCCACGCCGGCCTTTTGCGGACCGCCGCCCGGCTGGCCGTCGCGCTCGCCGGTAATGCTCATGAAGCCGCCGATGCCCTGCACGATGAAATCGTAGCCCGCGCGCTGCGCATACGGGCCGGTCTGCCCGAACCCCGTCACCGAGCAGTAGATCAGATCGGGCTTCACTTCCTTCAGCGATGCGTAATCCAGACCGTACTTCTGCAACTGGCCGACCTTGTAGTTCTCCAGCACCACATCGCTTTGCGCGGCCAGTTCGCGGATGATCCGCTGGCCTTCGGGCGAGGCGATGTCGACGGTGACCGAGCGCTTGTTGCGGTTGGCCGCGAGGTAGTAGGCGGCCTCGCGCGTGTCCGCGCCGTCCGGCGTTTTCAGATACGGAGGGCCCCAGTGCCGGGTGTCGTCGCCGACTTCCGGGCGTTCGATCTTGATCACGTCGGCGCCGAAATCGGCAAGCGTCTGCGCGCACCACGGCCCGGCGAGCACACGTGTGAGGTCCAGCACGCGGATATGACTGAGAGCGCCCATGTTGTTCGATGTCTCCTAGGTAGCCGAAGCAGCGCGCACGGCGCCGCGGATGGAGGCAATCTTAAGCGATTCCCGCGCGCCGGCGCAGTCGGCCGAACGGCATAGGACGAATCGCGTACCCTGATTGCGCGCGCCGTGTCTCGCGCTGCCCGCTCAAACCTGGCCGAACGGCTAACTGGCGGACAGGCCGTCGCGCACGGGCGCCGATCCCGTATAATCAGTCGTTTAAGAAACAGACACTTGGCGCATCCCACGATGCCGCCGGTCACAGCCAGGACCGTCCCCCGCACGCTATGAAAGCCGCCGAAATCCGCGAGAAATTCCTCAAGTTCTTCGAATCGAAGGGCCATACGATCGTTCGCTCGTCGAGCCTTGTGCCCGGCAACGACCCGACCCTGCTCTTCACCAATTCGGGAATGGTGCAGTTCAAAGACGTGTTCCTCGGCGCGGAATCGCGTCCGTATTCGCGCGCCACGACCTCGCAGCGCAGCGTGCGCGCCGGCGGCAAGCATAACGATCTGGAAAACGTCGGCTACACCGCGCGTCACCACACGTTCTTCGAAATGCTGGGCAACTTCTCGTTCGGCGACTACTTCAAGCGCGACGCGATCCATTACGCGTGGGAATTGCTGACGGGCGTCTACCAGTTGCCGAAAGACAAGCTGTGGGTCACCGTCTATCACGAAGACGACGAAGCGCACGACATCTGGGCGAAAGAAGTGGGCGTGCCGGTCGAGCGCATCATCCGCATCGGCGACAACAAGGGCGCGCGCTACGCGTCGGACAACTTCTGGCAAATGGCCGACGTCGGCCCGTGCGGCCCGTGCTCGGAAATCTTCTACGACCACGGCCCGGACGTGTGGGGTGGCCCGCCGGGATCGCCTGAAGAAGACGGCGACCGCTACATCGAGGTGTGGAACCTGGTGTTCATGCAGTTCAGCCGCGACGCGCAAGGCAACATGACGCCGCTGCCCAAGCAGTGCGTCGATACCGGCATGGGTCTGGAGCGGATTGCCGCCGTGCTGCAGCACGTGCACAGCAACTACGAGATCGACCTGTTCCAGGCGCTGATCAAAGCCGCCGGCCGCGAAACCGGCGTGACGGATCTGACCAACAACTCGCTGAAGGTGATCGCCGATCACATTCGCGCGTGTTCGTTCCTGATTGTCGACGGCGTGATTCCGGGCAACGAAGGTCGCGGCTACGTGCTGCGCCGCATCGTGCGCCGGGCGATTCGCCACGGCTACAAGCTGGGCAAGAAGGGTTCGTTCTTCCATCGCATGGTGCCGGACCTCGTCGCGCAAATGGGCGACGCGTATCCGGAATTGAAGGAAGCGGAACAACGCGTGACCGACGTGTTGCGTCAGGAAGAAGAGCGCTTCTTCGAGACCATCGAGAACGGCATGGCGATTCTCGAAAGCGCGTTGGCCGACCTCGAAGCGAAGGGCGGCAAGACGCTCGACGGCGAACTCGCGTTCAAGCTGCACGACACGTATGGCTTCCCGCTGGATCTGACGGCAGACGTCTGCCGCGAACGTGAAATCACGGTCGACGAAGCCTCCTTCGACGAAGCCATGGCGCGTCAGCGCGAACAGGCGCGCGCGGCGGGCAAGTTCAAGATGGCGCAAGGCCTCGAATACTCGGGCGCGAAGACCACGTTCCACGGTTACGAAGAAGTCGTTTTCGACGACGCGAAGGTGATCGCGTTGTATGTCGAGGGTGCGTCGGTGCAGGCAGTCGAACACGGTCAACAGGCTGTCGTCGTGCTCGACCACACGCCGTTCTACGCAGAGTCGGGCGGCCAGGTCGGCGACCAGGGCGTGCTGGCCAACGCTAGCGTGCGCTTCGCGGTAGCGGACACACTGAAAGTGCAGGCCGACGTGGTCGGTCATCACGGCACGCTCGAACAGGGCACGCTGAAGGTGGGCGACGTGGTGAAGGCGGAAATCGACGCGGTGCGTCGTGCCCGCACGGAACGCAATCACTCGGCCACGCACTTGATGCACAAGGCGCTGCGCGAAGTGCTCGGTTCGCACGTGCAGCAAAAGGGTTCGCTGGTCGACGCGGAGAAAACCCGTTTCGACTTCGCGCACAACGCGCCGATGACAGACGACCAGATCCGTCAGGTCGAAGCCATCGTCAACGCCGAAGTGCTGGCAAACGCGCCCGGCATCGTGCAGGTCATGCCGTACGACGACGCGGTGAAGGGCGGCGCGATGGCGCTGTTCGGCGAAAAGTACGGCGACGAGGTGCGCGTGCTTGATCTCGGCTTCTCGCGTGAATTGTGCGGCGGTACGCACGTGCATCGCACCGGCGACATCGGTTTCTTCAAGATCGTGATGGAAGGTGGCGTGGCGGCGGGTATCCGTCGCGTGGAAGCGATCACGGGCGACAACGCGGTGCGCTTCGTGCAGGATCTCGACGCGCGCATCAATGCGGCCGCGGCCGCGCTGAAGGCGCAGCCGTCGGAACTGACGCAGCGCATCACGCAGGTGCAGGATCAGGTGAAGTCGCTCGAGAAAGAGCTGAGCGCGCTGAAGTCGAAGATGGCGTCGAGCCAGGGCGACGAGCTGGCCGGTCAGGCGATCGAAATCGCCGGTGTGCACGTGCTCGCGGCCATGCTCGAAGGCGCGGACGTCAAGACGCTGCGCGAGACGGTCGACAAGCTGAAGGACAAGTTGAAGAGCGCGGCGATCGTGCTGGCATCCGTCGAAGGCGGCAAGGTCAGCCTGATTGCCGGCGTGACGGCTGACGCCAGCAAGAAGGTCAAGGCGGGCGAGTTGGTGAACTTTGTCGCGCAGCAAGTCGGCGGCAAGGGCGGCGGTCGGCCGGATATGGCCCAGGCCGGCGGTACTGAACCCGCGAACCTGCCTGTTGCATTGGCTGGCGTGAAGGGTTGGGTCGAAGCGCAGCTTTGATTCGGGTTTGATCGGGCCACGCAGCGCGCCGGAGCATCGGCGTGTTGCGTGGCCTAAGTTTTTTGTGCTGACGCTTCAGAGCGCACAAACATCAGGCCGCCGCCGAGGCAGCAGCAACCGCCGCGGATTCTACCTCTCCGTCCTTCGCCGTCAGCGTCTTCTTCAATGCATTGAGCGCGGAAGAAAAATGCCCGCGACGCCACACCAGCAGCGTCTCGATCGGCTCGATCTCCGGTAGCGGGTGAACCGCGATATTGCTGGAATCGGCCAGCAGGTCCAGCACCGACCGCGGCGCGACCGCCACGCCCGCACCGGCCGCCACGCACGCGACGATCGCGTGATAGGAGCCTAGCTCCAGCACTCGCGCCGGCCGCACACCGTGCTCCAGATACCACTTCTCGATGTACGCCCGGTAAGCGCAGCCGAGTTCGAACGCGACCAGCGTCGACAGCGCAATGTCCCGCACCTCCCGAATCTGCCGATGCTCACGCGGCGTCAGCATCACCAGTTCTTCGGTGAACACCGGCACCGTCTCGAACAACTCGCCGAGCGCGGCCGGATCGAGCGGCTCCGCGACCAGGGCCGCGTCCACCTCGAATTCACGCACGCGCTCGATCAGCTTGCCGGTGGTGCCGGTTTCGAGTTCCAGCGCGACATCGGGCCATTGCGTGTGATAGCGCGCGAGCAATCCGGGCAGGCGGGTGGCCGCGACGCTTTCCATCGTCCCCAAACGCAGACGCCCGCTCGGACGATCCTCCCGCACCGCGTGACGCGCCTCATCGGCGAGGGCGAGCAGGCGCTCCGCATAGGGCAGCAGCGTCTCGCCGGCCGGCGTCAGCACCAGGCGGCGGCCGTCGCGAATGAACAGGTCGGTGCCCAGTTGCTCTTCCAGTTGCTTGATGCGCGTGGTGACGTTCGATTGCACGCGATTGAGCTTGGCAGCGGCGCGCGTCACGCCGTTTTCTCGCACGACAGCCCGAAATATGGTCAAAGCGGCCAGATCCATGATCTCTCCTGGCGATGGGTGGTATCGTAATTATTCATTTTTAATGATTGAAAGGTCAAGCTAATATGCATTGAACCCAACCTGAAACGGTGACCGCGAACCGGTTGCCGTCTACCGCCATGCTCACGAACCAACTCGCCTCCGACACGGCCCACGACGCGCCAGACCGCGCCGCCGAAAACCATGCGGCCCGCCGCGCGGCGCTTGCCTGCATGGTGACGCTGGCCGTCGCGCTCGGCATCGGGCGGTTCGCGTTCACGCCTTTATTGCCGTTGATGCTCCACGGCAGCGCGTACGGGCAGCCGCAAATCGATATCCAGCATGGCGGGTGGCTGGCATCGTTTAACTACGCGGGCTATTTCGTGGGCGCGGTGGCGTGTGCAGCGCTGAGGCGGGTCGAGGCGGCCCGCATGGTGCGGGCGGGGCTCGTGCTGACCGTATTGTTGACGCTGGCGATGGGCGTCACGAGTCAGTTCTGGGTGTGGGCGGTGGTGCGCTTCATCGCCGGCGCGGTGAGTGCGTGGACGTTCGTTTTCGCTTCCCAATGGGGACTGCGGCGGCTTCATGAACTCGGCGCGCATGGGTGGGGCGGGGTGATCTATACGGGACCGGGCGTGGGCATCGCGGGGACCGGCTTGCTGGTCAGTGCCGCGGGCGGATTGGGACCCACCGTGGGATGGATCGGGTTCGGGTTGATTGCGGCGGTTTTGTCGGTGGTGGTGTGGTCGGTGTTTGGCGGCGCGTCGGATGGTGGGGCGGCGAATGCGGGTCCGCGGCAGGGCGCAGCGGCGGCGGACGCCGCAGCGGCACGTGCAGCAACAGCAGATGCGGCAACGGAACGTGTGGTAACAGAGGGCGCCGCGAGCCAACACGCCGCAACTCAGGCCGCCGCAACCCAACACGCGGCAGCCCAACGCCCCACAACCCAGCCCCTCACCACCCGCGTCCCGCACCGCGCCGACGCCTTCTGGCTCGTCCTCCTCTACGGCGTGCCAGGTTTCGGCTACATCATCACCGCGACGTTCCTGCCCGTGATCGCGCGCCACGCGCTGCCGGGCTCATCCTGGCCCGACCTGTTCTGGCCGATGTTCGGTTTGGCGCTGATCGTCGGTGCTTTGCTGGCGGCGCGTTTGCCGCTGCACTGGGACAACCGTACGTTGCTCGCGGGCTGTTACGTACTGCAGGCATGCGGTATCGCGCTCGGCATCGTATGGCCGACCGCCGGCGGTTTCTCGCTCGGTAGCATTCTGATCGGCCTGCCGTTCACCGCGATCACGCTGTTCGCGATGCGCGAAGCGCGGCACTTACGTGGTGACCATGCCGCCGGTCTGATGGGGTACGCGACAGCGGCGTACGGCATTGGGCAGATCATCGGCCCGCTGGTGGCCGCACCGATCGCCGAACACACCGGCTCGTTCTCATTAGCTTTGTGGTTGGCAGCGGGAGCCTTGTTGCTGGGCGCGGTCGGCCTGACCGCTGTGGCGCACTGGCCGCACGGCCGCAGTCGCATGCCCGATTGCGGATGCTCCTGATGGCATGACCGGGGCGGGGGAAAACACACTGCTCGCCTCCGCGCCCGGCCCACGGCGAACAAGCAGCCGGCTCCTGCGCACGGCCTCGCGACAACAGTCATCCCAACTCTCCCCACCCAACCACGCCACAACAGTCACCCGACCCGCCCCCCAAAGACCAAATCCCCCCAGCGCACTAAAATAACCGCTTCCCCGTCATCCCAACGCGCCTGTCGCCGGGCGCGTCTAGTCATGCAACATTTCGCGTCCGACAACTACGCCGGCATCTGCCCCGAAGCGCTCGACGCGCTGATCGCCGCCAACAACAGCGGCCACGAACCGGCCTACGGCGACGACTCCTGGACCAACCAGGTTTGCGACCGCATCCGCGAACTGTTTCAGACCGACTGCGAAGTGTTCTTCGTGTTCAACGGCACGGCGGCCAACTCGCTGGCGCTTGCGTCGCTGTGTCAGTCGTATCACTCGGTGATTTGCCACGAACTCGCGCACATCGAAACCGACGAATGCGGCGGCCCGGAATTCTTCTCGGGCGGCTCGAAACTGCTGACCGCGCCGGGCATCGGCGGCAAGCTCACACCGGACGCGATCGAGGCGGTCGTCACGCGCCGCGCCGATATCCATTACCCGAAGCCGAAGGTCGTCACGCTGACCCAGTCGACGGAAGTCGGCACGGTCTACAGCGTTGAGGAAGTGCGCGCGATTGCAGCGATCGCCAAGCGGCGTCATCTGAAAGTCCATATGGACGGCGCGCGTTTCGCGAACGCGGTGGCCGCGCTCGACGTGCATCCGTCGGAGATCACGTGGCGCGCGGGCGTCGACGTGCTGTGTTTCGGCGGCACCAAGAACGGCTTGCCGGTCGGCGAAGCGGTGGTGTTCTTCGACCGCGCGCTCGCCGACGATTTCGCTTATCGTCTGAAGCAGGCCGGCCAGCTGGCATCGAAGATGCGCTTTATCTCCGCGCCCTGGCTCGGCCTGCTCGATAACGACGTCTGGTTGCGCAACGCGCGCCATGCGAACGCGATGGCCGAATTACTGCAAACCCGGTTGCAGGAAATTCCCGGCGTGAGCATCATGTTTCCGCGAGAATCGAACGCGGTGTTCGCGCAGTTGCCCGCGAACGCCGCGAAGGCCATGCGCGCGCGCGGCTGGAAGTTCTACGAGTTCATCGGCGCGGGCGGTTGCCGGCTGATGTGCGCGTGGGACACACAACCGGAAACGGTCGAGCGTTTCACCGCCGAAGTGCGCGAGCTGTGCGCGACGTGAACGCGCGTGCCTGAGTGCCTGAGCGCTTTCCAGCCAGGCCGCACACGCCCCAGTCCGCACATGTCCGCCCACACCCGCAACACGTAAAACATAAACCGCTACAAAACAAACGAGACGTCCCTCACGCCATGACCGATTACCAATTTTGTCCGCGCTGCGCCACCCCGTTGACCGAGCGCGCCGACCCCGAACACGAAGGCGGGCGCATCCGCCAGACCTGTCCCGATGTGGCGTGCGGTTACGTCCACTGGAACAACCCGCTGCCGGTGGTGGCGGCGATCGTCGAGTACGAAGGCAAGATTCTGCTGGCGCGCAACGCCGCGTGGCCGGAGGGCATGTTCGCGCTGATCACCGGCTTCCTCGAAAACGGCGAGACGCCGGAAGAGGGCATCGCCCGTGAAGTGCTCGAAGAGACCTCGCTGCACGCGGAGACGGTGGAACTGATCGGCGTGTATGAATTCATCCGCAAGAACGAACTGATCATTGCGTATCACGTGAAGGCATACGGGACGGTCGCGCTGTCGCCGGAACTGCTCGAATACCGGCTGGTGGAACCGGCTAAATTGCGGCCGTGGCGAGCGGGCACCGGCCAGGCGCTCGGCGAATGGATGCGTCGGCGCGGCCTGCCGTTCGAGTTCGTCGAGAAGCCGGGACAGTGAGCCCCGGCGGCACGAAGCAGAGACGGGCTTCGGCCACCCTGTTCGGCGAGATCATTCAGAGCGCGCTGGCGGACCACCGCCACCGCGCGAATCCACGCAACGCCGCTGTCGATGCACCCAAAACACCGCCAACAACCTCCACGCCACGATGAACAAACCCGCCCCCGCCGCGCGCAGCGCCTACCCGCATTTCCTGCCGATCACCACACGCTGGATGGACAACGACGTCTACGGTCACGTGAACAACGTCGTCTATTACAGCTACTTCGACACCGTGGTGAACGAGTATCTGATCCGCGCGGGCGTGCTGGATTTCGAACACGGCGCGACGATCGGCCTCGTGGTCGAAACGCATTGCAACTACTTCGCGCCGCTGGTGTTTCCCGATCGCATCGACGCGGGCTTGCGGGTGGTGCGGCTCGGCACGTCGAGCGTGCGTTACGAAGTGGGGCTCTTCAAGGAGGGCGACGCTGAGCCCGCCGCGCAAGGTCACTTCGTGCATGTCTATGTGGATCGCGTCACGCGCCGTCCGGTGACGCTGCCCGCCGAATTGCGTGCGGCGCTCGAACCATTGAGCGTCGCGGCGCAGGCGGATTAGGCGCGTGCAATCGCTCGTCATCAATCTGCTCAACGGTGTCAGTTACGGCTTGCTGCTGTTCATGCTGTCGGCTGGTTTGACGCTGATTTTCAGCATGCTCGGCGTGCTGAACTTCGCGCACGCGAGCTTTTACATGCTCGGCGCTTATGTCGGCTTTTCGGTGGTGGCGCGTGCCGGATTCTGGAGCGCACTGGTGATCGCGCCGCTCGTCGTCGGTCTGATCGGCGCGGCGCTGGAGCGTTGGCTGTTGCGTCGCGTGCGTGGCCACGGCCATCTCGCGGAGTTGCTGCTGACCTTTGGCGCGGCTTATCTGCTCGGCGAACTGGTCAAGCTCGGCTGGGGCTTAAGCCCGCTTTCGGCGACGGTGCCGGCGGCGCTCGACGGTCCATTGTTCACCGTTTACGGCGCCGCGTTCGCGCGTTACCGGGCCTTCATGATGGTGGTGTCGCTGGCGATGCTCGCTGTGCTCTATGCCGTGTTGCGCGTGTCGAAAGCGGGGTTGATCGTGCGTGCCGCGCTGACGCACGTGAGCGCCGTCGAAGCACTCGGTCACAACGTGCCACGCGTGTTCACCGGCGTGTTCGCGGCCGGCACGGCGCTCGCCGCGTTGGCCGGCGTGATCGGCGCGCCGCTGTTCGTGATCGAACCGTCGATGGCGGAGTCTCTCGGCTCGATCGTGTTCGTGGTGGTCGTGATCGGCGGGTTGGGCTCGTTGAGCGGGGCGCTGGCGGCGTCGCTACTGGTGGGTTGCGTGCAGACTTTTGCGGTGGCGAGCGATGTGTCGTTGGGCGATGCGATGTCGGTGGTGGGCGCGTCGCTGCCGCCGCAGTGGGAAGCGCTGACGCTCGCGCAGCTTGCGCCGCTGATTCCGTATCTGCTGCTGGTCGCGATGCTGGCGCTGCGTCCGCGCGGGATGTTTGGACGGCGTGACGATCATGCGTGAAGCGCGGAAATCATGCCTCCGCGCGCTCACACCATGGCTGGCGCTCGTCCTCCTGCTAGCTGTCCCGCCATTCGTCTGGCCGCAAAGCTGGCTGCTCGCCTATCTCGCGCAGACCGCGACGATGATCGTGTTCGCGCTCTCCTACAACCTGCTACTCGGCGCAACAGGCTTGCTGTCGTTCGGTCACGCCGCGTATTCCGGCCTCGGCGCGTTGATCGCCGCGCAGGTGTTCAATGCGATGGGCGTGCCGCTCGTGCTGCTGCCGTTGATCGGCGGCATCGGCGGCGCGCTGTGCGGGGTGCTGTTCGGTTTCGTGTCGACGCGGCGCGCGGGCACGGCCTTCGCGATGATCACGCTCGGTCTCGGCGAACTCGTGGCAGCGGCCGCGTGGACGCTGCCCGACTGGTTCGGCGGCGAAGCGGGCGTGGCGATCGACCGTGCGAGCGGCCCATTGCTCGGAAGCTGGAGCTTCGGTCCGGCGCGCGAGGCGTACGCGCTGATCGCCGTCTGGTGTTGTCTGGCTTGCGCTGCGATGTTTGCGCTGTCGCGTACGCCGTTCATGCGGCTCGCTAACGCCGTGCGCGATAACCCGGCGCGTGCGGCGGCGATCGGCTGTTACCCGCGCCGCGTCCGTTATGGTGTGGTGGTGCTGTCCGCGTTTTTCGCGGGCATCGCGGGGACGTTGGGCCTGATCAACGTCGAACTGGTATCGACGGAAAGCGTCGGCATGCTGCGCTCGGGCGCGGTGCTGATTGCCACGGTGATCGGCGGGACGGCGGCGTTCTTCGGACCGGTAGCGGGCGCGATCGTGCTGACGTTTTTCAGCGTTGCGGTGGCGAGCGTCACGCGCGCGTGGCTGTTTTATCTGGGGCTGTTCTTTGTCGTGATCGTGGTGGTGTCGCCGGATGGTCTCGCCGGCTTCGCACAGCGACATACGACGAGAATTGCGGCGCACGGTTGGCGCGCGTGCCGCGCGGCTTACGCTTGGGGCACGGTTGCCGCGTTGCTGTGGATGGCGGCAATCGTGCTCGCGGTGCAATGGGCTTACGCGGTGCAATTCGGTGCGGATGACGGGGCGGTGTTGAACGTGGCGAGCTTGTCGTTGGAGGTGGTGTCGTCGCCGTTCCGGCTTGGCGTCGTGCTGTTGATGTTGGCCATGCCGGGAGCAATCGCGGCGCGTTACGCGATTCGCGCGCAGGCACGTCTCGCGATGCCCGCAACGGAGATGCAGACCCTGGGAGAGGCGCGATGATCCCCGCTCTCGCCCTCTACGGCGTGACCAAGCGCTTCGGCGCCACGCAAATTCTGCGCGGCGTCGACCTCGCGATTCAGCCCGGCGAACGTCACGCGCTAATCGGTCCGAACGGCGCGGGCAAGTCGACGCTCTTCAATCTGATCGCCGGCGGTGCGCGGCCGAACGCCGGACGCATCGATCTGTTCGGCGCGGAGATCACGCGACTCGCGCCGGCCGCGATCGCACGTCGCGGGCTCGCGCGCAGCTTCCAGACCACCAGTGTGTTCGCGCGGTTGAGCGTGTTCGACAACCTGCGCTGCGCGGCGCAACTTGCCGAACGCGATCGCACGCGCTGGTGGCAGCGCTTCACCGGCTCGTACACCGTCGACGCCCGTGCCGAACAGGTACTCGAAGCGGTCGGCCTGAGCGCTCATCGGCATGTGCAAGCCGGCACGCTTGGTTACGCGGGACAACGTGCGCTCGACCTCGGCATTGCGCTCGCGGGCGGCGCGCATACGTTGCTGCTCGACGAGCCGACCGCCGGCATGAACCGCGCGGAAGCCGCGCGCGCGATCGAGCTGATTCGCGAAACCACAGCCGGCCGCACGCTGCTGATGGTCGAGCACGACATGGACGCAGTGTTCGCTATCGCGGATCGTATTTCGGTGCTGGTGCAGGGACGTGTCATCGCGAGCGGTACACCAGCGGCCATTCGCGCGGACGCGGCGGTGCGGGCTGCTTATCTTGGCGACGGCACCCCCCTCACCAAAGGCCCCCGCGCATGACCGCCTTACTCGACATCCGCGGACTCAACGCGTGGTACGGCGCAAGCCAGGCGCTGCACGGCGTCACGTTGCGTATCGAGGCGGGCGAAGTACTCGCGCTGGTCGGCCGTAATGGCTCGGGCCGCTCGACGCTCGCCCGCGCGCTAATGGGCCTCGTGCGCAGCGAGGGCGAGGCCAGTTTCGCGGGCCACTCGCTCAAAGGCTTGCGCACCTTCGAAATCGCGCGTCTGGGACTCGGTTACGTACCGGAACATCGCGACGTCTTTCCCACGCTAAGCGTCCACGAGAACCTGCAACTCGGCGTAGCACCGCGCACGCGCAACCGCGCACCGCGTTTCACGTTCGACGACGCCTACGAACTCTTCCCCGTGCTTCGCGAACGTCGGCACACGCGTGCCGGTGCGCTGTCGGGCGGCGAGCAGCAGATGTTGACGCTGGCTCGCGCGCTGCTCGGCGATCCCGATCTGCTACTGATCGACGAACCCGGCGAAGGACTGGCGAGCCTCGTCATGGACCAGGTCGCCGCGTGTCTGCGCAGATTGCGCGAACGCGGCGTGGCCATGTTGCTGATCGAACAGCGGCTCGTGATCGCGCGCGATATCGCCAGCCGCGTCGCCGTGATGGGACATGGCGAGATCGTGTTCGATGCATCGCTCGATTCATTTCTGACGCGCGCCGATGTCATGCAGGAATGGCTCGGTGTGGGTTGAGCAATCAGATTGAAATGCCTGCGCTATACTCGCCGCAATGAAAATTCTGCGGACACTCCTCGTCTTGCTGCTGTGTGCCATGCTGCCCCTGAGTGGGCTGGCAGCTAGCGGCGCGGCTGGACAGTGCCCGATGGAATCCGCCATGAGCAGCAACGTCGCGGCCATGTCGACCGACATGCCCGGCTGCGACGTGATGAAATCCTCAACCAGCGAGCCGGGTAAGTCGAAGCTCTCGCTGTGCAAGGTCACTGCCCAGTGTCAAATGGGCAGCCTGTATCACCCCGTCTCTTCTCCCTCCGTGATTCGACCCGTCGGGTCGTTCGTCCCCGTCAGCTTCCACTACGCACCGTCGTTCTCCTTCCGCGCGCCGGATGGCCTCTGGCGTCCCCCGCAGTCCCTCTAACTCCATCGCTCTGGTTTACCGCTTTCACGCGGTGATGTCGTCCTCTTTCAGGACGTGAGTCCGTGTGTCCGCTCGCGCGGCCCTACGTGGCTCGACCATTCGAGGTTAGAACATGCTTTCCATCATCGGCACGCCGGCATTCCGGCGCGCCTCGGCTCGCTCATGGGCCGTCCTTGTTGCGTTCGGGCTGTTGGCGGGTCGCGCGGCGCACGCCCAGAACACGGGGTTGACGCTGGACGAGGCACTGCAAATTGCCACCAGTCGTTCGTCCTCGATTCAGGCTGCGCAAGCCTCGGTTCGCGGCAGTTCGGACGTGGTCGTCAAAGCCGGCCAACTGCCCAATCCCACGCTGAATCTCGGGGTCCAGGAACTGCCTGTCAGCGGACCCAATGCCTACACCCTCGGGCAGGACAATTTCACGATGCTGGGTGTCGGCGTTCAGCAGGAATGGGTCTCGCCTGCCAGGCGCCGTCTGCAGACAACGCTGGCCAGTCGCGCGGTGGAGCGCGATCAATCGACGTACCTCGAAAAGGTCGCCGAGGTTCGTCGACAAACGGCCATGGCCTGGCTTGGCGCGATCTACGCAAAGCAGGCCGTCGCCCTGAACCTGGCGCTGGTGGACCATTTGAGCCAGGAACTTGGCGCAAGGCAAGCGTCCTACCGTGGCGCGAAAGGGACGGCAGCCGATGTCGCTCAGGCCAGCCTGACGCTCGGCAATGCGCGCGACGAACTGATCAACGCGCGGCAGGACGAGAAGACCGCGTTGATTGCGTTGTCGCGCTGGACAGCGGCAGGCAATGTGCTCGACGTTTCCGGGAGCCCGCCGGCACCTGAATCACAAGTATCCAGTTTGAGCGACGAGCAACTCGCTCAGGTTCAGCCTGCGTTGATTGCGGCACGCGCGGCCATCGCGCTGGCCGACGCGGACACCGACGTCGCGCGAAGCAACAGGAATCCGAACTGGACCTGGGGACTGACCTACTTCAAAAGTGGCGGCAGATTTCCGGACTACGTGTCGGTAGGGGTATCCATTCCGTTGCCGATTCACCGTGGCAATGTCGAAGATCGTGACGTCGGGCAGAAGTCCGAGATGGGTACGCAAGCGCGGCTCACTTACGAAGACACCGAGCGGCAGGTCGTCGCCGATATCCAGAGTCTGACCGCGAAACTCGCCAGTGGCCGCGAACGTCTGGCCAATGCGAAGCAGGCCGTTCTTCCCGCCGCCGAACAGAAAGTGCAACTGGCCAATGCCGCTTACCGGTCGGGCGCCGGCACGCTCGCCGATGCGCTGGACGCGCGACACACACAGCTCGAAGCGGACCTTCAGGTGTTGAACCTTGAACGCGACGTTTCCCTCGTCTGGGCGCAACTGGAATACCAGGTGTTGCCGCCCGATCTGACCTCCGGCCAGTAAAGAGAACACCATGAACCAGAAACTGATCGTACGCGCCATGGCGGCCGTGTTCATTGCCGCCGCGCTGTCGGGCGCCGGTTACGTGATCGGCGTCCATCGCGCAGCAACCGATGCGGCCATGGCATCTGCCGTGGCCGCCACGCCGTCCGTAGCTGACGGCAAGATCGACCCGAAGACCGGCCGCAAGGTGCTCTATTGGCACGATCCGATGGTGCCTAAGCAGCACTTCGACAAGCCCGGTAAATCGCCCTTTATGGACATGCAGCTTCAGCCCGTTTTCGCGGACGAGGGCGGAGGCGGAGCCGGTGCCGGTGCCGGTATCAAAGTCGACTCCACGCTTCAACAGAACCTCGGCATCCGATACGCGACGGTGATCCGGCGCGACACCGCCGCAGGTTTCGATGCGATCGGCACCACCCAGTTCGACGAATCGATTGCGGATGTCGTCCAGTCGCGGGTGACTGGCTACATCGATCATCTGTACGCAAGCGCTCCAATGCAACGTGTGGCGAAAGGGGCGCCGATTGCGTCGCTGTTCGTTCCCGACTGGCTGGCGCCTCAGGAAGAGTACCTGGCGCTCAAGCGTGGAGGCATGGATGCAGGCCTGCTTGCCGCCGCACGAGCGCGCATGCAGGCGCTGTCGATTCCGGACGGCTTCATTGCGCGCCTCGACCAAAGCGGCAAGGCGCAGACCCACGTCACGCTGTTCTCGCAGCAAGCCGGCGTGCTGAGCGAACTGAATGTTCGCGATGGCGCGATGGTGTCGCCGGGACAAACGCTGGCCAAGGTCTCCGGGTTGTCGAGGTTATGGCTGATCGTTGAGATTCCCGAGTCGCTCGCGTTGCAGGTCCAGCCCGGCATGAAAGTCGACGCGACCTTCGCCGCCGACGCTTCGCGGCACTTCAGCGGCCACATCCGCGAAATTTTGCCCGGCATCCGTCCGGACAGCCGGACGCTGCAGGCACGGCTCGACATCGATAACGCCAATCTGAGGCTGACTCCGGGGATGTTGCTGCGCGCGCATGTTAGCGGCGCGAAACCGGTCTCGCGGCTGCTGGTGCCGTCCGAGGCGATCATCACGACCGGCAAGCGCTCGATCGTGATCGTCAGGAATGACGACGGCCGGCTGCGGCCCGTCGAGATCACGGTCGGCAACGACAGCGGCGACAGCACCGAAGTGACCCGCGGGTTGACCGAAGGTCAGCAGGTCGTTGCGTCGGGGCAGTTCCTGATCGATTCGGAAGCGAGTCTGACGTCCGTGCTGCCGAAACTCGACGGCAACGCGGGACCTGCGGCGCTGCCCGTCGAACCGGACGGAGGCGCGCAATGATTGCACGCCTCATTCGCTGGTCGATTCATAACCGCTTCCTCGTGCTGCTTGCGACGGTGCTCGTCGCCGCGTGGGGCATTTTCTCGCTGACGCAGACACCGCTCGACGCGTTGCCGGATCTGTCCGACACGCAAGTCATCATCAAGGCGTCGTATCCCGGCAAGGCGCCGCAGGTGGTCGAAGATCAGGTCACGTATCCGCTCACCACGACCTTGCTGGGCGTGCCGGGCGCCACCACGATCCGCGCGTATTCGTCGTTCGGCGATGCGTTCGTGTACGTGCTGTTCGACGACCGGACCGATCAGTACTGGGCTCGCTCGCGCGTGCTCGAATACCTGAATCAGGTGCAGAGCCGATTGCCCGCGGGCGCGACGATTTCACTCGGGCCCGATGCCACGGGAGTGGGCTGGGTCTACGAATACGCACTCGTGGACCGCACGGGCAAACACGACCTTGGACAACTCCGGGCGCTGAACGACTGGTTCCTGAAGTTCGAACTGAAATCGGTGCCCGACGTGTCGGAAGTGGCGAGCATCGGCGGCATGGTTCGGCAATACCAGGTCGTGCTCGATCCGGACAAACTGCGCGCCTACGGCATCACGCAGGACAGCGTCGCCGCGGCGCTCGGCAAGGCGAATCAGGAGTCGGGCGGGTCGGTGGTCGAGTTGGGCGAATCCGAGTACATGGTCAGGTCATCGGGGTATCTGCGTTCGCTCGACGATTTCCGCCACGTCGTGCTGCGCACGAACGGCAACGGGACGCCGGTATTGCTTGGCGACGTCGCCCGCATTCAGATCGGACCGGCAATGCGCCGAGGGATTGCCGAACTGAATGGCGAAGGCGAAGTGGCGGGCGGCGTGATCGTCATGCGTTCGGGGAAGAACGCGCTGACCACCATCCAGGCGGTCAAGACGAAGCTCGCCGAGCTGAAAAAATCCCTGCCGCCGGGCGTCGAGGTCGTGACGACTTACGACCGCTCGCAGCTCATCGAACGCGCCGTCGACAACCTCAAGGACAAGCTCATCGAGGAGTTCGTCATCGTCGGACTGGTGTGCGCGGTGTTTCTGTTTCACCTGCGTAGCGCGTTAGTCGCGATCCTGTCGTTGCCGCTCGGGGTGCTGGCCGCGTTTATCGTGATGCGCTACCAGGGCGTCAACGCGAACCTGATGTCGTTGGGCGGCATTGCAATCGCGATCGGCGCGATGATCGATGCCGCCATTGTGATGATCGAAAATGCCCACAAGCATCTGGAAGCCTACGATCACCGGCATCCCGATACGCCGATCACGACTAGCGAGCGTTGGGAGCTGATCGCTCAATCCGCGGCCGAGGTCGGCCCGGCGCTGTTCTTTTCGCTGCTGATCATCACGCTGTCGTTTATTCCGGTGTTCTCGCTCGAAGGTCAGGAAGGCAAACTGTTCGCGCCGCTGGCGTTCACGAAAACCTACACGATCGCCGCTGCAGCCGGTCTATCCGTGACGCTCGTGCCGGTGTTGATGGGCTACCTGATTCGTGGCCGGATTCCGCGCGAGAACGCCAATCCGATCAACCGTGTGTTGATCCGGCTATACCGTCCAATGCTCGAAGCAACGCTGCGGCGTCCGTGGGCCGCGATCGGACTGGCGGTGGTCGCGCTTGCGCTGACGCTGGTGCCTTTGTCGCGGCTCGGTGGTGAATTCATGCCGCCGCTCGACGAAGGCGATCTGCTCTATATGCCGACCGCGCTGCCCGGCATCTCGGCGGACAAGGCTGCCGAATTGCTGCAGCAAACCGACCGCCTCATCAAGACCGTTCCGGAAGTGAAAACGGTATTCGGCAAATCGGGCCGCGCCGATACCGCAACCGACCCCGCGCCGTTCGAGATGTTCGAGACCACGATCCAGTTCAAACCACGCAGCGAATGGCGTCCGGGCATGACACCTCAGAAACTGGTCGATGAACTCGATGCCCGCGTGAAGATTCCCGGCTTGTCGAACGTTTGGGTGCCGCCGATCCGCAATCGACTCGACATGCTGTCGACCGGCATCAAGACGCCGGTCGGCGTGAAGATCTCCGGCCCGGACCTCGGCCAGATCGACAGGATCGCGACGCAGGTCGAGTCTGTTCTGAAGAACGTTCCGGGTGTGACGTCGGCATTGGCGGAACGACTGAATGGCGGCCATTACATCGACGTCGATATCGATCGGCTGGCGGCCGCGCGCTATGGCTTGTCGGTGGCCGACATCCAGTCGGTCGTGTCGACGGCGGTGGGCGGCGATAACGTCGGCGAGGTGATCGCGGGGCGCGAGCGTTTTCCGATCAACATTCGCTATCCCCGCGAGATCCGCAACTCGGTCGACAAGCTGCGCCAGTTGCCGATCGTCACGGACGGCGGTGCGCAGATCACGCTGGGCGACATCGGCACGATCAGAATCGCCGATGGTCCGCCGATGATCCGCAGCGAGAACGCGCGCTTATCGGGCTATGTGTACGTCGACATTCGCGATACCGACTTGCAAACGGCAGTGAAAGCGATGCAGGCGGCGGTTGCGCGGAACGTCGTGCTGCCGCCGGGTTATTCGATCGCGTGGTCGGGGCAGTTCGAATATCTGGAACGTGCGGAGGCCAAATTGCGCACCGTGATTCCGGTGACGCTCGTCGTTATTTTCGTGCTGCTGTTCCTGACGTTCAACTCGGCGGCTGATGCGCTGCTGCTGATGTCGACGGTGCCCTTTGCACTGGTCGGCGGATTCTGGTTGATCTGGATGCTCGGGCACGCCGTGTCCGTTGCCACGGCGGTGGGATTTATCGCGTTGTCGGGAGTGGCAGCCGAGTTCGGCGTCGTGATGCTTCTCTATCTGAAAGCGGCGCTCAACGAGCGACTCGCGAGAGGGGAGCCGTTCACCGAAGCGACGCTCGTCGATGCTATCCGCGAAGGCGCTGTGCTGCGCGTGAGACCCAAGGCGATGACGGTCGCGGTCGTTCTCGCAGGGCTTGTCCCGATCATGCTGGACCATGGATCGGGTTCAGAAGTCATGCAGCGTATCGCCGCACCGATGGTGGGCGGCATGGTGACCGCGCCGCTCCTGTCCATGCTCATCATTCCGGCCGCCTGGTTGCTGGTGCAACGCCGCCGCGTTGCGCGCATGAAACTCGACGCGCAAGCAACGCTTCAACCTCACGCAGTACCCACCGGCACGCTCGTGCCGCAAACTCACTCTGGAGAAAACCAATGAAGAAGTTGATCACCTTGACGGCTGCGCTCTGCACGGGGATGACGCTCGCCGGCGCCGCACTGGCGGCAGACGACATGGCCGGCATGAAGATGAGCGGCGGCGCTATGGATGCCGCGGCGCCGGCTAACGCCGCGCTCACCGATGCGGTCGTAAAAAAAGTGAATCCGTCGACGGGCATGGTGACCCTTCAGCATGGCGATCTGAAGAACATCGGGATGTCGGCGATGACGATGGCTTATAAGGCTAAGGATGCGTCGATGGTGAGTCAGATCAAGGAGGGCGAGAAGGTCAAGGTTCGCGTTGAAGAGGTCGATGGAACGTTGACCATCGTGAAGTTGCTGAAACAGTAGCGTTCGGTTGATTGCGCAGCGATGCGTCGGTTGCCGCTAACGCATCGCTGTTTCAGCACTCATGCCGAAGGTGCCCGCAGTCATCGTTTCCCCGGCACTTTGCTCTGAGCTGCCGGGCGGCGCTTCACATGATCGATGAACGCGCGCAGCTTCGGCATGATCTGCCGCCGGTTTGGATAGTAGAGAAACACGCCCGGTATCACCGGCGCGAATTGCTCCAGCACGTGCACCAGTTGTCCCGCTCGCAATCTTTGGGCGGCCATCGGTTCAGGAACCTGGGCCAGGCCCATACCTTCGATCGCGCCACCCAGCATGGTCGAAAAATCGTTGGCGATGAGCGGGCCGGACACGGCGATCTCGATCGTCTGGCCGTTGTCGTTGAACGACCAGAGCGCGAGTGCGCCGCTGGATCGCCGCCACCGCAAGCAGGCGTGCTGGCGCAGATCGTCCGTGTGTTCCGGCGGGCTGTGCGCGGCGAAGTAATCCGGGCTGCCGACGACGATAAGACGAAGCGGCGGCGTCAACGGTACGGCGACCATGTCGGCATCGACGAACTGACCCATGCGTATACCGGCGTCGAATCCTTCCGCTGCGAGATCGACCAGTTCCTTGCTGGCGGAAATTTCCACTTCGACCTCGGGATACGCCTGGCAGAAAGAGGCGATCAGCGGTTCGAGCAGGATGGGCAACACCGCGCGCGGCACGGAAAGCCGCAACAGTCCGGTGGGGCGCTGGCCGAACCCGCGCGCCACCTCGCTCGCGGCGACAAGCTCTTCGAAAGCCGGCTTGGCGTGCGCCAAAAACCGCTCGCCGGCTTCGGTCAGGCCGACACTGCGCGTGGTGCGAATGAAGAGCGCTGCGCCGATGCGCGCCTCGAGAACACGCACCGTCTGGCTGACGGCCGACGGCGTCACCCCGAGTTCCGCGGCGGCCCGGCGAAAGCTGCGATGCTGGGCGACGCTCAGGAACACCTCCACACCGTCGAGCGCGCCTTGTCTGACTGTGAAGTTCTGCTTCATAGCCCGTCAACATTGTGGTGAATAGTCGGTCGAGAGAGGCCATGGTACACCTACGTCTGCGGATGAGAAGTCGTGCCGGCCGGTCTCTTTCGTGTCCCTCAACGCGCCGGATAACACCTGACAGGAGGCTTCATGCCACCGGAACCGATCTTCCCGTTGCATCTCGCGCTGGGGTATGTCGCCGGGCTGCTTAGCTTCCGCGCGTATGTCTGGCCCAGGCTTAAAACGATGGATGCGTTCGATGCGCATCGCGCTATCGCTACGTTCCATAGTTTTCGTTTTTTTGGGCTGGCGTTTATTTTGCCGGGCGTTGTCGGTCCGCATCTGCCTGCGAGTTTCGCCGTGTCTGCTGCGTATGGTGACTTCGCGACGGGCTTGCTGGCGATGCTGGCGTTATTGACGGTACGTAGACCTGCGCTGTTCTGGTTGTTTGTCGTGGCGTTTAATGTTGTTGGGGTGACGGATCTCGTCCTCGACTATTACCGCGCGATTCAGGCGGGGCTTCCGGCGCACGCGGGGGAGTTGGGTGCGATGTACGTGATTCCGGTTATCTATGTGCCTTTCTTAATGATCACGCATGTCGCTGCGTTCTGTTTGCTGCTGCGGTCGCAGCCGAAGGTGGTGCGGAGTTTTTGAGGTTGGTTTGGGGCGGGAGCTTTGTGAAGGCCGTGAGCTTAAAAACCATCGAAGCGCGCAAGCGTTGCTTGTTCCTTCTCTGAACTTAAAGTCCGAACCAGCAGCGTCGATTGTCTAATCTCGACAGTAGTGCGGCTCCAGGCCTGTACATCCTTGACCGTTTGTGAGAGTGGCCGGAATTCGAGCCCGTGCTCTCTCGCGCGGCGATTGTCGGCGAGGAAAATGCCGCCAGCTTCAATATCGTTTTCAGCGACCCAGAGAGGCAGTTCGGTCCATCCTTCGATACCTGCCGCCAGCACCTGCTCGTCCGTGAGCCAATCAAGCCGCGCGCCGCTCTGCGACGCATCGAGACACTCGTCAAGGAACTGCCCCATGGTCAACGTCGATTGTGGACCGACCGCATTGAAAACCGCATTCACCCGATCTTCCGCCATGAGTACGGACCATTCAGCAAGGTCTCGCACGTCGATGAACTGAATGGGACGATCACGACGTCCCGGAGCAAGCACACGGCCGCCCGCGTCGACGCGACGAATCCAGTAGGTGAATCTTCCCGTCGGGTCATGCGGACCAACAATTAAACCTGGCCTTAGAATCGCGACGCGCCCCGGCATGGCAGACTGAATCGCGGCTTCCGTTCTCGCTTTCAGCGCGCCGTAGTCTTGACTACCGGGAAGCAAGTCGGCGTCTTCGTCATATCGTATGCCGGGCGGAAAGCCTCGATATGCGGAAATGCTGGAGATAAACGTGTAGTGCTTCGGGAGAACCCCGAGAGCAGAAAGTACGAGATCGATCTGCTTCGGGTTATAGGCGGACGGATCTATCACTGCGTCAAACTCGCGGCCGCGCAGAGTAGACAGGTTCGAATTCCTGTCTCCGACAAGGCGTTCGATCTCGGGGAACAGCGATGGGTTTTCTCGACCCCGGTTGAAGATCGTGACGACATGTCCGCGCCTTAGAGCCGCTTCGACGATGTGACGGCCAAGAAATAGCGTGCCGCCCATCACAAGAATTCGCATAGGGATTTCAATATCCGATTCGACGATGCGAAAACTTAACACACCGGACGTCGACGGGCTCTCGCATCGTATGGAATTCATACCCGGATTGGTACCGGTGGTTACGCGTGACTACGTGTGGCAACATCGCCATGATTTTCCAATCGCGTCAGGCCTCGCGCGGGCGCCCACACTTCTGGAGCACTCATGTTCGACCACGTTAAATTCGGCGTCAGCGACTATGCAGCGAGCAAAGCGTTCTTCGTCAAGGCACTCGGACCGATTGGCGTAGTGGTTGTCTCGGAGGGGGTGCCGACTTATGGTGTC
Organism: Paraburkholderia sp. BCC1876; assembly: GCF_902833695.1. Classification (NCBI taxonomy): domain Bacteria; kingdom Pseudomonadati; phylum Pseudomonadota; class Betaproteobacteria; order Burkholderiales; family Burkholderiaceae; genus Paraburkholderia; species Paraburkholderia sp. BCC1876. The sequence continues at coordinate 4,434 of NZ_CADFGI010000003.1, read as the reverse complement.
GAGCTTAGTTCGCCGGACAAGGCTTCTTTGTGCCTGTTTCAGACTGAAGAGAAACCGGCGCATCTACATCTGGCGTTCACGGCCGACAATCGCCAGCAAGTCGATGCTTTCTATCGCGAGGCTCTGGAGGCTGGTGGCCAAGATAATGGCGCGCCCGGTCTGCGTCCGCGCTACCACGCGAACTACTATGCGGCTTTTGTTATTGGTCCGGATGGGCACAATATTGAAGTGGTTTGCCATCAGACCGAGGGCTGAGGTTTTTGCCGGGCGGAGTGGGGTGGTGGTCAGTCGGCGTGGGTTGGTCAAACGCAGGCATTCGACAACCCCTCCTGGCTGACTAACAATGACTTCGTACTTCGAGCGTCAGCATTTCGCTAACTGAGCTATTGCTGTGCTTTACATTGGTCGATGAAATTCGCGATCACGCGCGTGACTTCTTCCGGCCGTTCAAGGCTCGGCAAATGGGCGGTACCTGCTATCTGGTGAAACGTCGCACGAGTGTTGATCCGGCTCGTTATTCCCGTTGGGGTGGTGAGCGGTCTTGCTTGCTGGCTGTTCCTCTATATCACTTGGTCGCGTGAAGCCTCATAAACGACGTTCGACACCGTAGCCAAGATCGATGACAATCGGAGGCGGGTCGTTTTGTATTAACGCACTGAATTCGAACATGAAAAAGAAGAACTGGAAACTCGCTGCCTGCTTCTACGTGTTTGCTCAGCTAACGGGGTGCGCAAACGATATTGCACAGACTACAAGCAATGTGCCGACGATACCCCTCGAGCAAGTAATTAACCATTGCTTGGCGAGCCTTGCTCCGCAAGGAGGGCCGATGCCTACGCAAAACAACCTCACCGCATCGCAATGGATCGGCTATGTCACTTGCGCCATGAGTAGCAATTTGCGAGTCGACATCGATCAGGTTCACGAGAACCCGGAGGCAACTGTCGAGATCCTTATAAACAATGATGGGTCTATCAACTCCGTGAAGCGCTTGCGGACCAGTGGCAGTGAAGCTTGGGATCGTGCTGTCGACATATCGATCCGAGCTGCACCTCCTCTGGCGCCAGCGCCTACTGAACGCCATTTTTCGAAGTTGGACCTGATTTTCACGCCATTTTCACAGGGCGGCGGGATGAGTCGGGGCGCAACTCTGACGGGGCAAAGTCATTGGTCGATGCACCAGTGCACGTCGACCGGCGGTGCCGTAGCATGCAATTAGCATCTGTGTTTATCGAGTATGAGTGGCTGCTTTCTGGAATTACAGATGACCGTTCAGGGTCGGGTGCTGCCGATCGCTGAAATGCGGAGTTCGGCCATTGACGGACGTAGCGATGCAGTCAAGCGCGGAATACCGCCGCCTCGGCCGTTGCAAGCGTCTCCAGTTCCTCGACAGTCACCTGAACTTTCGGTTGGAGATGCCGAGTTTTCTGCCAGATGACGTGAATCGGCATCGTGGCCGAAAGTTCAGGAAGAACCTCGCGCAGTTGTCCCGTCGCCAACGCTTCCATAGACAACCAGCCAGGAAGTTGAGCCAGCCCACATCCCGCGATAGACGCCATAAGGAGCGTGTCGCCGTCTGTCAATTCATGACGTGCGCGCACATCCCTATACGCAGTCTTACCTCCATTGTCCGCAATCAGCCAGCCCGGCTGGCCGAATCGCTGCCACCCAACGAGGCAATCATGTTTTGAAAGGTCGTCGATGGACTCCGGCATGCCATGCCGTTCAAGGTAAGCGGGCGCGGCGCAGATCGTCATACGTTGATGGCCAAGCTTGCGCGCCACCAGGTCAGTAAAGTCATCGAGCAAGCCGATCCGGACTGCGAGGTCGACACCCTCACCTACCAGGTCGATTGGGCGGTCTTGAAGTGATATAGACAGATCCAGACGCGGATACCGTTGCGCCATACGAAGAAGAGCCGGAGCGATGTGGCGTCGGCCAAAGGTGGTTGGCAGATCGACGCGCATGCGTCCGATAGGCTGCTGACGGCCGGTGGCGAGTAGTGCCTCGGCTTCATGGAGTTCAGCGAGCACGCGACGACACGTCGCAAGGAAAGTCTCGCCCGCAGTAGTCATATCGATACGTCGCGTGGTCCGGTGCAGAAGCTGCACTCCAAGGCGCTTTTCCAGCCGCGAGATACTCTTGCCGACTGCCGATCCGGTTACGCCAAGCTCTTCCGCTGCAGCCGAGAAACTCCCGGAGTCGATCGCTGTAACGAATTCGCGTATGCCGTCGAAATTTTCATTCATCGCGGGATTGTGGAATTCAGGGATGGAATGTCTGGAATCATAGCCGCTTACTGGAATCGATGGATATGCCTAGACTTGTTGTACGGGCGCGATGTTGGTCGCCGTCACAATTCAAGAGGTAGCGAAATGTCGAAAGTAGTTCGTTTTCACCGCGTCGGCGGTCCCGAAGTTCTGCAAATTGAAGATATCGATGTCCCAGCACCCGGAGCGGGCGAAGTCCAGATTAAAGTAAAAGCGCTTGGAATCAATCGCGCTGAAGTGATGTATCGAAGCGGCCAGTACGTAATCGAGCCGAGTTTCCCAGCCATGCTGGGCTATGAAGCCGCCGGGGTAGTTGCCGCAGTCGGCGACGGTGTCACAGGGTTCGCGTCGGGTGATCGCGTTGGCATCATCCCGGCGTTTTCTTTCGCCGACTACGGCATGTACGGTGAAGTGGTCAATGCGCCGGTCTCTGCGGTCGTTAAAACACCCGACAATGTATCGTTTGAAGAAGCCGCAGCGACGTGGATGGCGTTCACCACGGCCTATGGCGCGCTCATCAATCTCGGCGGACTGAAGGCCGGCGAAACCGTTGTCATCGGCGCAGCGACTAGCAGTGTCGGGATGGCCGCGATACAGATCGCGAATTTTGTGAAGGCGACGCCTGTTGCCTTGACGCGTAGCCTTGCGAAAAAGGACCCGTTGCTGCGAGGAGGCGCGGCGCACGTTTTTGTCGGGGACGATGCCGGATTGCGTCAGCAACTGCTTGATGTGACGGACGGAAAGGGCGTGAACATGGTTTTCGATCCGGTCGGTGGTCCGCACGCGAGGAGCCTTCTACAAGCCCTCGGCCACGATGGAACGTTTTTCCAGTACGGCGCACTCGACGCGCGGGATATCCCGCTACCCGTCATGGATATTCTCGGAAAACACCTCACGGTACGCGGCTACGAACTTTTCGAGATAACGACCAGCCCGCATCGGTTGGAGGAAGCGAAGACGTTCATCACTCAAGGCTTGTCGACAGGCGAGCTACGGCCAACGATCGACCGCACTTTTAGCTTCGATCAGATTGCCGAAGCGCATCGATATATGGAAGCCGGGAACCAGGTCGGAAAGATTGTGGTGACGATCTAGAACGAAGAGCAGTGCTACGCCGCTGCTCTGTGAGACCGCCTTGCCTCTCAAAGCCGCCCGATAGATGACCCGGTGTGTCCCCGACGGGTCGATCCGAGCCGGTCACCAGGGGACCGGGGTCAGCCACAAGCGGTCGGACGTCGTCGAAATTCGAACGACCGGTTTCAGAGAAGAATTAGACTCTCAGGGCAGACGCTGGAGTCGGCATTGAGCGTGCCCTTCATCGCTTTCGCCGAAAGCGCACATCGACGGTACAGATGCATTGCGCGGCGCCCTTTGATTGACCTCCAGTCCCTCGCGAGAAGTATAAGTCGAGGCCCGGAGCGCCGTTATTCGATGACGAGCGGCCCCGCCTGATATTGCTCATCGGTCACCGGCTCCATCCATTCAACATTCTTGCCATCGAGCAATTCGGTAAGCGCGAGATGCGACATTGCCGTGGTGGCAGCTGCTCCGTGCCAGTGCCGCTTGCCGCACGAGCACGAGACAATGTCACCGGCGCGGATTTCCGTTCGGGGGCCGCCTTCGCATTGGGTCCAGCCTACGCCATTGAGAACGACGAGAGTTTGCCCGAGCGGATGCGTATGCCAGTTAGTGCGTGCACCGGGTTCGAACGTCACGATGCCGCCGCCGAGACGCGCCGGTTCCTCAGCCTGGAAAAGGCTATCTATACGAACGGAACCGGTGAACCAGCTTTCAGGGCCCTTGATTGACGGCTTAGTGCCGTTGCGAACGATGGTCTGAGCTTCTTTGGTCATTATCCTGCTCTTTCAGGTTATAGGGTGCCTGGGTCTCCTTTGAGAGCCAGGCAGACTGCATGTCAGAGGCCGAGTTTTCGTTCGCTCATCCATTTCACGATCGCCGGATCGCGATGGGAGAAGAAGCTGCTCTTGCCAGTTTCCAATGTGGTGATGAATTGCATGTCTTCTTCGGACAGCTCGCAGTGTCGATGGTGCTGGGGATCCGCTCAAATCTGGCGTCGCAAGGTTGACGGCGGCGTTGCAAACGCGTATGCGCGCGACGAGATGAGGGGTAGGTGGTCCTGGGGATACTGGAGTAAATGGCAAGG